>JBKPQH010000007.1:0-10051 GCA_046733935.1 Pseudomonadota bacterium
ACGAACGTCCGCTTCCGCTCCGCCGAGACGGTCGAGCGCGTCAGGCTCGACACCAAGGACTTCCAGTTCCTCTACCACGACGGCGACATGCTCGTGTTCATGGACAAGGACACATACGAGCAGGTGTCGCTGCCCGAAGACTTGTTGGGCGATGCGGCGGACTTCCTCCAGGACGGCATGGACGTCATCATGGAGCTCTACAACGAGAAGCCGATCAGCGTTCAGCTGCCCGACCAGGTCGAAGCGACCATCGTCGAGGCCGACGCCGTGGTGAAAGGCCAGACGGCCTCCTCCAGCTACAAGCCCGCCGTTTTAGACAATGGCGTGAAGGTTCTCGTCCCGCCGCATATCACCAGCGGCACGCGGATCGTGGTTGACGTTTACAACCGGGAATATGTCCGCCGCGCGGACTAAGAAATGGTAGCCCACTCCGGCCTGATCACCGTCATGACCCGCGCCGCGCGCAAGGCCGCGCCGCGGCTTCGGCGCGACTTTGGCGAAGTTGAGCAGCTTCAGGTGAGCCGGAAGGGACCCGGCGACTTCGTATCCATGGCCGACAAGCGCGCCGAGCAGACGATCGTCGAGGAGCTGCGCAACGCGCGCCCTGACTGGGGCATGGTGCTCGAGGAAGGCGGGGAGATCGAGGGCAATCCCGACAAGCCGCGCTGGATCGTCGATCCCTTGGATGGGACGACCAACTTTCTCCACGGCGTGCCGCATTTCTCGATCTCGATAGCGGTCGAGGAGAGGAAGCCTGCAGGCGGGACGGAGATCACTCAAGGCCTTGTCTATCAGCCGCTGACCGACGAGGGCTTTTGGGCGGAGAAGGGTCGCGGTGCATGGCTTCATGACGCCAGACTCCGCGTCTCGGCGCGACGCGATCTTGGCGAAAGCCTGATCGGCACTGGAATTCCGCATTGCGGCCGCGGAGACACGTCGCAATGGGCGAAAATCTACTCGGCTGTAGGAGAGCACGTCTCGGGCGTTCGCCGGTTCGGTTCGGCCGCGCTCGATCTTGCCTGGGTCGCCGCCGGTCGAATGGACGGTTTCTGGGAAGACGACCTCGATCTCTGGGACACGGCCGCCGGCGTCCTGCTGGTGCGCGAAGCGGGAGGCTTCGTGACCGACTATCGCGGCTCCGACCGGTCCTTTGAGCGGCGCGAATATGTCGCCGGTTCGTCGGCGATCCATTCGAAGCTGCAGAAACTCATCGCGGGAGCGCTGCGCTGATCGGCCTGCTGGCCCTTGCAGCTGCAGCTGCGGTCCAGCCGCAGACGCTCTTCACGATCGATCCCAAACATCGCCTTGTCGAAGGCGTCGCGAGCGACGGCTCGACCATCTTCGTCTCAAGCATTCTCGACCGTCAGATCCTCGCTTGCCGGATGAGTTGCCGGACCCTGGCGACGCTTCCTGCCGGGTTACACCCTTTCGCCATTGCGTGGGATTCTACTCGCCATCGCCTTTGGGTCGCGGCCGATTGCCCGCCAGGCGTTCCCGGCATCAAGCCTTGCGATCGCGGGGCCCTCGTCGCGTTGACGGTCGCGGGGAAGCTTATGACCCGGATGACGCCTCTGAGCGGGAGCTTCCATCCGGGCGATGTCTCCGCGAGCGCCCGGGGCGTATTCGTCAGCGACAGCCAGAACGGCGCGGTCTACGGCTTCGGCAAGAGCGGCTTCAGCCTCGTTCCGCTGATTAAGCCCGGGATTGGAAGGAGCGCCCAGGGCACGGCACTCTCGCCCGATGGTCAGCACTTGCTTGTCGCCGATTATAGCGAGGGTGTCGGCACGGTGGATCTTAAGACACGAACGAGGTCGATCCTGCCTCGTCCCGACGGCAAGCCTCTGCGCGGGATCGACGGCGTTGCAGTTTGCGGATCCGCGTATTACGGTATCTACAACGGTGCATCGCCGGGACTGCTCGTCAGCATCTCCCCAGGCAACGGCTCACTCACTTTCGACCAGATCGCGATGCTCTCCGACCCCACTCAGATCGCCTACGACGGCAAGCAACTGCTCATCGTCGCGGATTCCGGTTGGGCCGACATCGAGAGGCAGCCCACTCGCACTTCGGGCGCCAGCATCCTCGCGGTGCCGCTTTCACCTGACTGCAAGGCGCAATAAGCCGGGTTTTCCGGCCTCCCCACGGTTGCGGCGCACAATTCCCTGTCCTAGAGGGGCGCCAAGTTTCGAGCCCCGGAGAATTTCCCTTGGCAAGCGTCGCCGCCGGCTACCTGCCGATCCTGTTGTTCCTGATCATCGCGCTGGGCCTCAGCACGGCGTTCGTCGTGCTGCCGATGCTGGTTGCGAGGCTGACCGGCGCGCACAAGCCTGACGCAGCGAAGCTCAGCGAATATGAATGCGGTTTCCCCGCGTTCGAGGACGCCCGCGCCGAGTTCGACGTGCGCTTCTACCTCGTCGCGATCCTGTTCATCGTCTTCGATCTCGAAGCCGCGTTCCTGTTCCCCTGGGCAGTGAGCCTCGATTTCACGAAGTGGACGGGTTGGGGCGCGATGATCGTCTTCCTGATCGAGCTGGCCCTTGGCCTCGCCTACGCGTGGAAGAAGGGAGCGCTCGAATGGGAGTGATGCTCGAGCCGAGCGAAGACCGGATGCCGAATGAGAATGAGCTCGCGCGGCTGGCCGGTCTCGTTCCGGGCGACATCGACAAGAAGCATCTCGAGGAACTTCGGCGGAACCTCGACGAGAAGGGCTTCATGGTCACGACCGCCGAGGACCTATTCACCTGGGCGCGCACCGGGTCCCTGTGGTGGATGACCTTCGGCCTCGCCTGCTGCGCGGTCGAGATGATCCACGTCAACATGCCGCGCTACGACCTGGAGCGGTTCGGAGCGGCACCGCGCGCGTCTCCGCGCCAGTCGGACGTGATGATCGTCGCAGGAACGCTGTGCAACAAGATGGCCCCGGCGCTGCGGCGGGTCTACGACCAGATGAGCGAGCCCCGCTACGTCATCTCGATGGGCAGCTGCGCCAATGGGGGCGGCTATTACCACTATAGCTACAGCGTAGTTCGCGGCTGCGACCGCATCGTTCCGGTCGACATCTACGTGCCGGGCTGTCCGCCGACGGCCGAAGCGTTGCTTTACGGAATCCTGCAGCTGCAGCGGAAGATCCGCCGCGAAGGGACGATCGAGCGCTGATGCCCGTCCAGTTCGCAACCCACGTTCCGAAGATGGCTTCGGATGAAGGCGTCATTGCCGCCGCCACGAAGGCGCTCGGCAAGGCCTTGATCGACGCGACCGAGCATGTCGGCGAGGTGACGCTGACGGTTCAGCGCGACAGCATCGTCGATGTGTGCCGGACGCTCCGCGACACGCCGGGCCTCGAATATCAGCAGCTGATGGACATCGTCGGCGTCGACTATCCCGAGCGGGCCGAGCGGTTCGACGTCAATTATTGCCTGCTCTCGCTGACCAAGAACCGCCGCATCAAGGTCAAGGTGACGGCGGACGAAGCGACGCCGGTTCCGAGCGTCACGGGTTTGTGGCCGGTCGCCGGCTGGCTCGAGCGCGAGGTGTTCGACATGTACGGCGTACCCTTCAGCGGCAACCCGGACCTGCGCCGGATCCTCACCGATTATGGCTTCGAGGGCTTTCCGTTCCGCAAGGACTTCCCGCTCACCGGCCACGTGGAGCTGCGCTACTCGGAGGCCGAGAAGCGCGTCGTCTATGAGCCGGTTTCCCTTCCTCAAGATTTCCGGACCTTCGACTTCCTGATGCCGTGGGAAGGACCCGAATATCTTCTTCCCGGCGACGAAAAGGCGACCGCGGAAGCGGGTGGCGCGCCATCGCCGGCTCCTGCGCCGAACGCTCCGCCTCCGAAAAGCGAGAATCCGAAAACTCCGGTAGAGACGCCGAAGACGACCGACACTCCCGCGCAAACCGGAGCCGGCAAGCCGGGCGACGCTCAGGCGACCAAGGAAGCGCGCAAGCCTCGCGCCGCCAAAGCCGCGAAGGAAGTCAGCAAGCCCGAGGCTGGACCAGATCCTAAGCCCAAGAGCGACGGGCGTCCGCGTAAGGGCGGAGGGCCGGCATGACCGACACGCGTAGCGACCTCGACACGCGGCCGGGCGGCGGCGGGACCGGCGCAGACCCGAAGAAGCCGCGCCGCGTGGAGGTCAGCGTCGGCGGGGCCGCCGAGGGCCAGGACCTCGGCCACCCGCACGATCCCGGCGACGAGGCGATCAGTAACTACACGATCAACTTCGGCCCGCAGCACCCGGCGGCGCACGGCGTGCTTCGCCTGATCATGGAGCTCGACGGCGAGATCGTCGAGCGCGTCGACCCGCATATCGGCCTGCTTCACCGCGGCACCGAGAAGCTCATCGAGTACAAGACCTACGCTCAGGCGCTGCCCTACTTCGACCGCCTCGATTACTGCTCGCCGATGTGCATGGAGCACGGCTTTGTGCTCGCCATCGAGAAGCTGATGGGCCTCGAGATTCCCGTCCGCGCCCAGTACATTCGCACCCTGATGGCGGAGCTGACCCGCATCTCCAATCATATGCTCAACCTCGGCAGCCACATCATGGACGTGGGCGCGATGACGCCCAACCTGTGGCTGTTTGAAGTGCGCGAGGACACGCTGCAATTCTACGAGCGGGCGTCCGGCGCGCGGATGCATGCCAATTATTTCCGCGTCGGCGGCGTCCGCTACGACTTGCCGGAGAAAATGCTGGTCGATCTCGGCGATTGGCTCGATCACCGCCTACAGCTGTTCGAGGACGCGATCAGCCTCGTCGCCGACAACCGCATCTTTAAGCAGCGCAACGTCGACATCGGAATCGTCGGCAAGGACGATGCGATCGCGTGGGGCTTCTCGGGACCGATGATCCGCGCCTCGGGCATCCCGTGGGACATCCGCCGCTCGCAGCCTTACGAAGTCTACGACCGCATGGATTTCGACATCCCGGTCGGCACCAACGGCGATTGCTACGACCGCTTCATGGTCCGCGTCGAAGAAGTGCGGCAGTCGGCGAAGATCATGCGCCAGTGCCTCAAGGAAATGCCGAAGGGGCCGGTCGGATCGTCCGACAACAAGGTGTTTCCGCCGTCGCGAATGGAGATGAAGACCTCGATGGAGGCCCTCATCCACCATTTCAAGCTCTACACCGAGGGCTATCACGTGCCCGCGGGCGAGGTTTACGTCGCGACCGAGAGCCCGAAGGGTGAGTTCGGCGTCTACCTCGTCGCCGACGGAACGAACCGGCCCTATCGCTGCAAGATCCGCCCGACCGGCTTTTCGCACCTCCAGGCGATGGACTTCATGATGAAGGGCCACATGCTCGCGGACACCACCGCTGTGCTCTCCGCCATCGACGTCGTGTTCGGGGAGGTGGACCGCTAATGGCCGGTCAGGCAGGAATCCTCGATAGCCCCGAGCAGCGCGCCCATTGGGAAGGTTTCCAGTGGACCGCCGAGAACGCGCGGCGGGCGAAGGAGATCATCGGCTGGTATCCCGAGGGGCGGCAGGTCTCTGCGGTGATTCCGCTGCTCGACCTCGCGCAGCGGCAGGTCGGGGCCGAGACGAACACGCAGGGTTGGCTCCCCATTCCGGTCATGGAGTTCGTCGCGCGGGAACTCGACACGTCGTACATCCGCGTGCTCGAGGTCGCGACCTTCTACACCATGTTCAACCTGGAGCCCGTCGGCCGATTCCACGTGCAGGTATGCGGGACGACGCCGTGCATGCTGCGCGGTTCGGACGACGTCTTCTCCGCCTGCGCCAAGCGCGGTCTCAAGAAGGGCAAGACGACCGACGACGGGCTGTTCACGCTGACCGAGGTCGAGTGCCTCGGCGCCTGCGCCAACGCGCCGATGGTCCAGATCAACGACGACAATTACGAGGACCTGACAGAGCAGAGCATGGGTGCCGTGCTCGACGCGCTGGCCCGCGGTGAGCATCCGAAGCCCGGTCCGCAGGACGGCCGCCAGACCAGCTGCCCCGAGGGCGGTCCGACCACGCTCAAGAAAATGGCCGAGCGCAACTACGACTATCGCCCGCAATGGGGCGGCAGCCCGGCGGCCGGGGAGGGCGCGCAATGATCGGCCTTATCGTCGCGGTGATCATCGGCATCCTGCTCATCGGCATCGTCCTCAAGATCCTGAAGATCGCGATCGTCCTCGCGGTCTGCGCCGGCATCGTGATGTTCGCGCAGAACAAATTCGGGACCAAGCGCCTCAAATGACGATCCTCGCCATCATCGTCGCCATCGTGCTCGCGTTCCTCGCCTTCCGGTTCATCACGGGGATGATCAAGTTCGTCGTGCTCGCGGCCATCGTGCTGATCGGCCTCTTCGTCGCCCACCAGGCGGGAGCGTTCTGATGGGCTACACCGGGCCTCTCGCGGACAAGGACCGCATCTTCACCAACCTCTACGGCTTCCAGTCGCCCTATCTGAAGGCGGCGGAGCAGCGCGGCGACTGGGACAATACCAAGGCGCTGATGGCGATCGGCCAGGACGCGATCATCGATCAGGTGAAGGCGTCGGGGCTGCGCGGCCGCGGCGGCGCCGGCTTCCCGACCGGCATGAAGTGGGGCTTCATGCCCAAGGAGCCGAAGCCCGGTAAGCCGAACTTCCTGGTCATCAACGCGGACGAGTCCGAGCCCGGATCGTGTAAGGACCGGGAGATCATCCGCCACGATCCGCACAAGCTGCTCGAAGGCGCGCTGATCGCCGCATTCGCCATGCGGGCGCGTGCCGCTTACATCTATATCCGCGGCGAGTTCATCCGTGAGACCGAGGTCCTGCGGAAGGCGGTTCAGGAATGCTACGACGCCGGACTGTTCGGCAAGAACGCGGCGGGCTCGGGCTACGACTTCGACCTGTTCGTCCACCGCGGCGCCGGCGCCTACATCTGCGGTGAAGAAACGGCGATGCTCGAAAGCCTCGAAGGCAAGCAGGGAAAGCCGCGCCTCAAGCCGCCGTTCCCGGCGGGCGCTGGCCTCTACGGCTGCCCGACGACCGTCAACAATGTCGAGAGCATCGCGGTCGTGCCGACCATCCTGCGCCGTGGCGCGGAATGGTTCGCGGGTTTCGGACGCGAGAAGAACGAAGGCACCAAGCTCTTCCAGATCTCCGGGCACGTGAATTGCCCGTGCACGGTCGAGGAGACCATGTCGATCCCGTTCCGCGAACTGATCGACCGCCATGCCGGCGGCATCCGGGGCGGCTGGGACAATCTGCTGGCGGTGATCCCTGGCGGATCTTCCGTGCCGCTCGTGCCTGCCGCCGAGATCATGGATGCGCCGATGGATTTCGACGGTCTGAAGGCGCTCGGATCCGGCCTCGGAACGGCCGCGGTGATCGTCATGGACAAGTCGACCGACATCGTCCGCGCGATCAGCCGCATCAGCTATTTCTACAAGCACGAGAGCTGCGGCCAGTGCACCCCGTGCCGCGAGGGCGCCGGCTGGATGTGGCGCATGATGGAGCGGCTGCGCGAAGGCGACGCCGAGGTCCAGGACATCGACAAATTGCTCGACGTCACCAAGCAGGTCGAAGGCCACACCATCTGCGCGCTCGGCGACGCCGCCGCCTGGCCGATCCAAGGCCTCGTTCGCCACTTCCGCCCCGAGCTCGAGCGACGCATCGCCGAGCGCACCGCGCGCGGCATGCTGGAGGCGGCGGAATGAGTACAACGACGATCATCATCATTGTAGCCGTCGTCGCTCTCATCACCGTGCTCGCAGCGCGCCGTGGAGGTCCGCGAGTGACGCAGATCGACCGCACCGTTCGGAAGGACAAGGACTCTCCCGATGCCTAAGGTCACCGTCGACGGCATCGAGATCGAGGTCCCGCAGGGCGCGACCGTGCTGCAGGCTTGCGAGCTTGCGGGCAAGGAAATCCCGCGCTTCTGCTACCACGAGCGCCTCAGCATCGCCGGCAATTGCCGCATGTGCCTGGTCGAGGTTGCGCCCGGGCCGCCAAAGCCGCAGGCGAGCTGCGCGCTTCCCGCAGCGGACGGCCAGACGATCCGCACCGACACGCCCATGGTCAAGAAGGCGCGCGAAGGGGTGATGGAGTTCCTGCTCATCAACCACCCGCTCGATTGCCCGATCTGCGACCAGGGCGGCGAATGCGACTTGCAGGACCAGGCGATGGCCTATGGCCGAAGCGGCTCGCGGTTCGAGGAGAACAAGCGCGCAGTCGACGACAAGTACATGGGTCCGGTCATCAAGACGTCGATGACCCGCTGCATCCAGTGCACGCGCTGCATCCGCTTCTCCGAAGAGGTCGCGGGAATCGACGAGATCGGCATGCTCTACCGCGGAGAGGACAGCCAGATCACCACCTATCTGGAGCGGACCGTCCACGGCGAGCTCGCCGGCAATCTCGCCGACGTGTGCCCGGTGGGAGCGTTGCTGCAGAAGCCCCAATTGTTCGAGCAGCGTCCGTGGGAGCTTCGCCGGGTGCCGGGCGTCGACGTGATGGACGCGGTCGGATCGAACATCCGCCTCGACGTCCGCCAACGCCAGGTGATGCGCATCCTTCCGCGCGTTCACGAGGACGTGAACGAGGAGTGGATCCACGACAAGACGCGCCATCATGTGGACGCGCTCGTCCGCAACCGGCTCGACCGGCCGTGGGTACGCGAGAAGAAGAAGCTGCGCGAGGCGAGCTGGCAGGAAGCACTCGCGATCTTCGCGGAGCGGCTGGCGAAGGCCGGCACCAAGGTGGCCGCAATCGCGGGCGACCTGCTCGACGCCGAGACCATGTATGCCGCGAAGAAGCTTCTCGAAACGCGTGGCTCGAACCTGCTCGAGGGGCGGCAGACCGGGCTCGCTTACGACGTCACGAACCTCGCGGCGGTCAACTTCAACTCGACCATCGCGGGCATCGAGAATGCGGATGCGGTGCTGCTGATCGGCACGAACCTGCGCTGGGAGGCGCCGCTGATCGCCACCCGCGTGCGCAAAGTTACGCGCAAGGGCGGACGCGTGTTCGGCATCGGGCCGGAGATCGACCTCGGAATGAAGGTCCAGTGGCTCGGCGATGACCTCAAGCTGCTCGGCAAGCTGCCGAGGGACGTGAAGGACGCCTTTGCCGCGGCCGAGCGTCCGGCGGTGATCGTCGGCGCGGGGGCGCTGGCGGCCGGCGGGCTCGGTGCAGCGCTGGCCCTTGCGGCTTCGCTCAACCTCGTTCGCGACGGCTGGAACGGCTTCAACGTGGTCCACACCTCGGCGTCGCGGATGGCGTCGCTGATCCTCGGCTATGCGCAACCGGGCGGAATCGCCGACCTCGAAGCCGCGGCTCCGGAGTTGGTGCTCTTGCTTGGCGCGGACGAGATGGCCGCGGATCGGTTCAAGGGCGCGTACAAGGTCTACATCGGCCACCACGGCGACGCGGGCGCGAAGCAGGCGGACCTGGTCCTCCCGGGCGCGGCCTATGCCGAAAAGCATGGCACCTACGTGAACACCGAAGGGCGCGTACAGCGCGGCGAGAAGGCAGCGTTCCCGCCGGGCGAGGCGCGCGAGGACTGGGCGATCCTGCGTGCGGTGTCGCAGCTCGCGGGCAAGGCGCTTCCGTTCGACAGCTTCGACCAGCTGCGCGCAAAGATGATCAAGGAATATCCGCAACTCGGCCGCGAAGGACTGATCAAGCTCGAATGGGCGCCGCCCAAGCTCTCCGCCAAGGCCGAAGGTCCGATCCGCTATCCGATCCAGGATTTCTTCCTGACCAACGCGATCTGCCGCAACAGCCCCACCATGCGCATCTGCTCCGAGGAACTGGTCCACGGCGTCGAGGCGCGGGAGGCCGCGGAGTGACCCAAACCTTCCAGCACTGGGGCATGACCTACGACTGGGCGTGGTTCATCGCCACGATCGTTGGCATCCTCGTGATCGCGCTGCCTCTGCTGTTAGCGGTCGCGATGATCATCTATGCCGAGCGCAAGATCTGGGCGGCGATCGCGCTTCGGCGCGGGCCCAACGTGGTCGGTCCCTGGGGGCTGCTGCAGAGCTTCGCCGACGGGCTGAAGGTCTTCCTCAAGGAAACCATCATCCCGACCAGCGCGAACAAGGGCCTGTTCCTGAT
>JBKPQH010000008.1:0-148330 GCA_046733935.1 Pseudomonadota bacterium
GCTCACCCAGCGCAACAATATCGTCAACGGACAGCGGCTGGTGATCAACCTGGATTCCGGGCGTGCCGTCATCGACGGGGGCCCGCCGGGCGTGAACCAGAGCGGCGGACGAGTTACCGGGCATTTCACCGTTCCTCAGAAGACCAACGGAAGCTGAACCCGGACATGAACGAAGCTGCGACCTTCGTGCGTCCATCGGCCGAGGCGCAGCAAACGATAGATGGGCTCGAAGTCCGCTCGATCGCCAAAGCCTACGATCGCCGCGCCGTACTTCACGACGTCTCCCTCGGCGTTCACCGCGGCGAGGTCGTCGGTCTGCTCGGACCAAACGGTGCGGGCAAAACCACCTGCTTCTATTCGGTCATGGGGCTGGTGAAGCCGGACAGCGGCCGGATCCTGCTCGATGGCGAGGACATTACGGACCTTCCGATGTACCGTCGGGCGATCCTCGGCCTCGGCTATCTCCCACAGGAAACCTCGATCTTTCGCGGGCTTACGGTCGAGGAGAATATTCTCTCCGTCCTTGAGGTCTCCGAACCCGACCGTCACGTGCGAAGTGAGCGGCTGGAGCGGCTGCTCGGCGAGTTCGGCCTGACCGGGCTCCGCGAATCGCCGGCGATGGCGCTTTCGGGCGGCGAGCGGCGGCGATGCGAGATCGCCCGCGCGCTTGCTGCGAAGCCATCGATCATGCTGCTCGACGAGCCCTTCGCAGGCATCGATCCGATTTCGATCGCCGACATCCGCGACCTGGTCAGAGAGCTGAAGCAGCGCGGCATCGGCGTCCTCATCACCGACCACAATGTCCGCGAGACGCTCGACATCGTCGATCGCGCCTGCATCATCTACGACGGTCAGGTGCTGTTTGCTGGTACTCCCGATGCGTTGGTCGCCGACCCCGAGGTCCGGCGCCTTTACCTCGGCGAGAGCTTCGCGCTGTAACGGAGAGTTGGTCCCGTGGGACTCGGGCCCTCCCTAAGCATCCGCCAGACCCAGGCGCTGGTCCTGACTCCGCAGCTCCAGCAGGCGATCAAGCTGCTGCAGCTGAGCAACCTCGAGCTGGAAGCCTATATCGCCGAGGAGCTCTCGAAGAACCCGCTACTGGAAGCACGCTCGGGCGAGGACGAAAGCGATCCGCCCGCGCCCGCTTCTGTCGGGGAAGAGAGCGAAGGAGAGGACGCGGGTGAGGATCCGGGCGCCGACGACCTGATCCGGGGACAGGCTGACGACGACCGGCCGCTCGACGTCGACTGGACTGCGGAGGCGCTGGAGACCGACAGCTTCTCCGACGTCGTCATGTCATCCGGCGGGGAGGAAGCCTTTGATTTCGACCGGCTTCAATATTCGGCCGCTTCACTTGCGGAATATCTGGTCGACCAGCTCCATGGCCAGTCCGGCGACGTCGGCGACCTCGCCCGGATCATTGCGGAAACGATCGACGACACCGGCTATTTGACGGTGCCGCTCGAGCAGATCGCGGAGCTGACCGGCGCTCCTGCCCGCCTCGTCGAGCAGGCTTTGGGAATCGTGCAGGACCTCGAGCCTGCCGGCGTCGGCGCGCGGTCGCTCTCGGAATGTCTCGCGCTCCAGGCAAAGGCAGCCAACCGCTACGACCCCGCGATGGCGAGGCTGATGGACAATCTCGAATTGTTGTCGAGGGGCCGGTTGAGCGATCTCAAGCGCATCTGCGGAGTCGACGATGAAGACCTCGCCGACATGATCCGGGAACTGCGATCCTACGACCCGAAGCCCGGCTGCCAGTTTTCAGGCGCTGCAGCAGAGGACGTCACGCCGGACGTGTTCGTCCGCAGGACCCGCGGCGGCTACGCGGTCGAACTCAACCAGGCGACGCTTCCTCGGCTGCTGGTCAACCGCCGCTATTATCAGGAGCTCAAGTCGGGGCCGCAGGACAAGGCTTCGCGCGCCTGGCTGAGCGAATGCCTGCAGAGCGCTAGCTGGCTGGTGAAGGCGCTGGATCAGCGCGCCCGCACCATCGTCAAGGTCGTCTCCGAAATCGTGAGGCGGCAACAGGGCTTCTTCGACCGCGGCGTCTCGGCAATGAAACCGATGACGCTGCGTGAGGTCGCAGAGGCGATCGAGATGCATGAGTCGACGGTCAGCCGCGTCACCTCGAACAAATATCTGCTCTGCGACCGCGGCCTGTTCGAGCTCAAATATTTCTTCGGTTCCGGCGTTCAGTCGGCCGAAGGCGACGGTGCCGCGGCGGAGGCGGTGAAGGCTGCGATCAAGGAAGTTATCGACGCCGAGACGGAGATCCTGAGCGACGACGCCATCGCCGCCTTGCTCAAGCAGCGCGGCTTTGACTGCGCCCGCCGCACCGTTGTGAAATATCGTGAGGCGATGGGCATCGGTTCTTCGATCCAGCGCCGGCGGATGCGGAAGATCGCGGGCTAGGCCGAAAGCCGCGCCCAGATCGGCAGGTGATCCGAAGCGCGGCGGGCGGTCGCGCTCATATGCACTCCGGCAGCCTCGATGTTCAGGTCCTTGTGGACGATGATCCGGTCGAGCGGCGCCACGGGATGGCGCGCGTGGAAGCTCGGACCCGTCGGGGCAATTCGGAACTCCCGACCGAGATCGTTCAGGCACCCGGCTGCGGTGCGCCATTCGTTCGTATCGCCCATCAGCACAGTCGGCATTTTCTGCGGGCGGCTCGCAATCGCCTGGAGGATCGAGCGCATCTGGCGCTTTCGCCAAAGCCCCGACAGATCGAGGTGCATGCCGACGACCCGGACCGGACGATCATGGACCAGGAGCTCGGCGATGACCGCACCGCGAGGCTCGAGGGTCGGAAGGTCGAGTGCAGCGCAATCGAGCACCCCGACATGGCGCTTCACGAGGATCGCATTGCCATGCCAGCCGATGTTGCGCGTATTGACCTTGAGCAAGCGATCGGTGTGCCTGCGCGCCTTGTCGAACACCCGCTTGTGCTTCACGCCGAGGTGCACCGGCTTGTACATCCCGTGGCTGTCGATGAGTTCGTGCGGCACCGTCGAGCCGCGGCCGCCGACGCGCTTGTCGGCTTCCTGGAGCGCGACGATGTCGGCATCGATCTCCTGCAGGACGCGCAGAACGCGATGCGGGTCGCGGCGCCCGTCGAGCCCAACCGCCTTGTGCATGTTGTAGCTGGCGAGAGTGAAAAAGCCGCTGCTCACGCCAGCGCCAATAGCCGTCGGTCCCGAATGGTTCCTAGACGTCGAGGTTCGCGACGCTCAGCGCATTGTCCTGGATGAACTCGCGGCGCGGTTCGACCACGTCGCCCATCAGCCGCGTGAAGATCTCGTCGGCGACATCTGCCTGCGCGACCTCGACCCGGAGCAACGAGCGGTTGGCCGGATCGAGCGTCGTCTCCCACAGCTGCTCGGCATTCATCTCGCCAAGGCCCTTGTAGCGTTGAATCGACAGGCCCTTGCGCCCCGCCGCGAGCACGGCATCGAGCAGCTCCGAAGGACGGGTGATCGTCACTGGCTTGCCCTTCGTGTCGGCCTCGGCCTGCTCGGCGGCTTCTTCGCCCTCACCCGAGCCCACCTCCGCCTCCTGCTGGACCGCGGCGCCCTTCTTGAGCGTGCGCAGCGTCAGCGGCTTCCCGTAAGCTGCGGCCTGCTCCTTCGCCAGCGTGTCGAGCTTGCGGGCTTCCGCCGAGACGAGGAAGCTCGGTTCGATGATGTATGCGTCGGTCACTCCGCGCCACAGGCGCTTGAGAATATATCCGCCCTCGGTCGACAATTCGCCGGACCAAGTCGCTTCCGGATCGCCTGAGTTGAGCCAGTCGGCGACCTTGGCGATCGCCTTCGTCCGGCCGTCCTTGTCGAGGTTGGGCCTCAGCGCCGCATTGATCGCGAGCGCCTCGATCAGCGCCGGATCGTATTTGCGGGGGGCGTAGCGCATCAGGGTGCGCATTCGACGGGCATGGTCGACGAGCAGCTTCAGGTCGTTGCCCGAACGCTGGCCGTCCGAGGTGTCGAGCACCAGCCCTTCAAGGCCTGCGTCCTCGAGGTAGTCGTCGAGCGCCGCATCGTCCTTGAGATAGACTTCGGAGCGGCCGCGGGCGACCTTGTACAGCGGCGGCTGGGCGATGAAGAGGTGCCCGTTCTCAATCAGCTGCGGCATCTGCCGGTAGAAGAAGGTCAGCAGCAGAGTCCGGATGTGGGCCCCGTCGACGTCGGCGTCGGTCATGATGACGATCTTGTGGTAGCGCAGCTTGGCGATGTCCCAATCCTCGCGGATGCCCGCACCCAAGGCCTGGATCATCGTCCCGATTTCCTTCGACGATAGCATCCGGTCGAAGCGCGCGCGCTCGACGTTGAGCAGCTTGCCGCGGAGCGGAAGGATCGCCTGGTTGTGCCGGTTGCGGCCCTGCTTCGCGGAACCACCGGCTGAATCGCCCTCGACCAGGAACAGCTCGGACAGGGCGGGATCGCGCTCCTGGCAGTCGGCGAGTTTGCCGGGCAGCGAGGCGATATCGAGCACGCCCTTGCGCCGCGTCAGGTCGCGCGCCTTGCGGGCGGCTTCGCGCGCCGCGGCGGCATCGATGATCTTCTGGACGATCGCGCGGGCGTGTGCCGGGTTCTCTTCGAGCCATTCGGCGAGCTTGTCGGCGATCAGGCTTTCGAGCGGCTGCCGAACTTCGGACGAAACGAGCTTGTCCTTGGTCTGCGAGCTGAACTTGGGATCGGGCAGCTTGACCGACACGATTGCGGTGAGACCCTCCCGCATGTCCTCGCCGGTCAGACCGACCTTCTCCTTCTTCAGCTGCCCCGAGCGCTCCGCATAATTGTTGAGCGTGCGGGTCAGTGCGGCGCGGAACGCCGCGAGGTGCGTGCCGCCGTCGCGCTGCGGGATGTTGTTGGTGAAGGTGAGGACGTTCTCGTAATAGGAATCATTCCATTCGAGAGCGACGTCGATGCCGATCTCGTCGCGTTGTCCGGTGATCGCGATCGGATCGGGAACCAGCGCGGTCTTCGCGCGGTCGAGCCATTTCACAAAGGCGGCGATGCCCCCTTCGTAGAACATCTCGACGCTCTTCGATTCTTCGTGGCGCGCGTCGACCAGGACGAGGCGAACGCCGGAGTTGAGGAAGGCGAGCTCGCGGAAGCGGTGCTCGAGCCGGTCGAAGTCGAACTCGATGTTCTTGAACGTCTCGGTAGACGGCATGAAGGTCACGCGAGTGCCGCGCTTGTCGGTCTTGCCGACGACTTTCAGCGGAGCCTCGGCCTCGCCGTGGCGAAAGCGCATGTAATGCTCTTCGCCGTCGCGCCAGACGGTCAGGTCGAGCCACTCGCTGAGCGCGTTGACGACGCTGACGCCGACTCCGTGGAGGCCGCCTGAAACCTTGTAGGCATTGTCGTCGGAAGTGTTCTCGAACTTCCCGCCGGCGTGTAGCTGGGTCATGATGACCTCGGCCGCGGACACGCCTTCCTCGGCGTGGATTCCGGTCGGGATTCCGCGGCCGTTGTCCTCCACGCTGACTGAGCCCTCCGGGTTGAGGGTGATCAGGACCCTGTCGCAATGCCCGGCGAGCGCCTCGTCGATCGCATTGTCCGAGACCTCGAACACCATGTGGTGGAGGCCGGAGCCGTCGTCCGTATCGCCGATGTACATGCCGGGACGCTTGCGCACGGCGTCGAGGCCCTTGAGGACCTTGATGCTGTCGGCGCCGTAGGAGTTCTGATTGGGATCGGTTGCCATAGTCCAGATATAGGGATTTCGGCTGGGAAGTCACGCGCGTGCGCGTGCGCGCACGCGTGAGTCGCGCCAAGCCACTCGCACGTGCCGATGAGGGTGACTGTCACCCTGACTGCCTGGGCTCGGGGGAACGCCGTGTCGGCCATCAACCCCGGCATGGCCGTCCCTTAGCGCTTCCACTTCCTCCACTTTGGCACCCCTCGATGGGCCGAGCGGCCGGTGGCCGGACGTTGGCCGAGGGTAACGATTGAGGATGATCGCGGCGCGCCTTTGAGGGTGACGGGCCGCTATTGACCGGACAGGCGGCACCACGAACCATCAGCGGTACGTGGCATTAGACGAGCGCTGTAGGACAGCGTTTTCTTGCAGCGCGAATGTCTGCTTTCGGTGGAGAGCTGACTATAAAGGTTGCACGTTCCCCCTAGCTGAGCGTGGCGCGAACGATGCTAGCACGACGTCCGTAGCCTAAGCAAAACTGAACAAGTTTGACCCTCTTCGGGACAGTGAACTCGTTTCGCCGCCCGGTCCCCCCGACCCGCCTTTAACGGCGCCTCGCTTAACCTTTCGCTGGAACCGCCCGGCTAGTCAAAGCTCAGGACACGGGGGAAGTACAACAGTCCGATCGGAGGCACTGGGATTCATTCGCATTTGCATGAACCCGTTCATTGCCGCCCGCGCCCCGTGAACCGCGTCTCTTCCTGGGGAGGTAACGAGCAATGTTCTCAGCACAGCGCAAACCGACTCTTACGATATTGGGTCCGGACATCGCCATTGACGGCGATCTGGCGGCGACCGCGGATCTGCATTTGGACGGAAGGGTCGACGGCGACATCAAGTGCGCCGCGCTGGTGCAGGGTGAGACCAGCGAGATCATCGGCATGGTCATGGCCGAAAACGCTCAGGTGGCCGGCACAATCAAGGGTTCCATCACCGCCGATAAGCTGGTGATCCTGAAGACGGCCCGAATCGAAGGCGATGTCAGCTACGGCACCTTGTCGATCGAGGAGGGGGCTCAGGTCGAAGGCAATTTCAGCAGTCACGCATCGGAGCCGAGGTTGATGCTGGCAGGCGGCACCGAAGCCGTGTGAAGGCGCCGGCGGCTCATCGGATCGTGCAGCATCGCTCGTAACCGGCATTGCCGTCCGCACTTATCCCCGAGCGCGGTGGTGCCCGCCGGGACGGCCGCGGCCGCCGAACTTGCGCTTCGGCTGACCTCCGTTCGAGCGATAGCCGTCGCGGCCCTGGTTCGGCTGCGACTGACGCTGGCCGCCCTCGGGCTGGTTCGGCCGGCGCTCAGGCCCCGCCTCGCGATAGGATTCCGGCCGGTACGATGAGCGCACGCCATCATTGCGCTGGTCGTCGCGGCGCTGGCCGTTGTGATCGCGCGCTTCCGAGCGATGCGCGGGATGGCCTTCGCCCCGATGCGGATGGCGCTGCTGGCCATTGTTGCGGTTACGGCGCTGCTGGCCCCCATCGCTGGATTGGGCGTGGCGCCGGTCGGCCTTGGTCGCCGTCCTTACAAGTTGCGGCTTCGGAGCCGGCTTCAGCCGCTTGAAGGCCTCCGCGCTGGCCATGAAGTCCGCCGGGAGCGGCGCGACCGGTATGCGCTGTCGCGTAGTGCGTTCGATGTCGCGCAAATTGCCGCGCTCGTCCGGACTGCAGAAAGCGACGGCAATGCCGTCCGCGCCGGCACGCGCGGTGCGGCCGATACGGTGGACATATTGCTCGGGGACGTCGGGCAGGTCGAAGTTTACGACATGGCTGACGCCCGGGATGTCGATGCCGCGCGCGGCGATATCCGTTGCCACGAGCACCGGCATGTCGCCCTTCTTGAACGCGGCGATCGCGCGCTCACGCTGCGCCTGGCTCTTGTTGCCGTGGATCGCCGACGATGCGATGCCCGCAGCTTCAAGCTGGCGGACGATCTTGTCGGCGCCATGCTTGGTACGGCTGAAAACGAGGGCGCGTTCGATGGACTCGCCGCGCAGGACCATGGCGAGCAGCGCAGCTTTCTCGGCCTGGTTCACCATCGTCACGCTCTGCTCGATACGATCGACCGTCGTAGCTGTCGGAGTCACCGACACTTCGGCCGGGTTGGTCAGATATTTGTCGGCCAGCTCCTTGATCGCCTTCGGCATGGTCGCCGAGAAGAACAGGGTCTGGCGCTTGGGCGGGACCAGGCTGACGATCCGCTTCAACGCGTGGATGAACCCGAGATCGAGCATCTGGTCGGCCTCGTCGAGGACGAGGATCTCCAGCTCGCGCAAGCTCAGCGCACGCTGGTCGATGAGGTCGAGCAGGCGCCCGGGCGTCGCGACGAGAACGTCGAGGCCGCGCGCGACGGTACGCACGCTCTTGTGATTGGGAACGCCGCCGAAAATCACTCCGACCGACAGCTGCATGAACTTGCCGTAGGCCTGGGCGCTGGCGGCGATCTGCGCCGCAAGCTCACGGGTCGGCGCGAGCACCAGCATGCGGATGTGGCCGGGCTTAGGGATCTGCCGAGCGGCGGCCAGACGGTCGAGCGAAGGCAGCATGAAAGCCGCGGTTTTGCCCGTGCCGGTCTGAGCGATGCCTAACAGGTCGCGGCCCGTGAGGACAGTCGGAATGGCCTGAAGCTGGATCGGCGTCGCCTGCGAATAATCCTTCGCGGCGAGCGCATTGAGCAGGGGCTTCGAGAGCCCGAGGGAATGGAATGACATGAAATAGAATCCAATATGAAACCGCCGCGGAAAATCGCGGCCGAGGGGGTCAAAAAAGCGCCCCGCGTGAATTGGGAAGCAAGTCGGTCGAGGCGCGGGCCGGGTCCCCGGCTCAGGCCGGGACCGTTCACGCCGCTTGTAGAAAGCGCCTCGTGTTGCAGTGCAATATAGAGGCAAGAGTTAAAAAGTCCACCTGCGGCTCAGATGGCCGCGATGTGCCCTGGCTGGACGTGCAAGCGCGACGCCTCGCCGATGCCCTCGAACAGGCTCTCCTCGGTCGCGGTCATCCACACCTGCCCACGCCCTTCGAGCCGGGCGAACAGGGCAGAGCGGCGCCGCGGATCGAGGTGTGCCGCGACTTCGTCGAGCAGCAGGATCGGTGGGGTGCCGCGGCGCTCGGTCACCAACTCGGCGTGGGCGAGGACGAGGCCGAGCAGCAGCGCCTTCTGCTCGCCGGTGGACGAGCGCGCCGCCGGCATCTGCTTGGCGCGATGAGTCACGGCCAGATCGTGGCGATGCGGCCCCTCGGTCGTGCGGCCCGCCGCGGCGTCGCGCGTGCGATTGGCGGCCAGCGCCGCGGCAAGGTCACCTGCCTCCCAGCCTTCCAGATGGATTTCCGCGCGGGCGAATTCGTCGTCGGGCGCCGCGGCGAGCCGCTCCTCGAGCGCCGCGACGGTCCGCGACCGTGCCCCGGCGATCGCGGTCCCATGTTCCGCCATCGCCTCCTCCAGCGCAGTGAGCCACGACGCATCGGGCGTTGCCTCGTCCGCGAGCAGCTTGTTGCGGGCGCGCATCGCCGCTTCGTAGCGCGAGCTGTGATGGGCGTGGGACGGCTCCAGCGCGAGCACCAGGCGATCGAGAAAACGGCGGCGGTCGCCTGCGCTTCCGGTGAACAGCCGGTCCATCGCCGGAGTCAGCCACAGGATCGACAGCCATTCGCTGAGCGAGTTCACCGATGCCCGCGCACCATTGATGCGTACTTGTCGCCGTTCGGGCGCGTCTGCGGATGTAGCCGTTCCGATATCGATTTCATCGGCTCTCGCAGCGACCGCCCAGCCATTGCTGCCGTCACGGCGCGCCAGTTCGCTCAACGCCGCTCCGCGCAGTCCGCGACCGGGCGTCAGAAGCGACACGGCCTCGAGCAGATTGGTCTTTCCCGCGCCATTGTCGCCCGAGAGCAGCACGAAGCCTGGCCCCGGCTCGATCAGCGCCGATGCGTAGGAACGGAAGTCGGTGACGGCGAGACGGCTGACGGGCACGCCGGCGGCTTAGCCGTTATTGTTCGCGCCGGTCGATGACATCGTAATGCGCGGCGCGGTCGTCGAACCGCTTGAGCACCGCGCGCGCCTGCTCGGGCACGTGGCTGACGCTATAATCCTCGCCCGTGAAAGCCTTGATCGCTTCGAGATTGTCGAACCACATCAATGTCTGGAATTCGATTTCCTCGCCGAGATCGCGCTTCATCAGGTCGATGTGCCGAAAGCCCGGAATTCCGCGCGCCTCGATGCCGGGGATAACCTCGCCGCGGACGATAGCTTCATAGGCGTCGGCATTGGCTCGCGTGGTCCAGCCTCGCCAGACGCGGCAGATCATTGGCGGTACGGCGTGGAGGCGACGCGGCACTGCTGGACCGCGACCGGCAGCCTGTCCTGGTCCGTCCGAATCCAGCAATCGTCGAAGACCGAACAGTAACAGATCGACGTGTTGATGACATCGGACGCGAAGCCCGCTTTGACTTGCTCGACGATGACCTTGTTCTCTGGCGTGACTCGCCAGTCGATCGCGTCGACGGCCTCCCCCGGGCGAATCATTCGATCTCGGAGGGTGGAAAGGATCACCTCGCCGTTCTTGACGCCCCGATATTGCTTCTTTCCGAGCTTCGCCGCCTGCACCAGGCCGGGGACGCAGCAATGATCGACCAAGGTGCTGAAGTTTGGAACCGGCTGACCTTTTACGGTCATCACGACCTCCGCGATTCGCGCAGGTCCGACGCCCTGGTTCTGCACCGTGAGCCGGAATGCAGGGGTGCGAAGGTCCTCTTCAAGGTCGCTGGTGTAGATGTCGAAGTAGGGCAGGGAATTGGCTTCGACGAGCTTCTCGTTCTGATGAACGAGCTCCTTCATTACCTGCCCATGATGCCAGGCGATGAAGATCGAGACGAACGAGACGAAGAGCGCTGCAAGCGGGATCGCTAGATCGTACCAGGGAATGCCGAGGCGGGGATGGTGGTGGGCGTGCGGCTTTTCGATGTCGACGTCCACCGGCGCCTCGCCCACTTCAGACCCGCATCGGCATCAGAACGTAGAGCGCGTTGGACTTGTCATTCTCACGCAGAAGCGTCGGCGCGGCGGCGTCGGCGAGGTGGACCTCGACGGTGTCGCCATCGATCTCGCCCAGGATGTCGAGCAGGTAGCGCGCGTTGAAGCCGATCTCGAGCCCATCGGCGCCGTAATCGGCGGGTAGCTCCTCGGTCGCCAGGCCGTTTTCGGGACTCGTCACCGACAGGGTCACTTTGTCGCGGTCGACGCTCATCTTCACCGCGCGCGTCTTTTCGCTGGCGATCGTCGCGACGCGGTCGACGCCGGCCGAGAAGCTCTTGGGATCGAGCTTCAACAGCTTGTCGTTCGCGGTCGGGATCACGCGGTTGTAGTCCGGGAAGGTGCCGTCGATCAGCTTGCTGGTGAGCACCGCGCTGCCGAGGCCGAAACGGACCTTCGTTGGCGACAGCGAAATCTCGACGGTCCCCTCGAGCTCCTCGAGCAGCCGGTAGAGCTCGGCCACCGCTTTGCGCGGAATGATCACGTCCGGCATGCCATCGGCGCCCTCGGGACGGCCCACCGTTACCCTGGCGAGCCGGTGACCGTCGGTCGCGGCTGCCCGCAGCTGGTCCTCGACGACATGGAGGAAGATGCCCATCAGATAGTAACGGGTTTCCTCGGTCGAGATTGCGAAGCGCGTCTTCTCGATAATCTGGCGGAGCGTCGCAGCGGGAAGCTCGAACC
This sequence comes from Pseudomonadota bacterium, assembly GCA_046733935.1. Lineage (GTDB taxonomy): Bacteria > Pseudomonadota > Alphaproteobacteria > Sphingomonadales > Sphingomonadaceae > Sphingomicrobium. Next base: position 11,405 of record JBKPQH010000008.1, read on the forward strand.
GGGTCGGGAGCTCGCCCTCTGCAATGACCGGGAAATCGTCGCGCGGAAGCGTCGAGAGGTTGAAGCGCGAACGGCCGGCGACGACCTGCATCTTGCCTTCCGCGGCGGTCAGCTCGACCTGGCTGCCCTCGGGCAGCTTGCGGACGATGTCGAAAAGCGTGTGCGCCGACACGGTGGTCGCCCCCGGCTGCGATACGGTCGCGGGGACGCTCTCATCGACCTGCAGATCGAGATCGGTGGCCATCAGGCGAATGGAGCCGTCCTCGCGCGCTTCGATCAGCACGTTGGAGAGGATCGGGATCGTGTTGCGGCGCTCCACGACCGACTGGACGTGGCCGAGGCTCTTCAGGAGGATCGCCCGTTCAATCGTCGCCTTCATCGCTGACACACCCCAATTTTCCGCTTGGCCGCAGACGTTATAGCGAGCCGTTTGCGGCACGGAAGTGGGATGATGCCGAAAGCTTCATCTGGGGTATGAAGCCTTTGCGAGACGCAAGATGTAGCGGCTTACTTGCCGGCCTTTTGCCCTACCGCGAGCGGAGCCGACTTCTTCGCCGGCATGAGCACCGCGTCGACGTGATGGACGACGCCGTTGGTATATTGCTCGTCGCCCTGGGTGATCGTCGACTTGTGGCCGCCAGAGTCGGTCAGGACGGTCTTTCCGCCGTCCTTCGTGGCCGTCAGCGTACTGCCCGCCATGGTGGCGAGAACTGCCTTGCCCTTCCCGGCCTCGATCGCCTTGTCGATGTCCGCGACCATCACCGTCCCCGGCAGAACGAGGTTGGTGAGGATGCCGGTCAGTTGCGGCCGGTTCTTCGGATCGACGTCGAACGTGCCGGCCGGCGCACCCCCGAACGCAGCGTCATCGGGTACGAAGACCGTATAAGGGCCGGGGCCCGCGAGCGTCTGATCGAGGCCGGCCGCCTTGGCGACCATCATGAAGCGGCTGTTGCCGGCCAGACCGGCGGCGATGGTCTTGGTGCCAGCGGCCTTCTGCGCCTTCGGCGTCTGCGGCGACTCCGGACCCTTCGAATTGCCGTTCTGCTTGTTGCAGGCCGTGGTCGTGAGGAGCGCTGCCGCAAGGCCGAGCGCAAGGGCTTGCGTATTCACCTTATCTCTCCCGGTCATTGTAGATGCGAAATGGCCCGGCCGGGATTGGGTTCCCGCCGGGCCAGTTCAGATCGTCAGGTGAGGACCGAAGCGACAATCGCCGTCACAAGCCGAGTCACCGGGTCGACCTGGTAGATGTAGCCGTTGTTGTAACGGTACCAGGCATTCGGCGTGTCGTAGTAGGTGGCCCTGTACGAATAAGGCACGTTGTACACGTCGTAGCCGACAGGCAGCGCCTGCCCGATTGTGAAGCCCGGCGACAGCAGCGCCGCGACGGACGTGATCATGCTCGTGCGCGGCTCGTACTGATAGATCGCGCCCGGAGCGTACCAGTAGTTGTAGTCGGGCGTGTCGTAATAGACCTGCCGATATTGGTACGGCACATTGTAATAGGCATAGGACGCGGGCAGAATCTGGCCCACACCATAGCCGCTCGCGTAGAGCGGGATCACGTCCTCGACCAGGCCGGTGTAGCAATCGACTTCGTAGATCACGCCGTTGGCATAACGGTTACACGTATCGCCATAGTCCGGGTAGAACGAGTTGAACCCGTAATAGTCCGGCACGTAGCTCGCCATGTAGGGCTGAGGCAGATACTGGCCCGGCAAATAGCCGCCCGCGAGAAGCGGGATCAGCGCCGCGATCAGGTTCGAGCCCCGATCGATCTGATAAGCGTAGCCGTCGCCGTAGCGATAGTAATAGTCGGGCGTCGACGGGTAGAGATAATCGAGCGAAGCCGGGAACGGGCTCAGCGTCGCGAACGGAGTCACATAGTTGACCGGAATGCCGATGAACCGGTTGACGATGGTCGGCGCAAGGATGGTCGTCCCAGCACTGTAGTACAGCGGCGCGAACGACGTTCCGACGAGCGCCTGGCGATATGCCTGCTGCTGATCGCGCCAGAATTCCCGGGCATTGTCGCCAAACCGTTCGCGGCCCTCGAACGCACGAGTGTCGAAGCGCTGGTCGGCGAACGCGCGCAGCTGCTGGCGCTGCTGCATGCGCTCGGCGCGAAGCTGCTCACGATTGAAGCCATTCTGCGCCTCGCGGAACTCACGCCCGCGGAGCTGCTGCCGCTCGAGCGCCCGGTTCTGCGTCTGCATGCGCATCTGCTGACGCTCGAACCCCCGGTTCTCGGCCTGGCGCTGCAGGCGCATCTGCTGGCGCTCGAAGCCGCGATTGTGAGCTTGCTGCTGCATGCGCATCTGCTGGCGTTCGAAGCCGCGATTCTGCGCCTGCCGCTCGACGCGCATTTGCTGGCGCTCGAACCGGTGATTTTGCGCCTGGCGCTCAACTCGCATCTGGCGCCGGTCGAAGCCGCGATTCTGCGCCTGGCGTTCCATTCGGAACTGCTGGCGCTGAATGCTTTGCGGCCGTTCGACGCGCTGCATGGCGAATCCATGCTGCTGCATCCGCGGGCGCTCGAATCCTCCGCCATGGCCGCCTCCTCCGCCACCGCGCTGCATCGCGTGGAACTGCGCCTGGCCGCCGCCGCCGTGACCGCCGCCATTGCCGCCACCGCCACGCTGTTGCTGCTGCTCGCGCTGCCCGCCGTTTCCGTGGGGCCCGCCCTTGTCGCCGGGCTTCGCATCGGCCGCGCCCGCGATCGCCAAGGCGGCGACGCCCGCGGCGAGGAATAGCCTGGTCATGGAATTTCTCCTTTCGGAACGGAAAAACGGCCCGTGAGCCGCACCGTTCCAACGTCTAAACGGATGGAACTCGCCGTTTAGCGCATTAGGCTGAACCTCAAATTTCTTGTTTGTTCAGATAGTTGGCCTGGTTTGATCGTCGACCCACCCGGCCCGCAGGTGCTTGATCGACAGCAGCATCAAAACTGCGGCCAGAAGGTAGAATCCAAGGACCGAAACCGTCGCGTAGCGGAGCGCGTCGTCGGCGAAGCGCGACTTGAACGCTTCGGACAGCGCGCCAATCAGCATCGGTCCCACGCCGAGGCCGATGAAATTGTTGATGAGGAGGAAGCTCGCCGAGGCTGTGGAGCGCATCGACTGCGGCACGAGATGCTGCACGGCCGTGACCACCGGCCCAAGCCACAGGATATTCAAAGCATTCGGAACGAGCAGCAGCGGCCATGCCAGGTACAGATTGGGCGCGAGGAGTCCCAGCGCGAAGGTGGGGGCGGTGATCAGCCAGGCGACGGCGGGCAGCCGCGCGTACCACCTCCGGTCCGCCTGGCCGAGACGATCCGCGAGCCATCCCCCGGCGAAGACGCCGGCAGTGCCTCCGATCAGGAAGAGCGATGCGAGGAACTGACCGCGCTCGATCAGCCCGAGACCGAAGCTGCGTTCGAGGACCGAGGGCGTCCAGGCCGCCAGGCCGTAACCGGCCAGCGAGCTGGACGAGGCCGCTCCTGCCATCAGCCAGAAAGCAGGCTTACGGGCGACCATCGGAAAGGCGCGCAGCAAAGGCTGACGCATGGGCTCCGCATCTACGGACCGCGGCACGTCGCGAACGACGAAGAGCATCACCGGTGCGAGGATGAGGCCGGCGATCCCCATCGTCAGGAAAGCCGCGCGCCAGTCGATCCAGGCGGCAAGATAGGCGCCGATCAGCGAGCCGCCGGCAAGGCCAAGCGGGATGCCGAGGGAGAAGATGGCAAGCGCGCGAGCACGGCGCTTCGGAGGGAAATAGTCGGCAATGAGCGCATAGGACGGAGCCACGCCGCCGGCCTCCCCCACCCCGACGCCGAGCCGATAAAGGAACAATTGGCCGAACGCGCCGGCCGTTCCGCACAAGGCCGTGAACCCGCTCCACACCGCCAGGGAACCGGCAATGACCCAGCTGCGGCGAGTGCGGTCGGCGAGCAATGCGAGCGGCACTCCAAGGACCGAATAGAGGATTGCGAACGCCAGGCCGGTAATCGCGCCGAACTCGGTGTCGGTGAGCTGGAGATCGTGGATGATCGGCCCCGCGAGGATGTTCAGGATCGTCCGATCGAGGAAATTGAAGATGTAGGCGAGCAGCAGGACCGCCAGAACAAGCGATGCGCTACGGTTGGGCCCCCGGTTCGTTACGGTCACCTCAGTCTCCCGAGCAATTGGAGGAGCGCCTCGACGTCGGCGTCATCCTGGTAGATTCCGAAACCGATTCGGAGCACCTCGCCGCGAACGTCGGTGATGCAGTCCATCGCCTTGAGCTCCGAATACCAGCGCTGCGCATCCGGGTGCCGGAAGGCGAGAAAACGCGCATGTGGCTGGTTCGCGAGCGGGTTGAGAAGCTCGGCCGAGCCTACCGCCGTTTGGCTGATCTCCGCGAGGAATTGTTGCTGCAGCTCCCGAACATGCGCGGAGATGCGCTGCGTCGTCAGCCCGTTCTCGAGAAGCATGCGCTGGACCGCGTTGAGGCGATAGAGCGCCGATGGATCGAACGTCGCGCCGAGGAAACGCGTCGCGTCCTTGGCATAGCCGACTCTGCCCGGCGGGAGGCTCAGGTCTTCGAATTCGGCGAACCAGCCGGTGATCCGCGGCCGCTCGCCGAAGCCGGCGGGCGCATGCATGAACGCGCAGCCCTCGCCCGCCATCGCATATTTGTACCCACCGCCGAGATAGAATGCGGTTCGCGCGGCGTCGTCGCTGAACGGCCGATCGATGGCCATAAAAGCGTGGTAGCCATCGACGATGACCCACGGCCGATCCGGCTTGCCCAGAGCGGCGACCTCGCTGACGCGATCGAACAGGCGCCCGCTACCGAAGAGAATGTGGCTGACGAAGATGAAGTCGTGCTGGCCGGTCTGAGCGGCCGCGAGGAATCGGTCAGAGAAGTTATCGAACGGTTCGGTTGGGACACGCTCGACGGTGGCAGCGCCTGCTTCTTCCCAGCGCGCGAGCTGTCTGCGCGCACTGTGGAATTCCCCATCGCTGGTCAGCACTCGGATCGGCCATGTGGACGACGCAGCGGCGAACAGGCGAACGAGAAGCTCATGCGTGTTGGGCGCAAACACGATCGCGCTTGGTTCGCAGGTTCCGAGCTCGCGCGCGACATGGCCCTGCGCTTCGGGCCAGACCTGGTCCATCACCTTGTCCCACTTGCGGTCGGCCAGGCGTGCCGCGTCGTTCCACGCCTCGACCTGCCCTTCGAAGCTCGCGTCCGGCCAGAGATGATGGCTGTGCGCAGCGAAGTGCAGCCGCCCAGGGTCAGCCGACAGGCTGCGGCTGAAGAGAGGTTTGAAGGTCACTGGGGCTTGAAGCTCAAAGAGCGGTCCTCAACGACCACAATTCCGGGAACACCCTCTTTTCCAGCGTCGCACGAAGATAAGGCGCGCCCGCGGAACCGCCGGTGCCGCGTTTGTTGCCGATGATTCGCTCGACCGTGAGCACATGCTTGTGCCGCCAGGCGGCGAGTGCGTCGTCGATGTCGACCAGCTTTTCGGCGAGCTCGTAGAGATCGAACCAGCGCTCCGCGTCCCGGTACACTTCCACCCACGCGGCGGCGAGCGCCTCCTCCGAGCGGTCGCCGAGGTCGAATCCGGCCCGTTCCAGCGCCCCGATCGCCGCTTCGCGCAGGCTCGGCTCGTCGAGCGCCTGCCGAAGCGCAGCGCGCTCGCGGCTGCCCTCGTCATAATGTTCGACGAACTTGGGCTCCTTTAGGCCCAGCCGGAACTCGATTTCGCGGAACTGCTCCGACTGAAATCCCGAGGAGGTGCCGAGAACATCGCGGAACTTCAGATAATCGACCGGAGTCAGCGTCGACAGCACGTCCCACGACAGGGTCATCACAGCCTGGATCCGGCTGATCCGGGCCATTGCCTTATAGGCCTCGGCGAAGCGGTCTTGCTGGACGAGCGCGATCGCCAGCCGGAGCTCGTGCAGCAGCTCCTTCATCCACAGCTCTTTCGTCTGGTGAATGACGATGAACAGCATCTCGTCGTGGAGGTCCGACAACGGCTGCTGCGCCGTCAGGAGCTGGTCGAGCTTCAGATAATCGGCATAGGTCATGCCGGCCGGAGTGGCGGTCATGACAAGGGCTTAAGTGAATTTGGCGCCGCTAGGAAGAAGCCGAGGACCTTACGGCTGCTTGGTCGGAGCGCCGAGGCCGCCCGATCCGACATTGCCGATATTGCCGAACAGCTCGTCGAAGAAGCTCTTCTTCCGCCCAAGCGTCGGCGTGTGGCGATGCGTGGGGTCCACGTTCATCACCAGCTCCTTGCCGGTGCGGTTGACGCCGGTGACGTTGCCCTTCGCGTCGAAGCTCACATGGAGGACGGTCTGGCGAACCGGACGCGGGTTGCGGAAGGCGAGTTGGTTGGTGTCGCGCGAAACATAATACCATTCGTTGGGAGTGAACTCGCCGGTGAAGGTCGGCCGGCCGAGAAGCTTTTCGACCGACGCCTTATTGTCCACGCCCGGCTGGATCGAGCTTGCAAGCTGGAGATCGATCACCGCGCCTTTGTGGACATGGTTGCTTGCGCAGCCGGTCACGAGCGCTGCCGCGGCAATTGCAATGGAGACCCTGATCAGCCCAAGCTTCATTTATTCAACCTTCCAAGGAAACGCGCACAACCAGAGACCGGCCTTGCCTCGTCGAGCGCGGGGCTCAATATGCCGGGCACACGCACTGGCGCAAGCCTTCCGAGAAGGACCTATGCTCGGTTTCCTGTTCCGCGGATTAACGGCCGATCCCCACCGGGGCGCGGCGCTGTTCGACGCCGTCACCGCCAAGGCGCGCCAGCCGCACTGGTACGTCGAAGGAACGGTCCCCGACACGCTCGATGGCCGCTTCGCGGTGCTCGCGACGATCACGGCGCTGGTGCTGGCGCGCCTCGAGCAAGCCGGCGAGGCGGGCAATGCCGCCTCGGTCGCACTGACCGAGCGGTTCATCGAAGTGATGGAATCGGAGCATCGGGAGCTCGGGTTTGGGGACCCGACGCTTGGCAAGACGGTCCGCAAGCTCGTCGGCTCGCTCGGACGCCGCACGGGGACATGGCGGAACACTGTCACCGGAGGAAGCGACTGGAATGAATCGACCCGGCAGAGCCTGTACAAACAGGCCGTCTCGGCAGACGCTTTGCGGCACTCCTGCAGGGTGCTGAAAGCGCTCTGGACCGAGCTTCAGGGCCTGAGCGTCGAGGCTCTCGAGAAGGGCAGCCTCCAATGAAGGATCGCTTCGCACATCGACTGCGGTTCGATCAGATCCGCGACGGCGAGCGGCTCGATCTGATTGCCGACGAGGCCGAGCGCAAGGAGGTCGCGAAGCGGCTCGGCCTGCCCAGCGTCGATCGGCTCGAGGCTCACGTAACCCTCACCAAGACGGGTGAAGTCGTGCGGTCCGCGGGCCGGCTCTGTGCTTCTCTCGAGCAGAGCTGCGTCGTCACTAGCGAGGCGGTGCCGGCGCATGTCGATGAACCATTCGAGCTGGTCTTCATGCCAGAGCCGAGGGCGGCCGGGCCCGACGAGGAGATCGAGCTCGGCGAATCGGATTGCGATGTCGTTTTCTACGATGGCGCAACGATCGACCTGGGAACCGCGATCGCGGACACGCTGGCGCTCAGCCTCGATCCCTATCCGCGCAGTGCCGGGGCCGATGCGGCCCTGAAGGAAGCGGGCGTGCTGACCCAGGAGGAGGCGAGCCCCTTCGCGGTGCTCGCGAAGCTAAAGAATCCGGACGGCGCCTAGAGTCCTAGAAGGGAACGTCGTCGTCGAGGTCGGTGTCGAACGCCGCCGGCTGCGGACGCGATTGCGGCCGTGATTGCGCTCCGCCGCCGAAATCGTCACCGCCGAAATCCTCGTTGAAGGCGCCGCGGCCGCCACCCGCGCCTTCACGGCTGTCGAGAAGCACCAGCTCGCCGCGGAAGCGCTGCAGAACGACTTCGGTCGTATATTTGTCGTTGCCCGACTGGTCCTGCCACTTGCGCGTCTGCAGCTGGCCCTCGAGATAGACCTTCGAACCCTTGCGCAAATAGCTCTTGGCGACGCGGCCCAAATTCTCGTTGAAGATCACGACATTGTGCCACTCGGTCCGCTCCTGGCGGTTGCCGTCGCGGTCCTTCCATTGCTCCGACGTCGCGACCCGTATGTTGACGACTTCGCCGCCGTTGTTGAGCGAACGCGCTTCGGGGTCCGCGCCCAGATTTCCGACCAGGATCACCTTGTTCACGCCCGCCATGTCACGCTCTCCTCAATTCGAACGATCGGGATAGGCCAGCAGCAGGCGAGATTCCAGCAATCTTCCGCCTCGATCAGGCCGGCTGGCTCCGGCGGATGCTTGCGCGGCGGTTCCATCCGAAACCGAGCAGCAGAGCGGCGAGAATGGCGATCTGAGCAGCGATGGTCTCCACGCTGGGGAACAGGCCGATCAGGGTGATCCGCGGGACATAGGCGAGCGGCTCGATGCCGAGCAGCCCGGCCTCCTGCAACGCCGCGACTCCCTTGCCGGCAAGTACGACGGCGAGCACCGCGATCAGTATCGAGCTGTAGGTGAAGAACTTCCCGATCGGGAGGCGGCGGCTGTAGCGAAGCATCAGGACCGCGATCAGCGTCAGCAGGGCCGCGCCCGCGGCAGCGCCCGCCAGGACAGCTCCTGCGCCGCCCTCGGCGGAAAGCGCGGCGTAAAACAGGATCGTCTCGAAAATCTCGCGATAGACCGCGACGAAGGCGAGCGAGAAGAGGAACCAGGCCGATCCCTTCGACAGCGCATGTCCCATCTTTTGCCGGATATAGCGTTGCCACTCGTCCGCCTGCCCCTTGCCGTGCATCCAGACGCCGACGAACAGAAGGACCAGCGCCGCAAGGATCGAGCCGAAGCCCTCGGTCAGCTCGCGCGTGGCGCCGCTGATCGTGATGAGGCTCGTCGCAGCCCACCAGGTAGCGACGCCGGCGACGAGGGCGGTGGCCCAGCCATAGTGGACTGGTCGCACCATGTCCGGCCGGTCGCCCTTGCGCAGGAACGCGAGCATCCCGACCACGATGAGCAGCGCCTCGAGGCCTTCGCGCAGCAGGATGGTCATCGCTCCGACGAAGGTCGAGACCGTGACGTCCTCCTGCGGCGTGAGCGCCAGATCGACCTGGTCGAGCTCGGCATTGAGGTCGGCGATTCGCGCGGCGACCTGGTTAGCGGGCTCGCCGTCGGTGATCGCGCTGCGCAGCGCTCCCATCGCGGTCTCGACGCGGCCTAGCAAACTGGCGTTTCGGGTCGAGAGCACGCCTTCGACAGGCTCGAACCCGTCGAGATACGCGGACAGCGCGAGCGACTTGGCGCGGTCCCTGTTCCCTGCCCGATAGGCGGCGAGGCTTTCGGCCAGGCGCTGGCGGCTGAGAGTCAATGGCGCCGCCGACCCCGTCACTGCCTCAGGATTGGCGCGAAGATAGGCAATAACGGCGGAGGCTTTGTCGGGGCCGAGACGGGCCGCAAGGTCCTTCGCGGTCAAACCACTCAATGCGGCCAGGTCGGGAATGCTTTGACGGAGCCGGGAATCGGATTCCCAAATCTTCTTGCCCTGCTGGCCCAGGGAAGCCGGATAGGCGAAACGGCTCGCATAATAAGCCAGGTCCCAGCGGTCCTGCGTCGGCAGGTTCGAAAAGTTCGCCATCGCAGTGCCTTCGATGCCCTGGTCGATGACCTGGTAAAGCGCGAACGGGCTGCGCTGGTCGGCGCGGCTCCGATCGACGAATGCGACAGGCGGAGGATCGAGCTTGGCGGCCATGGCCGTCTTCGCGTCGCCGTTGCTGCCGTGGCAGGCGGCGCAGGTTTGGTTGAAGAGCTTCGCTCCCCTGTTCAGGTCGGGAAGCTTCGCCGGCGCGAGCGCGACCGGATAGGCGGCAAGCAACGCGGACGCGAGCTTCCTGGAAATTGCCTGGACTTGCGCGGGGTCCGCCTTGCGCTCGATGGCGGCGACGAGCTCGTCCGATTGATGGACCAGAGCCGCCTTTGCCGGATTCGCCGGAAGCGCCGCAACCCGTTGGCGCACCGAGCCGGAGAATTCCCGCATCTCCGCATATTCGGAGGCGCTGATCACTGCGCCGTTCCTGACGGCTCCTGCGTAATCGACGCCGAGATAGTCGAGCAGGCGCCAGCTCACCTGGACGTCGTCGCCGGCCGCGAGCGCCGGGCGCGGCACGCTCAAGCCGGCAAGACCAAGCAGGACGGCGACCAATCGCCAGAGAAGGACGCGGCTCATTGCCCCGTCGGCTAGGTCATTTGCGAATGATTATCAATAGAATTAGCGGGGCGGATACCGCAGCCGCCCGAAGAAGCGCGAAGGGCTGAGCCGCCGGTCGGAAGACCCTCGCCACTCCGCCTTCAGCTTCTCGAACTCCATCACATTGTCGATGCGCCTGTCGAGGAACGCAGCGGTCTCGCTCCACCCCTCGCTCTGGTCGTCGAGCCAGACAAGCAGGGTCGATCCGTAAACTGCCCCCAGCGTCATGCGTTTGGTGTAGTGATTGAAGTCGGTGCTGGTGTCCCCCGCGATGCGCCACATCTGGTCGACCGTACGCCAGGAAATACGAAGCGCGAGCGGCAGGTTCTGCGGCATGGCCAGAATGGCGAGCGCGCGCCGGACGGCCTCGCGCGCCGGGCCCATGATCTCCAGCCGGTGCCACACGAGCGAACGGATCTTCTCACGCATTTTCATGCCGGCGAGCCGCTTGGGCGTGAACCAGGCCTCCAACGCTCGATCGACCTCCTGAATATAGAGGTCGATTGTGTCGGCCTGCTTCTTGGGCACCGCAAGCCGCGCCTGAACCGGATCGACGCCAAGCTGCCGAGCAGCCGAATCGACCGCGGCGCTGGTCCAGCCGTCGAATACGGCGTTCTCACCCACTGCAAGGGCAAGGCGGCGACGCAGTTGCTCGAGGGGACTCGGTGTCTCCATGGCGGTCAACTGGGCTGCTCCTCGAGCCTTCGCAAGCCCCGCTCGGGCAAACGCACCAGCACCAACGCCGCTCCAATGGCGAGCGCTCCGAGCCAATCCACCGGCCGCAGCGTCTCGCCATAAGCAACATAACCGACGAAAGCGGAGATGGCGGGCTGCGTCAGTAGCGCGAGGCCAACAATTAGGGGCGGAACGTGCCCGATGCCGTAGACGAGCAGGCCTTGGCCGATGACCTGGCTGCCAAGCGCGAGGAGAAGCACAAAGGTCCAGTCGGTGGGAATGATCCGCTCACCGAAAGCAAGCGAAACCGGCAGCAGCATTGCGGCGCCGAAGAGGCTCGACAGGAACAAGAGCGGCATTGGCTTGAGCGAGCCGCGGCCCTGCTGGACGGCGATCAGATAGCCGACGTACAAGAGACCGGCGAAAAGGCAGAGCAGATCGCCTGCGAAATTGCGTGCGCTGAGCTCGAAGCTGCTGCCCATGAGCAAGGCGGCCCCGAGCGCGGCTAGAGCCAGCGCGGCCGCCTGCATTGGCGACGGCCATTTCCTCGCCAGCCACAGACCCCAGGCTGCGAAGCCGAAGCTCGAGACGTTGCCGAACAGGGTGGCGTTGCCGAGCTTGGTCATGTGGATGCCGACGTGCCAGGCGGCGAGATCGGCGGCGAAGAAGAAGGCGGCGAAGGCGACCAGCACCGCCAGCTTCCGGCCCGGCCAGTGAACCGGCTGTCCCGTCACCAGCGCAATTACGAACAGGAACGGCAGCGCAAGCGCGAGCCGCCAGACGCCCGCCGCTACCGGTCCGACTCCGGCCAACCGAACGAGCCACGGCCCGAAGGCGAGCGCGCAGCTGCCGACCACGACGGCGGGGAAAGCGAAACGATGATCGTGTGACCGGCTCACGGGAGCGCGCTTAGGGGCATGGATGCTCCTCAGGAAGATGGATCAGGAAGCGCTCCGATAAGCCTGGCTTATCGGAGATCAGGGCGCGTATTTTTCCCGAAGCGCATATAGCGCGAGAGCCGCTGCCGCCGCCCCGCCGCCCTTGTTTCCCTGCTTCGGATCGGCGCGGACGATCGCCTGCTGCTCGTTCTCGACGGTGAGGATGCCGTTGCCGATCGCATAGCCCTGCATCGTAAGCCCCATCAGTCCGCGGGCGCTTTCCTCCGAAACGACCTCGAAATGGTAGGTTTCGCCGCGTATCACGACTCCCAGCGCGACGAAGGCGCAAAATCGACCGCTTCGCGCTGCGAGCGCGATCGCGCCGGGGAGCTCGAGCGCGCCCGGCACGGTCATGGTCTCATGCTCGTGCCCCGCCGCCTCGATTTCCGCCCGCGCCCCTTCGAGGAGCATGTCGTTGAGGTGCGGATAGAAGCGCGCCTCGGCGAGTAGAAAGGTGGACATCAGGGGCAATCCCTGATCGGCCGCTCTTCAACGATCGCGAGGCCGTAGCCGGCGAGGGCCACCGGCGAATGGTGGGTGTTGGTCAGCAGGATCATGTCGTGGATGCCGAGGGCGGCGAGGATCTGCGCGCCGGTCCCGTAGCCGCGCACGGCATCTCCAACCTCAACCGGCTTGCCGGCGCGGAGGTCGATCGAGCGCGAAAGCGATCCGGGGGCTGCCGCGTGCAAGGTGACGACGACGCCGGAACCTTCCTCTTCGACGCATCTCATCGCGGACTGGAGCACGCCCGAGCGGGGCCCGGACTCCTCCAGAACGTCGGCAAACAGGTCGAGGCTATGCATCCGGACGACCACGGGCTTGGTCGTATCGAGCGCTCCGTGGACGAGGGCGAGCTGTTCCTCGCCGCTCGCCTTGTCGCGGAATACCTGCGCCTGCCATTCGGCGCCGCTGCTCGCCTTGAAGACCGCAGCGGCGACCTTCTCGACCAGATGGTCTTTCTTGAGCCGGTAAGCGATCAGGTCGCGGATCGTCCCGATCTTCAGGCCGTGGGAGCGGGCAAAGTCCATCAGGTCCTCGAGGCGGGCCATCGTCCCGTCCTCGCGCATGATCTCGCAGATCACGCCGCTGGGGTTGAGGCCGGCGAGGCGCGAGACGTCGACTGCCGCTTCTGTGTGGCCCGCGCGGACCAGGACCCCGCCCGGCTTGGCCACCAGGGGAAAGACATGGCCGGGGGAGACGAGCGCATCGGGGCCGTTGGCGGCATCGATGGCTACGGCAATCGTGCGCGCCCGGTCGGCAGCGCTAATCCCCGTGGATATGCCCTCCTTCGCCTCGATCGAGACGGTAAACGCCGTTTCGTTGCGGCTGCGGTTGGTGCGCGCCATCGGCTCGAGGCCGAGCTGGTCCGCGCGATCTTTCGTCATGGCGAGGCAGATCAGGCCACGGCCGTGCCGGGCCATGAAATTGACCGCGTCGGGTGTCGCCATTTGCGCCGGAATCACGAGATCGCCCTCGTTCTCGCGCCCCTCGTCGTCGACCAGAATGAACATCCGGCCGTTGCGCGCCTCGTTGATGATGGCTTCGGTACCCACCAGCACGTCGGTGGTGCCCCGCTGGATCAGCTTTTCTAGGCGCGTCAGCGTGTCCGCCGTGGGGTTCCACTCCGTCGAACCCAGCTTGCGCAGGCTGTTGGGATGGAGACCGGCGGCGCGGGCGAGGCCGGCGCGGCTGACTTCGCCGGTGGCGATGATGGCTTCGAGGCGTTCGATGAGAGTCGTGCTCATGACGTCGCCACATATCACATTCTAGTGTGACAGGAAGCAGGAACAAATGCGTTCCTACTGTGAGCGTGCGGCGAGCATCCGGTCAATGTACCGCGCGAGCACGTCCACCTCGACATTCAGCTGTTGTCCGGCGCGCATTTCACCCAGGGTCGTGTTCTGCGCCGTGTGCGGGATGATGTTGATCGAGAAGTGCGTGGCTCCGTCTTCGGCGTCCCGAACGTCGTTGACGGTCAGCGACACGCCGTCGAGCGATATCGAGCCTTTGGGAGCGATCATTGGGCCGAGAGCCCGGGGAACGCTGACGCCGATCCTGGTCGAATCGCCCTCGGGGCAAAGGCCCACCACCTCGGCCACGGCATCGACATGGCCGGTGACGATATGGCCACCGAGCTCGTCGCCAAGGCGCAGGGACCGCTCGAGGTTGAGCTTCGCGCCCTCCTGCCAGTGATCGGCGGCCGTGCGCGACACGGTCTCCGCGGAGACGTCGACGGCAAACCACTCGTCACCCTTGTCGACGACGGTCAGGCACACCCCCGAACAGGAGATCGATGCGCCGAGGTCGACCGTATCCAGGTCGTAGCCGGTCTGGATGCGGAGCCTGAGGTCGCCGCGCTGCTCGGCGCTGCGCACGGTGCCGACGTCGGTGACGATCCCGGTGAACATGGCGGCCGCTTAAGCTTCCCGCACCCGCTCGTAAACTTCGAGCCGGTCGACACCGAGCCTGCGCTCGTCGGTGAGATCCCATCGCCCGTGCGCATCGGCAATTGCGTCCAAGCCGACGTAGCCGAACGAAGATTTGCCCTCGCCGACGATGATCGGCGCCCGATAGATCAGGATCCGGTCGACCAAATCCTCGGTCAGGAACGCCGTCGCCGTCGCCGATCCGCCTTCGACAAGCAGGTCGTTGACGTCATGAAGTCGATAGACATCCCGCGGATTTCTAAGGATTTCCCATCCGGCCACCGCCTCGCCGCGAGTGAGCAGCGCGCGCCGCGGCGAGCGTTCCTCAAGGCCCGGAAGCCGCACGTCGAGGCTCGGCCGATCCGCCATGTAGGTGCCGCGACCGACCAGGATCATGTCGCTGTGCGCGCGCTCCAGGTGGACGTGCCGCCGCGCGTCTTCCCCGGTGATCCATTTGCTCTCGCCGGAAGGCAGCGCGATCTTCCCGTCGATCGACAGCGCGAGCTTGAGGGTGATGCGCGGGCGTCCCAGCTCCAGTCGCGTCAGCCAGCCAGCGAGGGAGCGCTTCGCCTCCTCCCGGCCGACACCAAGCTTCACCTCGATGCCGGCCTTTCGGAGACGATTGATTCCCTTGCCGGTCGTGCGCGGGTCCAGGTCCCGAAGCGCGATGACCACGCGCGCAGGTTTGGCCGCGAGCAGCAAGTCGGTGCATGCGGGGCCGCGCGGGCTTTCGTGCGCGCATGGCTCGAGCGTGACATAGACGGTCGCGCCGCGCGCTCTCTTTCCGGCTGCCTGCAGCGCCGCCGCTTCCGCGTGCGGGCGACCGCCAGCTCCAGTCGCTCCGCGTCCGACGACTTTCCCCGAGGGGGAAACGATCACGCAGCCGACGTTGGGATTGGGCGCGCTTTGTCCCCGCGCACCGTTGGCGAGCATGAGCGCTTCCCCCATCCACTTGCGGTCGTCACTCAATCCCGAACTGCTTCTCGAGCTTTTGGAACTGCCGCTGCCTTTCCTTCTGCGCAGCTTCCTTCCTGGCCTGATCCTTTCTCTGGTCGGCGACGATCTGCGCGTCCGTCCGGTTCGAGGGATAAAGGTCGACGTAGGTGATCTGCGGCGGCGGCCTGGTGCCGATCTTCGCGTCGACCGTGAACTCGATGACGATGATCGCGGTGACCAGCAGCGCGAGGGAGGCGCCGATCAGCTGCTCGCGGCTGCGCTGCCGCATGAACGCCGCGAGATCACGAAACGCGGCGCGGGGGCTGGACGGGCGGGGAAACCAGGACACCCAGGCAAAATAGGGCTGGCGCGGGGCATTCGCCAGCCCTGGCGAAATCAGCCGTCGAGCTCGAAGTGGAGGGTCACGACGGTGCTCGAGCCCACCGCGCGACCATCCTCGCTGGCCGGCCTGAAGCGCCAGTGGGCGAGGAGATGGCGGCGCGCGGCTTCGAGGAACGCGGGATCGGCACGGCCGACCGGATCGACGGCGATGACCCGGCCCTGGTCATTGATCGTAAGCCTGACCGTTATCGCCCCCTCTTCCTCGTTGAGCAGCTTCATTGGCGGATAGGGCGGCTTCATTTCAGAGGGAGGCGTGAGCAGGCGTGGCCCGGTCCGCAGAGGCATGGCGGTGAAATTCGGGATGTCAGCAAGGATGCTTGCGCCGCCACCGGCGATCGGTGCGGGGTCGGCAACCGGGCCGGGATCCAGCGGAAGCGGGTCGACCGAGCGGATCGGCACGTCGGGCCGGGGATGATCGATCGGATCGTTCATGGGCATTGGCTGCGAAGTCTTGATCGGCTCGGCAATCGGCGGCGGGTCTTCGATCGGGATGAAATCGATCCTGGTGATTACCGGCTTGGGGCGAATCGGAAGCTCCATCCTCGCACTCATCACCGCCGCCAGTGCCGCCACGTGGGCGCCGATGATCAGGAGCATCATGTTCGGGTGGGGACGGCGGTCCGCGAGATCGCGGCGACGGCTGGCGGCGTAAGCGAGCATCAGACCCTCCTTCACGGGCGTATGCAATGTTACATCATTACATTTGTTCCGCAAGAGGAAACTCAATTTCGTCTAGCGCCTTGCTGCGGTTTCGAGCCTGCGCGCCGCCCGCTCCTTGCCCATGCGCGCAACGATGCCGGCCATTTCCGGGCCACTCTCGCGGGCGGTGAGCGCCAGCCGCAGCGGATGGAACAGCTCGCGGCCCTTCTTCCCGCTCGAATGCTTCAATTCACTCGTGAGTTCGCGCCACGGCTCGCCGTTCCAGTCGAGCCGTTCAGCGATCGCCGCGGCATCCTTCACCAACAGCCGCTCGTCGTGGCTGAGCTCGGGCGGATCGATCTCGCCGTGGAGCACTTCGAACCAGTCCGCAAAATCGCCGACCCGCTCGAGGTTCGGGCGCAGGAGGAGCCAATCTTCCTCCGTGGCATTCTTCGGCAAGCGGTCCGCAACCGCCGCATAGTCGAGACCGTGCATCAGGCGCGCATTGATGAGCTCGACCTCGTGCGGGTCGAAATGGGCGGGCGCACGCCCGAAGTGCCCGAAGTCGAAGTCCGCCGCGAGCTCGTCGAGGCTGGCGACCGGTTCGACCGGCCGTGAGGTGCCGATGCGCGCAAGCACCGACAGCATCGCCATCGGTTCGACGCCCTCCCCGCGCAAATGCTCAGTGCCATAAGAGCCGAGGCGCTTTGACAATTTGCCTTCGGCCGCGACCAGCAGCGCTTCATGCGCGAACTGCGGCGGTTTCGCGCCGAGCGCTTCGAACATCTGGATTTGCGCGGCGCTGTTCGAAACATGGTCCTCGCCGCGGACGATGTGGGTGACACCGAGATCGACGTCGTCGATGACGCTCGGCAGCAGATAGAGCCAGGTGCCGTCCTCGCGGCGAACGACCGGGTCGCTAAGTAGCTTGGGGTCGAATTTCTGCTCGCCGCGGATCAAGTCGTTCCAGGCGATCGGAGTGCCATGATCCAGCTTGAAGCGCCAATGCGGTGCCCGGCCCTCGGGCGGCGGCGCGTCCGCCGGCTTGCGCTCGTACACAGGCGGAAGGCCGCGCCCGAGGAGCACCTTGCGGCGAAGCTCCAGCTCCTCGGGAGTCTCGTAACAGGCGTAGACCCGGCCGGCGGCCTTCAGCTTGTCGAACTCGCGCTCGTAGAGATCGAACCGGTCTGACTGGCGAACACTCTCATCCCAGGTGAGGCCCAGCCATTCGAGATCGTCGCGGATCGCCTGCTCGAATTCCCCGGTGGAACGCTCCCGGTCGGTGTCGTCGATCCGCAGGATGAACTTGCCGCCGTTGTTCCGCGCGAAAAGATAGTTGTGCAGCGCCGTCCGGATGTTCCCGACATGGAGCCTTCCCGTGGGCGAAGGGGCGAACCGAGTGACGACACTCATCGCGGTAACTTCTGCTGCGGGCCGGTGTGAAAGAAGTTGCTGATCGGGTAGCGCCGGTCGCGCCCAAAGTTGCGATTGCCGATCTTCACGCCCGGAGGCGCCTGGCGGCGCTTGTACTCAGCCTTCAGCAGCAGGCTCTCGATATTCGCGACGAGCACCGGCTCCTCGCCGGTTGCGTTCGCCACCTCCGTCACCGACATTTCCTTATCCACCAGACCTTCGAGGATCCGGTCGAGCACCGAATAAGGCGGCAGGCTGTCTTCGTCCTTCTGTCCGGGGCGGAGTTCGGCGGTGGGCGGCTTGGTGATCACCCGCTCGGGCATCACCGCGCCATCCGGTCCGAGTGCACCCTCCGGTCTGTTAGCGTTGCGCCAGCGGGACAGCGCGAACACGGTCGTCTTGTAGGCGTCCTTGAGCACCGAATAGCCGCCGGCCATGTCGCCGTAGAGGGTCGCGTAACCCACGCTCATCTCGCTCTTGTTGCCGGTCGTCAGAAGCATTTGCCCGCCGGCGTTGGAGAGCGCCATCAGCGTCACCATCCGAAGGCGCGCCTGCACGTTCTCCGCGGCCAAGCCTTTGAGATCGGGCAACATCTCATCGAGCGCGTGAACGCCCGGCGCGATCGAAGTGACGTCATGACGGCAGCCCAGCAGGCGGGCGCACTCCCGCGCGTCCTCCAGGCTCTCCTCGCTCGTATATTTGGAGGGGAGCATGACGCCCCACACTTTATCGGGACCGAGCGCATCGACCGCTATGGCCGCCGACAGAGCACTGTCGATTCCGCCGGACAGACCCAGGATCACGCCCAAAAAGCCGTTACGCTCCACATAATCGTGCAGCCCGACCATCATCGCCCGGTAGACGTCCTCGGGAAACGCATCGAGCTCATGCGTCTCGCGGCTCATGCACCGCCAGCCGTCGGGCGTCCGTTCCCAGTCGGTGATCAGCAGCGCCTCGTCCCAGTCGCACAGCTGCACGACCCGTTCGCCGTCGGGGTGAACGATGAAGGACGAGCCGTCGAACACCAGCTCGTCCTGGCCGCCGACGCGGTTGAGGTAGGCGATCGGGAGCTCGGTCTGCAGCGCGCGGCTTCGAACCAGCTGGTAACGCTTGTCGTCCTTGTCGAGCTCATACGGGCTTCCGTTCGGCACGAGCAACATCTCGGCGCCGGCCTCGGCGAGGTGCGCGCAGACGATCTCCTGCCAGATGTCCTCGCAGATCGGCACGCCGATCTTCACGCCCTTGAACTCGATCGGCTCCGGCAGCGACCCGGGCGCGAAGATGCGCTTCTCATCGAAGGTGCCGTAGTTCGGAAGCTCTCGCTTGAGGGTTCGGCCGAGGACCTGTCCGCCATCGGCGAGAACCACCGCGTTGTAGTTGACTCCGTCCTCGTGAACCACGGTTCCGATCAGAATTGCCGGCCCCGGCTCGACCGTGGCCGCGATGAGCTGATCCGTACATTCGTGGGTGCGCCGGACGAACTCGGGCTTCAACACCAGATCCTCGGGCGGATAGCCGATCACCTGAAGCTCGGGACACAGGAGCAGGTCCGCGCCCTTTGCCCTGCGCCGCGTCTCCAGCATCGCCTCGGCATTGCCCTCGAGGTCGCCGACGCGCTGGTTCATCTGCGCAAACGCAATGCGGAGCCGGTCGGTCATGCAGGCGATTTAGCGAGGAAGCTTGCCCGGGCAACCTTTGCGCGCGCTAAACCGCCCGCTAAGGGCGAATCGCCGCTCGGGGAAACGCCGCATGAAATTGCTCGCAGGGAACAGCAACCTTCCGCTGGCCCGCTCCATTTCCGACTATCTGGAAGTGCCGCTCACCGACGCGAGCGTGCGCCGCTTCGCCGACGAGGAAGTCTTCGTCGAGATCAACGAGAACGTCCGCGGCGAGGACGTGTTCGTCCTCCAGTCGACGAGCTACCCGGCCAACGACAATCTGATGGAGCTGCTGATCTGCGTCGATGCGCTGCGCCGCGCATCGGCCAAGCGGATCACGGCGGTCCTGCCCTATTTCGGCTATGCGCGTCAGGACCGGAAGCCCGGCCCGCGCACACCCATCTCGGCCAAGCTGGTCGCCAACCTCATCACCACGGCCGGAGCCAACCGGGTGCTGTCGATCGATCTGCATGCAGGGCAGATCCAGGGCTTCTTCGACATCCCGACGGACAATCTCTTCGCCTCGCCGGTGATCGCGACCGACATCCGCGCACGGTTCGGCAACCGAGATCTCCTCGTAGTTTCGCCCGACGTCGGCGGTGTGGTGCGCGCCCGAGGGCTCGCCAAGCGGCTCAACAATGCGCCGCTGGCGATCGTCGACAAGCGCCGCGAGCGCGCGGGCGAGTCCGAGGTCATGAACATCATCGGCGACGTCGAGGGGCGCACCTGCATCCTGGTCGACGACATCGTCGATTCCGCCGGCACTTTGTGCAACGCCGCCGCCGCGCTGAAGCAGCAGGGTGCAACCGAGGTGTTCGCTTATTGCACCCACGGAGTGCTTTCGGGCGGAGCCGCCGCGCGCGTCTCCAAATCCGAGCTCAGCGAGCTGGTTGTCACCGACACCATCTGGACGGGCGAGCCCGACCCAAAGGGCAGCAAGATCCGCCGCCTTACGGTTGCGCCTTTGCTAGGTGAGGCCGTGCGTCGGATCGCCGACGAAAGCTCGGTGTCCAGCCTGTTCGACTGACGATGGACCTCGACGTCGTCCTCAAACGCTTCGACCAGCCGGACGAGGTGCGCGAGTTCGAGAAGGGCCGCTTCGAGATCGTCCACATCGGCGGAATGACCATCGGCCGCGCGAGCTACGAACCCGGCTGGAAATGGTCGGAGCATGTCGGCGCCGCCCTCGGCGCGAAAAGCTGCCACGTGGAGCATGTGGGCATGGTCATCTCGGGCCGCGCGGCGGCGGCGATGGACGACGGCCGGATGGTCGAGATGCGGGCAGGCGACATTTTCTATATCGCGCCCGGCCACGACAGTTGGGTCGTCGGCGACGAGCCCTATGTGTCGCTGCATTTCCTCGGCGCCGGCGATTATGCGGCAGGGCACGACTGACCGGCTTCGGCGTTAGCGGCTTATGCCTGCAGTCCTCATCACCGGCGCGAACCGCGGCATCGGCTTGGAGTTCGCGCGCCAATATTCGGCCGATGATTGGGAGGTCATCGCGACGGCGCGGCAATCGAGCCCGGAGCTCGACGGCCTCGGCGTCAGGGTCGAGCAGGTCGACATGCAGGACCTCGAAGCCGTCCTCGACCTGGGTAGCAGCATAGATCGCCTGGACCTGCTCATCGCCAATGCCGCGACCTGGATCCCGGAGCAGGCGGAGACGGCCGAGGATGGCCTCGCCTGGTCGGAGATGATGGTGACCAACGCCATCGCGCCTTACCTGTTGGCCAGGTCGGTGCTGCGGCAGGTCGCTGAAGCTCGCGGCAAGATGGTCGCGCTGACCAGCGGGATGGGCAGCATCGGCGAAAGCTCCGGCGGCTACGTTCCGTATCGAAGCTCCAAGGCCGCGCTCAACATGGCGTGGCACTCGCTCGCGATCGAGGCGAAGCGGATGGGCGTGGTCGCCGCAGTCCTCGATCCCGGCTGGGTGAAGACGCGAATGGGCGGAGCGAACGCCCCGACCCCGCCCGAGCAGAGCGTCGCGGACATGCGCCGCCTGATCGAACGCCTGGGCCCGGACGAATCCGGCGGCTTCCTCAAGCGCGACGGATCGCGCCACGAATGGTGAGCGTCAGACCGTCGCTGCGCTCGGCTGCTGCGTCGTCTGCTGCTGCTCGATCGGAGCTCCGATGCCCCAGATGAAGCCGAACGGGTCGGTCACCTGCCCGTAGCGGTCGCCCCAGAACTGGTCCTGCAGCGGGAAGCGGATTTCGGCTCCGGCATCGAGCGCGCGCTGCCAGGCCGCATCGGCATCCGGCACGTCGAGGTGCAGGACGAAGCTTGCCGGCGGGTTCGAAGGACCGCCCATATGCTCGGGGAAATCGTCGTGCAGCATCAGCGAGCCGCCGTTGATCTTGATGTGCGCGTGCATCAGCCGGCCGTCCTCGGTCGGGTGGCGCATCTGCTCCTCGGCGCCGAACGCCTTCCTGTACCAATCGATCGCTTCTGCGGCTCTACGGTCGCGGATCGTGATGTGCGGAGTGATCCCGCCGCTAGGTCCCTGATTGTCCGTGCGTTCCATCGACTCGGGCTCCTTGCCAAGTGAAGGGGACGCCCCTATACGCCCGCGCTTTCCACAGCAGTTGGAAAATCAGACGAACGGCCCGGCCGAAAGGGCTGCCGTGGCGGTTCAACAACGTCAGGAGACGAAAATGCCCAAACTGAAGACGAAGAGCGGCGTCAAGAAGCGCTTCAAGCTCACCGCGACCGGCAAGATCAAGCACGGCGTCGCAGGCAAGCGCCACCGGCTGATCAGCCACAACGCCAAGTACATCCGCCAGAACCGCGGCACGGAAATTCTCGCAGACGCCGACACGGCGCGCGTGAAGGCCTGGGCCCCGTACGGCCTGAAGTAAGGAGGCCGAGACATGGCACGAGTTAAACGGGGTGTGACCACCCGCGCCAAGCACAAGCGCATCCTGGAGCAGGCGAAGGGCTATTACGGCCGCCGCAAGAACACGATCCGCGTCGCCCGCCAGGCGGTCGAGAAGGCCGGCCAATACGCCTATCGCGACCGCAAGGTGAAGAAGCGGAACTTCCGCGCTCTCTGGATCCAGCGCATCAACGCCGCGGTCCGCGCCGAAGGCATGACCTACGGCCAGTTCATCCACGCGCTGAAGCTCGCCGGAATCACCCTCGACCGCAAGGTGCTCGCCGACATCGCGATGCACGAGGCGGAGGCGTTCAGCGCCATCATCGCGCAGGCGAAGGGCGCGCTGGAGAAGAAGGCGGCTTAAGCCTCACCACCCGCACGAACAACAAGGGCGCCCGGGCAACCGCGGCGCCCTTCTTGTTGCCCGGAACGGCCGTGCGGCTCACAATGGTGGCAGGGGACACTCCGATGCGCCGACTTCTTCTGCTTGGCTTGGCCGGTCTCGCAATGCCCGCCCTGGCGAACGACACGACCGCGAGCTCGCCCGCCGGCGGGCTGGTGATCGAAAAGACCGCCGCGATCGACATGGTCAGCGAGGATCTGTTCGTGTCCGCCGACGAGATCCGAATCCACTACGTCTTCCGCAACCGGACGCCGAAGGATGTGGACACGATCCTCGCCTTCCCGATGCCCGACCGTGACCTCGGCGAGGAATACGGCGGCGACGTCGGCTACCCGTCGGGCTTCCACACGCGGGTCGAGGGACAGCCGGTCAACGCGAAGCTCGAGCGCAAGGCGGTCGTGAACGGCCGCGACCAGACCGCTGTGCTTCAGCAGCTCGGCATCCCGATCGCGCCGGATTCTATCAACGACGCGACGCGGGCGATGGACCGGCTCGCGCCGGCGCAGAAGAAGCGGCTGCAGGCGCTCGGACTCGCCGGGGACGAGGAATATGACAACACCGGCAAAGGGATGAAGCACCACCTCATCCCGCTGTGGACGGTGAAGGACAAATATTGGTGGAAGCAGCGCTTCCCCGCCGGCCAGGATTTGATCGTCGATCACCGCTACGCTCCTGGGACGGGCGGAAGCGTCGAAAGCACGGTCGCCTTCAAGCAGTTCCGCAACACCGCGGACACGAAGCAGGAGATCCGCCGCTACTGCATGGACGCCGAGTTCATCGCCGCGGTCGACCGCCTGTCACGCAAGGACCAGACCGAAGGCCCCGGCATGCCCGACAGGCGTGTCGATTATGTGCTGACGACCGGTGCCAACTGGCGCACGCCGATCGGCAGCTTCCGGTTGGTGGTCGACAAGGGCAAGCCCGGCAACCTCGTCAGCTTCTGCGGGACGGGCGTGAAAAAGATCAGTCCGACGCAATATGAGGTGCGCCGCACGAACTGGCGTCCGACGAGCGATCTGCATGTGCTGATCATTGAGCCGAGGCACTGAGGCTCGCGGATTCTAACTCAGTCCAGCAGCTCGTAGGCTGGTAGCGTCAGGAACTCGACCAGGTCATCGCTTACGATCATGTTGTGCATCAGCCGGGCCGCTTCGGCGACGTTGGGGACTTCGGCGAGCAGGCCGACTTCCTCGTCGAACCATTGCTCGAACAGGTCGAGCGTGAAGGTGCGGCCGTCGGCGAGCGGCGCTTCGAACTTCAGCCATTGCCAGAGCTGCGTGCGGCAGATCTCCGCCGTCGCCGCATCCTCCATGAGATTGTAGAGCGGCACCGCGCCTTTGCCGCCGAGCCAGGCGGCGAGATACTGGACGCCGACGCGGATGTTTTCGCGCGCGCCGGCCTCGGTGCGGACGCCCTCGTGCAGTTCCAGCATCTCGTCGCGGCCCGGAATGTGCTCGGGCATCTTCTTGAGCTGGTTGGGAGCGATCTTCGCGAAGACCTCCGCCGCGACCGGCACCAGCGCCGGATGCGCGACCCACGTGCCGTCGTGGCCGTTGCCGACCTCGCGCAATTTGTCGGCGCGGACTTTCTCGAGCGCGCCGGCGTTCGCCGCCTCGTCGCCCTTGACGGGGATGAAGGCCGACATGCCGCCCATCGCGAAAGCGCCGCGGCGGTGGCAGGTCGAAACCAGCCGCAGCGAGTAGGCCGCGAGGAATGCCTTATCCATGGTCATCTGGCCGCGGTCGGGCGTCAGCCGGTCGGCCGAGCGGCCGCAGCGCTTGATGGTGCTGAAAATATAATCCCAGCGCCCGCAGTTGAGGCCGACGATATTTTCTTTCAGCGCATAGAGGATCTCGTCCATCTCGAAGGCCGCCGGCAGAGTCTCGATCAGCACCGTCGCCTTGATCGTCCCGCGCTCGAGCCGGAGCTTGTTCTCGGCGAAGGCGAAGACGTCGCTCCACAAAGCCGCTTCCTCGCGGCTCTCCATCTTCGGCAGGTAGAAATAGGGACCCGAGCCCCTGGTCAACGCCGGCCGCGCGTTGTGCCAGAGGTAAAGCGCGAAATCGAACAGCGCGCCCGCCACGACTTCGCCGCCGACCGACACGTGATCCTCGGGCAGATGCCAGCCGCGCGGGCGCACCATCAGCACCGCCGGACGGTCGCCCACGGCATAGTGCTTGCCGCTATCCGGATCGGTGTAATCGAGACGGCCGAGCCAATAATCGCGCAGGTTTACCTGGCCCTGAACCAGCTCGTCCCAGACCGGCGACGTCGCGTCCTCGAAGTCGGCCATGAATGCCTGCGCGCCCGAGTTGAGGGCGTTGATCAGCATCTTCGCGTTGGTCGGCCCCGTGATCTCGACGCGGCGATCGAGCAGGTCGCGGGGAATCGAACCGATCGTCCAGTCGCCTTCGCGGATGTCCCGCGTATCCTCGCGAAAGTCGGGCAGCTCGCCGGCGTTAAACCGGTGCTGCCGCTCCTCGCGCCGGTCGAGCAGCTGCAGCCGCCGCTCGTCGAACCGCTCATGGAGCTCGGACAGGAACTCCAGCGCGGAAGGTGTCAGGACTTCGGAAGCGCCTCGGACGCTGGAAGGTTCGGCAATGATCCTGGGGACATCAAGCACGCCTGAGGTCATTGGGCTCAATGTAGCACCGGCTCAATGCAAATCGAGTAGCGTTCGGTCGCTCCGCAGCGGTCGCGGAAGGTCAGGCGCTGCCATTCCATGCGCGCCTTCATCTCGTCGCTGTAGGGGCCGTGCACGATCTCGGTGCCGGGCTTGAGGTCCTTGAAGCGGCAGTCCGCATAATCACCGCCGACGACCCAGTAACGCTGTCCCATCACCTTGCTCCTACTCCGCTGCCACGGCTTGGTTCGATTTGAACTGGGCCGCTTCGGTCGATTCCTTGAGTGCGACGGTCGACGCCTGGCCGCCGGAAACGGCGGTGGCGATCGCGTCGAAGTATCCGGTGCCGACCTCTCGCTGGTGGCGGGTCGCGGTGTAGCCCGCCGCCTCGCTGGCGAACTCGGCCTCCTGAAGCTCCGAATAAGCGGCCATGCCGCGGTCGCGATAATCGGACGCCAGCTCGAACATCGCATGGTTGAGGCTGTGGAAGCCGGCCAGCGTCACGAACTGGAACTTGTAGCCCATCGCCCCGAGCTCGCGCTGGAAGTTCGCGATCGTCTCTTCGTCGAGTTTCGCCTTCCAGTTGAAGCTGGGCGAGCAATTGTAGGCGAGCAGCTTGCCAGGGAATCGCGCGTGGATGCCCTCGGCGAAGGCGCGCGCTTCCTCGAGGTTCGGGTGGCTCGTTTCGAACCAAAGAAGATCGGCGTGCGGCGCGAAGGCGAGGCCCCGCGCGATGCAATGGTCGAGGCCCGTGCCGTCCTTCAGACGGAAGAAGCCTTCGGCCGTCCGCTCGCCGGTAATGTACGGACGATCGCGCTCGTCGACGTCGCTGGTGATGAGCTTTGCGCTCTCGGCGTCGGTGCGCGCGACGAGGATCGTCGGAACGCCGCAAACGTCGGCGGCGAGGCGGGCGGCATCCAGGTTGCGGATCGCGGCCTGTGTGGGGATGAGCACCTTGCCGCCCAGGTGACCGCACTTCTTTTCAGAGGCGAGCTGGTCCTCGAAGTGAACGCCCGCGGCACCCGCTTCGATATAGGCCTTCATGATCTCATAGCAGTTCAAGGGGCCGCCGAAGCCGGCTTCCGCGTCGGCGAGGATCGGCGCGAACCAGTCGCGCTGCGCTCCGCCCTCGAGATGCTCGATCTGGTCGGCGCGCTGCAGAGTCTTGTTGATCTTTTTCGCGAGCTCGGGACCGGAATTGGCGGGATAGAGCGACTGGTCGGGGTACATCGAACCGGAGACGTTGGAGTCCGCCGCCACCTGCCAACCGGAGAGATAGATGGCCTTAAGGCCGGCGCGGACCATCTGCATCGCCTGATTGCCGCTGAGGGCGCCGAGCGCGCGGACGGGCTCGTCCCGGTTCAGCAAATCCCACAGCTTGAGCGCGCCCTGGCGCGCGAGCGTATATTCGATCGGCACCGAGCCGCGCAGGCGGAGCACTTCCTCGACGCTGTAAGGCCGCTCGATGCCATCGAACCGCCCCTGAGGACCCGCCACGACCATTCCGAAATCACTCATTGTAAGGATTCCCCTCGTTGTGAGTCGCAGGAGAACTCATTCCGACGGTAAAAGTCGCACAGAAAAGTGCTTACGTGTCAGCAACCGACTTGTGCTTTTGTAAATTTCGTGACAGCTTCACAGATGATGCTTCAGCGGAAGCTCTTCCTCGGCGCGCGCCTCAAGCGTCTGCGCCGCGAACGCGGGCTCAACCAGAGCCAGATGGCGGACGAGCTCGGCATCTCTGCTTCCTACCTCAATCACCTCGAGCGGAATCAGCGCCCGGTCACCGCAGGCATCCTGCTGCGGCTGGCGGAGGGCTTCGACATCGATGTGAAGGCCTTCGCCGCCGAAGGCGCGGACGGCGGCGGCGCGACGCAGCTCGCGGAGATCTTCTCCGACCCGATGCTCGCCGACCTCGGAGTCAGCCGCTACGAGCTTGTCGAGCTTGCAGACAACGCCCCCTCCCTGGCCGAGGGAATCGCGCGGCTCTACACCGCCGTGCGCGAGGTGCAGCGCCGTCCCGACGGTGAGGAGCGGCGGGCCGACCCGCGGTCCCTGATCACTCCCGAAACCTGGGTGCGCGACTATATCCAGTCGCAGCGCAACCATTATCCCGAGCTCGAAGAAGCCTCGGAGACATTGGGCGGAGCGCTCAATCACCCGCTGTCGATCGCCGAACCGTTACGCCAGCGGCTCAAGGAAGCGTGGGGCGTCGAGGTGCGTGTCGTCGGCCCGGAGATCCTCGAGGACGCGAGCCAGAGCTACGACGCGCAGCGGCGCGTTCTCCAGCTGTCGTCGCTGCTAAGGCCCGAGAACCGCCAGTTCGGGATCGCCTACCAGCTCGCTTTGCTCGAGTTCGCGCCGATCATCGTCAACATGCTCGAGGCCGCGCGGCCACCGGACCCCGGAAGCCGCCGGCTGCTGCACATGAGCTTCGCCAATTACGCGGCCGGCGCGATCATCATGCCATACGGCAAGTTCCTGCGGGCCGCCGAGGACTATCGCTATGCGATCGACCGGCTCTGCGCCCAGTTTGGATCGAACGTCGAGCAGGTCTCGCACCGGCTGACCACGCTGGGACGCTCGGGTGCGAAAGGCGTCCCGTTCTTCATGCTTCGCGTCGATCCGGCCGGGAACATCTCCAAGCGCTACGCCGGCGAGAATTTTCCTTTCTCGCACTTCGGCGGCACCTGTCCGCGCTGGCACTTGCACGCGGCCTTCCAGACGCCCGGCCAGACCATCCGCCAGCTGATCGAGACTCCGGACGGCCAGCGCTTCTTCACCATCAGCCGCACGATCGAGCGCCCGATCCGGCCCGACCTTCGCGACGATGCCCTGCTCGCCATCGGGCTCGGCTGCGACGTGAAGTACGCCAATCGAATCGCTTATGCGGACGGCCTCGACCTTTTGAACACGCCCGCAACACCGGTCGGTCCCGCCTGCTCGATCTGCCCGCGGCTGCAATGCGCCTATCGCGCGACCCCGCCGGCGGGCCGGATGCTGGCGGTCGAGGAAAACCGAAAGTCGATTTCGCCCTATCCGTTCGTGCCGAGCTAGGGGGCGACAGGCTCGCGCTCGAGCGCCTCGCGATCCCATTTGGCCAGGTTCGCACCGGCATCGTAGGCCGACTGCAGGAACTCGCCGAGCATGCGCTCCGGATTCGCCGAGGCTTGCACCTGCGCATAGGGCAGCACGAATTCGCCGTAGCTCTCGTCGTACCGGCCGTGCGCGACCTTCGCCTGCCGGTACCCGTCCGGCTCGGGATAGATGTAGGTGTAGAAGAAGGGCTCGGCCGCCGTCACTCCACCCGCCCAGAAACCGCCGCTGGTCACTTCGTGACTATAGGCTTCGCGCGTGATTCGATCGGGCAGGCCAGGCATTCCGCCCGGATGCGGAGGTGCCGGATGCCCTGAAAACTTGCTGACGACCAGGTCGAACGCTCCCCACCACAGCTGAACCGGGCTCGCCTTGCCCGAGAAGCCGGCCCGGAAACGCGCGAAGACCGGAAGCATTTCCGCGAAAGCTTGGCGAATGCGCGAGGCCGAATCGCGATCGTAGTTGCGGTGCGCATGATCGTCGGCGAACGGCACCGCGTCCGGGATCTCGCTCGGCCGCCCGTTGAAGTCCGTCGGCAGCCCATGCCGGTCGAGGATCCCGATCAGCCGGTGGTGGAGCGCGGCAATGCTTCCGGCGTTGAGCGGGACCTCCTCGCGCGATTCATCGCTGACCCACAGCACCATCGCGTGCCGGCAAAGGTCCAGCGTCAGAGTGAACGTCCGGCCGTCCCCGGCAGCGGTCGGCAGGGTCGAGAAGCCGCGCGCATTCGGCTGAAGCGCGACGTGCCAGCCGTGGTTCATCCATGGCGCGTGAGCGACGCGGATCTTGCCCAGCATCTGCGCGGCGAGGTGAAGAATGGCGAGCGTGTCGTGATCGCTTTCGACGCTCAGCTCGGGCCAGTGGCTCATCGTGCCAACAGCCTTAGCACGCCTTTGCATTTTGCGCTGCAGCGCGGCTAAGGCGCAGCGCATGTCCGACGCGTTGCTCGACCGCATTGCCGCTGCCGAAAACCTGCACGACCTCGATGCCGTGCGGGTGTCGCTGCTCGGCAAATCGGGGGAAATCACTGCGAAGCTCAAGTCGCTGGGGTCGATGGACGCGGAAACGCGGGCGGCCGAAGCGCCGAGGATCCACTCGCTTCGCGAACAGGTGACGACTGCCATCGCGGACCGCAAGGCGGCCCTCGAGAATGCCGAACTCGAACGCAAGCTCGCGACCGAGAAGATCGACCTGTCGCTTCCGGCAGCGGAGATCGTTTCCGGCACCGTCCACCCGGTCAGCCAGGTGATGGACGAGCTGGCCGAGATCTTCGCCGACCTCGGCTTCTCCGTCGCCGAAGGCCCGGAGATTGAGAGCCAGTGGTACAATTTCACCGCGCTCAACATGGGCGAGACACACCCGGCGCGCGCGATGATGGACACCTTCTACGTCCAGCCCCGCACGCCGGATGAAGAGCCGCGAGTGCTGCGCACGCATACGTCGCCGGTGCAGATCCGGACGATGGAAGCGAACCCTCCGCCGTTGCGCGTGATCGCGCCGGGCCGCGTCTACCGTTCCGACAGCGACGCGACGCACACACCGATGTTCCACCAGGTCGAAGGGCTGGTGATCGACCGCGCGATTACGCTCGGCCACCTCAAGTGGACGCTCGAGACGTTCCTCAAGGCCTTCTTCGAGCGCGACGATATCGCGCTGCGGATGCGCCCCTCCTACTTCCCCTTCACGGAGCCCTCGGCGGAGGTCGACGTCGGCTGGTCGATGGAGAACGGCCGGCGCGTGGTCGGCGGCCAGGAGGGCTGGATGGAGGTCCTCGGGTCGGGGATGGTCCACCCGCGCGTCATCGCGAATTGCGGGCTCGATTCGAACGAGTGGCAGGGCTTCGCCTTCGGCTGCGGGATCGATCGCCTGGCGATGCTGAAATACGGAATGGATGACCTGCGCGCCTTCTTCGACGGCGATATCCGCTGGCTCAAGCATTACGGTTTCCGGGCGCTCGACGTTCCCACGCTTTCGGGCGGAGTCGGCGCGTGAAGTTCTCCCTCGAATGGCTGAAGCAGCACCTGGACACGGACGCGTCCGCCGAGGCGATCGCCGAGAAGCTGACCGCGATCGGCCTGGAGGTGGAAGACCTTTCCAACCCGGCGGAAGCGCTCGCCCCTTTTCGGGTGGCCAAGGTGCTGACCGCCGAGAAGCACCCGCAGGCCGACAAGCTGCAGGTGCTGACGGTGGACGCCGGCACTGGCGAAAAGATCCAGGTCGTCTGCGGAGCTCCGAATGCCCGCGCCGGAATGCTCGGCGTCTTTGGAGCGCCGGGGACCTACATCCCGGGCAGCGACATCACACTGAAGATCGCGAACATCCGAGGCGTCGAAAGCCGCGGCATGATGTGCTCGTCGCGCGAGCTTGAGCTTGGCGACGATCATAGCGGCATCATCGAGCTTCCGGAGGATGCGCCGGTCGGCGCCGCCTTCACGGAATATGCGGGCC
Organism: Pseudomonadota bacterium; assembly: GCA_046733935.1. Lineage (GTDB taxonomy): Bacteria > Pseudomonadota > Alphaproteobacteria > Sphingomonadales > Sphingomonadaceae > Sphingomicrobium. The sequence continues at coordinate 42,201 of JBKPQH010000008.1, forward strand.
TCGACGACCCGGTCTTCAACGTGAACGTCACTCCGAACCGCCAGGATTGCATGGGCGTCCGCGGGATTGCCCGCGACCTCGCCGCGGCCGGAATGGGCACGCTGAAGCCGCTCGCGGTTCCGCAGATCGAAGGCAGCTTTCCATGCCCGGTGCCGATCACGATCGAGGATCCCGACGGCTGCCCCTCGTTCTTCGGACGCGCGGTGAGAGGCGTCCGGAACGGCGCCTCGCCGGACTGGATGCAGCGGCGGCTGAAGGCCGCGGGACAGCGACCGATCTCGGCCCTCGTCGACATCACCAATTATGTGATGCTCGAGCACGGCCGCCCCGCCCACGCCTACGACATCGCCAAGCTGACCGGCGGCCTTACCGCCCGCGCCGCGAAGCCCGGCGAGAAGGTGCTGGCGCTCAACGAGAAGGAGTATGTGCTCGAACCGTTCATGACCGTCATCGCCGACGACCAACAGGTGCACGACATCGGCGGGATCATGGGCGGCGAGGATTCGGGCGTCGGCGAAGCGACGACCGACGTGATGCTCGAAGTGGCCTACTTCACGCCGGAACGCATCGCCCGCACCGGCCAGGCGCTAGGACTTACCAGCGACGCCCGCAGCCGCTTCGAGCGCGGAGTCGATCCCGCCTTCCTCGACGAGGGTTTGGCGATCCTCACCGGCCTGATCGTCGACATCTGCGGGGGCGAACCATCGGCCGAGATCCGCGCCGGCGAGCCGCCCGTCGAGCGCCGCACGATCGAGTTCGACTTCGTTCGGACCAAGGCACTCAGCGGCATCGACGTGCCGGAGAAGCGTCAGCGCGAGATCCTCGACAGACTCGGCTTTGAGCTGAACGGCGCGACAGTGACGATCCCGACCTGGCGGCGCGACGTGGAAGATCCTGCGGACCTCGTAGAGGAAATCGCGCGCATCGAAGGTTATGACAAGGTGCCGTCGATGCCGCTGGAGCGTGCTCCCGGTGTCGCGAGGCCGACCGCCACGCGATCGCAGCTGGTGGAGCGGCGGGTTCGGCGCACTGCCGCAGCGCGCGGCCTGGACGAGGCGGTCACCTGGAGTTTCATTTCCGTAGCGGAAGCCGACGCCTTCGGCGGGGCAGACTGGCGGCTTGCAAATCCGATCAGCGAGGACCTGAAGGTGATGCGGCCGTCGCTCCTTCCGGGATTGATCGCCGCGGCACGCCGCAACCTCGACCGGGGCGCATCGTCCGTGCGGTTGTTCGAAGTCGGGCGCCGGTATCTTGGCGACGCAGAGCACCCGACCCTGTCGTTGATCCTGGCCGGCGAGCAGCGCGGCCGCGAATGGCAGTCCGGCAAGGCCCGCACTTTCGGGCCCTTCGACGTGAAGGCTGAGGTCAGCGCGCTGCTCCAAGCCGCGGGCGCGCCTGTCGCGAACCTCCAGCTGTTCCCCGATGCCGGGCCGACCTGGCACCCGGGCAGGTCGGCCAAACTCGGTCTGGGGCCCAAGACGATCGTCGCGAGCTTCGGTGAGCTTCATCCGAAACTGCAGAAGGAGCTGGATGCGCCGGCCGGCGCGGTTGCCGCGGACATCTATCTGGACGCCATCCCGGCGCCCCGCTCATCCGGCCGCGCCCGCGCTGCTTATGCGCCGCCGGCGCTCCACGCGATCACCCGCGACTTCGCGTTCATGGTGCCGGATGAGCTGCCGTCGGACAATTTGGTTCGCGCCATCCGCGGTGCGGACAAGTCGGCGATCACCCAGGTCCGGCTGTTCGATCGCTTTGAAAGCCCGGAGGGACTTTCGCTCGCCTTCGAAGTGACTCTGCAGCCGGTCGAGAAGAGCTTCACCGACGAACAGATTGGCGAGATCTCCCAGCGGATCGTTGCTTCGGCCGAAAAGCTAGGCGCCCGCCTCAGGAGCTAGCTGGAGCGCGTTGATCGCGGCGTGAACCCGCGCCTCGATCTCGGCGCGCTTCAGTCCGCCCGGGATCACATCGCCGACCTTGAACGTGATCGTGCCGCTGTGATGGATGAACCCGCGGCCCCACAAGCGGCCGCTGTTCACTGCGATGGGCACCACCGGAAGTGCCAGCGCTCGATAGAGCCCTGCGAAACCCGGGCGAAGCGGCGGACGCTGTCCGACACGGACGCGCGTGCCCTCAGGAAAAATGATGACCGGCCGCCCCGTGGCGACTGCCTCCTGTCCCGCAGCCACCATCCCGCGCAGCGCCTTCGCGCCGGCGTTTCGCTCCACGGGAATGACGCCATAGCGGCGAGTGAGCGTGCCGAAGAGCGGAATGCCCCCCAGCTCGCGCTTCATGACGATGGCCGGTAGTTTCGACAGCCGAACCATTTCGAGCGTCTCGAACATCGCCTCATGCTTGACTGCGATCAGGTAGGGACCTGACGGAATTTCACCTTCGACGCGCGTCCGGATGCCGAGCACGTTTTCACAGAGCCAATGATGCATTTGGACCCAGCTCAGCACGACGGCGAGCGTGGGGCGCCGGCCCAACATCGACACAACGACGCCCCCGATGACCCAAAGGGTCGTCGCCGGATAGAAGATTGCCGCGTAAACGAGCGACCGGATGGCGGCCATTAAAGGTCCGCCCAGACCGCGAGCCGGCGCAGCACATATTTATTGTACTCGCCGAACAGGGTGAGGAAGCTCGGCTCGGTCCGGACCCCGTCGGTCACCAACACATATCGCGAGCCCAGCGCCTTATCGAACTCGTAGCGGGCGCGGCGCATGTGCCAGTCGCTGGTGATCAGCCTCACGGATTTGAACTTGTGCTGGTCGAGCCAGCGTTTCGCTTCCTCGGCGTTGGTCCGGGTGTCCACGGATTCGCTGCCAAGATCGACGCAGCACCTGATGACCTTGGCGCCGGCCGGGTTGCGCCGGGTCAAATCCGCTTTCGTCACCAGCGGATCCGCGCCCGCGATGAGCAGGCGTTTCGCCTTGCCCTGCCGAAGCGCATCGAGCGCATGTTCGATGCGTCCGCTCGCTCCGGTCAGGACCACGGCTGCATCGGTCGCCCGGGCATTGGCATGAGCCGGTTTCCCCAGCGTGAAGCTGAAGAATATGAAACCCACCGCGTAGACCAGCAGGATGAGAGCGGAGACCCGGGCGATCATAGAGCCTTGCGCAGTGCCGCGAGAACAGCCGTGCGCGCAACCCAGGTCGCGAGGATCGTAAGTGCGAGCGGAAGCAGGAGAAGGATCAGGAGATCGATGCCGGACAGGGTCGCGCCGCCGGTCAGCTCTCCAGCGAAGGATGCCCCGGTTGCGAGAGCCAGCAGCACCAAGCCAGCCGCTGCGGCTCCGGCAATGCTGCCGACGAGGGCGTCGATCGCGATCTTGCGCTGAAACAGGCGGGTGACCTGAAGGTCCGTTGCGCCGATGCCGTGCATCACCTCGATCGTGAAGCGGTGCGTGTCGAGCGCGCCGCGTGCGGCGAGCACCACGGCCGCGGAAGCTGCCGCGCTCAACAACAGGACGAGACCGAAGGCGACCCACTGAAGCAGGCGGAGCGATCGCAGCAGCGGGCCCACGGCTTCGCGATGCGCCGCGAGGGTCGCGCCTGGTACCGCGCGCTCGACGCGCTTGCTGATTGCGCCCATGTCCGCGCCGGGCCCGACATCGAAATTGACCAGGGCGGGCACCGGCAGCTCGCTGCTTTGCGCGGCAGGCCCGAGCCAGCGCTCCAGCGTCCGGCGCATCTCGCTTTCGGGCACTGCGTCAGCGCTGGTCACTCCAGGAGCGGCTCGGACGGTGCGCAGCAAAGTTTCGACGTTGCGGCCTCCCGTGGGCACCTCGACGGAGTAACGGGCCTCGATCGCATGCGTGAGCAGTGCGGCGGTATTGGCCAGCGCAAGCCCCGCAGCGCCGATGATGACGATGGAGAAGCTCATGATCGCGATCACCCATGCCGTGGGACCACGCAGTCGAGCTTCACCGAGCAATCGGCGCTCGGACGGAGAAGCGAAGAGCCACTCGAACATCAGCTGGGCGCCCGCGGCGGATTGCGTAATGTGCCGGTCGGGTCGGTGATCCCGCCATTTTCGATGCGGATCAGCTGGGCGCCGGGGGTTGCGCTGATCAGCCCGACATCGTGGGTGGCGACCACGACGGTCGTGCCCTGGCGATTGAGCGCCGAGAACAGATGCAGCAGACGCTGGGCCATTGCCGCATCGACGTTACCGGTCGGTTCATCCGCAACCAGCAGGTCAGGGCGGTTGATTACCGCCCGCGCGATCGCCACGCGTTGCTGCTCGCCTCCGGAGAGCGTCGGCGGGCGTGCGCTCGCGCGATCCGCAAGGCCGACCCAGGCCAGCATTTCGCGCACCGGCCCCTCCACCTGCTCGTCGCTCGCTCCGGCGACGCGCAGCGGCAGAGCGACATTGTCGAATGCGGAAAGATGGCGGATCAGCCGGAAGTCCTGGAACACCACGCCGATGCGCCGGCGGAAGTTCGGGAGGATCTCGCGCGGAGCGTCGCTCAGCTCCTCGCCAAACAAGCGGATGCGCCCACGCGTGGGTCGCTGGGCGAGGTAAAGCAGCTTGAGCAGCGATGTCTTGCCGGCTCCGGACGGACCGGTGAGGAAGTAGAATCCGCCATGTGCGAGCCGGAAATCGAGGTCGCGAAGAACCTCCGCGCCCGTGCCGTAGCGCAGACCCACGCTGTCGAATTCGGCGACTTGCGACAGTTGCTGTTCCCTCCCCGGCAGCCCGCCAGGCCCACTGCCTTGCCAAGCTCACCGCATTCCTGTTTACCCTGCACTCACCGTCCCGGAAGAGGTCTTTTGTCGTAATGATCCTCACCTGCCCAAATTGCTCGACGCAATATGTGGTGAAGGACGATGCGATCCCTCCGCAGGGGCGGCAGGTTCGCTGCGCATCGTGCAAGCACAGTTGGCACCAGGAACCGGAAGCCGCCGTTCAGGCCGAACCGCAGGCCGCCGATGAGGTAGAAACCGCGCCGGAAGACGAAACTGTCGCCGAGGCGACGATGATCGAGCCCCGCAGCGGCCCTGAAGCCGAGGAACGGGCCTACGAAGAAGCGGTGATCGAGGGCAGCGAGGAAGCTCCCGCTGAATCTGACGTCCCTGCAGCAGAAACCGAAGTCGCAGAGGACCGCGAGAGGGAAGCTGCCGAATATGCAGCGGAACAACGCGCTCAGGCGATGTCTTCGGACCTGCAGATGGCGGCCTCCCTCGACACTGCGGCGGGTATCGCGACGGACTGGAATGAACCGCCGCAGGCCGAAGCCACGGACGACGAATTCAGCCCCTTCGCGGCCGCGGACGAGTTCGAGCCTCGCCGGCGCAGCCCCGTCATCACCATGCTGATCGTCGTGGTGGCGGCCGCCGCGGTCGCGGCCTTGTTCTATTTTCTTGCGCCCGCCGAGCTCAAGGCGAGGCTTGGCCTCGGGACGGGAGCTGCGAGCCAGCTCGCGCTGATCGTGACCCATCGCGACCGGCAGCAGCTCGAAAGCGGCAATCAGCTGCTCACCGTCACCGGGCGCGTGATCAACCCGACCTCGCGTGAGCAGGAGGTGCCGCCCCTGCAGGCGCAGCTTCGCAGCAAGGCGGGCAAAGTCGTCTACAGCTGGACGATCGCTCCGCCGGCACGAACGCTCGCCGCCGGGGCAAGCGCAAGCTTCAACAGTGCCGAAGTCAACGTCCCGCCCGGTGGCGACGAACTGACCATTACCCTGGGCGAGTCTGGCGTCTAACTATCTGATATTACTGGAATTCTATCAACAGCGCGGGTCGCGTTCCGCCGTCGGTGTGCACCTTCGTGTTCTGCGCTAGCGGGGCCTGACCCTGGAGCGGGCCTTCGCCCAGACGCACCGTGACGGCGGATACGATCCGAACGAAGGCGCGTGCCTGAACCGTTGCGCCGACGCGCGTGAAGGACGGGCTTGGCGGCGTTGAAACTGCGGCAGCGAGGGCGGTGAGAAGCAGCATTGCGAATGCCTAACGTCTAGGCGGTGCAATGGTAAAGTCGGCATTAACCTTTGTTCCAAAATGGACCGGATTTTCCGCCAATCGGATAGCATTGCGCCCCTCCGGACGCTTTGCTAGAGGCGCCGCCTTGCCAGTGGCGGCGGCCGTTCGGGCCGGCCTGCTTTTTCATGACGTGCGGTCGTGGCGGAACTGGTAGACGCGCAGCGTTGAGGTCGCTGTGGCCGAAAGGCCGTGGAAGTTCGAGTCTTCTCGACCGCACCATCGAAATCGTGAAACGCGTTCCGGGACGGCGGGCCGTTTGCGACCGGCTCGGAGTTCGGCCGAACCGGAGGCGATGCCTGGCTATTTGGTGGCTTGAACCGCGCCCGCCGAGGCGATCACCGACGACGGCGTCGCATGTATGACTCCGGCGCGAACCACCGGCTTGTCCACGCTCACGTGCACGGTAAGGCCCAGATCCGCGACAAGCTTCGCGCCCGCCGCGGAATCCTTGGCAATCCGAACCGTGTAGGTGCCGTAGGCGACACGGTCGAAAAGAAAGAATCCATCGAAATCCGTCCGTGCGGTAGCCACGACCTTGCCGCTGCCATCGACGAGCTCGAGGTCGAGCCCCTCGAAGCCGAGCTCGGCGCTCTTGACGATCGCCCCTTCGACATCGCCGCCGCCGACGAGGGGAATCTGGACCTCGGCCGGAATGCCCGGGCGGGGCACCACGACCTGAAGCGCCTTCTTCGGCACGAGCATCGGATCCGACAGGCTTGCCTGGTCGAGGCCGACGGTGATCGGCTGATAGGCGGTCAATCCTCCAACCGTGACCATTCCCCTGGCGTTCGTCGGTTGATCGGACACCATGGTCCCGGTGGTCACCAGCACGCCTTTTTCGAGGGGCTCGCCCGAATCTCTCAAGCCATTGTCGTTGAGGTCGCGGTAGACGACCGCGTGAACGGACCCCGCCTGCGCCAAGGGCCGCCTCGATAGGGACAGTCCGTGGCTCGGATCAAGCGAGAAGTTGAGATTGAAGCCGAACGCGACGGAACCGTCCGTTGCGGCTTCTCCGGTCAAGGCGACAGCGAAGCTGCTGAGGCGCCGCACGTGGCTGATCCGCGCGCGAGCCCGGTGGGTCAGCGCATCGTACGCCAGGTCGCCTTCCCAATCGACGTTCTCGTCCTTCGACCAATAGGCCGACAGCTCGGCGGTTCGAAAACGGGCTGACGGCGACACGTCGAAGGTCGTCCCAGCGCGAAGGCGGACGTCTCCGATATGGCCGGTCCCGATCAGCCCGACGTTGAAGAGCGCGGGAGCTGCGAGGCCGGACGGCACATATTGCTTCGAATAGCTCAGGTCGGTCGCCAGGTTGAAGCGGTCGAAATTCGCCGAGAGGCGCGCCGCAGCAGTAAGCGACTTTGTCCCGTCGCGGTGGTCCGTCATTCGCATTTCAGCATGCGCAGGGAAGACGGTGCGCCCGACGTGCAACGGCGCGTCAAGCGAAACGCGCGCGTCGCGAACGCTTTGCGCGGGACCTCCCTGCAAATGAAAATCATTTGCCAGAAGAGCTTCGGCGCTAACGTTGACGGTTCCGATCTTGCCGACGAGCTGCGCATGCGCGGCGGTTCCGCCGTTGGATTCGCGCGCGCCGCCGAGTTCGACCAGCGCGCCGCCGATCGAGCGACGGACGTTACCCTCGACAAAGGTAAGATGCTCATCGCCCACGAGCATGGCGCGAGCGAGCAGTCCGACCGACGTTCGGTCGTCAATCCCGTGCTCGACCGACACTGCCGCCTGCGCCCGCGGCCGGGACGCCGAAGTATCCGGCGGCTTCTCGAGATCGAGAATGTCGCGGCCGGGTTGATTGAAGCCGGCCCAGTACCAGGTCTTGCCGGCAGGCACGTTGTCCTGGCCGACATTGATGACTTCCTCGCGCATCCGAGTCTGTCCCTGCGGTCCGTAGAGCCTGATCTCGACCCGATTCTCCCCGTAGAGAAGTTGCACGTTATCAAATACATAGCGCTGACTTCCATCGGGCTTGGCAAAGCCCAGAAGCTCTCCGTTGCGGTAGATTTCCGCTTCCCACCCAGTTGGCAGGTCGCCTTCGAACCGCGTGCGGTCGAACGCCACCCGGGTCGCGAGTGGCCGGTTGGTTATGACCGCGCCGCGCCCAGCTGAAGCAACGCCGGTCAGGCCATCGTCGAAGCTCTCGACATCGCCGACACCGACATGGGTGGCGTGCATGAATCCGAGCAGATGGCCGTCCGGATCCGAACGATAAGCGCGCAGGCGGAGAAGGCTCGGCTTGCCCTGGGGCGTGGTTGTCAACTGCGCATCGTAGGACAGGCGTGCGATCTCGCCGGCCGCATAGACAGAGCTTTGCCGGTCTACGCGGACCCCATCGCTTGCGCGGTAAGTCACGCCCGCGCTCACCACGAAATCCAGGGCCGGCGAGCGCCACATGCGGTACGGCACTCGCACGTGCGGAAGGGTCGACAGATCGAAGCTCGCCGGATGGATGTGCGCCGCGCGCTGCTGCCGCTCGATCGTTAGTTCCACGGGGAGCTTGGTGTCGGACTGGAGCACCAGGACGGAGCCGGTGGTGATCGGCTTCACGTTGATTCCGAACCAGCGCGAAAGCGCCGTCGTCTGGACGCACCAGCCTTCGGGAGTCTCGCGGATCGTGCCCGGTGCAATCGCCTCCGTCTTTCCGCCGAACGCGGCCATTTGGCCGCCGTAATCGATGGAAATCCGGTTATTTTCCTTGAACGCCCAGCCGGTCGCCTTCTTTGCGGTAAGGTCGATGCGCATCGGCACGTCGAGCGTCGTCAAAAAGTCGCCTAAGACGACACACGTGCCCTCGGGCGTGTTATAGGCGCGTACTCCGTCGCCAAGCCGCAGCTGGCGGATGTTGACGTCAAGAAGGAACTGATCGTCGGGATCGGCTCTCCACCCGGCGGCTTGCGGCACCGGGGCGGACGCGCCGATGCCGCCAGCGCAGAGCGCCAGCAGCAGCACGGCCTTACGCAGCCATTTGGCCGGCCCGAACACCGGAGGAGCTCCCCCTGGGCCTGTCCCTCGCCTAGCGCAGGACCGTCTTGGTCTCGGCGATCACGTGCGAGCCGTCGTCGAACGTTTCGACGTACTGCACCGTGACCGGACCTGCGACCTCGCCCTTATATTCGGCGCTGACCGGCACCTCGAGGTGACGAGAGTTCAACTCCGTATAGACGGCGACGGCCTTCTGGATCGCGATCGGATCCTTGACACCCGCCTTCAGCACGCGAACCTCGCCGAACGTCGAGCGCGAGCCCGTACGCGTGAGATCGAGCGAAACCGCCTGGCCGCTATCCTTCTTCTGGAGCTGCACGTTGGCGATGCCGGCCGTCGCCTGCAGGTTACCGAGGCGCACGATGACCGGAATGGTGACGCCGTAGATCGGCGTAAGCTGAAAGCGCAGGCCCTTCTCCTCGGACGGCATGCTCGCTTTCACCACCGGCGTCGCGGGCGGGATTGCGCGGAACAGCATGTGGACGCGATACTCGCCGTCGGCGAGGCCTTGCGGCGGACGGGCTGCGATGCGGATCGCCTGCGGCTCATGCGGCGCAAGCGTCACTCGCCGCGGCGCGTAGATGATCATATCGGCTGCCGTCTTGTCGGTCGCCGTCGGATCGGAAACGTCCTCGAGGCTGCCGTCGGTCTTCATCCGACGGAATTCGACCGAGACGCGATAGGTCGCGGGCTCCTCGCCGATATTGTTGAGCACGACCTCGGCGCCCTTGCGGCCGTCGAGCACGATGCGGGTCGGCGCGACCAGCAAGTCGCCGATCCCGGCTTGGGCCGGCGTTGCGGAAGCGAAAAGCGGCGCAGCAAAAACAGCGGCCGATACGATAGCCCTGATCGTGACAGTCATTTTGGCGGTCCCCACTCGGCTCCGAATTGGAGCAATCGCCATCCTCTTTGCTCCGGAATGGTTGATTTTCGGTCAACCACACCGGGAAAACGCGCAATGGGTGGAGGTTCGGCCGTCCTGGGGATCAATATTCGACGGTGACGTCGAACGTGCCGGTATAGAGCCCGCCCGCGGTCGTTGAACTCAGAGCGATCGATCCGCCCAGATTGAAATCGGTGCCCTTCTTGCCCCCGTTTTGGAGCGTCACGGTGCCGGGGCTGTCGACGACGAGCGTCAGGGTCTTCGTGGGGTCGCTCTGATTGGTCAAAGTGACGTTCGGCGCGTTGATTCGCACGACCTCGTTATTCGATCCGCTCACCGAGTATGTCGCCGCCCGCGGCGCGCCGGAGCAAGTCGTATTTGGATTGGTGCAGCTGAACACACCCGCCTGCGTGATCACGACGTTGGCCCCCGACCAGGTTCCCGGCGCGAGCACGATCGTCCCGAGATCGAGATCCTGGACGCGGGTCAGCGACAGCGGCTTGGTCGCCTTGGCGTTGACCTTAACCACCGCGTTCGCGGCATCTGCGCCGCCGCTCGCCAAAGCAGCAGTCAGCGCGAGTGTCAGCGCAATCGACCGAACCCAAAAGATCATCCCGGCTCCCACTGACACGCAAGCGTCGGCGCGTCTTTGACGCACAATGGTTGAATTTCGGTCAACCATGGAGGTTGAAGCGAAAAGAAAAGGGGCCGCCGATCACCGGCAGCCCCTCGCCGCAGCTCGAGCTGCGCATATCTTCTCGCGAGCTTAGTAGTTGACGGTGACCGCCAGGTCGCCCTGGTAGACGCCTTCCTTGGTCGACGCGGCAATCGCGAGGTCGCCGCCGAGCTTGAAGTTGATGCCCGAGGCGCCCGAGTTGGGCAGGGTCACCTGCGTCGGACCCGTCAGCACCAGCGTGAGCGGAGTGCCCGGGTTGCCCGAGTTGGTGAGGGTCACGTTCGGCTTGGTGATGAACACCACCTGGTTGTTGGTCCCGGTGACGGTATATTCGGCCGGCGTGCCCGTGCCCGCGCAGGTCAGCGTCGCCGGGCAGGTCAGCGTTCCGGCATTGTCGAGCGAGGCGGTGCCGTTGTCCTGGACCACGATCGAGCCGAAATCCATGTCCGACACCTTGGTCAGTGTCAGCGGCTTCACGATCGTCGCGTGAGCCTGGACCGGACCGTTGCTAACCGATGTCGGAGCCGCATTGGCCGACGTCGCAACCAGGGCAGCCGTCGCCGCCGCGATGCTAAGAAGTGACTTGTTCATTCGAAATCCCCACTGGTTCGTGACAATCGCGGCTGGCCGATTGGTCCGGTCACCCGTGGAGACGCAATTAACCCTTCTCGCTTACGGCTTCCCTCAAGGCTTTGGTTAATGGCGGCTTAGACTTTGCGCCGGTCCGGATGCAGTTGGGATCCGCGAGCGATCCCCGCAGTCACTGATATTCAACGGTAATCGGCAGGTCGCCGCGGAAGTCGCCGTCCTCGGAGCCAAGAAACCGCAACCGTCCCCCGATGTGGAACGTGAGATTGCCGGCCACATCGAGCTTGGGCACGTCCGGAGCATCGGTTTCCACCTGATCGAAGGTCAGCCGGCTGCCCTCGAGAGAAAAGAGATCCATGCGTCGCGGAACGTCGATCCGCAGTGGCCGTCCCGCTTCGCCATGAACGATGACCGTCGCCACTCGTGTGCGCGGCCCGACCCCAACCGCTCCCGTGGCCAGGCTCGATCCATCCGGCCGAAGCGTCGCGTCTCCGGAGCCGCCGTCCACCAGGAGCCGGCCAAAGTCGAGGTCGGTCTCGATCTCCAGCCGGACGTCGCCGCCCGTTATATCCTGCTCGGTGGACGTGCTGGGCGTCGAGCAGAGGCGGCACTGAGCCTCCGCGGCCCAGGGCATGACTGCGGCCGCGGCGCTTGCCGTGAGGATCAATACCAGAGGCCGGGGACGATGCATGACGGGCGATGTATCCGCCACAGGTTAATCGCCGGCTAACCTTGGCTCCCCGACAGGTTCCGCTTCGCTATTGTCGCAACGCGTTCGGCTTTCTATCCAACCTTCCTGAATGGCTCGTACGCGCCCTGCCGCCGCCTCCGGGCGCTCGACGTTCAAGACGGTTCTCAAGGGCCTGGCATATGCCGCGCTGCTCAGCGTTCTCGGCCTTGTCGTCGCAGTCGCCGTGGCGACCGCATACCTTCCGAGCTATTCCGACCTCACCAAGCGCAGCGATCTCGGCCAGACGATCCGTGTCCGGGCAGCAAATGGCGCAGTCCTGCTGTCGCTGGGACCGAGCTTCGGACGGTGGCTGCCCTACGAGCAAATCCCGGCGGAAATGCGCGCAGCCCTCATTTCGACCGAGGACCGTCGCTTCCGCAGCCATATCGGCGTCGACCCGATCGGTATCGGGCGTGCGATCGCGTCCGCCCTCGTCAAGAACCACCGCGTCAGTGCGACATCGACGATCACGCAGCAGCTCGCACGCAACATCTTCCTGACCAACAACCGCAGCTACGGGCGGAAGGTCAAGGAGGCGATTCTGGCGCTCGCGCTCGAGCGCAAGTTCACCAAGGACCAGATCCTCGAGCTCTACCTCAACCGCGTCTATTTCGGCGGCGGCGCCTACGGAATCGACGCGGCTTCGCGGAAGTTCTTCGGGCATGGCGCCGATCATCTCAGCCTCGGCGAAGCGGCGATCATCGCGGGCCTGGTGAAAGCGCCGTCCAACTATTCGCCTACGGCTGACGTCGAGGCGGCGCGGGCGCGGTCCGGGGTCGTTCTCCAAACGATGGCCCGGAACGGCTTCATCACCCCCGAAGTCGCCGCGACGGCAAGCCCGGCCGACGTGCGCATCCAGCAGACCACCAACAACAATAGCGTTCGCTACTTCACCGATTGGGCGCTTCCGCAGCTCGACCAATTGATCGACCAGACGCAGGATCCGATCGACGTCTGGACGACGCTCGATCCGGGCATGCAGGCGGCGGGAGACCGGGCGATTCGCGCGAACGCGCCGGACGGAACCCAAGGGGCCCTGGTCGCGATCGACCGGGACGGGGCGGTCCGCGCGATGGTCGGCGGCAAGGATTATGTCGACTCGATCTACAACCGCGCGACGCAGGCGACGCGCCAGCCGGGATCGTCATTCAAGCTGTTCGTCTATCTCGCCGCCCTGGAATCGGGGATGAAGCCGACGGACACCATCGTCGACGAGCCGGTGACGATCGACGGCTGGAGCCCGCGCAACTCGACCCGCACGAATCTCGGTCCGGTGACGCTGCGCGAGGCGTTCTCGCGCTCGATCAACACGATTAGCGCCAAGATCGGCGCCCAGCTCGGCTTCTCGACCATTGCCGACATGGCCCGGCGGTTCGGGATCACGACGCCGATTTCGACCTATCCGTCCATGGTGCTCGGCACGAGCGATGTTCGCTTGATCGAGATGACGCGTGCTTTCGCGGAGGTCGGGAACAAGGGTGTCGCGGTCACTCCTTACGGGATCCGGAAGGTCGTCACCGCAGACGGCCGGTTGCTCTACAATCACGACAACGAGGAGGGCCGCGTCCTGGTCGCTCCGTGGGTGGCGGCCGAGATGACCGACCTGCTCCAATCGGCAGTCCTGAGCGGTACCGGCCGTTCGGCGCAGATCGGTCGGCCCGTGGCCGGCAAGACGGGCACGACCAGCTCGAACAAGGACGGCTGGTTCATCGGCTTTTCGAGCGGTCTCACCACCGGCGTTTGGATGGGCCGCGACGATGCGCGGACGGTCGCCGGCCTCCAGGGCGGTACTGCCCCCGCACGGGCATTCCACGATTTCATGCTGGTCGCGGTTGCCAGGCGGCCCGTCGAACAATTCGAGACCCAGGTGCCGATCCCCGACTGGCAACTTACTCCGGAAGAGGAAATCTACGGCGACACGACACTGGACGCGAACGCGATGCAGTCGATGGTCGACGAGAACGGGATGCCGATCATCATGCCCCCGCAGGAGCCCGGCTTCCCGGAGCAGCCGATGGTCAGGCCGGACGGCACTGGCGAGCCGACGCAGCAGGACCTCGACCGCGCCTTCCCGCCGCAGCAGCCGCAATATCCTCAGCAGCGGCCGCCGCAGCCCCAGCCCGCACCTCCGCCGAGGCCGGGGGAGGACCAGTCAAACCCGCCTGCCGATCCTTCGCAGCCGCGGCCCTACACGTCGTAAAATCGCTTTGGCCTCCGACACTCCGGGGCCGACCAGCTTCGCCTCGAGCGCCTTGAACTGCGGCCCGTGATCGAGATGCGTCAAATGGGCGACTTCATGCGCCACGACGTAGCGGCGGGCCTGCGGCGGTGCCAGGATGAGACGCCAGCTCAACCGGATCCGGCCGTTCGACGAACAGCTGCCCCAGCGCGTACCCGCGTCACCGACCGTAACTCGGGTCGCCTCGACGCCGGCCCGCGAAGCGAATTCCGCGACTTCGGCAGACATGATCTTCAGCGCATGTGCCTTGAGGAAGGATTCGATGCGCCGGGACACGCCGGCTCGAGGGCCGCCGCAGCGTAGTTCTCCATCCAAGAGTTGTGGCGCGCGCCGCCCGGCTTCGCTCCACACGATCCGCCTGTCAGAGCCCTCGACGGGAATCACGGCATCCGGAACGAAGGGCTCGGCCGCGAGGGAGCGGACAAGCTGGGCTTCGATCCACTCGCGCTGGTCGAGTGCCCAGGAGAGTGCCTTGCGCCGGCTCATCCGTGCCGGACAGGTCAGCTTCAACGTTGCGCTGCCCTCGTCGAAGCGCAGTCGCAGCCGCCGTGCGTTGCGCATCGGACGAATCTCGATCGGGACTGGAAGCGCCGCTTCCAGCGCGGCTTCAGAGCGGGCGTTCGACCACATGAAATTCGAGCTCGCCCGCGTCCTCTTCGCTGACCGTCCAGCCGCGCGTGGATTGACCCGCCTCATGGATCGTTTCGCGGCTTCCGGAGATCAGATAATGCCATTCGGGCAAGGGTTCGCCCGCCGCGCGGAGCCGATAAGCGCAAGTCTCCGGAAGCCAATCCAGTCCCGACAGATTCGTCCGATCAAGCTTCACACAATCGGACACCCGCTTCATGCGATGCTTGTAATCGAGGCATCTCCCATTGCGACGGTCGAGGAGCTTGCACGCGACATTGGTCGGATAGAGCAGCCCTGTCTCCTCATCCTCGAGCTTGTGGACGCAGCAGCGCCCGCAGCCGTCGCACAGGGCTTCCCACTCACCGCGATCGAGCGCGGCCAGCGGCTTCTCCCAGAATGGCGTGGACGCGTTCATGACAAAGGCAGCCTTGCTCTGCTAACGGCGGGCGATCAAGCGGGGATGTCAGGGCCTAAGATTGTGAAAAAGACGAGCTTTGCAATTGTCGCTGCCGTTACGTTCGGTTGCCTTGGTTCGCCTGCCGCAGCGCAAATGGGTACCGGCTACCAAGGCCTGGCGTTCGTCGAGGCGGTCAAGAACCGCGACGGCAACAAGGCCCAGGAAGCCATGGGCGACAACCCAAGCCCGGCGATCATCAACGCCCGCGACGGCGACAACAATACCGCGCTGATCATCGCGGTCGCGCGGCGCGATCCCGAATGGACCGGATTCCTGCTCAACAAGGGCGCCGATCCGAACCTGGCCGGGAAAGGTGGCGATACACCGCTGATCGTCGCGGCGCGGCTCGGCTTTGACGAGGCCGTCGGATGGCTCCTCGAGCTAGGGGCGAAGGTCGACGCTACGAACAGGATGGGCGAGACTGCGCTGATTGCCGCCGTGCAGCAGCGGCAGACGTCGATCGTCCGCGAGTTGCTTCAGCGCGGGGCCGACCCTGACAAGACCGACACGGCGGCCGGCTATTCGGCGCGCGACTACGCCCAGCGCGACACGCGCTCGCGCGAGATCCTGCAGCTGATCAACGCCAAGAAGCCAAAGCCGGCGTCACACTAAGTCGCTTCGCCCAGCGAAGGATCGATTTGCGCCGAAAGGCGGCGCGCGGCCCGGCGCGCGAAGCGCAGCAGCTCGGCCTTCCGGCGGGCAGGAGCCATCGGTCGATGTGCCGCGTCGCGGATCACGGCGGCGTCATAGCGGTCCGCCACGATCAACCCCGCTTCTCCCGGAAGATAGCGTTCTTCGTCGAGAATCGCGGCCAAGTGCGGCGGAACCGCCCAAAAGAAGCGGTCGCAATATTCGAGATAGTCGAACCACTTGCCGTCGCCGAGGAGGTCGGCCCTGGCGACCTTGATCTCCACGATCGTGAGCCCGCCCTTCGAATCGATGGCCATCAGGTCGGCGCGGCGGCCGTTCGGCAGCGGCATTTCGCAAACGGCGAACAGATCCTGTCGGCAAAGCAGGCGAGTGACTCCGCGCGCAACCTCCGCAGCGATTGGAGGAGAGTCGGTGAAGCAAAGCGAATCGAGCTGCGTTGCCATACGCAAACGTTAGAACATCGATAGAACGTCGCCAACGCGCCTTGCACAAAGAAAAACGGGCGAGCCACAGCCCGCCCGCTTCCGCCCCCGCTGAGCGACGAACCTAGCGGTAGAAGACGTGATTGCCGATCGAAGCGACGCGCTTGAGATGCCAGCCTGGCGACACGTAGCGCGCGTGGAAGAAGAGTGCGTTTCCGGCTGCAGAGTCCTGAAGGTCCTGGTCGACAATTTTCGCTATCGCGACCGCCGTCTGCCACTGCCGGTTGGAGTGCGACACCGAGGGAAGCCGCCCGCCGCGGACGAACGAGAATTGCCCGCGCTGGGACAGCACGCCGCAATAGGTTCCCGGGAACCGTCCACCGCTCTGCGTGCGGTTGGCGATCACCTTGCCCACCGCCAACTGGCCGGCGAGCGGTTCACCCTTGGATTCGAAATATATGCCTGTCGCGAGGCAATTGAGCTCGCGGCTGCCCGGATCGGGACCGCGAAGCTGGGCCACCATGGTAGAGAGGTCTCCAGTCGCCTTCACCGGAGCGGGCGTCTCAGGAGCGGAAACGACGGTGTCGTCCTCGTCCTGGGCGGCCTGTGGCCGGGAATCGGAAAGCTGCGGTTCGCCCTGCGTATTGAGCAGCTCGGGAACCGGAACTTTGGGAAGGCTGGCGCTCGCGAACGGAACCGATGTCTCGAGAGTCGGTCCGGCCTGCGCCGGCGCAATAGAACTCGCACTAAGCGCAGCACAAAATAGCAGCGCTGGTCGAAGCGTAGGCAACATAAAAACCGCTGAAGTGCGGTGAACCGCCAGAAAATCTAACGTGGTGAATTACTTGCGAATACTTTCGCTTTTCACCCGATGGCTGTTCCCCGTCTCGCGTGGCATCCTGCTGGATTTTCCGAGCAGAATGCCCCCCGCTCTTGTTGTTGCTGGAGGTGTCGCCCGCCCCTTCCGTGGGGTCAACCCAAACCGGTCGTTTCAGCGATGAACCGTTCGGGCTCCGCGATATCCAGTTCCAGCGCCCAATAATCTTCGTCGAAGCGTGCACGTTTGGCGAGGAAATCGGCGATTTCCGGGGAACCTGCCGATTCGGAAGGGCCGGTCGCCTCCCAGGAGTACCCACCGGCGAGCGACATCATGCGCTCCAGACACACCAGATGCTGACCGCGATTGCTGATCAGCAGGAGGATGGAGCCCCGCTCGGGATCTCCCTTGCGAAGCACGGTTCCGAAGCCGCCTGCCGCCTCGGCCCGACGCAGAATGCCCGCAACTTCGAGATGGGCCGGAAGCCGGTCGAAGCTCACGGCGGCGGCGCCTCAGGCAGCGTCGCGCTCATCCGCCCCCATGAGAACGGCCGCGAGAGCATCGCTGCTGCGCGCACCCCGCATCTTCTCGAGCGTGGCTCCGTTGCGCGTCACCCGGCTGATCGCGGCAAGCGCCTTCAGATGCTCGGCGCCGGAGTCGACGGGAGAGAGCAGAAGGAAGACCAGGTCGACCGAACGACCGTCGATCGCCTTGTAGTCGAGCGGCTCGCTGAGGCGGGTGAACAGACCGTAGATCCGGCTCAGGCCCTCGATCTTGCCGTGCGGAATCGCGACGCCCTGTCCGAATCCCGTCGAGCCCAGCTGCTCGCGCTCGACGAGGCTCGCGTGGATTGCGGCCGGGTCATTGCCAAGGCGCTGGCCGGCGAGGTTCGCGAGCTGCTGCAGCAACGAACGCTTGTTGCCGCCGGGCAAACTGGTCTTGATCGCGTCGAAATCGAGAAAATCGGCAAGCTGCATGGTCGAACTCGTCACTGGTGCGACCTTCGCACCTGGCCGCTCGATTGGAGAAATATTGGTTCAGCCGGCGCGCGGTTCCACCCAGCCGATGTTTCCGTCCTCGCGGCGGTAGATCATGTTGAACTCGCCGGTTCCGCTGTTCTTGAACAGCAAGGCATTGGTGTTCCTGAGGTCCATTAGCATCACCGCATCGGAGACGCTCGCCTCCGGAATGTCGATGCGGGTCTCCGCGACGATGGTCGGCGCATCCGAATCCTCATTGCCTGCCTCCGCCGGCGGCGAGAAGATCGTGTAGGCGGCATTTTCGACGAACGCCTGCGCCTCTTCGTCGACTTTGTGATCCTTCAACCGGTTCGTGTAGCGGCGCAGCTGCTTCTCGATCCGGTCAGCTGCGCCATTGAACGCGATCTCAGCCTCCCGGCCGCTGTACGACGCCTTGAGCACAACGCCGTTCACGACCGGCGCGACGATGTCGCACGTATAGTCGTTGTTGGGCCCCCGCCCGAAGGTGACGTTGGCCCCCACAGCGCGCGAGAAATATTTCTTGGTGATCTCGGCGACTCGCCGCTCGGCATGCGCGCGCAGCGAATCGCCCGTGTCGACTTGGTGTCCAGCGACCCGAACGTCCACGTTTTCAAGCTCCTCAATCGACGCGGACGGCGCTTACGACCGGCCGCAACGGGCGGTCAACCGGCGCTTGCGAAACGGGCCCAGAGCGGGTTGACCAACAGAGCGATAAACGCGCGGTGACGGGCAAGTTCCTCTTCCGCCGCGAAATGCGGCCGGGCCGGCCGCGGCTCGCGAATCGTGACCGGCCGCGAGGATGCCGCGACCGCGACACCGCCGGCTTCGGCGACGAGGCCGAGGCCGATCTGGCGCCCTCCGGTCAGCTCCACGTAAACCTGCGCGAGCAGCTGCGCGTCGAGCAGGGCGCCATGCTTGATGCGCTGGCTGCGATCGATCCCGAAGCGCATGCACAAGGCGTCGAGGCTATGCTTCGCGCCGGGATGCTTCGTCCGAGCGAGCTGCAACGTATCGCGCATGCGGCTCAGGCAAATGGCCGGCCGGCCGCATCGCTCGAGCTCGAAGTTCAGGAAACCGAAGTCGAACGACGCATTGTGCGCGACCAGCGGCGAGTCCTCGATGAACTCGAGCAGCTCGTCGGCCTTCTCCGAAAAGAGCGGCTTGTCGGACAGAAAGATATTGGTGAGCCCGTGCACCATCTCCGCTTCGAACGGCATGTCGCGTTCGGGGTGGAAGTAGGCGTGGAAATGGCGCCCGGTTTCGACGCGGTTGACGATTTCGATGCAGCCGATCTCGACCATGCGATCGCCGCCGCCCGGATTGAGGCCCGTAGTCTCGGTATCGAAAACGATCTCGCGCACGGGAATATCTATCCCGCCGCCGGGACTCCGAGACAAGCGAGAATGTGCCGCACCTGGTCTTCAGTTGTGGATAGGTCGCCGCCCGTGTCGACCACGAAATCCGCGCGCGCCCGCTTCTCGGAATCGGGCATTTGACGCTCGAGGATCGAGTCCAGCTTTTCCTCCGTCATGCCGGCGCGGCCGAGCACGCGGGCGCGCTGCACGTCCGCCGGCGCGGATACGACAATCACCTTGTCGAATTCATGCTCGCCGCCGGTTTCGAACAGCAATGGTATGTCGAACAGCAAGACCGGAGCGTCGCGATGCTTGTCGATGAACGCGAGGCGGGCTTCGTAGACGGCCGGGTGGACGATCTGTTCCAGCTCCTTCAGCTGCAGCGGATCCTCGAGGACCAGCCCCGCCAACATCCCCCGGTCGAGCACGCCGCCCTGAACCGTGCCGGGGAAACGCGCGCCGATCCGATCGACCAATGCGCCGCCCGGCCCTTGCAGATTGCGGACCACGGCATCGGCATCGAAGACGGGCACGCCCGCCCGCTCGAACATCGCGGCGACGGTCGACTTCCCCATGCCGATCGAGCCGGTGAGAGCGATCTTGATCATGACGGAATCAATCCGCGTTCTCGAAGGGCGCCGAGCAGCGGAATCAGGGGCATTCCGAGGATCGTGAAACAATTACCGTCGATCGACGAGAATAGTTGCACCCCGCGCCCCTCCAGCCGGAACACACCCACACAATAGCCAACCTCCGGCCATTCGGCATCGAGGTAGGATTCTATGAACCCTCCGGACAATGGCCGAACGTACAGGTTCGCCGTGTCGGAATGCGACCATTCGACCTCGCCGCCACGAGCCAGCGCGACCGCACTGGTGAGATTCATTTCCCTACCCGAGAAAAGGCGGAGATGCTCGGCAGCCTGCTCGCGTGAACCTGGCTTGTCGAATATCCGGCCGCCAACGCTCACGACGCTGTCGCTGCCGACGATCCAATCGCTGGGCCGGGACGCGCTGACATTGGACGCCTTTCCTTCGGCAAGCTTGAGCGCGATTTCCGGGGCGGCGCTAAGTTCGCTTTTGACTGCTGCCTCATCGATGTTCGAGGGGATCGCTCGATATTCGACACCCGCTGCATCCAGCATGTGCCGCCGGATTGCGCTCGAGGAAGCCAGGATCAGGCGCAAGCGAATAACCTTGTGGATAAGAACGCCCCGGAAGCTAGCGCGAGCATGGGGACGCACTCAACCGCCGCTTTATCCGTTTCCGCCCTGCGGCCATTCGAAGTTTCATCCACGGGGATGAATCCTGTCCCCAGCCTGTGAATAATGGGAGCATTAACGCTCGACTCGCGCTTGCCCCGAGAGCGCCGCGATTCCGGCGGTGTTGGCAAATCCGGGAGCCGCGCCTAAATCCCGCACTCCCGCCGCCAACATCATCATCAATTCTTCTATTTAAATATAAATAAGGGAGAGAAGGGGTGCCTTCGGAGCCTGGCGAACACGTACGCGTCCAGGCGGACAAGCCCCTGCTTTCGGTTTTGCGTGGAGAGCGTCGCAGCCCTCCGCCCGTCTGGATGATGCGCCAGGCAGGACGGTATCTTCCCGAATATCGCGCGTTACGCGAGCAGAAGGGTGGGTTCCTCGACCTGGTCTACGACAGCAGTGCAGCGGCGGAGATCACTCTCCAGCCCCTCAAGCGCTTTCCCGAGCTCGATGGCGCGATCCTGTTCTCCGACATCCTGATCGTCCCGTTCGCGATCGGCCAGAATCTGACCTTCGTCGCCGGCGAAGGGCCACGCCTGACTCCGCCGCTGATCGCATCGAAGCTGGATGATCTCACCGCTTACCCGGGGCGCCTCGAGCCAATCTATGCTTCCGTTGCAAAGGTCAAAGCGCAGCTCGATCCGACCAAGACGCTGATCGGCTTTGCAGGCAGCCCTTGGACGGTAGCGACCTATATGCTCGCCGGGCAGGGCAGTCGCGAGCAGGCGGAAGCCCGCCGCTTCGCTTATGCCGATCCAGGCGGGTTCGGGGCGATCATGGATCGCATCGAGCAGGTGACTCTCGACTATTTGTCGGGGCAGATCGAGGCCGGCGCCGACGCGGTGCAGCTGTTCGACAGCTGGGCCGGAAGCCTGTCGCCCGCGCAGTTCGAACAATGGGTGATTGCGCCCACGGCGCGGATTGTCGCCGCGCTTCGTGAGCGCCATCCGAAAGTCCCGATCATTGGATTTCCCAAGGGCGCGGGTGGGAAGCTCGCGGCGTATGCGCGCGAGACGAAGGTTACTGCTTTAGGCCTGGACGAGACGGTCGATCCCTTCTGGGCGGCGAAGACCTTGCCGGCTCGCTTGCCGGTGCAAGGCAATCTGGACCCACTCGCGCTCATTGCCGGAGGTGAGCAGCTGCGTATAGCGGTGAAGCGCATCCTTGACGCGTTTGCCGAGCGGCCTCACATCTTCAATCTCGGGCACGGCATTCTTCAGGACACGCCGATCGCCCATGTCCAGGACATGCTTGCCGCGGTTAAGGGGGGAAGTTGAGCAATCTTGTTGGATTCCTCGGTCCTGCCTATCTGTGGGTGAAGGCGGCGCATGTCACCTTTGTGATCTTCTGGATGGCGGGCCTGTTCCTGCTTCCGCGCTTTTACGTTTACCACCAGGAAACGGCGGTCGGATCACCCGAGGACCGCGCCTGGATCGAGCGTGAGGCCCGAATCCGTTCGATCATCCTGACCCCGGCAATGATCCTCGTCTGGATCCTCGGCCTGATGCTCGCCTTCAACATCGATGCGTGGAGCGTGGGCTGGTTCCACGCCAAGTTCGCGCTGGTCGTTGCGCTCAGCGCTTACCAGGGCTGGCTCGGCGTTTATGGCAAGAAGCTCGCAAACGGGCAGCGGCCATTGTCGGGCAAGGCCGTGCGGATGATCAACGAGATTCCCGGCGTGGCGGCGGCCATCATCGTGGTGCTGGTGATCGTCCGCCCGTTCTGAACATTTCGGCGCAGCCCTGGCTCCGGCTGATTGACACCGGCAACGGGTGCACATACCTCGAATCGCGACGGGTTCCCCGGTCAGTTCTCAACTTTCGCCGGCGATCCTTTCTTCCAACAGGCGGCGTCCTGCCGCGTGCGCTTTCGTTTTGAAAAGCCAAGTCATCTCCCCAAGAAAAGAACATCACATGCATTTGAAAGAATTGAAGAAAAAGACTCCAGCTGACTTGGTCGCAATGGCCGAGGAGATGGGTGTCGAAGGCGCGTCGACGATGCGCAAGCAGGACCTCATGTTCTCGATCCTGAAGGTCCAGGCCGAAAACGGAGTCGAGATCATGGGATCGGGCACCATCGAGGTGCTCAACGACGGTTTCGGTTTCCTGAGATCGCCGGAGGCCAACTATCTCGCTGGTCCGGACGATATCTATGTCGCCCCGTCGATCGTCCGCCGCTTCGGCCTTCGCACGGGCGACACCGTCGAAGGCGAGATCCGTGGGCCCAAGGAGGGCGAGCGCTATTTCGCGCTGACTCGCGTCAGCACGATCAACTTCGACGATCCCGAGACTGTCCGGCATCGCGTCAATTTCGACAATCTGACGCCGCTTTATCCGGATGAAAAGCTCCGCCTCGACACGCTCGACCCGACCATCAAGGACAAGAGCGCGCGGGTGATCGACATCGTGTCGCCGCTCGGCAAGGGCCAGCGTGCGCTGATCGTCTCACCGCCGCGCACCGGCAAGACGGTGCTGATGCAGAACATCGCGCGGGCGATCACCGACAACAATCCCGAAGTGATCCTGATCGTGCTCCTCATCGATGAGCGCCCGGAAGAGGTGACCGACATGCAGCGCTCGGTGAACGGCGAGGTCATCTCCTCGACCTTCGACGAGCCGGCGTCGCGCCACGTCCAGGTCGCCGAGATGGTCATCGAGAAGGCCAAGCGCCTCGTCGAGCACAAGAAGGACGTCGTGATCCTGCTCGATTCCATCACCCGTCTCGGCCGCGCCTACAACACGGTGGTGCCGAGCTCGGGCAAGGTTCTGACCGGCGGCGTCGACGCGAACGCGCTGCAGCGGCCCAAGCGCTTCTTCGGCGCCGCGCGCAACATCGAGGAAGGCGGTTCGCTCTCGATCATCGCCACCGCTTTGATCGATACCGGATCAAAGATGGACGAGGTCATCTTCGAGGAGTTCAAGGGCACCGGTAACTCGGAAATCGTCCTCGACCGCAAGGTCGCCGACAAGCGCATCTTCCCGTCGCTCGACGTCGGCAAGTCCGGCACCCGCAAGGAAGAGCTGTTGGTTGAGCAGGGCACGCTCACCAAGATGTGGGTGCTCCGCCGGATCCTGATGCAGATGGGCACGGTCGACGCGATGCAGTTCCTTCTCGACAAGATGAAGGATGCCAAGTCGAACGAAGACTTCTTCGCCTCGATGAACCAGTAAGAGATCCGCCCGATGTTCGAGGGCTTCGATTTCGGCGCGATCTTCACCGCCGGCGGTCTCGCGAAGCTCGGGCAGATCATCATCGGCGACCTCACCATGGCCGGCGACAATGTCGTGATCATGGGCTCGCTCGCGTCCGGCCTACCGGCGCGCGACCGCAAGAAGGTGCTGATGTTCGGCGTCGGAATGGCGCTGGTCTTCCTCATCACCTTCGCCGTGCTTGCGACGCAGTTGCTCAAGGTGACGGGTCTCGTATTCGCCGGCGGCCTGCTGCTTCTTTGGGTCGCCTATAATATGTGGCGCGAGATGCATCCGCGGACCGATGTGATTGCCGACGATCCCTCGACCGCGGACGTCGTCGAAGGTCCGCCCGCCAGCAAGACCCTGCTTCAGGCCGCCGTCGCGATCACCATCGCCGATCTCAGCATGAGCCTCGACAATGTGCTGCTGGTCGCGTCGATCGCGCGCGAGAATCCGGCTCTGCTGTTCATCGGCCTCAGCTTCTCCGTCCTCTTCATGGGCCTGGCGGCCAATTACGTGGCCAAGCTCATCGAGCGGCATCATTGGATCAACTATATCGGTCTGACCGTCATCCTCTGGGTTGCCTGCAACATGATCTACGAGGGCTTCATGGGCGGCGAGCATGTGCTGGGCTTGAGGCACTTGCTCCGACTCGGCTAGCTTCGCGCGATGGATCCTGGCCTGATCAGCGCCGGCGCGGTTGCTGCGTTCTTCGAGATCCTGTTCATCGACATCGTCCTTGCGGGTGACAATGCGATCGTCGTGGGAGCGCTCGCCGCAGGCTTGCCCGCGGAGCAGCGCCGACGAGTGATCCTGATCGGGGTGATCGCGGCGCTGGTCCTGCGCATCGTCTTTGCGCTCATCGTCTCGCAGTTGCTGCAAATCGTCGGCCTAGTGCTCGCCGGCGGAATCCTTCTGCTGTGGGTCGCTTTCCGGATGTACCGTGAGCTTCGCCACACAGACGAGAGTGTCGGGTCAGACGAAGTTGCCGGCGACGAGCATTCGGGACTGAAGCCCGCGAAGAGCTTCGCGAGTGCAGCGTGGGGCGTTGCGCTGGCCGACGTCAGCATGAGCCTCGACAATGTGCTCGCGGTCGCTGGCGCGGCACGCGACCATCCCTGGGTCCTGGTGTTCGGTCTCGTCCTGTCGGTGCTGCTGATGGGGGCCGCTGCCAATGTGATCGCGCGCTACATCGATCGTTACCGCTGGATCGGCTGGATCGGCCTCGCGGTCATATTGTGGGTTGCACTGAAGATGATCTTCGACGGCGCGCGTCATGTCGCACCGGTGATTTCGCCCATCTTCACCTGAGCCGGCGTTGGTCGCCGATACCATCTTCGCCTTGTCGACCGGCCGCCCGCCCGCGGCGGTCTCGATCATTCGAGTCAGCGGTCCACACGCGCATTCGGCCGGGCAGCAGATCGCCGGCGCGCTTCCCACCGTTCGTAAGGCCGCGGTGCGCGAGCTTCGCCACCCCCGGTCAGGCGAATTGCTCGACGAAGCGCTGGTTCTTCGCTTCGATGGTCCAGCGAGCTCGACGGGTGAAAATGTCGTGGAATTCCAGTGTCATGGTGGGCGAGCGGTCATCGAAAGTGTGCTTTCGGCGCTCGGCTCGATCCAGGGATTGCGCGAAGCACGTCCAGGCGAGTTTACCCGCCGTGCGTTCGAGAACGGGCGGATCGACCTGACCGAGGCCGAAGCATTGGCGGACCTCATCGAGGCGGAGACCGAAGCCCAGCGCAAGGCCGCGCTCCTCC
Source organism: Pseudomonadota bacterium (assembly GCA_046733935.1). Lineage (GTDB taxonomy): Bacteria > Pseudomonadota > Alphaproteobacteria > Sphingomonadales > Sphingomonadaceae > Sphingomicrobium. The sequence goes on from JBKPQH010000008.1 coordinate 67,840, forward strand.
TGGCCGAAGGCGGCCTGCGCCGACAGATCGACCTATGGCGCCGTCGCGTCGTGGACCTCTCTGCCCGGGCGGAGCGAGCCATCGACCATGACGAGGATGATCTCGCTATCGACACCGGTTTGGTGGACGCCACCAAAGCTCTTGCCGCGGAGCTTGAGGAGTGGGTCGGCCGGCCGAGGATCGAAACTCTCAAAGACGGCGTGCGGGTCGTCGTCGCGGGCCCACCAAATGCCGGAAAATCCAGCTTGATCAATGCGTTGGCAGGATCCGACCGGGCCATCGTCACGGATGTTCCAGGAACGACGCGTGACCATATCGAGGTTCCATTGGCGATCGCCGGCGTACCCGTGCTGCTGACGGACACGGCGGGTTTGCGCGACACCGAGGATCAGGTGGAAGCGATCGGCGTGGCTCGCGCGTCCGCGCTGGTCGAGGCTGCCGACGTGCTTGTGTGGCTCGGCGAACCTGGGGCGGCGCCGGCTCACCCGCGGCTGATCAGGATTCATGCCCGAGCTGATCTGCCGGACCGGCAACAGGGTCCCGCCGGGTCTCTGGCCGTTTCGTCGATCACCGGGCAAGGCTTGGGCGCGCTGCTCGAACGCGCTGGTGAGCTTGCCCGGAGCTTGCTTCCCGACGAAGGAGCCATTGCAATCAATCGTCGGCAGGCTGCATTGCTCGAGGCGGCGGCGGAGTCGCTCCGGCGGACATCGAACGACCCCGTACTCTTCGCAGAGGAACTGCGCCACGCCCGCTCCGCCTTCGATCGCCTGACGGGGGCCGCTGGCGTGGAGGACGTGCTCGACGCCCTCTTCGGCCGCTTCTGCCTCGGCAAATAGTTTCACGTGGAACATTGATCGACTAAGAGCGGCGCAATGTTCGACGTATTGGTCATAGGTGCAGGGCACGCCGGCTGCGAGGCGGCCGCGGCCGCGGCGCGCCGCGGAGCCAAAGTGGGCCTTCTCACTTTCCGCGCGGCCGATGCCGGGCAGATGTCGTGCAACCCCTCGATCGGCGGTGTCGGCAAGGGCCACCTCGTCCGCGAGCTCGACGTCTTCGACGGACTGATGGCCCGTGCCGCGGACAAGGCTGCGATTCATCGGCGCATGCTCAATCGAAGCAAGGGACCGGCCGTTTGGGGACCGCGCGTCCAGGCTGACCGCCTGCTTTACCGCGCTGCGATCGCCGGGCTCCTGCGTGAGAATGGCGTTGCGCTCATTGTCGCGGAGGCACTCCGGCTTTTGATCAGGACCGGCCGCGTCGCGGGCGTCGAGACGTCTGCCGGCACGCTCACCTGCGGGGCATTGGTGATCGCGACCGGGACCTTCCTCGACGCGCGCATCTTTGTGGGTGAGGATGTGCTCGAGGGCGGGCGATGCGGCGAAAGGGCGTCCGTGGCGCTCGGCGGCCAAATCCGCGAAATCGGCCTCGGACAGGGGCGGCTGAAGACAGGCACGCCGCCGCGGTTCGATGGCCGTACGATCGATTGGTCGCGGCTCGAGGATCAGCCGAGCGACTCTGAGCCGTGGACGATGTCGGCGATGGCCAGCGGCGTCCGGCAGCCGCAGCTGCGTTGCGCCATCACGCGCACCAATGCGCAGACGCATGAGATCATCCGCGAGAATCTCGGCCGGTCGCCGCTGTTTGCCGGTGCGATCGAGGGGCGGGGACCTCGATATTGCCCGTCCATCGAAGACAAGGTGAAGCGCTTCGCCGATCGGGAGAGCCACCAGATCTTCCTCGAGCCCGAGGGGCTGAATGACGCGCTTGTCTACCCGAACGGGATCTCGACGTCGCTTCCAGCCGATGTCCAGCTTCAGTTCGTGCGCACCATCGAGGGACTTGAGCGGGCGGAGATCGTGCGGCCGGGCTATGCGGTCGAGTATGAATTCGTGGACCCGCGGCGGCTGAATGGCACGCTAGAGGTTTGCGAGTTGCCGGGCCTGTTCCTGGCCGGGCAGATCAATGGCACGACCGGATATGAGGAAGCTGCTGCGCAAGGCCTGGTCGCTGGTCTCAACGCCGCCGCCAGGGCTCTGGAGCTCAGTGAAGTGCGCTTCGACCGGCGCAGTAGCTACGTCGGAGTGATGGTCGACGATCTCGTCTTGCAGGGCGTGACCGAGCCCTATCGCATGATGACCGCTCGCGCCGAGTATCGCCTGTCGCTGCGCGCGGACAATGCCACTTCGCGTCTCGGGGCGGCGGCTCTCGAGGCGGGTTGCCTTTCGGACGAGCGGCGCCGTTGGACGGAGGAGCATTTCGAGCGCCGGTCGACCTGCGATTGGGCGGACACCGAGGAGGGGCGTGCGGACGCACTCTATGCGCCTTACGTGGAGCGGCAGCGCCGTGAGTGGGAAGTCGTGCAGCGTGACTCTTGCGTCTGGCTCCCGACGAACCTCGATTATGCGGCGATTCCGGGACTTTCGACCGAAATGATCGAACGGCTCGAGACTGCCCGGCCGGAGACGCTCGACCAGGCTGGCCGCGTGCCGGGGGTCACTCCGGCAGCTCTTTCAGCGGTCTTTGTCGCGGCCAATCGCCGGACAGCGGCGTGATCGACGCACTTGAACGGGCCGCCGGCCGGCCTGTTTCACGTGAAACACTCGACCGGCTGAAACTCTACGCAGGCCTGCTTACCACCGCGAGCGCGAGGCAGAATCTTGTTTCACGTGGAACGCTCGATGACCTGTGGGATCGCCACGTTCTCGACTCTGCCCAGCTGGCGCGATTTGAGAGCCATGCGGGCGCGTCGTGGATCGACATCGGCTCAGGAGCGGGGCTGCCTGGCATCGTGCTTGCCTGCCTCGTCGAGGGGCCGGTCACATTGGTCGAGCCACGGCGGCTCCGCGCCGAATTTCTTGAGAATGTGGTCTCCGAACTCGGTTTGACTGCAACGGTGCGGCAGGCGAAGGCCGAGCGATTATCCGGCTCGTATGACCTGATCACAGGCCGCGCTGTCGCGCAACTCTCGAATTTCCTCGGGATGTGCGACCATCTGTCCACAAAAAAGACGGTTTGGGTGCTTCCGAAGGGACGAAGCGCGCAATCGGAACTGGCCGAAGCGCAGCAGAAATGGCAGGGTGACTTCCGTGTGGAGCCGAGCGTGACCGACGAGGATTCAAGGATCATCGTCGCCACCAAGGTGAGGGCAAGGAAGCGATGAACCGAATCGCGGTAGCTAATCAAAAGGGAGGGGTCGGCAAGACCACCACCGCCATCAATCTCGCGACGGCGCTAGCGGCCATCGGGTCCCGCGTGCTGCTCGTGGATCTCGACCCACAGGGTAATGCCTCGACCGGACTCGGTGTTGGGCACAGTCAGCGACAACGCTCGAGCTACGACGTGCTCATCGGCAGCGCGTCAATCACCGAGGCCGTCGTGCCTACCCGTGTGCCGCGTCTCGACCTGCTTGCTGCGACCGTCGATCTGTCCGGAGCGGAAATCGAAATGGTCGGCCTCGAGGATCGCGCCCACCGCCTGGACAAGGCGTTGAACGCCGCGTCGGCAAGGTGGGACGTCTGTCTCATCGATTGTCCGCCGTCGCTGGGACTGCTCACGGTCAACGCGCTCGTCGCCGCCCGCAATGTGCTCGTCCCGCTTCAGTGCGAATTCTTTGCGCTGGAGGGGTTGAGCCAGTTGCTTCAGACGGTCGAGCGCATTCGGGCTGCGTTCAATCCGGAACTGTCCATATTGGGCGTCGCCCTGACAATGTTTGATCGGCGTAACAATCTGTCACAGGCCGTATCCGAGGATGTGCGGGCTTGTCTCGGTGACATCGTCTTCGAGACCGTCGTGCCCCGCAATGTTCGTCTTTCCGAAGCACCCAGCCACGGGCTTCCAGCGCTGATCTACGACCTGAAATGCCCGGGTTCCGAGGCGTATCTGCGCCTCGCTCGAGAGCTGATTGCACGCCTGCCGCGAGTGGCGGAGGCTGCATGAGCAGCGACAAGCCGGGCAGGGGGCTCGGAATGGGCCTGTCCGCACTGCTTGGTGATGCGCCACGCCAGCAGTCCGGCGACGCTGGCGAAGGTCGGGGCGGAGTTCGCGAGATCGACATCGCGCGGATCCGGCCGAATCCGAGCCAGCCGCGCATGCAGTTCAGCGAAGAGTCGATCAGCGAGCTCGCCGAATCGATCGCGCAGCGCGGGGTGCTTCAGCCCATCCTCCTTCGCCCGCGCGAAGACGGGTTCGAGATCGTCGCTGGAGAACGCCGCTGGCGCGCCGCGCAAAAGGCGCGGCTGCATACGATACCGGCCATCGTCCGGGACATCGACGAAGCGTCGATGGCCGAGCTCGCGCTGATCGAGAACATCCAGCGCGAAGACCTCAACGCCATTGAAGAGGCTGAAGGCTATCGGCAGCTGATCGAACGGCACGGCCACACCCAGGACGGCGTGGCCAAGATCGTTCACAAGTCGCGCAGCCACGTCTCAAACCTGCTGCGGTTGCTCGATCTACCTGAGTTCGTACGCCAGTCTCTCGTGCACGGAGAGATCAGCATGGGTCACGCCCGCGCGGTCCTCACGGCACCGGATCCCGAAGCGCTGACCCAGGAGATCGTCGCAAAAGGCCTTTCGGTCCGCCAAGCCGAGGATCGAGCAAAGCAGGCGAAGATGCGCGGGCCGGGTTACGACATCGGCCGTGCCAGCGCCCGGAACGCTGCGAAAGCCGTCGATGCCGACCTCGTGGCCCTTGAGCGGCAGCTCGGCGACATTCTCGGGGTCAAGGTCCAGGTCACGCACAAAGGGCAGGGCGGCCAGGTGACCCTGCATTACTCAAGCCTCGATCAGCTCGACATGATCTGCCAGCGGCTCAGCGGAGAACCGATCTAGCTCAGCGCCGGCGCGCTTCCCGCGCGATCGCCAAAAGCTCCTCGCCGAGCGCTTCCTGCGACGGCACGGGGCTGAACATCAGCGCCCGCTCCAGGCGTCCGGCGCGCTCGGCTATCTTGGCGAGCCGTTCTGCGTCCCACTGCACGAGCATTCGGCCAACGATCGCTTTATCTTTCCAGAACAAGGCTTTACCTAGTGACGTCATGACGGCGTCGGGACTGTCGCCGCGCTCGACCCGGGCACGCATTGGAGCCAGCATGAGCAGCCGGCGCTGCAGCGAGCGGACCACGGGGATTCCCTCCGAGCCGCCGGCCGGCAGCCGTGCCAATTGGTCGGCAAGCTCGTCGAGCTGTCCGCTGAGCGCGAGGTCCGCGAGACGCATGACATCGCCCTCGGCGGTGCCGGTGCCGACGGCATCGATCGTATCGTGATCGAGTTCCTTCGGCGAGTGGGGCGACGCGTCGAGATAAAGAGCGAGCTTCTCAAGCTCCTGTGAAACCATCGCCTGGTCGTTGCCGGCTGCTGCGGCAATCCGCTCCGCGACCGGTTGGCTGATCTTCAGTCCGACGCTGCGGCCAAGGTCGGCGGCCATGCGCGCGGCGTCCTGGCCTTCGGGCATGTAGGCCACGAACGACAAGGCATTCGGTGACGCTTCCGCAAGCTTGCGCAGTCCGGACGCTTTCGTGAGCGATCCGGCGATCGCGACCACGGGATTCTCGATCGAAGGAGCCTCTAACAGCGCCTCGACTCCCGCGAGAATGTCGTCGCCGGCCGGCTCGATCCAGATCACACGTGCTCCGCCGAAAAGGCTCATCGCAGCCGCTCCATCGGCGAGCGATGCTGGATCCGACTTCACTTCTCCGGCGGCGATGATCGATTTGGTCGCTCCGAGCGCCTGCACGAGGCGCTGGCCGAGCGCACGCGACTGTGCCGTGTCGGGACCGTGAAAGAGATAGAAGCGGATGTGTGCGCCAGGCTGATCTACGGCCCGGCCAATCGTCTGTTTGCTGACGTTCACTTGCCCGGCGTGCGCGACGCATAGAGCGCGAGGCGCGCAACGATCTGGTCGGCGACGATGCCCGACAGCTGCTCGAGCACCGTCTGTTCGGCGGCGACTGTCGCATATTCGGAGCTGACGATATCGATCGATGCGTCGGACCCCGCCGTCGCATCCAGCACGACCAGGCCATTGCGCAGGTCGACGAGCTGATATCGGGCGCGAAGCGTCCGGCGCTCCTGCGTCGCCGCCTGGTCGCGCCGAAGGCCGAAAGACGTGATGTTGTCGTCAAGCGTCACGTCGAGCCGATAGGTCGGAGTGCCCTGGCCGGCTTCGCCGAGCCGGTCGAGCAGCTTGTCGCGAACGAGCCAGCCCGATTGTCCGGCGATCGGAGCGACCTGGACCGAGCGGAGCGTGGCTGCGACCGGGCTGACGGTGCCCCCCGCGTAGAGCGGACGCAGGCCGCAGGACGGGAGCAGAAGAAGGGCGAGGATGAGGGCCGCGCGCTTTGGTCCCCTGGGCATCATGCGACGATATTCACCAGCCGGTCCGGAACCACAATGACCTTGCGCGGAGCGGCGCCGGCGAGCTGCCGCTGGACCTTGTCGGAGCCGAGCGCAAGCGCTTCGGCCGCGGCCTTGTCGAGCCCGCGCGGAGCGGTGAGCGTGTCGCGCAGCTTGCCGTTGACCTGGACGGCCAGGGTCACCTGCTCGTCGACCAGCAAAGCCGGGTCGAATCGGGGCCATGCGGCATCGGCAATCAGCCCCTCCTGCCCTAGCGACGCCCAGGCTTCTTCCGCGAGGTGCGGCGCCATGGGCGCGACCAGCAACACGAGGTTTCGAACCGCATCGGAGCGGGTCGCCGACGGCTTGGCTTTCTCGATCGCAGTGACGAGCTCGTAGAGCTGGGCGACCGCCTTGTTGAATTGGAGGCATTCGATCGCTTCGCCGACCGCGGAGATCGTGCGGTGAAGCTTGCGCTCGAGTGCCTCGTCGTCGCCTTCTCGGCCGGTACGTGCGGTGACCAGCTTCCAGACCCGTTGGACGAAGCGCCAGGCGCCTTCGATGCCGGCTTCGGACCATTCGAGATCGCGTTCCGGTGGGCTGTCGGAAAGCATGAACCAGCGCACTGCGTCGGCACCGTATTTGGCCAGGATAGGCTCGGGATCGACGGTATTGCGCTTCGACTTCGACATCTTTTCGACGCGCCCGAGCATCACGGGATGGCCGCTTTCGATGTGGACCCAGTCGTCGCCGTCCTTGCGCACCTCGTCGGGACTGAGCCAGCTGCCGTCGCCGGCGCGGTAGGTCTCGTGCGTGACCATTCCCTGGGTGAACAGCCCCTTGAAAGGTTCGGACATGCCGATGAGCCCGAGGTGCTGCAGCGCGCGGGTCCAGAAGCGCGCGTAGAGCAGGTGCAGGATCGCGTGCTCGACGCCTCCGATATATTGCGCGACCGGAAGCCACTTCTCGGCTTCGGCGCGATCGAACGGCTTGGCATCGGGCTGGCTTGCGAAACGGATGAAATACCAGGCCGAATCGACGAAGGTGTCGAGCGTATCGGTTTCGCGGCTCGCTTCACCGCCGCAGGCTGGACAACTTACGTGTTTCCAGGTCGGATGACGGTCGAGCGGGTTTCCCGGCTTGTCGAACTCGATGTCGTTGGGGAGAACGACCGGTAGCTGGTCGCGCGGCACGGGAACGGCGCCGCAGTTGGCACAGTGGATGATCGGGATCGGCGTACCCCAGTAGCGCTGGCGCGAGACGCCCCAGTCGCGCAGCCGGTACGCGGTCGTGCCCTTGCCCCAACCCGCTTCCTCGGCACGTCGAATGACGTCCGCGGCGGCCTGCTCGGTCGTCAGTCCGTTGAGGAAGCGCGAGTTTACCGCGACTCCGTAGGTGCTTTCCGCTTCAGTACCAATGGGTTCGGACGCCAGGTCGGCACTCGCCGCCACCACGCGCTTAATCGGTAAACGATATTGCGTCGCAAATTCGAAATCTCGTTGATCGTGTCCCGGAACACCGAAGATCGCGCCCGTTCCGTAGTCCATGAGCACGAAGTTTGCGATGTACACCGGCAGCCGCCACTCACTGTCGAGCGGATGCACGACCTCGATGGCGGTCTTGAAGCCCTTCTTCTCCGCCGTTTCGATCTCTGCCGCGCTGGTGCCCCCGGAACGGCATTCGGAGATGAACTCCGCGGCCTCGGGATCGCCGGCCGCCACTGCCTGAGCGACCGGATGGTCGGCGGCGACGGCAACGAAGCTTGCTCCGAAGATCGTGTCGGGCCGCGTCGTGAACACCTCGACGTCGGAAATGCCGCCGACCCGCTCCGCCAGGCGGAAGCGGAACTGCAGGCCGCGGCTTCTGCCGATCCAGTTTTCCTGCATCAGCCGGACCTTGTCGGGCCATTGGTCGAGCGTCGCCAGTCCCTCGAGCAACTCGTCGGCGAACTGGGTGATCTTGAGGAACCACTGCGCCAGCTTGCGCCGTTCGACGCTCGCCCCTGACCGCCATCCCTTGCCGTCGATCACCTGTTCGTTGGCAAGCACGGTCATGTCGACCGGGTCCCAGTTCACCTCGCTTTCCTTGCGATAGACGAGGCCGGCGTCGAACAGGTCGAGGAACAGCGCCTGCTCGTGCCCGTAATAAGTGGGATCGCAGGTCGCGAGCTCGCGCGACCAGTCGAGCGCGAAGCCGATCCGCTTCAGCTGGTCACGCATTGTCGCGATGTTCGCCCAGGTCCATTCGCCCGGATGCACCCCGCGTTCCATCGCCGCATTTTCTGCCGGCATCCCGAACGCGTCCCAGCCCATCGGGTGGAGAACTTCGTGCCCCTGCATGCGCCGGTACCGGGCGATTACGTCGCCCATCGTGTAGTTGCGCACATGGCCCATGTGGATGCGCCCCGATGGATAGGGGAACATCTCCAGCACGTAGGTCTTGGGCTTGGGGCTCGCGCTGTCGGCGGCGAAGCTCCCCTGCTCCGCCCAGCGCTCCTGCCAGCGGCGGTCGGCCTCAGCCGGGTTGAATCGGCTGCTCATGCGGATTGAATTATCCCGGGACGGCGGTGCGGCGCAGGTCGCGGGCCCGCGTCAGGATGATGTCCTCGAGCTTCTGAACGGTCGCGCCGGAAACCGGCGCTTCGATCCAGGTGCCGTTCTGGTAAGTCTGGCGCGAGGCCGAGACGCGCAATGCATCTGCGCGGAGGTCCTGGTCGAGGATGGCGACGGTCAGCTTGACCCGCTCGCCCGGCGCCTTGGGATTGGAGTACCAATCTGTGATGATGACGCCGCTGTTCGGATTGGCCTGTAGCAGCGGGGCGAAGGACACGGTGTCGAGCGCGGCGCGCCACAGGTAGGAGTTGACGCCGATCTGAGTCATCCTCGAAGGCGCCATCCGCGTCGGCAGCTGCTTGTTCCTCGCGCATCCCGACCCGGCGAGAGTCAGTACCAGCAATGCGGCAGCGGTCGTGTGCAGACGAGTCATCGAGGATCCTTGAACCGGCTTCAGATAAGTTTCGCGGCGTTATAGATGGTCGCGCCCCTCTCGCAAGGTGTACCGCTGAGACCCATCCTGTCCCGCCGCGGCGCATTATTGTGTTGAGTCAGCAACAGGGGCTGAACGAATCGACTCTGAGTCATGGAACCTTCAGCTAGTTCCAACTATATCGACTCCAGAAACAAGGGGTCCGCTGGTTTGCTGAAGTTCGCCCAGAGGAAAGAAGCCAGGCTGCTGGCCGCGCTTGCGGCGGGCGGTCTTGTGCTGACTCCGGCGGTCGCGGCGACCAGCTCCAAGAAACGTCCGGCGGCCGTTTCGCTCAGCTTCGATCCGGTTTCCTCCTTCACTCCGGCCAACGGCGACCCGAAGCTTGCCGCGGCCTTTGCGGGCAAGAGCCTCGCGCTGACGGATTTCAAGTTCACTCCGGCGCCTGCCAAGGGGAGGCCCTCGCAGGTCCGCGTGGCGATTCGCGCGCGCGCGGCCACTCCTTCGTCGCAGACGCAGCTGGCGAGCGTGTCGATACCGACGACGGCCGTCAACGCGCTCAACCCGACCAGCTACAACCTCGGTGTCGCGATCGGCTGGAAGCGGTTCGCCGTCTCTGGCGACGTGGCGAAGGTCAAGGATGCCAATCCGGCGCTCGGCGGCCGTGAAAGCGCTATCGTGGGTGTCAGCTATTCGCTCAGCAATCGCTTGACCACGCGCGTCGCGGTCGGCGCCGACAAGAGCGACGGGCATCCGATGGCCGCCCTGCGCAAGGGCGACAATGTTTCGCTGGATGCCGGTGCATCCTATGACATCTCCCGCCGTCTCGCGGTGACTGGCGGCGTGCGCTACAACATCGAGCGTGATCGCATGTCCGCGCTCCAGGACGTCCGGCGGGACAGCCAGGCCGTCTACGTCGGTACCGCCTTCAAGTTCTGAGCCAGGCGTCGATCGCAGCCCAACCGTAAAAGGCTTCGCGGTCGAGCAGCGCGAACTTCTGCGCATCCATGCCGCCTAGCGCGATCGCAGTGACGGCTGCCGCGCGCGCGATTTCGGCGGCACGTTGCGCCCCGAGCGGTTCGCGACCCGGATGGGAGCGAGTGGCATAGACCGGGGAGACGAACACCAACTCCGCACCCGCCGATCGCGCCGCTTCCGCTTCTTGTGCGCTGTGGACAGGGACCGAGAACGGCAATCCTGGATTGCCGGCCGGGTTGTGCACCAGCTTCGCTCCGACGCGCCGCGCGAGCTCCCCGTCGCCCGCGATCGCCAAGGCGAGACCTCGTCGGTGGGCCGTTTCGGCGAGTTTGGCAGCCAGGCCTTCGCGAGCCTCCCTCGGCAGGGAATAATGTCGGAACACGATTCCGGCGCCTTCCGGCAGCCGCTCAAGCGCCTCCCACAGACGGTTGCCCATGCGCTCGTCGGTCATCAGCCAGATCCGCGGCCATGAGTGGTGGCGGGCGTTCATCGCGCTTCCTATAGCGCGCCTCGATGAGCAGCGCCGCTGATCGCCGGAACCGGATTCTCGAGGGTATCGCCTCCGCTGCGAAGCTGGCGCAGCGCGATCCCGCGGAAGTGCAGCTGATTGCGGTGAGCAAGACCCGCAGCGCCGAGGAGATCGAGTCGCTGATCGAGGTTGGGCAGCAGGACTTCGGTGAAAGCCGAGTGCAAGAGGCTCTCGCCAAATGGCCGCCGATCCTCGCCCGCCATTCCGGCGTTCGGCTGCACGGAATCGGACGGCTGCAGTCGAACAAGGCGGCCGATGCGGTGAAGCTGTTTGACGCGGTCCACTCGCTCGACCGCCGTTCGCTCCTCGATTCGCTCGTCGGCGCCGGCGAGAAGGCCGGTCGCTTCCCCGAGGTCTATGTCCAGGTGAATATCGGTGAAGAAGAGCAGAAAGGCGGATGTCCGATCGCGGAGATCGGCGACCTCGTCGCTGCCGTTCGCGGCTCCCCGCTGCCGCTCGCAGGCCTCATGTGCATCCCGCCCCTCGATCTGGAACCGACACCTTTCTTCGCGCTTCTCAACAAGTTGGCGCGACGTCATGACGTCATGACGCTCAGCATGGGCATGTCGGCCGACTACAAGCAGGCGGTGATGCTCGGGGCGACGGCCGTTCGCGTGGGCACTGCATTGTTCCAAGACGATGCCTGATTTCCGCGGCATCATCTTCGACTTCGACGGCGTGCTCCTCGAAAGCGAGCTCGAGCTCAATCGATTGACCGCCGAGCTGCTCACCGAGATGGGACACGAGACGACGCTTCAGGATGCGCTCGTGAAATTCACCGGACTGAACGGTCGCGACGTTGTGGCGGCGATCGAGGCCCACATCGGCCGGGAAATTCCCGAGCAATTTCATCAGCGCATGAAGGAAGAGAGTGCCCGGGCCCTTCGCGAAGGCCTCGCCGCAGTGGTTGGCGCGGTCCAATTCGTCGAGGCCCTTCCGACGGAGCTACCGAGGGCCGTGGCCTCGTCCAGCTCGACGCGCTGGATCCGGACCCATCTCGACCATCTCGGGCTCGCCGAAGCTTTCGGAGACCATATCTACAGCGGCCGAGAGCATGTCGAGCGCGGGAAGCCCGAGCCCGACCTCTATCTCTATGCCGCCGAGCAGATTGGCGTTCCGATCGAGCAGAGCGTGATCATCGAGGACTCGGGGGTGGGCGTCACCGGCGCGCTCGCGTCGGGCGCGCGGGTGATCGGCCTGGCGGCTGGCTCGCACTGCCTCGACGGCCATGCCGAAATGCTTCGGCAGCACGGCGTCAAGGAAGTGGCGCACAGTTTCGACGACCTGCGCCACTTGCTGCGCCTAGGCTAGGTGCCCGCTCTTCTTGCGCTTGGTCGCGAGATAATCCGCGTTGTGCGGATTGGCGGGCATGTGGTGCGCCACCCGGTCGATTACCTTGATCCCGGCCGCCTCAAGGCCCGCCACCTTGCTCGGATTGTTGGTCAGCAGCCGCACTTCATCGATGCCGAGGGCGCGAAGCATCGCCGCTGCGTGTGAGTAATCGCGTTCGTCGTCGGCAAAGCCGAGGCGGCGGTTGGCATCGACCGTATCGAGGCCGCGGTCCTGTAGCGCGTAGGCGCGGAGCTTGTTGGCAAGGCCAATGCCGCGTCCTTCCTGCCGCAGATACAGCAGCACTCCGCCGCCCGCTGCGCCGATGATCCGCAAGGCCTCCCTGAGTTGAGGCCCGCAGTCGCATTTGAGCGATCCGAACACGTCGCCGGTCAGGCACTCGCTATGCAGGCGGACGAGCGGCGGCTTCCCGCCGGGCGCTCCGATCAGGAGCGCGACATGCTCCTGCCCGTCATCGGACGCACGGAAGGCGACGATCTGCGTCGCCGGCAGGTCTTCCAGCGGGAGCTTGGCCCGCGCTACGATGTCGACGCGGGGTTTCTGATCTTCGCGAGCAACTTCTTCGGCAGAGAAACTCACCGCGGCATCGGCGGACACGATCCATAGCGCCGGCAGCAGCCCCGCCGAGCGGGCGAGCGTGAGCGCGGCGATGGCGGATGCGCCACAGTCGAGCGGGATCGGATGCAGCGGACCGATCGGCCCCCGATCGAGGTCCTGGCCCGGGTCGGCAATGGCGAGCGCCGTGGCGGCGTCCAGCCACTCCGATCGTTCGACCAGCACCGGCTGAACGGGATCCGCAGCATCGCGTTCGTTGGCCAGGGCAAGCGCCGTCGCCCTTTCGCCGCTGATGAGCAGCTGCGCCTTCCGCTGGGGATCAAGCAAGTCGAGCAGCTCCGGTGTCGCCGTCTCGACCGCCACGATCGCGATTGGCTGAGCGCCCTCAATCCTCACCGGCCGCCCCGCTCGAAGCGCGGCGACCGCCCTGCGGATCGGGGGCGCAGCGGTCAAATCTCGATCTCGCAGATCAAGGGGACGTGGTCCGACGGACGTTCCCAGCTGCGGCAGGGCTTCAGCACCTCGTGCGCGGTGAGGTGCGCGGCAAGCACGGGCGAAGCCCACATATGGTCGAGTCGCCGGCCGCGGTCGTTTTTCGTCCAGTCGGGGGAGCGGTAGCTCCACCAGGTAAAGCAGCGCTCGGGAGCAGGCACGAATCTGCGGCCGATGTCGATCCAGTCATGCGCTTGCTGCAGCCTGGCCAGCAAGTCGACCTCGACCGGCGTGTGGCTAACGACCGTCAGCAGTGCCTTGTGACTCCAGACGTCACATTCCAGCGGCGCGACGTTGAAGTCGCCGACAATGATCGTCGGTTCGCGAAGCCCCTCGGACCAACGCGTCATCCGCTCGATGAAGTCCAGTTTTTGTCCGAACTTCGCGTTGACGATCCGGTCCGGGATGTCGCCGCCTGCCGGCACATAGACATTCTCCAGCCGGATTCCGCATTGGAGCCGCACTCCGACGTGGCGCGCCTCGCCATTGTCGTGCCAGTCGTGCTTGCCGGGATCCTGGAGCGGAACGCGGCTGAGGATGGCGACGCCATGGTGCATTCGCTGGCCGTTCAGCTGGCGATGGACGTAGCCATGGCGGTCGAAGAGGTCGAAGGGGAAGATGCTGTCGAGCACCTTGGTTTCCTGCAGGCACAGGATGTCCGGCTGCTGCTCGGTGATCAGCCGCTCGACGAGCCCGGTGCGCGCCCGCACCGAGTTGATGTTCCACGAAGCGATCTTCAGCCGTTTACCCACGTGAATGCGCTTACCCTGCCGAGCCCGATAAGAAAAAGGCCCCCGCTCCGGGGGCATGGAGCGAGGGCCGCCTAGCGTTCGTCACGCAAGGGATCCTGCACACCCAGGTAACAGGGGGAAACCCCGGGCAAGCGGCAAGATCGCCTGTCTATTTAGGTTACCGCGCCTGAAAGTGCGATGAACGGGTCGCAATATGAAACTTTTTTCATCTCAGCGCTTCTTCGGCTCGGCGAAGGTGAAGGCGCTCTCCGGCACGGCCACGTTGTAGCGCACATTGGACAGCTTGACCGTCGTCCGATGCCCCTGCGGGTCGATCGCCGTCCAGCCATACATTTGCAGCCCGCCGGGCGCGGATGCGCTGCGCAGGAAGGCGAGCGTCAACTGGCCGTAAGACGTGTTCTTCGCGCGCGCGACCAGGATTCGAGAATCGCTGTTCGGCAAAACCTGCGCCTTGCCGTTGAAGTCGGGAGAGCCCGACAGCAGAGGCCCCAACGGCGTCTTGGAGAGCGGCCAGCTGCTCTTCTGGCCGACCTGGTAATCGAGGAAATAGAGCCGCGACCCGTCTGCAACCAGCAGCAGATCGCCGCTTCCATATTGAAAGCGCACCTTGCCCGGCCGCTTCAGCTGCAGCGTTCCAGCCGCCGACCGGCCCCGCGAATCCGTCTGTACGAAATTCGCCGTCATCGTCTGGACGGCGCCAATATGCGCCTTCAGCTTCGCGAGGTCCGCCGAATCCGCTGCCGCGGCGGGCGCCGCGGCGACCATTGTGCCGATCAGCAGGGCGCGCGCGAACTTCGTCGTGAAAGTCATTTCAAAACTCCTGGGGATTTGCCGCCGAAACTGGCGCTCACCCATTGAATGCGGACTGAACCTTCCGGTTCCGCTCCGTTCAGCCTCAGATCGGGTGTCCCTCCGGATCGATCAGAACTTCGCGCCGGCCGACATGGTCGGGCTGGCCGACGAGGCCCTCCTTCTCCATCCGCTCAATGAGCCGTGCCGCGCTGTTGTAGCCGACGCGAAGCTGGCGCTGCAGGTAAGAGGTCGAGGCCTTCTGGCTCTCGGCCACGATCTGGATCGCCTTCCGGTAGAGCTGCGTCTCGGCATCGTCCTCGCCGGTCGGCTGGCCGTCGAACAGATATCCGCCGTCCTCCGGCTCCTCGGTGACCGCCTGGATATATTCGGGCGTGCCCTGCCGCCGCCAATGCTCCGCCACCGCGCGCACCTCCTCGTCGGTCACGAAAGGGCCGTGGACGCGGATGATCTGCTTGCCGCCCGGCATGTAGAGCATGTCGCCCTTGCCCAGCAGCTGCTCGGCACCCTGCTCGCCGAGGATGGTACGGCTGTCGATCTTGCTCGTCACCTGGAAGCTGATGCGGGTCGGCAAATTGGCCTTGATGACGCCGGTGATGACGTCGACCGACGGGCGCTGGGTCGCCATGATCAAGTGGATTCCGGCCGCCCGCGCCTTTTGCGCGAGCCGCTGGATCAGGAACTCGACCTCCTTGCCGGCCGTCATCATCAAATCGGCGAGCTCGTCGACGACGACCACGATCTGCGGAAGCACCTCATATTCGAGCTGCTCGGTCTCGTAGAGCGGCTGGCCGGTGTCCGCGTCATATCCGGTCTGGACCCGCCGCCCCAGTTTCGAACCCTTCGCCCTCGCCTCGCGCACCTTGGCGTTGAAGCTCGGCAGCGCGCGGACGCCGAGGTTCGCCATCATTCGATAGCGCTCCTCCATCTGCTCGACCGCCCATTTGAGGGCGCGAATCGCCTTGCCGGGCTCGGTCACGACCGGTGCGAGGAGGTGGGGGATGTCGTCGTACATGCTCAACTCGAGCATCTTCGGATCGATCATGATCAGTTTGCACTGGTCCGGGCCGTACCGGTACAGCAGGGACAGGATCATGCAATTGAGGCCGACCGACTTGCCCGATCCGGTCGTGCCGGCGACGAGCAGATGCGGCATCGGCGCAAGGTCGGCGATCACCGGATCGCCCGAGATGTTCTTCCCGAGGATCAGCGGCAGCGCCATGTTCTGGTCTTCGAACGCCTGGCTTCCGATCAGCTCGGACAGGCTCACCGTCTCGCGCTTCGGATTGGGAAGCTCGATGCCGATCACGCTTCGGCCGGGGATGGTCGCGACGCGGGCGGACAGCGCCGACATGTTGCGCGCGATGTCGTCGGCGAGAGCGATGACTCGGCTGGCCTTGATCCCGCTCGCGGGCTCGAGCTCGTACATGGTGACCACGGGGCCCGGACGGACCTCGACGATGTCGCCGCGCACGTTGAAATCCTCGAGCACCGTTTCGAGCAGGCGCGCATTGCGCTCCAAGCCGACGCGATCGATCGGCTGCTTCGATTTCTCGGGCGCGCGCGCGAGCAGCTCGAGCGTCGGAAGCTGGTACGAATCGCCCAACGCGAGGCTCGGCTGGGACAAGGGCTTGGCCGTCTTTCCACGTCCGGCCGGAGCGATGGCCCTTTGCGGGTCGGCAACGGCGACGGTCGGCTTTGGCCTCGGAGGCGCCGCGGCAATCGCGCGTTCCTCCGCAATTTCGGTGCGGCGCGGTGCGGCGCGGCGCTCGCGCGGCTGGCGCCGAAGAAGCCGTCCGAGCCAGCCTTTCTCCTCCGGCTCCAGGCCGAGCGCGAAATAGCCGAGCGCTAGGCCCGCGATGCCAAAGAGCAGCAGGAGGGTCAGCCGAGTCGGCCCGGCAATCATCGGGTTGGGAATGAGGCCGACGCTGGCATCGACGGCGTGAGCGAGTGCAAGGCCGAGCGCGCCGCCCCATCCGGCCGGCAATCCGGACACGGCGGAGCGGCTGGTCAGGCTGAGCGCGATGCCGAGCAGCACGGCGCCCGCCGCAGCGAGAACGAGGCCGCGGCCAATTCTCCCGGCAGGCTGGAGCCGCATCATCCGAATGCCGGCAAGGCCGATCACGGGCAGAAGCAGGACTGCCCCCAGCCCGAACATCAGGAACAGCGCGTCGCTGAAATAGGCGCCGCTACTTCCGAGCCAATTGGTTGGCGGGCCCCCCGCTGCGGTGCTCAGCGACGGATCTGTGGGATTGTGCGTCGCGAGCGCGACCGCGCCGGCAAAGCTCAGGGCCACGAGAATCGTTCCCCAGGTGCGGATCGCAAGGCGGCGCACGGCATTGCGCAGGGCGTCCCGCCAGTCGGGCGCCAGTTCACGCTTGGGCGCGCGTGCAGCTACGGTCGCCATGTCCCACCCCCGGATATTCCCGCCTGTAGAATCCCCCACGCGGAGTCCGTGGTCAAGCGAAGTCGTGGCGTCAGTGCGACGAACGGGTTAGTGCCGCGATGATGGACCGGGCAGACGTGATCATTTTCGGGGGCGGCATGATCGGCCTCGCGCTTGCGTCGGCACTGGACTCGAGCGGTCTGTCGGCCATCGTTCTCGACCCTGCCGATCCGGCGCCTCGCAAGTCGGCGTCGTTCGATGGGCGTACCAGCGCGGTCTCGTCCAGCTCGATGCGGATGCTCGATACCATCGGCGTTGCACAGCACCTGGCGGAGCCCGGCTGCCCGATCCGGACGATCGCCGTCGCGGATGGGCTCGAACCGGGCGGCTTGCATTTCGACGCCGAGGATGGCGAACCGCTCGGCTGGATGCATGAGAACCGACATCTGCGTGCGGCGCTCCAGGCGCGCGCCGAAGCGGGCCGTAACAGCTGGCTGCTGTGGAAATCGCGTGTCGCTGATGTCCATCGCGGCGAGCATGGCGTGACCGTTGCGCTGGAGGATGGGCGTAAGCTCCATGCGCCGCTGCTGGTCGCGGCGGACGGGCGCAATTCAGCTACGAGAGAGGCTGCGGGGATCCGTGTGGCGCGGTGGCGCTACGACCATCAGGCGATCGTGTCGGTGCTCGGGCATGAGTTGCCGCACGATCACGTCGCCTACGAGATTTTCTATCCGACCGGCCCGTTCGCGCTGCTGCCGATGAACGATGGCGCGTCGGGCCATCGATCGGCGATCGTCTGGTCGGTGCCGCAGGAAGATGCGGCTGGCTGGCTGTCTCTCAACGACGATGATTTTGCCGCCGAAGCTCAGTCGGCGATGGGCGGATTCCTCGGCAGAATCGAGATGCTGGCGCCGCGCTCGTCCTTCCCGCTCGGCTTCCATCACGCGGCGCAGATCACCACTCAGCGCCTCGCGCTGGTCGGCGACGCGGGCCACGCGATCCACCCGATAGCGGGACAGGGTCTCAACCTCGGGTTTCGAGATGTCGCAGCGCTCGCCGAAGTCCTGGTCGAAGGAGCTCGCCTTGGCCTTGACCTGGGCGATAAGCAGTTGCTCGATCGATACCAGCGCTGGCGTTCGCTCGATGCGCTCTCGGTGGCTTTCGCAACGGACACGCTGACGCGAATCTACGGAGTTCCCGGCAAGACGGCGTCGGCGGTCCGTCGCTTCGGGATGGGCCTCATCGAGCGAATCTCGCCAATCAAGAACAAGCTCATGAGCGAGGCGCGCGGGACCAGCGGCGACCTGCCGCTTCTGCTCCGCGGACTGCCGATCTGATTATTGAATGGTCTGCTCGATGTCGGCGCCGCCCGCGACCGCAGCACGGTGGAATTGCATGAGCTGCACCAGCAGGTCTGCCCGCCCGGTCAGCGTCTCCTGCTCGAGCAACGCCTGCTTGGCGCCGACGTCAAAGGGCGCGACCTGGGCGATCGCGTTGACCAGCATCTCGTCGTCGAGCCTGCTTACGGCGTCCCAGTCGACGGCGAGGCCCATCGCGTCGCCCAGCCTGCGCGCCTCGCGCTCGACCTCCGCGCGTTCGGCGAGCGAAAGCGCATCCGGCTCCTCGTCGTCGAAGGCGCTAATGTCGACCTCGGCGCAGCGATAGCTCGTGTCGATGTCCACATCGCGAACGTAGCGGAAGCGGTTGGTGCCGAGCAGCACGATGTTGAAGCGGCCGTCGTCCAGCTCCTCGATGCTCACGACTTCGCCCAGGCAGCCGACGGCATAGAGCGGGGCCTGATTGTCGTCGTCGACCCGGTGAGGCTGGATCATGCCTATCCGCCCGCCGCCGTCGATCGCATCGCGCACCATCTCGCGATAACGCGGCTCGAAGATGTGGAGCGGGAGTTGCGAGCGCGGGAACAGGATCGCGCCCGGAAGCGGGAAGATCGGAATTCGGACCGTTCGGCTCAAGTGAACAGCACTGCCGAGAGGCGCCGCCGCTGGGCGCTCGACCACGGGTCCTCGAGGCCCTGCGCTTCGAGCAGCTGGAGGAAGCGCTTGCGCGCCGCGCCTTCATTCCACTCGCGGTCCCGCCTCACGATCTCGAGCAGGGCGTCGGCTGCGGCGTCGCGCTCGCCCGCGGCCATCTTCGCCGAGGCAAGTTCGAAGCGCGCTTCGTGGTCATCGGGATTGGTGGAGAGCCGTTGCTCGAAGGCGCTCGTATCCGCGGCAGGAGCAGCGGACGCAACTTCGACGGCCGCGCTGGCGCGACTGATCTCGGCCTTTTTTGCGAGCTCTTCGGGCAGGCCCTCGAGGACCTCCTTGGCTTCGGCAGTTTCACCGGCCGCAACCAGTGCGCGCACCAGGCCGCCGATCACTTCGGGATTTTCAGGCGCCATGTCGCGCACCTGGCGAAAGATCGACACCGCGCGCGCGGCGTCGCCGTCGGCCAGCACCTGCTCCCCCATCGCGACCAGCGGCTCGATCTCCGCCTGGGGCACCGCGCCCTCAGGCTCGATCTTGAGCTGGGCGAGCAACTGGTCGAGCACCTTCTTCAGCTGCCCTTCGGTTCGGTAATTGGTGAGATCCGCGACCGGTTGGCCGCGGTACAGCGCATAGACCGTCGGGATCGACTGGATCCGGAATTGCGCGGCCAGGAGCTTGTCCTTGTCGACGTCGACCTTGGCGAGCTTGACGCCCTTGTCCGCATAATCGCCCGCGATCTTGTCGAGGATCGGGGACAGTTGCTTGCACGGCCCACACCACTCCGCCCAGAAATCGAGGATGACGAGCGCCGTCATGGAGGGGTTGATCACCTCCTGCTCGAACCGCTCGATCGATTCGCGTTCGGCTTGGGAGAGGCCCAGGGTCGCCACGCTCGTAGGTCTTCCTTCTATTCTTCGCGGTCGCGCCCATATGGTCGGCTGCGGCCTGTGCCACAAGGCTGCTCTCGCGGCCCTTGCGGGGGCGCGCGAGAGCATGCTAGGCGCGCGCCTCACCTCCGCCGGGCCAGCTTCCGGCGTCAGCTCAGAGCGGGCGTAGCTCAGGGGTAGAGCACAACCTTGCCAAGGTTGGGGTCGAGGGTTCGAATCCCTTCGCCCGCTCCAGCTGTCTCATGAAACGAGCGAAGCATCCCCAATCGGTTGGTGCGACGGGCCCTCCGGCTGTATGCGGGCGGCCAAGGAGACTCGCGATGACCGAACAGGCTGAACTCACTCGACCGGCGACGAGGGAGCAGCTGCAGACGGTCAATCCGGCAACCGGCGAGCCGGGCCGCTCCTACGAACAGCATGCGATCGAGGATGGTCACCAAGCGGCCGCGGCCGCGCACAAGGCCTTTCGCGACTGGCGCCGGACCTCGTTCCAGCAGCGGGCCGCCGTGATCCGCAAGGTCGCCGAGATCCTGCGTTCGCGCAAGGACGAGTTCGCACGTCTGATGACGGACGAGATGGGCAAGACGCTGGATGAAGGCCGGGCCGAGGTCGAGAAATGCGCGTTCCATTGCGACTGGTTCGCCGACCACGCGCACGAATATCTCGCCGACGAAGAGGCCGACATCGGTGGCGGCGAGGCGTTCGTGACCTTCAATCCGCTCGGCGTGATCCTTGCGATCATGCCGTGGAATTTCCCCTTCTGGCAGGTGTTCCGGGCCGCCGCTCCGGCGCTGATGGCCGGCAACGGCATGATCCTCAAGCATGCGAGCAACGTACCCGGCTGCGCGCTGGCGATCGAAGAAGTCCTCCATCAGGCCGGTGTGCCGCGCGACCTGTTCCGGACCTTGCTGCTCCGGTCGAGCGACGTGAAGGCGCTGATCGAGGATGACAATGTCGCCGCCGCAACGCTCACCGGGAGCGTGAACGCGGGAAGGAGCGTCGCGAGTGCGGCTGCCGGCGTGCTCAAGAAGTGCGTGCTCGAGCTCGGCGGAGCGGACGCCTATCTCGTGCTCGAAGATGCCGAGATCGCCCCCGCCGCGAAAATCGCCGCGACGGCGCGGATGGTGAATGGCGGCCAGAGCTGCATCGCCGGCAAGCGCTTCATCGTCATGCGCTCCATCCTCGAACCGTTCGAGAAGGCGCTGGTCGACGCGATGCGCGGATTCGAGATGGGGGATCCGGCCAAGGAGGGGACGAGGCTCGGCCCGATGCAGAGCGTCGAGGCACGCGACGAGATCCACCGCCAGGTGACCGAAAGCGTCCGCAAGGGCGCGCGGCTGCTGCTTGGAGGAAAGGTCCCCGACCGCCCCGGCGCCTGGTACCCGCCGACCGTCCTTACCAACGTGCTCCCCGGCCAGCCGGCGCACGATGAGGAAGTGTTCGGTCCGGTGGCGGCGATCATCGCCGCGGACGATGAAGCCGATGCCATCCGAATCGCCAATGCCAGCGAGTTCGGCCTCGGCTCAGGCGTGTTGACGACGAACCTCGACCGCGGCCGGCGCATCGCGGCGGAAGAACTCGAAGCCGGGATGAGCTTCGTCAACGAGAACGTCCGCTCCGACCCGCGCACCCCGTTCGGCGGCGTCAAGCACAGCGGCTACGGCCGTGAATGCGGCGTCTTCGGCATTCGCGAGTTCGTCAACATCAAGACCGTGCACGTGAAGCCGGTCGGCGAGGGTGGAACTAGCCGCACCGAATAGCTGCCGGGCGTCAGTCTTTCTCGCCGGTCTCTTCCAGCGCGTCGGCGTTGCCGACAAAGCGAAGCCCGACCATGCCGTCGACCAGCGCGGACACCCGTCCGCCACGTGCCAGCTCGTCCGGATCGAACTCGACCGCCGCCACGGTTACCGGTGGAAGGCTGGCGGCTTTCAGCTTGGCGTTGAACGCCGCGAGGTCGCCCGCCTGGAACGCGGCCCATTGGGTCTCGACATCCTTGAGCTCACGGTCGAGCGCGTCGATGCGGGCCAGCTGGTAGGCCGTCGGCCGGTCCTCGACCGAGGTGATCGCGCCGTAGATCTGGTCGGTATGCTCGCGCAGCCGCTCCTCGCCGGTGATCGCGCCGCCTTCGGTCGTCGCGACGATTTCCTTGCGCATCGCGTCGACCTTGGCGCCGAGCTGTGCCGCCGAAGCCTTGACGTCGGCTGGGGCGGAAGGCGCATTTGCAATCGCTGCCGCGTGCATCCGAACGCCGTTGATCTGCGCGACCAGCTTGCTCATCCGCAGGAACATTTCCTTCACCCGTTCCGATGCGGCGAATTGGGCCTGGCGATCGGCGACCGAGAAGGTCGCGCGCTTGTCGAGCGTGAGCGTCAGCGGCTCGGTCGTCACCTGCCCCGCCTTGGTCAGGCGAACAGTGTAATTGCCCGGCAGGAAGCGCTCGCCTGCGGTCGAGGAGCCGGCCAAGGACGCAGCCGGCGGAACCTGCGGTGGCTTGGTTCGCATCGACCAGGTCACACGATTCAGCCCCCGCCGCTTCGACGCCGGAATCTCGTCGACGACCTTCCCGCTGGCGTCGAGGATCTCGAGCTTCATCCGGCCGATCACGTGCCGCGCCTTCTGGTAATAAGTGATGACGGCGCCGCTCGGCGGGTTCTCGCCGTAATAAGTGGCATTGCCCTCGGCCCAGCCGCCATTGCCCTGGATGCGCTGCTCGACCGGCCGGCTCGGAATCAGCGTCGCCGTGCTCGCCAGCGTTGCCGACGTCAGCGCCCGGAGTGGGCTGATGTCGTCGATTACCCAGATGCCGCGGCCATGGGTCGCGAGCACCAGGTCGTCCTCACGATCCTGCAAGGCGATGTCGCGCACGGCGAGGCCGTCCGGAAAATTGTTCGGCTTGAACTGCGCCCATGACTGGCCGCCGTTCAGCGAGACGAACAGTCCGAACTCGGTGCCGAGGTAGAGGATGTTCGGGTTGAGACGGTCCTCCTTGATCACGTGCGCAAAGCCGCGAGCGCCGGGAGTTCCGGGGCCGATCAGCGGCTGCCAAGTCCGCCCGAAATCGCGGGTACGATACAGGTATGGCTGCATGTCGCCATAGGCGTGGCGGTCGTTCGTCACGTAAGCGACTGCGGGATCGAAGCGGCTCGCCTCCACCCAGCTGATCCAGTTGCCCTGCGGCATTCCGATGTTGCGCGTCAGATTCGTCCAATTCCGGCCGCCGTCGCGGGTCAGCTGGACGTTGCCGTCATCTGTCCCGACCCAGATCTGCCCGGCTGCACGCGGGCTCTCCGAGATCGAATAGATCGTCGTGTTCATCTCCGCCGACGAATTGTCGACCGTGATTCCACCCGACTGCTCCTGTCGCTGCCGGACCGGATCGTTGGTCGAAAGATCGGGCGAGATCCGGTCCCAGCTCGCACCATGGTCGCGGCTTCGGAACAGGAATTGCGAGCCGATGTAGATCGTGCCCTTGTCGTTCGGCGAAAGCGCAATCGGCGTATTCCAGTTGAAGCGGAGCTTCTCCTTATAGTTCGCCTGCGGCTGGATCAGCCGCGCCTCGAGCGTTCTGCGATTGACCCGCCCGATGAAGCCGCCCTGCGCCTCGACAAAGGCATAATTGTTGTCGGCTGGGTCGGCGAACGCCCAGAAGCCGTCGCCCCCGAACAGATTCTCCCAGCGGTTGTTGGTGATCCCGCCCGGATATTCCTGGTCACCGACCCAGGCGCTGTTGTCCTGGAGCCCACCATAGACCTGGTACGGGTCCTTCATGTCGGTGCTGACGTGATAGAACTGGCTGACTGGCAGGTTCCAGCTCTTCACCCAGCGGTTGCCACCGTCGTAGCTCGTCCACAGCCCGCCATCGTCCCCGCCGTACATGACCTTGGGATCGTTCGGATTAATCCACAAATCGTGCCAGTCGCCGTGCGTCGCCCCGGTGGTCGACGAGAAGCTTTTTCCCGCATCGTCCGAGACGATCATGGAATAGCCCATCTTGAACAGGCGATCGGGATTCTTTGGATCGACGACGATCCGGCCGAAATAGAAGGGTCGCCAGACCATGCCCTGGCTGCGGTCTCGCTCCTGCCAGCTGAGGCCGCCGTCCTCCGATACGAACAGGGCCGGGCGGACATTCTCGATGAAGGCGTAGACGCGCTTGGGGTTCGACGGCGCGTAATTGATCTCGAGCCGCCCCCATGGCTGCTTCGGGAGGCCCTTGCGGTTCGTGGCGTCGATGTAGGTCCAGCTGCGCCCGCCATCGCGGCTCTCGGCGAATCGGCTGCCGGAGGGTTGGTCGGGACCGTTGCCGCCGGAGCGAAACTCGTAGGGCTTGCGGCGGAAATCCCAGGTGCCGGCGAGAAGATGCTCGGGGTTGGCCGGGTCCATCGCGATCGACGAGCAGCCGGTCGACAGGTTCGCGCCTTTGAGGATCAGCGACCAGGTCTTACCGCCGTCCGTCGTCTTGTAGAGGCCGCGGTCGGGCGAGTCCGACCACAAAGGTCCGGGAGCGCAGACGTAGACGATGCTGCCGTTCTTGGGGTGGACAACGATCTTCGTGATACGCTCGGTCCCGGGCAGGCCGACGTTGGTCCAGGTCTCGCCGCCGTCGACGGACTTGTAGACGCCATTGCCGACCGAGACGGAGTTGCGGGTCCAGCTTTCGCCGGATCCGACCCACATAACCTGCGGGTTGGTCGGGTCGAGCGCGACCGCGCCGATTGACTTCACCGGCTGCTGGTCGAAGACCGGCTTGAACGTCGTACCGCCGTCCTCGGACTTCCACACCCCGCCCGAGGCCGAGCCGATCAGGAGGGTGATCTTGCCGTCCTTCTCCTGGCGGCCGGCGACCGCGGCGATGCGGCCGGACATGGTCGCGGAGCCGATGTTGCGGATTCCGAGGCCGGAAATCGCCGCGCTGTCGTTGGCGGGAGCAAGACTTTGAGCGGCCACCGGGCTGGCCAGCACGGACGCCGCAGTCGCGAGGAGCATGATACGCAGCATGTTACTTCCCTTTCGGCGTGCTGGGCGGTGTCGTCTCGTCCGTCGGCTTCGTGCCTTCGGGCTTCGCCGCGGGCTTTCCCGGTTTCTTGTTCGAAGCGTCCGGCGGCTCGCCCCCCGCCTTCGTCGGAGTGCCGGGGCCGCCCGGTTCGGCGAAGAAAGAGGGGTTCAGCGGCCCGTTCGCCGTGCCGCTGGCGATGATCGTCCGCTGGCGCTGGTTCGGCTGTCCCTGGTTCCAACTTTCGATCGACATCGGGAAATAGACGCCGGCAACCTTTTCATAATCGCCGAGCTCGGTCTCGCTGGTCTGCTGAGCGCCGCGGATGCGACGGGTCTCGTCGATCTTGATCTCGAGGTAGGTGTCGGGGTCGAGCCAATATACGAACTCGTCGCCGTCCTTCTGCGTGACTTTCAGCTTGTAGGCTAGCGTCCCGTCGAAATCGTCGCGGCCGAGATATTGGACCTTGCTGCCGTCCGTGCGCGAGGCGAGGAGCGGGCCTTCAATCAGCGCCTGGTCCGCGAGTTGCCGTGCATCGTCCGCCGACATGCGCTCGGGATCCTTGCGGCCCTGGAAGGGGTTGATCCTCCATGCGCCGTCCCCGTCATAGGACTGGACAAGGTCGAGGCCTTGCAAGCTCAGGTCGAGGCGGATCGCGTCGGCGTTGCCGAAGCGCGCCTGCGCGGACTTGAAGGTCAGCTCGAAATCGCCGGGGAAGATCGTCCGGCCCTCGAAGCCGATCGACTTGATGGCGTCGATTGCTGCGGCGCCGCCGCGTGCTTCGAGATTCTTGGCGATGAGACTTTGCGCATCCTGAGCGCCGGCCGGATTTCCAGCGCAGCCGATCAGCAGCGCGGCAAGGGCGTGACGAATTCGCATGGTAACTGGCCCCTCTACTGAGGGGCCGGACCATGGAACGGTCAAACGGCCGAATCAAGCGGCGCTACGGCCGTTCATCGACGAGAGCCGCGCGTTCGCGACTGTTCATTTCTGCGCTGCGTATGCGCTCCCGCGATCCATATCGTGCTGGGCGATCACGGCGCGGACGACATTGTTCATCAGACCCATCCGGACCGGCAGAGGCACCGAGGTCAGCTTGATCATCACCGCCACCGCATAGGCTTTGCCGTCCGGAGCGGTGAGGATGCCGATGTCGTTGTAGCCGGCCTGCTGGGCGCCGAGCACCTGACCGGTTCCGGTCTTGTGATTGAGCGTCCAGCCAGGCTGCAGGCCGCCCTTCAGCCGGTTGGGACCGGTGTGCGTGTTCGCCATGATGTACAGCAGCCGCCGGGTCGATTCAGGGGACAGCAGCAGCCCGAGCTTGAGGCGAGCCAAAGCATTGACGATGGCGCTTGGCGCGGCGCCGTCGTACGGGTCGTTCACATAGCGGTTGAACGCCGCGCGCCGGACTCCCAAAGGCAACGCATTGCGCGCCTCGTAGAAGGCGTTGCCGACCGAGTAGCTCGGGCTCCAGATCAGGCCTGCGATCTTGCTCTGAAGCGCCTTCTCGCCGTTGTAAAAGCGGATCGCGCCGAGATGCTTGGCGGCGATCATGTTGCGCACCGCCGAGGCTCCGCCGACGGACCGCATGAGCTTGTCGTTGGCGGTATTGTCGCTGGTGGTGATCGCCTTGAACATCAGGTCGCCCAGGGTGGTCGTGTAGCCGCCGCCGAGGATCCTTG
The DNA here is from genome assembly GCA_046733935.1 of Pseudomonadota bacterium. Taxonomy (GTDB): domain Bacteria; phylum Pseudomonadota; class Alphaproteobacteria; order Sphingomonadales; family Sphingomonadaceae; genus Sphingomicrobium. The sequence continues at coordinate 94,553 of JBKPQH010000008.1, forward strand.
CGGCGATGGGTTGATGGAACAGGGTGAGGTCGTCGCGGGTGAGCGTGACCTGGTCGTCGAGGCTGACGCGGCCCCTGTCGACCGCGTCGAGCGCGGTGATCGACACCCACAATTTGCTGACGCTCTGCTGCGGGTATAGCTCGTCGGCCTTCCACCCGACGCTCCAGCCGTCGTCGATCGCCCGGACGGCGATGCCGACGCGGCCGTTGAAGCCGCGGCCGAGCTCGTCGATGCGGTCGCGGATATATTGCGGGGCTGCAACGGGGCGGGGCGCTGGTGTCGGGGCCGGCCGATAGGTGGGCTGCGGAATGCCGGGCTGCGTCGCGGCAGATGCGCTTACCTGGATAGACGCCAGGACGACGAGAGCCAATCCCAAGCGCTGCCGAACTGACGTCATGACATCATCCCTCCCCCAGCTTTTACGCACCATCGCAGAGATTTAGCAGCGCACAGCTGAACCCCTGCTGTGTCCTCCGGCGGAGACTCGCAAAGTGCGAGTCGCTTGCCAAGCCGCTTTTCGGGCAATCAGCCGCGCGGTGCGGCAGGTTGTGCTGTGGGCGCCCCGAGAAGTGCGGCCGATTCAATCTCGTCGAGTGCCCGGTGGGCCGCGACATAGCGGCGTGCCTTGCCGACCCAGTCCTGCGCATTGCCGGCGCCCGGAAGCCGCATGGTCTCGGCGAGGGCCTGGTCGACGTCTCCGGTCTCAAGCCGCAGCCGCGCCCGCGCATACCGCGCATCGGCATTCACGGCGGGCCTCTGCGCGGGGTGCACCTCGATCAAGGTTCCGAGCTCCCGCTTGAAGTTGGTCCACCAGTTGTCTTGAGGACCGCCGCGCCGGAGCACGGGTCCGAGCGTCTCATATTGCGCGATGAGGTCGTTGAGCCGCACAGGTTCGCGGGAGGTCGTAATGACCGTGGCCACCGCCTGCTGGTGCTGCGCGCCGAAACGGTCCTGCAGAAGCGGCTCGAGATAGCCGAGCGCAACGCCGCGATCGATTGCTCGCCGCGCTGCGAACGCGACAACCAGCGCATCCGCCCTTCCGGCAAAGCCCTCCGCCCGCTGAGTCGCATTTTCCACGCGCGCGAGCCGAGCCTGCAATTCGGCGATCTGCCCATTGCTCGGAGGCGAAGCAGCGGGTTGCGGAGCAGGCGCCGCGCTCAAAGCCACCGGCTTGGGCGTCGGCGGCGCCGGTTGAACGATGCCCAGCAAACGCGCAGCCGGCTCATAATGCGCGAGCGCCCAGACAGCGGCCGCGGCTCCCACCAGGATCAGGACGAGCCCGAGGAGCAGGCGCGTGCCCCAGCTCGAGCCCTTGCGATAGGTGGTGGCGTTCATTTCGGCTGCACTTTGTTGCACAGGCGTTCCGTCAGGGCCAGCAGCGCGTCGTCGTTGGGCGCTTCCGAGGCTTCAACCGCCGACCATCCTTCACCCGCCGCCGTGGCGGCGTCGGCGCTGATTGCGGCGATGGCGATGTTCTTCCTCTCGATGCGCAATGAATCCACGAGCTCGCCGAAGCGAAGGCCCGAACGAGGCGAGTGGATCATTGCAATGTCACCCTCGGCCGCTTGAAGATCAACTGTGGCGCGAGCGTTCGAGCGATAGACGGCGAGGGAGGTGATTTGCTGTTTTGCTCCGTCCGGCGCTCTCCGATGTTCGCCGGCGAGGTGCAGCAATTTGAGTTCGGGATCGATCGACCGAAGCAGCCGGTCCACGCCGGCCTCTCCTGTGCTTGCAACATCGAATCCGGCCTCGCGAGCCGCTTCCGCGGTCGAGGCACCGACCGCATAGACCGGCAGTCCGCGCAAATCCTTCAGTCCGTCCCCACCGGCGCAAACTGCATTGGCGCTCGTCAACAGAAGCCCGTCGAAGGCGCTTGCCTCGGGAGCTTCCCACGCGATCGGCTCGATATCGAACAGAGGAATCACAACTGCCCGGAGGCCTCGTTTGAGAGCGCGCTCTACGGTGGCGCTTGCGCCCGGTTCCGGACGCAGGACCAGCACGCGCGTCATTGCGCGCCGAACAGCCTCCGGATGGACTCGGGTGCCTTCGCCAGCACCGCCTCGGCAAGATCCGCCGGCGTCCTCAGGTCGCCGCAGTCGAATACCGCCCGTTCCTCGACCATCTCGCTGCCATCCTCGGTGAACAGCTGCACGCGCATCCGAAGATCGCCGTCCTCGAGCACGCAGAATGCGGCGACAGGCGATGTGCAATCGCCGCCGAGCGCGCGCGTCAGCTGCCGCTCGGCCATCACGCAGTCGAACGTGATCTGGTTGTTGATGGTGGTCAGCACGCTCTGCGTCCGGGTGTCGTTGGTACGGCATTCGACGCCGATGACGGCCTGGCCGGGCGCGGGTAGAATCACTTCGGTCGGGATGGCGTTGCCCGCTTCGATTTCGAGCCGCTTGAGACCCGCCGCCGCGAGCAGGGTCGCGTCGACTTCGCCCTCCTCCACCTTTCGAAGCCGGGTTTCGACATTGCCGCGGATGGGCACGATCTGGAGGTCGGGACGAAGCCGAAGCAGCTGCGCCTTGCGCCGCGGCGACGAGGTGCCGACCACCGCGCCCTCCTTCAGTGCGTCGATCGATTCCGCGCCGACGATGCGGTCGCGAACGTCGCCCCGCGGCCGCACCGCCGCAATGTGGATGCCTTCGGGCCGGACGCTTTCCACATCCTTCATCGAATGCACGCAGAAATCGACCTCGCCTTCCATCAGTGCCCGGTCCAGCTCCTTGGTCCACAGGCCTTTGCCGCCGATTTCCGCCAGCGGCCGGTCCTGCACCTGGTCGCCGGTCGTCCGGAATTCGACGATCTTGACCCACCCGTCGGGCCAGCGCTGCGCGGTCTCGATCGCGGCCGCCACCTTGCGCGCCTGCGCGAGCGCCAGTGGCGATCCACGAGTCCCGAGACGAAGTCCCTGCATGACCCCACCCCTAGTGCAATGCCGCGCGTTAAGGCAAAGGGCCGCACGCGAAATGACTGGAACGCCACCTTTAATCCTGGGCCTGGAATCTTCGTGCGACGACAGCGCGGCTGCGCTGGTGACCGGCGACCGGCAGATTCTCGCCCAGGCGGTGGTCGGCCAGAATGCCGCGCACCAGCCTTACGGCGGCGTCGTCCCGGAGATCGCCGCGCGCGCTCATGTCGAGATACTTCCTGATCTGATTCAACGCGTTCTGAGTGACGCCAAGACGTCGGTCCACGAAATCGATGCAGTCGCGGCAACCGCGGGACCGGGCTTGATCGGCGGCGTGATGGTCGCGCTTCTCGCGGGCAAGGGCCTTGCGCTCGCCACGGGCAAGCCGCTCATCGCGATCAATCACCTCGAAGGACATGCGCTCAGCCCGCGGCTCGTCGATCCGGACCTCGGCTTTCCCTATCTGCTGCTGCTCGTATCCGGTGGGCACTGCCAGTTGCTCGAGGTCCGCGGCGTCGGCGACTATCGCCGCCTCGCGACGACCATCGACGATGCGGCGGGCGAGGCGTTCGACAAGGCGGCAAAGCTGCTTGGCCTCGGCTATCCGGGCGGCCCGGCGATCGAAGAGCTGGCGAAGCGCGGCGATCCGGACGCCGTGGCCCTTCCACGTCCCCTCGTCGGCTCGGGCGAGCCGCATTTCTCTTTTGCCGGCCTCAAGAGCGCGGTGCAGCGCGCCGCCGCCTCGGCCGAGCACAAGCCCCAAGACGTGGCCGCGAGCTTCCAGCAGGCCGTCATCGACTGCCTCGTAGATCGCACTGCCCTGGCGCTCGGGAAGACGGATGCACCGGCGCTCGTCGTCGCCGGCGGAGTCGCCGCAAACCAGGCGATCCGAGGCGCGCTCGCAGACCTGGCGAACCGGGAAGGCCGCCGCTTCAGCGTGCCCCCCGGCTGGCTGTGCACCGACAATGCGGCGATGATCGCCTGGGCCGGCGCCGAGCGGTTTGCCGCGGGCATCACCGACGATCTCGACGCTCCCGCGCGCGCCCGCTGGCCACTCGACGAACGCGCCGAAAAGGTGCGCGGCGCGGGCGTCAAGGCATGAAGCTCGGCGTCATCGGGGGCGGCGCATGGGGCACCGCGCTCGCGCAGGTCGCAGCAAGCGGCGGCCGCGAGACTTTGCTCTGGGCGCGCGAGCCCGAGGTCGTCGAAGCGATCAACAGCCGCCACGAAAACCCGCTCTTCCTCGCCGGCGTCCCGCTGGACGAAGCGGTTCGCGCTTGCAGCGACCTGGGCGAACTGCAGACGTGCGATGCGTGGCTCGTGGTCACTCCGGCGCAGCACATGCGCGCCGTTCTCGAACAGGCCGGGGACTGCGCGCGGCCCATCGTGCTCTGCTCGAAGGGCATCGAGGAAGGCAGCGGCGAGCTTCTCCACAAGGTCGCGCAACAAGCCTGCCCGAATGCGCGGATTGCCGTGCTCTCCGGTCCGACCTTCGCGCACGAAGTCGCCAAAGGACTCCCGACGGCGGTGACGCTCGCCGCCAATGACACGGCGCTCGCCGAGCAGCTGCGCGACCGCATCGCCCTTCCCACCTTCCGTATCTACGTCTCGGAAGACGTCGCGGGCGCCGAAATCGGCGGGGCGGTCAAGAATGTCTTGGCGATCGCCTGCGGCGTGGTCGAGGGCAAGGGCCTCGGGCAGAACGCCCGAGCTGCGCTCATCGGCCGCGGCTTCGCGGAGATGACCCGCTTCGGAATGGCCTTCGGAGCGCGGCGCGAGACTCTCGTCGGCTTGTCCGGCCTCGGCGACCTCGTGCTGACCTGCTCGTCGACGAGCTCGCGCAACTATTCGCTCGGCAAGGGCATCGGCGAAGGCCGCTCCGCTGCCGAGCTTCTCGCCGACCGGAAGACCGTCGCCGAGGGCGCCTTCACCGCGCCAGTGCTCGCACGTCTGGCGAAGGAGAAAGGCGTCGACATGCCGATCGTCGATGCGGTGGACGCGCTGATTGCAGGCCGCGCGAATGTTGATGAAGTGCTCGGCGCCTTGCTCTCACGGCCGCCTAAAGCCGAGGCGATCTAGAAATCGATCGCCATGCCCTTCTTCTCCCAGTCGCCGTAGCGAGTCGGGTCGAGCCGCGTGTCCTCGCCCGCGGGCGCCTCCTGCTCCGCCAGCGGCTGGGGCTCGGGCACCGGCGGGGAAGGGCTGAGATGCGCCGGCGGGTCGAGATGCTTGGGGCGTTCCATGGGGCAAAGATGTGCGTTGAAGGCCCGCATGCCAAGCATTGAGGGTTTGGGCGCACGCAAGGCCGCGCTGCGGATGCTCGATTCCGTGCTGCGTAAGGGGCAGACGCTCGACAGCGCCGCAGTGGCCGCCAGTAATCTCGCCCCGGCGGATCGGGCTCTCGCGATTGCCATTGCCGGTGAGACGCTTCGGCGCTTGCCGGACCTGGATGCCCTGATCGATAGCGCGACCCGCCAACGCCTGCCCGACGATTCGAAGGCGCGCATGGCGCTTCGGCTCGCGCTTGCGCAGAAGGTCGGACTCGACACGCCCGATCACGCGCTCGTCGCAACCGCCCTCCCGCTCGTCGACGGCGGCCCGCGCCGGCTCGTCCACGGAGTGCTCGGCACGTTGCTCAGGCGCGGAGTGTCCACGCCGGGTGCTCCGAGACTCCCCCAAAAGGTCGAGCAACGATGGAGCAACGCCTGGGGCGAGCCCATGGTCGAAGCCGCCCGCCGCCAGATCGCACGCCGCCCTTCGCTCGACCTGAGCTTTGCCGATGATGCGGATGCGCAGGCTTATGCTGCAGCCCATTCGGGCACTTCGGTGGCGCCGAGACACGTGCGGCTGGACAGCTCGCCTGTGACCGATCTGCCAGGATTCGGAGAAGGTCGCTGGTGGGTGCAGGACCTCGCCGCCTCGCTTCCTGCCCGGCTAACTCCCGAAACGGGGAAGTATGTGCTGGACCTCTGCGCCGCGCCGGGCGGCAAGACGATGCAGCTTGCGGCGTCGGGCCATCGCGTGACGGCCGTCGATGCGTCGGAAAGTCGTCTCGAACGACTCCGCGCCAATCTCGACCGGACGCACCTCAATGCGGAGCTCGTCGCCGCCGACGCTCTCGACTGGGCACCGCGACAGCAGTTCGACGCCATCCTGCTCGACGCACCCTGTTCTGCCACTGGGACATTCCGCCGCCATCCCGAAGTGCTCTATCGGGCCCGGCCTCGCGTCATCGCTTCGAGCGCGGAACTCCAATCGAAGCTGCTCGAGCGCGCGACCAAATGGCTGAAGCCCGGTGCGACTCTCGTTTATTCGGTCTGCTCGCTCGAGCCGCAGGAAGGCGAGGACGTCGTCACCGCCTTTATCGCTGACCATCCGGAACTCGAAATTGACCGGCCCAAGCCTGAAGAGCTCCCTGATTTCCTGACGCCGTCGCCTGAAGGTTGGGTTCGCATCCTGCCGGGGTTGCTCGAGCAGCAGGGCGGGCTCGACGGGTTCTTCATGGCGCGGCTTGTCCGCCGCGCTGGTTAACGTCTAATCGGTCGCATGGCCAAAGGCGCCCAGACCCCGCTCATCGCCCCTTCCATCCTCTCCGCCGACTTCGCGAAGCTCGGGGAGGAAGTACGCGCGATCGACGAAGCGGGCGCGGACTGGATCCACGTCGACGTGATGGACGGCCATTTCGTGCCCAACATCACGATCGGCCCGGGCGTGGTGAAGGCGCTCCGGCCGCACAGCTCCAAACCGTTCGACGTCCACCTGATGATCTCGCCGGTCGACCCGTTTCTCGACGCCTTCGCGGAAGCGGGGGCGGACATCATCACGGTCCATCCCGAGGCAGGCCCGCACCTCCACCGGACCGTTCAACGCATCAAGTCGCTCGGCAAGAAAGCCGGGGTATCGCTGAATCCGGCGACGCCCGCGAAAGCGCTCGATTACGTACTGGGCGAGATCGACCTCGTTCTCGTGATGAGCGTCAATCCGGGCTTCGGCGGACAGAAGTTCATCACCAGCCAGCTCAAGAAGATCGAAGCGATCGCCACCCGCATTGCCAAGGAAGATCTTGAGGTGCAGCTTGAGGTCGACGGCGGAATCGATCCCGATACCGCGCGGCAGGCCGTCGCTGCGGGCGCGAACGTCCTGGTCGCGGGCACTGCTGCCTTCCGGGGCGGTCGCTCGGCCTATGCTGCGAACATCGAGGCGCTCAGGGGAGCGCAATGAACGATTCGGCCCAGCGCGACGTCGTGCGCAAGCTCGCGCGCGGCTCGCTCCTCTCGCGGTTCAAGGCCTCGCGCCAGCCGCTCAAGCTGCAGGCCGTGCCGCGAGATCATGTCGCCGGCGACCGCCAGCGCGGCGCGGCGCTGCTGTCGGGCAAGTTCGGCGTAGGCAGCGAAGCCATCTCGCTCGGCGATCTCGACTTCGCGGCGGTCGGTGCGGACGGAGCGCTGGCCGAGCAGCTCCAGGGTTTCTCGTGGCTGCGCGACCTCGCCGCCGCCGCTTCGCGCGAGAGCGGTGCGCGCCTCGCCGAAGCGGTCGTCGGGCGCTGGTTGATCGCGCATGGAGCGAAGGTCGACGAGGCCTGGGCGCCGCACCTGTGGGGGGAGCGCATTCTCTTTTGGGCGGCCTATGCGCCGTACGTCCTTTCGAGTGCCGACGCCGGCTATCGCTCGGCCCTTCTTAACACACTGGCCCGAGGCGCACGCCACCTGGAAACCAATGCCGAGAAAGCCGCACCCGGTCTGGACCGGATCACGGCCTGGTGCGGGGTCGTCGCTGCCGGCCTCCTCGTCCAGGGCGGCGTCTCGCGCGTCGCTCGCGGCGAAGCAGGCTTGGCCCGCGCGCTGGCTGCCGCGCAGTTCGAGGATGGGGGCCTCACCAGTCGCTCGCCGTTCGAGCAAGTGCTGCTGGTCGACCGGTTGGGCCTGCTCCGCTCCTGCTATCTCGCGGCCAAGCAGACGATCCCGGACGGAATCGAAGCGGCCGCCGCGGCCTCGCTCGCCGCGCTTCATGGCGTCACTTTAGGCGATGGGGCGCTCTCCAGCTGGCAGGGCTGCAACCCTGGCGAAGCCTCCAGGCTGACCGCCCTCATCGAAGGCTGCGGCATGCGCGCGCGTCCGCTGCGCAATGCCAAGGGCTGGGGTTATCAGCGCCTTTCCGCGCTCGGCACGATTTTGATTCTCGACGCCGCCCCGCCGCCGCCGGCGAAGATGGCCGCACAGGGCTCCGCCTCGACCCTGGCCTTCGAATTGTGCGACGGTTCGCAGCGGCTCGTCGTAAATTGCGGCGGTCCGGGACCTCTCCCGACAGATCTGCCCGATGAGCTGGTCGAAGGCCTTCGCACCACGGCCGCGCACAGCACGCTTGTCCTTGCCGATACCAACTCGACCAATATTCTCGCCGACGGCTCGCTCGGCAAAGGCGTCGAGGATGTGACCATCGACCGCAGTGAGGACAATGACGCGAGCCGGCTCGAAGCGAGCCACGACGGCTACGGCCGCACCTTCGGCCTGATCCACAAGCGGAGCGTCATGCTCGGCAATGACGGCAAGGAATTGCGCGGCGCCGACCAGCTCATTGCCAAGGGTCGCAAGAAGATCCGCGAGTCCGCCGGCTATGCCGTGCGCTTTCACCTCGCGCCGGGCGTCGAAGCCACCGCGACCGCTGACGGAATGGGGGCGATCCTTCGTTCGAAAGGCGCGCCTCCGTGGAACTTCCGTTGCCGCGGCGGGATGTTGACGACGGAAGAAAGTCTCTGGATCGACGGCCGCGGGCAGCCGCAACGCACCACGCAGCTGGTGGTCGTAGGTGAAGTCTCGTCGCTGGGCGGCGAAATCGGCTGGCAGTTCCGCCGCACGAGCTAAGCAGGAAGACAGAATGACCGACCTCGTCCCCGTTCGCCGGGCACTCATCTCCCTTTCCGACAAGAGCGGCCTCGAAGAGCTTGCCGCCGGCCTTGCGCGGCACGGCGTCGAAATCGTGTCGACCGGGGGCACGGCCGCGATATTGCGACAAAAAGGCGCCGCTGTCCGTGACATTAGTGACCTTACCGGCTTCCCGGAGATGATGGATGGCCGGGTGAAGACGCTCCACCCCAAGGTTCACGGCGGCCTCCTCGGGGTGCGCGACAATCCCGAGCATGCGGCGGCGATGGAAAAGCACGACATCGCGCCGATCGACCTCGTCGTCGTCAATCTCTACCCGTTCCTCAATGCCGTGATGACTGGTGCCGACCGCGACACGATCATCGAGAATATCGACATCGGCGGACCTTCCATGGTGCGATCGGCGGCGAAGAATCACGCCCACGTCGCGATCGTCACCGACCCTGAGGATTATTCCGCCCTGCTCAATGAGCTGGACACGCTCGGCGGAAGCACGTCGCTCGAGCTGCGCAAGAAGCTCGCCGCCAAAGCTTATGCGCTGACAGCCGCCTACGACTCCACCATCTCGCAATGGTTCGCATTCGCGGATCAGCAGGAGCGCTGGCCCGAGACCTGGACACGCGCGAGCACGCTCAAGACGCCGCTGCGCTACGGCGAAAACCCGCACCAGCAGGCGGCACTCTACTTGCCGGTCGGTCCTTCCGCGCGCGGAGTCGCCCAGGCGGAGCAGGTCCAGGGCAAGGAGCTGAGCTACAACAATCTCAACGACGCCAATGCGGCTCTGGAGCTGGTCAGCGAGTTCCGCGATGGCGAGCCGACGGTCGTCATCGTCAAGCACGCGAATCCTTGCGGCGTCGCGTCGCGCGCCACCTTGCTCAACGCCTGGAAGGAAGCGCTCGCCTGCGACAGCGTGTCCGCGTTCGGCGGCATCGTCGCCACCAACAGGCCGCTCGATGCCCCGACGGCCGAGGCAATCACCGCCATCTTCACCGAAGTGGTCGTCGCGCCCGACGCCGATGACGAGGCGAAGGCCATTTTCGCACGCAAGAAGAACCTGCGCCTTCTGCTCACCGGGAACCTGCCGGATCCCTCGCGCGGAGGGCAGAACATCGCGGTGATCGCGGGCGGAATTCTGGTGCAGGACCGCGACAATGGCGTGATCACCCGCGACCAGCTGAAGTGCGTCACCAAGCGCCAGCCGACCGACCGGGAACTGGCCGACTGCCTGTTCGCCTGGACCGTCGCCAAGCACGTCAAGTCGAACGCGATCGTTTACGCCCGCGATGGCGTCACCGCGGGCATCGGCGCCGGCCAGATGAACCGCCGCGACAGTGCGCGCATCGCCGCCATTCGTGCACGTGAGGCAGCCGAGGCCAATGGCTGGGACGAGCCGCGCACGATCGGCTCCGCGGTTGCGTCCGACGCTTTCTTCCCCTTCGCTGACGGCCTCCTCGCGGCGGTTGAGGCGGGCGCGAGCGCGGTGATCCAGCCCGGTGGTTCAATCCGCGACGAAGAGGTGATCGCCGCTGCCGATGAGGCTGGCGTGGCCATGCTGTTCACCGGCATGCGGCACTTTCGGCACTAGCCTCAAACAATATCGTCCTCGACCTGGTCGCGGGCCTCGGCGGCTTCCTCGGCCTCGCGCAGCTCGCGCACATCGTCCTTCTTCATTCGGAACAGTTCGCGGTCCTCCGGGCCGAAGCCCTTTGTCCACAGCACTGCTCCGAACGCTCCGAGGATCGCCGGAATGCCGATGATCAGCTGCAGGGTCGGCGAAAGGAACAGCCGCACCGGCGCTCCGACCGCAACGCCTGCGGCCGCGGCCCAAGCGATGCTCCAGCGCCAGCCCGAAACCGGTTCGCCGAGCTGACGTTTCAACAGCCACGACTTGGCGATCGACGCAAACCCCAGCGCGACGCATAGCGCAATGGCCGGCCCCGTCGCCTGGAACGCCGGCGGAAACGCTTCGCCCTTCATGATCAGGATCAGCGCCGCCGCCAGCCCGGCCTCCAGAGCCAGCATGACCAGGCTGATCGCCATGTTGCGCTTGCGCGCGACGTAGATCAACGCGGCTTCGCTGACGACGGCCGCGGCAGCGATGACTTCGGCGGCAAGCAGGAAGCCGAGCATGGCGGTACCGCCGGTGAAGCCGGATCCCACGAGCGCCATGACAGCCCGGCCCGGAATCCCCAGCGCAAGTGCGATGCCCGCCTGCGCGGCGATGATCCAATAGGTGACCTGGCGAACCTGCTTGGCGACCGCCGCGCGATCGTTCGCGGCGATCCGCCGCGCAATGGCGGGACCCAGCACGGGCTCGAAGCTCGTCTTCAATTTGGCTGGAAGCGTCGCGACCTGCTGCGCGACATAATAGATGCCGACGAAGCTCGCCGGCATGAATGCCCCGAGCACGGCCAGGTCGATGCGCCGGGACGCCCATTCCACGGCATCCGCCGCTGCGAGCGGCACATTGCGAACGGCCGTGCCCCACGAGCTCGCCAGGTCCGGCTTCCATTCGCGCGGCACTCCATAGCAGCGGACGAGCGGGATAAGCGCGGCGATGAGCGCCGCCACCATCGAGAATACGTAGGAAATGATCAGCCCATCGTTGATCGAGATGTAGGACCAGACCCAGGCGACGATGCTGATCGTCCAAGGCTCGACGATCGAACGCGCGCGCACCGTCGACGCGACGTCGTGATGATAGGCGAGGGCGGCCAGGGCGATGTCAGTCCAGGCGATGGCAATGACAGTGATCGCCAGCAAATGATCCATGCCGGAGATGCGCGTCGTCGGGTACATGGCGCGAGGGAATGCGATCAGGATCGCCATGCAGATCAATCCGCCGACGAACGCGACCAGCATCGCATCGGCGACGACGCACGCCTGCGGCTTTTTCGCATTGGCGAGCAGCTGGGCGAGGCCGCGCCTGAGGCCGAGCGCTGCCAACTGCGCCGCGAACTCGACGACGAGCACGGCGTAAGCGAAGCGTCCGAGCTCCGCGGCGCCATAGACCCGTCCGGCGATGAACAGGAACGGCAAGCGCGCGGCGAGCCGGAGCACGAAGCCGAAGATGTTGAGGCGTCCGCCCCGCGCCAGCGTCGCCATGTCGGCGTCGGGCGCGGCGGCTTCCGGTGCCGGCTCGGCCCGCGTCGCTTCGCTCAATGCGCCTCGCCCCAGTGCGCGCCCCAGCCGACTTCGACGTCGAGAGGCACGTCGAGCTCGATCGCGGGCTCGGCGGCGGTGGCCATCGCGCGCTTGATGACCGCGGCTGCCGCTTCTTCCTGTCCGTCCGGCACTTCGAACACGAGCTCGTCGTGCACCTGCAGAAGCATGCGAACCCCGTCGAGGCCGGCCTCGGCAAGGGCATCGTCCATCCGCGCCATCGCGCGCTTGATCAGGTCCGCGCTCGTCCCCTGGATCGGCGCGTTGATCGCGGCGCGTTCGGCGCCGGCGCGGATCGACGGGTTGGGCGAGCGGATGTTCGGCATGAAGTGCGTCTTCCGGCCGAACAGGGTGCGAGTGAAGCCCTGCTCGCGTGCGAATGCCAGCGTGCTGTGAATGAAGGCGCGGATTCCGGGGAAGCGCTCGAAGTAGCGATCGATGATCGCCTTGCCCTCTTCCTTGGGCACTCCGAGCCGCCCCGCGATTCCCCACGCCGAGCTTCCGTACAGGATCGCGAAGTTGATGGTCTTCGCCTGGTTGCGCGTGTCGCGGTCGACGGTTCCGAACAATTCCTCGGCGGTCAGGCTGTGAATGTCGACGCCTTCGCGGAACGCCTGCTTCAGCGGCGGCACGTCGGCCATGTGCGCTGCGAGCCTGAGCTCGATCTGGCTATAATCGGCGCTCAGCAGCTTATAGCCAGGCGCGGCGACGAAGGCGTCGCGGATCTTTCGCCCGATCTCGGTCCGAATGGGGATGTTCTGAAGATTCGGGTCGTTCGACGACAACCGCCCGGTCTGCGCACCGGTCAGCGAAAAGCTGGTGTGGACACGGCCCGTCTCGGCGTTGATCTGCGCCTGCAGCGCGTCGGTATAGGTCGACTTCAGCTTGGTCAGCTGCCGCCATTCGAGCACCAGCGACGCGCAGGTGACGCCCTCTCCGGCAAGCCGTTCGAGCTCGTTGACGTCGGTTGAATATTGGCCGCTCTTCCCTTTGCGGCCGCCCTTCAGGCCCAGCCTTTCGTAGAGGACCTGCCCAAGCTGCTGCGGCGATCCGATGGTGAATGGTCCGCACGCCGCCTCGTAAATTTTCTCCTCCAGCGCCTGGATGTCGCGCCCGAAATCTGAAGAGAGCCGGGCAAGATAGGCGCGGTCCACCTTCACGCCGCGCTGCTCCATCCGCGCCAGCACCGGCACGAGCGGCTTGTCGACGCGCTCATAGACCCGCGTCGCTTCTTCCGCCGCGAGCCGCGGCTTGAGCCTCAGCCACAGCCGCAGCGCAATGTCCGCGTCCTCGGCCGCATATTCCGTCGCGGCCTGGATCGGCACCTTGTCGAAGGTGATCTGCTTCGATCCCGTCCCGCACAGCTGCTTGAACGGGATGCACTCATGGTCGAAGTGCAGCTTCGCGAGCTCCTCGAGCCCGTGGCCAAACGAGCGGCCCGCATCGAGGTCGAAGCTCATCACCATCGTGTCGTCGATCGGCGCGACACTGATGCCCGCCTTGTCGAACATCACCCAATCATATTTGAGGTTGTGCCCGATCTTGAGCACCGTCGGATCCTCGAGCAGCGGCTTCAGCTTGCCCAGCACGAGGTCCATCGGAAGTTGCTGGGGAGCTTCGGACAGCAGGTCGCCGCCGCTGTGTCCGACCGGGATGTAGCAGGCCGTGTTCGGCGCAACCGCCAGGCTGATGCCGGCGAGCTTGGCGATGATGCAGTCGATGCAGTCGGTCTCGGTGTCGATCGCGACAAGGCCTTGCGCCGCCGCCTCCGCGATCCACCGGTCGAGCGTTTCTTCGTCCGTCACCGTCTCGTACTTCGAGCGATCGACCTCGATCTGCTCCGGCTCCGCAGTCGCCGCGCGCTTCGGCTCCATTGCCGCCATGACGTCATTCCGCACCGTCGCGCCGGTCTGTTGAGCGCCTCCGCCGCCGCCGATCATTCGGTTCAATAGCGACTTAAACCCTTGATCTTCCAAGAATTCCTTGAGCGGTTCGGGCGGGATGCCCTTCATCGAGAGGGCTTCGAGCGGCTCGGGCAAATTCGCGTCGCACACCAGCCGCACCAGCTCGCGCGAGAGCCGCGCATTGTCGGCATGTTCGATCAGAGACTGCTTGAGCTTCGGTTTCGAGATCTGGTCCGTCGACGCGAGCACCGTCTCCAAATCGCCGAACTGCTGGATCAGCTGGGACGCCGTCTTGGGCCCGATGCCCGGAACGCCGGGGACATTGTCCACGCTGTCGCCCATCAAGGCGAGCACGTCCCCGACCTTCTCCGGCGGTACTCCGAATTTCTCGAGGACCTCGTTCCGGCCGATTCGGCGGTCGTTCATCGTGTCGAGCATGTCGATTCCGGCATCCTCGTCGATCAACTGCATCAGGTCCTTGTCGGAGCTGACGATCGTCACTCGCCATCCCGCCGCCTTCGCCGCCGTCACGTAACAGGCGATGATGTCGTCCGCCTCCAGCCCGTCCTCCTCGATGCAGGGAATGGAGAAAGCGCGGGTCGCCACGCGGATCAGCGGAAATTGAGGGACCAGGTCTTCGGGCGGCGGCGGCCGGTGCGCCTTGTACTGGTCGTACATCGCGTTGCGGTGCGTCTGCTCGCTCGCATCGAGGATCACGGCCATGTGCGTCGGGCCCTCGGCCTTGTTGAGGCCGTCGGCGAGCTTCCACAGCATGGTCGTGTAGCCATAGACGGCGCCTGCGGGCTGGCCGTGCCGGTTCGTCAGTGGCGGCAGCCGGTGATAGGCGCGGAAGATGTAGCTCGATCCGTCGACGAGATAGAGGTGGGGCTGGGTCTGTGGCGTCGAGGCGTCAGGCATGAAGGCGGCGGTTTAGCAGGGTGGCGGCGCGATGAAAGCTGCGCCCGCGAACGATCGATATGGGAGCCAATGCAGACCGTATCAAACTAATGGCCAAATCGGACGGACCTCAACCGATCCTTTACCCTCGCAACCTAGCGGCGAGGCGGGGGAGGGCTGATTGAATGCACGCACTGGCGCGTCTCGAACGGGTGGAATCACGGAACCGGAGGGGAGCGCCGCGGCGCCAGCTGAGCCTCGGAGCGCTGCTCCCGGAAACGGGCGACGAGGCCGTCATCCACGACCTGTCCGCCACCGGCATGCTGATCGAGACCAAGGCCGACCTCGTAACCTTCGAACAGCTTCACCTGGACCTCCCGGAGGTCGGGCCCACCGTCGCGACCGTCATGTGGAATAGCGGTCACTATTTCGGCTGCGAGTTCCACGGGCCGATTCCACAGGTGGCGATCAGCGCCGCGCTGCTGCGCAGTCCGTTCAACGCGACGGCGACTGCCGCAACGGTAGCGGTCGCCAATGAAGACCTCGACCAAGCCGAAGCCAAGGACGACCGCTATCCTTTCCGCGTCCGGCTGCGCGTCATCCTCGGGCTCTCGATCGCCCTTTGGATGCTGATCCTGTGGGCCGCTGGGGTCTTCTAGGCCGCGTCAGCCGACGAGCAGCGGCTTCAGCACCATCGCCAGCCCGATAATGCTGACGACGAATGCGATGGTTCGGATCACCGGAATGCCCGCGCCGTATAGCGGCAGATAGACGACCCGGGCCCCGAGCCAGATCCATCCGCCGAGCGCCGTCGATGCGCTGGTGCGGTTCGCGATCACGACTCCAAGCAGCGCGATGATGGCGATCGGCAGGGTCTCGAGGAAATTGGCCTCGGCGCGCTGCAGGCGCCCCGCGACCGGATTCAATGGTGGAACGGGTTCGTCCCGCGCCCCGACATTCCAGCTTCTGCCATATTGCCGCGTCTTGAGATGGACCGCGGCGAAGACGTGCACGATGAGCAATATCGCGGCCCACGCGAGAATCGTGATTTCGGTTGGCATCTTTCCCCCTTTCGCTTGCCGGTCACGGTACCAGAATTGTGTCCGCCGCCTGTGGCAGCATCTCGGGATAGTCCAGCGTGTAGTGCAGCCCGCGGCTTTCGTGGCGCGACAGCGCGGAGCGGATGATCAGGTCCGCGACCTCGACGAGATTCCTGAGCTCGATCAGGTCCGGAGTGACTCGGAAGTGGGCGTAATATTCGCGTACTTCCTGCCGCAGCATGTCGATCCGATGCTTGGCTCGCTCGAGCCGCTTGGTGGTTCGGACGATGCCGACATAGTTCCACATGAAGCGCCGGATCTCTCCCCAGGTCTGGGCGATCACGACCTCCTCGTCGCTGTCGGTGACCCGGCTTTCGTCCCAGGCGCGGATCTCGGGCACATCGGGGAGCGAGTCCCAGTTCGCTGCGATGTGCTTCGCTGCAGCCTCGCCGAACACCAGGCATTCAAGCAGGCTGTTCGACGCAAGCCGGTTGGCTCCGTGCAGCCCAGATTGCGTGACCTCGCCGGCAGCATAGAGGCCGCGCGCATCGGTGCATCCGTCGAGGTCGACCACGACTCCCCCGCAGGTGTAATGCTGCGCCGGGACGACTGGAATGGGCTCGGCGGTGATGTCGATGCCGAGCCCCAAGAGCTTCTCGTAGATGTTGGGGAAGTGCGCCTTCACGAAATCCGGGTCGCGGTGCGATATGTCGAGGTGGACGTAGTCGAGCCCGAGCCGCTTGATCTCATGGTCGATCGCGCGGGCGACGATATCGCGAGGTGCGAGCTCGCCCCGTTCATCGAACCTCGGCATGAACCGCGTTCCACCCCCCTTCGCTCCAGGCGGAAGCTTGAGCTGCCCGCCCTCGCCGCGCACCGCCTCGGTGATCAGGAAGTTCTTGACCTGCAGATTGTAGAGGCAGGTCGGATGGAACTGCATCATCTCCATGTTCGAGACGCGGCAGCCCGCCCTCCAGGCCATCGCGATGCCATCGCCCGTCGCTCCACGCGGCGCCGTCGAGTAGAGATAGGCGCGGCCAGCCCCCCCAGTAGCGAGGATCGTCGCACGCCCGGTCAGCGTCTCGACCCGCTTCTTCTTGCGATTGTAGGCGTAGAGCCCATGCACTGCGCCGCTGGTTGAGAAATGCGTCGCGTGACGGCCCGTCGCGAGATCGATGGCGACCATGTCCGGCACCAGCGTGATGTTGGGATGCTTCGCAGCCGCGGTTTCGAGCGCCTGCTGCACGGCGTAGCCGGTCGCGTCCGCGACATGGACGATGCGGCGATGGCTATGGCCGCCCTCGCGGGTCAAATGCAGCGCATTGCCTTCCTGCGCGAACGGCACGCCGAGCTCGACGAGGTGGCCGATCGCGCGGGGTGCCGATTCGACGACATGTTCGACGACCTTGAGGTCGTTGAGGCCCGCGCCAGCGATCATCGTGTCCTTGACGTGCGCCTCGAAGCTGTCGCCTTCCTCCAGGACGGCGGCGATTCCGCCCTGCGCCCAGCTGGTCGCCCCCTCGCCAAGCGCGCCCTTGGCGATCACCGCGACCTTGTGCGTCTCTGCGAGGTTGAGCGCGGCCGTCAGTCCCGCCGCTCCCGAGCCGACGATAAGGACGTCGGCAGTCGTCTTCACGCGGCTTCCTGTGCGGCCGAGGTCAGGCTCAGGAATACGTCCTCGAGGTCGGGATCGCGGGTCGATACGTCGACGATGCTCAGCCCTTCGTGCGTCAGCGACGCGAGCACCTGCCCCGCATTGACCTTGTCCTTGCGGTAGGTGATCTCGAGCGTCCGCTCGTCGATCAGCGCGATATTCTCGAAGCAGGCGTTGGTCGGCACTTGCGCGATGTCGCGGTCGAAGGTGACCACGACCGCCTTCTCTTGCGCCTTGGAAACTAGCTCGCGCGTCGGCTCGTTTGCGATCACCCGACCGTGGTGGATGATCGCGATCCGGTCGCACAGCTCCTCGGCTTCCTCGAGATAATGGGTGGTTAGGACGATCGTGACTCCCTGCGCGTGGAGCTTGCGGACATAATCCCACAGCTGCCGGCGAAGCTCGACGTCGACTCCGGCGGTCGGCTCGTCGAGCACCAGGATCGGCGGCGAGTGAACCATCGCTTTGGCGACCAGCAGCCGCCGCTTCATGCCTCCCGAAAGCGTGCGCGAATAAGCGTTGGCCTTGTCAGTGAGGTGCATCGCCGCGAGCAGCTCGTCCGACATTCGCTCGCCCGCCGGAATTCCGTATAGTCCCGCCTGGATCTCCAGCGTCTCCTTCGGAGTGAAGAAGGGATCGAAGATGATCTCCTGCGGGACCACGCCGATCGAGCGCTTGGCGTTGCGCGGATGCTCGTCGATGTCGAAGCCCCAGATCGTCACCTTGCCGCCGGTCTTCACAACCAGTCCGGCAAGAATGTTGATCAGCGTGGATTTGCCCGCGCCGTTGGGTCCCAGGAGGCCGAAAATCTGTCCGCGCGGGACGTCGAAACTCACCTCGTTGAGCGCGCGCTTGCCGCCCGCATAGGTCTTCGAAAGCGCCTCGATACGGATTGCGGAGTCAGCCATGATGCGGCGCGGCATAGGAGGGGGCGGGGAGCGCGACAATAGTCCGGGTAAACGCGGCCTTTACCCTACCCGCTAGAGCGATCTTGACCGGAAGTGGTTACCGTCGCGGCAAGATGTGCCGGCCGTCCTCTCTCCGCCTCGTCGCGGCGACCCTCTTGCTGTGGTCCACGGCCGGGCGTGCCGCCATCGTTGCTGCGGCCCCGCCCGCGGTCGGCAAGGCGACGATCCTGCTGCCGGCAAGCTTCACCAAGAAAATGGACATGGATTTCGGCCTGCTTACCGTCACGACGGCCGGCACCGCGATCCTCAATTCGAACACCGACGCCATCACTACCACGGGCGGAGTTCTCCTCGCCGGCGGAACTCCACATGCGGCCATTTTCGACGCCGTCTCGCCGACGCGCAACGTCGTCAAGATTTCGTTACCCAAGCAGGCGGTCAGGCTGACGCGCGTGGGAGGCACCGAGACGATGACTCTCGACACGTGGAGCATCAACGGCGCCACGACGCGCAACGTCGTCGCTCATGAATCCTTCCAATTCAAAGTGGCCGGAACGCTGCACGTCAACGCCAATCAGGCGGAGGGGGTTTACCTCGGGACCTTCGACGTCACGCTCAACTACAATTGACGAGTGCTCCGGATTGAACCTCCGCAGGTCCGTTGCTACCTCGCCGAACGATGAAGCCGATCGAGCCTCCTGAAGTGATCCGCGTCTCGACCGTCCAGGTCGCCTGCGACGGATCGGGCGAGATTTCGCCGGCGCTCGGCCATCCGCGCGTGTTCCTCAGGATCGAGCCGGACACGGGCTTCGTCGAATGCGGTTATTGCGACCGCCGCTTTGTCTACATCGGGGGCCCGGCGGATACGGAAGCGGCATGACCGCGCCCGATCCCCGGCGGTTCCTCTACCGCAACCTCGATCCCGACGCCGCTCGACGCCTCGCTTCGAAGCATTTGTCCGGGCACGACGACGGTGAGCTCTACCTGCAGTACAGCACGACCGAATCCTTCTCGTTCGACGACGGGCGGCTGAAGAACGCCGACTACAACAGCTCGTCCGGGTTCGGCCTGCGCGGAGTGACGGGTGAGACGACCGCCTTCGCCCAGGCCAACGAGATCAGCGAAGCCGCGATCGAGCGCGCCGCTTCGACCTTGAAGCTGCTCGATCCGGCGAGGGGACAGCCTGCGGGTTCCCCCCGGAGGACGAACCAGGCGATGTACGGACCGGACGATCCGCTGAGCCTCGTTCCGTTCGCGAAGAAGGTGGCGCTTTGCCAGACCATCGACGCAGCCGCTCGCGCCCGCGATCCGCGCGTTGCGCAAGTCAGCGTCACGCTCGCAGCCGGCTGGAGCGTCATCGACATCGTCCGCGGGGACGGCTTCGTCGCGCATGACGTGCGCCCGCTGGTGCGGCTGGGGGTGCAGATTGTCGCCGAGCAGAATGGTCGGCGCGAGAGCGGCTATCACGGCCTCGGCGGGCGCTATCTTTATGACAATTTGTTCGATCAGGCGCAGTGGGGACGCGCGGTGGACATCGCGCTCGCACAGGCTCTGACCAACCTGGAATCCGTCGCTGCGCCC
Source organism: Pseudomonadota bacterium (assembly GCA_046733935.1). Classification (GTDB taxonomy): domain Bacteria; phylum Pseudomonadota; class Alphaproteobacteria; order Sphingomonadales; family Sphingomonadaceae; genus Sphingomicrobium. The sequence continues at coordinate 114,495 of JBKPQH010000008.1, forward strand.
GCCGGCGAGATGCCTGTGGTCCTCGGTCCCGGCTGGCCGGGCGTCCTGTTGCACGAGGCGGTCGGCCACGGTCTCGAAGGCGACTTCAACCGCAAGGGCACATCCGCCTTTTCCGGCCGGATCGGTCAGCGCGTCGCGGCGCCCGGAGTTACGGTCATCGACGACGGAGCGATGAACCAGCGCCGGGGTTCGCTCACGATCGACGACGAGGGAACGCCGACCCGGCGCAACGTGCTCATCGAAGACGGGATTCTCAAAGCCTATATCCAGGACCGGCTCAACGCGCGCCTGATGGGTGTCGAGCCCACCGGCAACGGGCGCCGCGAGAGTTTCGCCTTCGCGCCGATGCCCCGAATGACCAACACGTTCATGCTCGCGGGGCAGGACGATCCCGCCGAGCTCGTCGAGCGCGTCAGCGACGGCATTTATGCCAAGAGCTTCGGCGGCGGGCAGGTCGACATTACGAGCGGCAAGTTCGTTTTCAGCTGCACCGAGGCCTACCGCATCCGCGGCGGCAAGATCGCCGAGCCGGTCAAGGGCGCGACTCTGATCGGCGATGGCCCGACCGTGCTCACGCGCGTCAAAGGCATCGGCAACGATCTCGCGCTGGACGAAGGCATCGGCGTATGCGGCAAGGGCGGGCAGAGCGTGCCTGCGGGCGTCGGCCAGCCCACTTTGCTGATCGAAGGCCTGACGGTCGGAGGCACTGCGGCTTGAGCGCGAGGGACTGGCGCGCCGACGTTCTCAAATTCTGGTTCGGGCTGCAGCCGAGGCAATGGTGGAACGGCGGGCCCGAGCTCGATCACGAAATCCGTCAGAATTTCCTCAAGCTCTGGGTCGAGAAGCGCCAGCTTCCAGTCGACTCGTTCCTGAGCGACCCGCTGACTGCCGTCGCGGCGGTCATCCTGTTCGACCAGTTCCCGCGCAACATGTTCCGTGGCCACGCCGACGCTTATTCGACCGACCACATCGCACTTGCCATTTCGAAGGCGGCGATTGCGGAAGGCCTCGACGAGCAGCTGCAGAGAGACGAACGTAAGTTCCTCTACATGCCGTTCCTGCACAGCGAGGATCTCGAGGACCAGAATCGCGCGTTGCTGCTCTTCACCGAAATCGACGACCGGGAGCAGATCGGTTACGCGAAGAAGCACCGCGACATCATCGCCCGCTTCGGCCGCTTCCCGCACCGCAATGCCATCCTCGGCAGGGCTCCTCGCCCCGACGAGCTGGCTGCAGGTGACGCGAACCCTTTCTAGAGAAGGTGGGAAATCGGAGCGCAGTCGAAGCCGGCGCGGGTCAGCCGCTGCTCGACGTCCTCGCGCGACGCACCTTCCTCGCGGTGGACAAGCGCGCAAACCAGCGCCGAGCGCTTCCCCGACCGGCAGAAGGCAAGCAGCTTGCCGTCGCCGGCTTCGCGCAGCGCCTTCTGCATCTCGTCGACGTCCGCAGGCCCGATGCCGCGGATGATCGGCACGAAGTGATAGGGAATCCCCGCCTCCGCTGCCGCAGCCTCGATGTCCGCCGCAAGCGGCTGTCCCGGCTCCTCGCCGTCCGGACGATTGTTGACGATGACGGTGACGCCATGCGCAGCCAGCCCGGCGACCTCCTGCGGAGCGATCTGGCCGCTCACCAGGGTCCGGTCGTCGAGCTGACGGATCATCCCCTCTTTATTTCACGCCGGCGTCCGAACCGCCAGTCAGGCCGTAATAATCCAGGTACGGCTGGATGCTCGGATCGTGGCCCGCCCAATTGCGGTACATGTCCGCCAGGTCGATCGTATTTCCGCGCGACAAGACCATGTCGCGGAAGCGCTGGCCGTTGTCGCGGGTCAGGCCCCCGTGAGTCTGGAACCAGTTGAACGCGTCCTGGCCGAGCATCCGCGTCCAGGCGTAGGCATAGTAGCTCGCCGAATAGCCGTTGCTCCAGATGTGGAGAAAGTAACTCGAGCGGTAGCGCGGAGGCACGTCCTTCGTGTCGAAGCCGCCCTTGGCGAGCGCATCGGCTTCGAACTTGTCGACGTCCTGCCGCGGCGTATTACCCGGAAGCGAATGCCAGTCGAGGTCGAGCCGCGCCGCCTCGAGCGCCTCGCCGACCTCATAGCCCTGGTTGAAGGTTCGGGCGGCAAGGATCTTCTGGACGAGGTCCTGCGGGATCGTCTGGCCCGTCTTATAGTGGACCGCATAGTGCGGCAGGATCTTCGGATCGAGCGCCCAATTCTCGTTGAACTGCGAGGGGAACTCGACGAAGTCGCGCGCGACGCTCGTGCCCGACAGCGTCGGATACTCCTGCGCCGCGAACATCCCGTGCAGCGCGTGGCCGAACTCGTGGAACATCGTCGTCACGTCGTCCCAGCTGATCAACGCGGGCTGGCCGGGCGCCGGCTTGGTGAAGTTCTCGACGTTGAAGATGACGGGCTTGGTGCCGCGCAGGTACGACTGGTTGACCAGGTTCGACATCCACGCGCCGCCCGACTTGTTGTCGCGCTTCCACGGGTCGATCATGAAGATCGCGAGTTCCTTGCCGTCAGCATCGTAGACCTGGAAGGCCCGCATGTCCGCGTTCCAGGTCGGAATGTCCTTCCGCTCCTTGAAGGTGATCCCGTAAAGCTGGTTGGCGGCGTAGAAGACGCCGTCCTCGAGCACCTTGTTGAACTCGAAATAGGGTTTCAGGTCGTCGCTGTTCAGCGCGTACCGCTGCTTGCGGATCTGCTCGGCGTAGAAGTTCCAGTCGGCCGCAGTGGGCTCGAAGGTGGCGCCCTGCGACTTCGCGAGCGCGACGATGTCGGCCCATTCCTTGCGCTCCTTCGCAGAAACGGCGGGCGCCAGGCGGTCGAGGAAGCCGACCGCCGTCGCGCGATCCTTCGCCATCTGGTCGTAGAGGGTATAGTCGGCGAAGTTCGCGGCACCGAACAAGGCGGCCTTTTGCGCACGCAGCTGCGCGAGCTCGCTCACCACGGCGCGAGTGTCGTTGGAATCGCTGTGCTCGGCGCGGTTCAGGCTCGCTTCGAACAGCTTCTGGCGGGTGTCGTGGCTGGTGAGGGACTCGAGCGACGGCTGCTGCGTCGTATTCTGGAGCGGAAGCACATAGCCTGCGACCTTGCGGTCCTTCGCTGCTTCGGCGGCGGCAGCGACTTGCTCGTCGGAAAGTCCCGCCAGCCCTGCCTTGTCGGTGACGTGCAGGGCGCCGGCCTTGGCGGCGGCGAGCAGCTTCTGGCTGAACTGGGTCGACAGCGTGCTCAGCCGCTTGTTGATGACCTTGAGCTGGGCCTGCTTGGCGGGCTGAAGCTCCGCACCGGCGTGGACGAATTGCTTGTAATAAACGTCGAGCAGCTTCGCCTGCTCGGGGTTCAGCTTCAGCTCGGCCTGGTGGTCATGGAGATATTTGAAGCGCTGATAGAGCTTCGCGTTGAGGTAGATGAAGTCGTTGTGCGCCGCGAACAAGGGCGCGGTCTTCGTATCGGTCGCCTGCAGCGTGTCGTTGGTATTGGCGCCATTGACCGCGTTGAACGCGAGGTTCGCGCGTTCGAGCAGCAGTCCCGACTTCTCCATCGCGACGACGGTATTGTCGAAGGTGGGAGGCGTCTTCTGGTTGGCGATGGCGGTCACTTCCGCCTTCTGCTGCGCCATTCCTGCAAGCAAAGCGGGAAGATAATCGCTGTCCTTGATCTTGGAAAAATCGGGCGTTTCGAACGGAAGCGTGCTCGGCTTCGCGAACGGATTGGAAGCGGGCAGCGTGGTGGAAACGGTGGCTGCAGCCTTGCGCGGCGCAGCGGCTCCGGCGGTGGACGTGGCAACGGCAATCGCGGCCGTCGCGAGCAGAAGATTACGGATCATGGTTCTCCCCGAACTTCGAAATCTGTGGATCAGGTCTCTTCAACCGAGTCGCGACTTACGCAAGTCTGAACATCAGCCGTTGGTAGAAAGCACCTCGAGCATTGCCTCGCCGTAGCGCCCGAGCTTGGCCGCGCCGACTCCCTGCACCTCCGCCAATTCATTGAGATTGCGCGGCTTTCGGGCGGCAATTTCGCGCAGGGTCGAGTCGTGGAACACAACGTAGGGCGGCACGCCCGCGTCCGCCGCGAGCTTGCGGCGTGCCTCCCGAAGCGCGTCGAACAGCGGATCGGCGGGATAGTCTGACCGGCGCCCGCTCGTCCGTTTGCGAGCCGGAGGAATGGCAATCACGAGCTGCTGCTCGCCTTTGAGAATCGGCTTTGCGCCCGGCCCGAAGCTCAACCCGCCGTAGGCATCTGCGCGCAGGGCGTCGCGTGCGATCAGCGCCCGCGCGACGGGCCGCACCAGCGACAGCTCCTCGGCACTTGCAATTCCGAACACCGACAGCCGGTCATGGCCGAAGCTTCGCACCTTCTCATTGTCATTGCCGGCGAGCACGTCGGCGAGATGTCCGACGCCGAAGCGCATCTCCGTACGGAAGGCGGCCGACAGCAACTTCCGCGCCACCTCGGTCGCGTCGATGGTCTGGGGCGGATCGAGGCAGTTGTCGCAATTGCCGCAGGCTTCCGGTGGATCCTCGCCGAAGTGACGGAGCAGAATCGCGCGGCGGCATGTTGCGGCTTCAACGAAGCCCGCCAACGCATTCAGCCGCTCACGCTCGCCGGCACGGCGTCCTGGCTCGACTCCAGCCTCAATCCTTTGCCGCGCCCGCGCAAAGTCCTCCGCGCCCCAGAACAGCCATGCCTCCGCCGGCTCACCATCGCGTCCCGCGCGCCCGGTCTCCTGATAATAAGCTTCGACCGACTTGGGGATGCCAGCATGGGCAACGAAGCGAACGTCCGGCTTGTCGATCCCCATTCCGAACGCGACCGTGGCCGCGATCACCATTTCTTCCGACTGGACGAACGCGGCCTGGTTGCGAGCGCGAACCTGCGGTTCCAGACCAGCATGATAAGGCGCAGCCGCGCGACCGTTCGCGGCCAGCTGCTCGGCGATCTGCTCGGTCTTGTCGCGGCTCGGCGCGTACACGATTCCAGGGCCGGGCTGCTGCGCGAGCAGCACTTTCAACTGTCCGTTGAGCCCGTCGCGGGGACGCACGTGATAGCGGATGTTCGGCCGGTCGAACCCGGCGACGATCAACCCATCCTCGGGGATGCCGAGTTGCGTCAGGATGTCGGCACGCGTGCGCCTGTCGGCCGTCGCCGTGAGCGCCAGGCGAGGGACATCGGGATTGTCGTCGAGCAGCGGTTTCAGCTGTCGGTAGTCGGGCCGGAAATCATGGCCCCACTCGCTGACGCAATGCGCTTCGTCGATGGCGACCAGCGAAAGGTTCGCTCGGTTGACGAGGCGGCGGAAGGCTTCGCCGGTCGCCCGCTCGGGCGCCACGTAAAGCAGGTCGAGCTCGCCCGCCTTAAGCCTCTCAACCGTCTGTTCGCGATCGGCATCCGCCGACGTCAGCGAGGCCGCGCGCAGCCCGATCCCATTCGCGCTGCGAATCTGGTCGTGCATCAGCGCGATCAGCGGCGAGATGACCAGCGCCGTGCCTTCGCGCGCGAGCGCGGGCAGCTGGTAGCAAAGCGACTTGCCGGCTCCCGTCGGCATGACGGCGAGCGTGTCTTTGCCGGCGAGCACGCGCTCGATCACCTTGTCCTGCACACCGCGGAAGTGATCGAAGCCGAAGACGCGTTTCAGGAGATCTTGAGCGTTACTCACCGGCCACCCATAACGGTCGGGCCGAGCTTGTCGAAGCCCTCCATCCTTCGGATCACTCGGCGGCCTGCGCAATCTCCTCGGCCAGTTGCGCCTCGGCTTGCCGATGCCAGAGGTCTGCGTACAGTCCGCCGAGTTCGAGCAGCTCTTCGTGCGTGCCGCGTTCGGCGACGCGGCCCTCGTCGAGCACGACGATCTGGTCGGCGTTGACGATCGTCGAGAGCCGGTGCGCGATCATGATCGTCGTGCGGCTTTCCGCGATGCGGTCGAGCGTTTCCTGGATCGCCTGCTCGGTCCGGCTGTCGAGCGCGCTCGTGGCTTCGTCGAGCACCAGGATCGGCGGGTTCTTCAGCAAGGTGCGGGCGATTGCCACGCGCTGCTTCTCTCCGCCGGAGAGCTTGAGCCCGCGTTCGCCGACCATTGAGTTGTAGTGCTCCGGAAGCACCGCGATGAACCGGTCGATCGCGGCTCCGCGAGCCGCGGCTTCGATCTCGTCCTGCGAAGCGCCGCCGCGGCCGTAGCCGATGTTGTAGCCGATGGTGTCGTTGAACAGGACGGTGTCCTGCGGCACGATTCCGATCGCCACGCGTAGGCTCTGCTGCTGGACGTCCGCGACCTCCTGCCCATCGATCAGGATGCGGCCTGCGGTCGGGTCGTAGAAGCGGTAAAGGAGGCGCGCGATGGTCGACTTGCCTGCGCCCGAAGGCCCGACGATCGCGCAGCTTGTGCCGGCGGGAATGTCCAGATCGAGCCCGCGCAGGATCTCGCGGTCCTGCTCATAGCCGAAGCGAACGCCCTCGAACCGGACCTCACCCTTGGTCACGACCAGCGGCTCTGCGCTGGCCCGATCAATGATCTCCGCCGGCGTATCCAGAAGATCCCACATCGCTTCCATGTCGATCAGCCCCTGGCGGATCGAGCGATAGACCCAGCCGAGCATGTCGAGTGGCCTGAACAGCTGCATCAGCATCGTGTTGATGAACACCACGTCGCCCGGCGTGAAGCGGCCCTGGCTCCAGCCCCACACGGTGAAGATCATAGCACCGGCGAGCATCAGGTTGGTGATGAACGCCTGGCCGATGTTGAGCCATGCGAGCGAAACTTCGTTGCGTACGGTAGCGCGAGCGAAGGCACCGACGGCCTCATCGTAGCGGCGCGCCTCGCGCTCCTCGGCTCCGAAATATTTGACGGTTTCGTAGTTGAGCAGGCTGTCGACCGCTCGGCCGATCGCCTTGTTGTCGACGTCGTTCATCTGCCGCTGCAGATGCGAGCGCCATTCGGTCACGCGTCTTGTGAAGCCGATGTAGATCGCGATCATCGCCAGCGTCGCCGCGACCAGTGCCGCGCCGAACTTCACGAAGAAGATGACGCAGGCTGCGGTCAGCTCGATGGCCGTCGGCCCGATGTTGAACAGCAGGAAGTAGAGCATCATGTCTATGCTCTTGGTCCCGCGCTCGACGATCTTGGTCAGCGATCCGGTTCGGCGCTCCAGATGGAAGCGCAGCGAAAGATCGTGGACGTGGCGGAACACCTTCCCCGCGAGCCGCCGAGCCGCGTCTTGTCCGACCTTCTCGAACAGCGCGTTGCGCAGATTGTCCGCAAGGACCCCGGCGAAGCGGGCGACCGCATAGCCCGCGACCATCATCGCGACCATGCCGAACGGCTGGCGGTGGGCGGACATATCGTCGACCACCGCCTTGTAGGCGAACGGCATCAGAAGCGTCGCGGCCTTGCCGGCGAGCACCAGCACGACCGCCGCGACGACGCGGAGCCGCAGCTCCGGTTCGCCGTTCGGCCAGAGCATCGGCAGGAATCGCCACAGCGCGGCGAAACCGGCGTTCGGCTGGGCCCGCTGCTGGGTGTCTTCTGCGGCCATCCCGACCAAGGTAGGAGCGCGCCTGCCGCCGGGCAAACGAGCTCGTTGAAATGACCGCGCACCGGCGGGTGGAAAAGGAACCGCCCTCCGCGGCCGCGGGTTTCAGCACGGCATGAGAAGCAATCGAACCAAGCCCAGGCTTCCGCGCGGCCGTCCCGGAAAGAAGGTCGATCCGGACGATGCCGATAAGGCCACTGCCGCGGACTTCGAACGCGAAGGCATGGGCGTCGCGGCCAAGGAGTGAAAGATGTCCGAAGTCATCGAACCGATGATCCACGAGGATCAGCTGCCCGGGCACGAAAGCGAGCTTGAGCCCAAGCCCGACTGGAAGCCGCGCTATTCGGGATCAGGACGTCTCAAGGACAAGATTGCGCTGATCACCGGTGCCGACAGCGGCATCGGGCGCGCCGTCGCGGCACTCTTCGCTCGCGAGGGCGCAGACATCGCGATCCTGTACCTCTGCGAGCATGACGACGCCGCCAAGACCAAGCAGATCGTCGAGAAGGAGGGCCGCCGCGCCATCACGATCGCCGGCGACATCGGCGACAAGCAATTCTGCGACCGCGCCGTCCAGCAGACGGTCGATCAGCTCGGCCGGCTGGACATTCTCGTCAACAACGCGGGCGAACAGCATAGCGACAAGGACATCCGCGACATCACCGAGGAGCAGCTGAAACGCACGTTCCAGACCAACATCTTCGGCATGTTCTATCTGACACAAGCCGCTGCGCCGCACCTGAAAGAGGGCTCGGCGATCATCAACTGCACTTCAGAAACGATGTATGCGGGCTCGAAACATTTGCTCGACTACAGCGCGACGAAAGGCGCGATCACGGCGTTCACTCGATCGCTCGCGCTCAATCTCGTCGAAAAAGGCATTCGCGTGAACGCGGTCGCTCCGGGGCCGATCTGGACGCCGCTCAATCCGTTCGGCGGTCAGGACCCCGATAAAATTCCGGAGTTCGGCAAGGATACGCCGATGGGCCGTCCGGGCCAGCCGAACGAGGTCGCTCCGTCCTTCCTGTTCCTGGCCTGCGAGGACTCGAGCTACATGACGGGCCAGGTCCTTCACCCCGACGGCGGCGATACGACGTCGAGCTGAGGGAATTGACCGGGCGCGCCGCCGCTCCTTACGGGCGAATGGATGCAAGCCGGTTCACCAGAGCAGGAGGCCATTGCCGCCTTTCAAAGCGGCGATCTCGATCGTGCGCGAGCGCTGGCCGAGCAGCAGCTTGGACGCGAACCCAGTGCGCAGCTGCTGCACCTCATGGGACTCATCGAATGCCGGCGCGGGCGCCTCGGCTCTGGTGTCGAGTGGCTGTGGCGGGCCCGCGATTCCGACCCCGAGAACATCGCTTTTCGGGTGATGTTGGCGAGGGCGCTCGCCGATAGCGGCCGCCACCAGGAGGCGTTGGAGGTGGCGGAGCCGCCCGCCGGCTACACCCCGCCCGAGCTTGCCCTGTGGCACGTCCGTGCCGAGGCCGCCGACGCGGTCGAGGCTTGGGAGGAATCCGCGGTAGCTTGGCGCAGGCTCACCGCTGCGCGTCCCGACGACTGGCGGGCATGGACGAATTACGGAAGCGCTTCGGCGGCGCTCGCTCGATGGAGCGATGCATCTGCCGCCTTCGGGCGTGCGCTCGAGCTCAACCCTTCCGACCTGTCGCTCATGCGAAACCTCGCCATGGCCTTGTCGCGCGCCGGCCAGTTCCAGGAGAGCGCCGACGTTCTTGGCCGCTGGGTCGAGGCATCGCCGGACGACGTGACGAACCGCATCATGTTCGCGCGGCTGCTCGCGGATCTCGGGCGCGATGACGAGGCGCAGGCGCAGCTCGACGCTGCGGCCCGGCTCGCGGGACAGGCGGCGTTCGACGAGTCGAGCGATGTCCTCATCGCGATCGCCAGCAGCTCGGCCGATGCTCGTCAGCGAGGCGAACTCGATGTGTCGCTCGCGCGAGGGCTGGCCCAGCTGCTCGAGCGCTCGAGCCGAATGGACGCCCTCGCCGCCTTTCTCGACGCTCTGGAAGCGCGCGGCATCGACCGGGACCAGATGGGATATGCCGCAGCTGCCGCCGCCCTGCGAGACAAGCAGCCGGAAGAAGCCAGGCGGCTGCTTCTGACCCAGCCCCCCGAGAGCGATCCGGTGCGCTGGCATTGGCTGATGGCGAGGATCGGCGACGCGCTCGACGATCCGGCGATGGCCTTTGCCGAGGCGGAGGCGATGAACCGGTCGGTCTACGACTATGATCAGTGGCGGGTGCGAGCCGCGGCGCACCTCCGGTTCCTGCGCAATCTCGCGTCCACGATCACGCCCGGGTGGGGAGCGCAATTGCAGACGGCCGTCCCGGATGGCCGGCGAATGCCCGCCTTCCTCGTCGGCTTCCCGAGGTCTGGAACGACGCTGCTCGACACGTTCCTCATGGGTCATCCCGATACGCACGTCTTCGAAGAGGTGCCGTTGATCGGCGCCGCGCAGAGCGTGCTAGGCGACATCGCCGATCCGCTCCGTTCGCCGGACGATCTGGCCAGGGCCCGCGACGCATATTGCGCCGAAGCGGCGCGGCACATGGAGCCAGGCTTCGACGGGCTCATCGTCGACAAGTTCCCGCTGAACATGGTCGCCGCGCCGTTCATCCAGGCGCTGTTCCCCGGGGCACCGATCATCTTCGCCCAGCGGCATCCGTGCGACTGCGTCTTGAGCAGCTTCATGCAGGGTTTCGCGCTCAGCGAGGCGATGGCATGCTTCCTCGACATCCACGATTCCGCCGCCTTCTACGACGCGACGATGCAGGTCTGGACGAACTGCAAGCAGGCCTTGCCGCTGAAGACGCACACGATCGTGTACGAAGAACTGATCGGTGACGCGGAGAGCTCCCTTCGTCCGCTCATCCACTTCCTCGGGCTCGACTGGCACGACGAGCTGCTCGATCATCGCGCCACGGCGGTAGCACGCGGGGGGATCGGCACTCCGAGCTACAACCAGGTGACGCAGCCGCTGACCCGCGCGGCGAGCGGCCGCTGGAAGCGGTACGAGAAGCAGCTGGAGCCGGTGTTGCCGGTCCTGCTGCCGTGGGCGGAGCGGCTCGGCTACGGCAATTAGCGCGCGGCTTTCGGCGTCTCCATGATCTCGGTCAGTACGCCGCCCATGTCCTTGGGATGGACGAAGAAGACGAGCGTCCCGTGCGCACCGATGCGCGGCTCGCCGAGGACCCGCGCGCCCTTGGCTTCGAACTCGGCCTTGGCGGCGTGGATATCGGGAACCTCGAAGCAGACGTGATGCTGTCCGCCCGACGGGTTCTTCTCGAGGAACTTCACGATGGGTGAATTTTCGCCGAGCGCCTCGATCAACTCGATCTGGCTGTTGGGAGTATCGACAAAGCAGACGCGGACGCCCTGCGCGGGCAGGTCGAATGGTTCGCCGTGCGGCTCTGCGCCGAACATCTTGCGGTAAAGGTCGAGGCTCTTCTCGATCGACACGGTCGCCACGCCGACGTGGTTCAATCTGCCAAGCTGCATCACACTCTCCGTCATCCCAACCCGGAGCCGGGATCCGCTTTCTTTGCATCGTAAGAAAGGAAGGCAGGCCCCGGATCAAGTCCGGGGTGACGTTTAGTGCTTAACGGTGACTTCCGTCGTCACGCTGTTGGCGATGAAGCAGGCTTCGTGCGCCCGGTGGTGGAGGTCGGCGAGGGTCGCTTCGTCTGGTGGGTCGCCGGCCCAGGTGACGTGTGGCCACAGCGTCACGCGCGTCATCGCCATCTTTCCGTCGGCGCCTTTCTCCATCAGGCCCTCGGCTTCATCGACATAATTCTCGACCACGAGCCCCCGGCGTCGCGCGAAGTCCAGGAAGAACAGCATGTGGCAGGAGGACAGCGAGGCGACGAACGCCTCCTCCGGGTCGACTCCGGCCGCGTCCGACCAGGGCGCGGGGACGATGTGCGGGCTTGCGCTCGCCGGAACCACCGCGCCGCCGTCGAACGCCCATTCGTGCGCGCGGCTGTACTGGCCCTTGGCGAAGGCCTCGCGGCTTTCCCTGCAGTCCCAGCGGACCGTCGCGGTGTAGGTGCTCATGTCCCGGATCCATAGACGCGCGCCCAGATCAATAAAACGATCATGCTAAACCATACGACGATGGTTGCGCCGAGGCCGGACTGTGTGCGCTGCGTCTTCGAGCAGTCCGGCTGAGCCATTTGCCAAATCGCGAGGCCAATCCTGCTGCACCCAACGCCCAGGATCGCCGGGAAGAGCGCGTCTATGCGGCGGAATATTTGGAGGAGGATGCTGACGATCAGGATCAGGGATCCCGTGTGATAGATCGCCGCAAAGAGCCGCTGCTCCCACGTTACAGCGGGATGTTGTCGTGCTTCTTCCACGGATTTTCGAGCTGTTTGTTCCTGAGCTTGCGTAATCCCATCGCCACGCGGCGCCGCGTCGAGTGAGGCATGATCACCTCATCGATGAAGCCCTTGCTCGCCGCCACGAAGGGGTTGGCGAACCGTTCTTCATATTCGGCCGTGCGCTTGGCGATCGTGTCCGCGTCCTTCGCGTCCTGCCGGAAGATGATCTCAACCGCGCCCTTGGCGCCCATCACCGCGATCTCTGCGGTCGGCCACGCATAGTTCAAGTCGCCGCGCAGGTGTTTGGAGGCCATGACGTCATAGGCTCCGCCATAGGCCTTTCGCGTGATCACCGTGATCTTGGGCACCGTCGCTTCGGCGTAGGCGAAAAGCAATTTCGCGCCGTTCTTGATGATCCCGTTATGCTCTTGCGCGACGCCCGGAAGGAAGCCGGGCACGTCGACGAAGGTCAGGATCGGGATATCGAACGCGTCGCAGAAGCGCACGAAGCGCGCGGCCTTCTTGGAGGAATTGATGTCCAGCACGCCGGCCAGCACCATCGGCTGATTGGCGACGACCCCGACCGTGCGGCCCTCGATGCGGATGAAGCCGATGATGATGTTCGCCGCATGCGCCGGCTGGAGCTCGAAGAAATCGCCCTCGTCGGCAACTTTCCGGATCAGCTCGTGCATGTCGTAGGGCGTGGTGGCGCTCGGCGGGATCAGCGTGTCGAGGCTGTCCTCGACCCGGTCGACCGGGTCTTCGCACGGCCGGATCGGGTCCTCGTGGCGGTTCGACAGTGGGAGGAAATCGAAAAATTCCCGCGTTGCCAGAAGCGCGTCGATGTCATTCTCGAAGGCGACGTCAGCGACACCTGACTTGGTCGTGTGGGTGATTGCGCCGCCAAGCTCGTCCTGCGTGACCACTTCGTTGGTGACGGTCTTCACTACCTCCGGGCCGGTGACGAACATGTAGCTCGAATCCTTCACCATGAAGATGAAGTCCGTCATCGCCGGCGAATAGACCGCGCCGCCGGCACAGGGGCCCATGATAAGGCTGATCTGCGGAATGACGCCCGAGGCCAGCACGTTGCGCTGGAACACCTCGGCGTAGCCGGCAAGGCTGGCGACGCCCTCCTGGATGCGCGCGCCGCCGCTGTCGTTAAGGCCAATGACCGGGGCGCCGACCTTCATCGCCATGTCCATGATCTTGCAGATCTTCTGCGCGTGCCGCTCCGACAACGAGCCGCCGAAGACCGTGAAGTCCTGTGCGAAAACATATACAAGGCGGCCGTTGATCGTGCCCGAGCCGGTGACGACTCCGTCGCCCGGGATCTTCTGCTTCTCCATGCCGAAGTCGGAGCAATTGTGCTCGACGAACATGTCATATTCTTCGAAGCTGCCCGGATCGAGTAGCACCGAGAGGCGCTCCCGGGCGGTGAGGCGGCCCTTGGCGTGCTGGGCGGCGATGCGCTTTGCACCTCCACCGAGCCTCGCCAGCTCCCGCCGCTTTTCAAGTTCCTCGATGGTAGTCGCCAAAGAGCACGCCTCCTTGCGGGAGACCGTGCCTCCCTTGCGACAGCCTCCTTCCACGCCGGCCTTGATGGGTCAATCGCGACCTTGTTGCGCCCCAGAAACCATCCATATGGGCGTCGCAGCGCCCCGCACGGACGTAAACGCCGCAAATGGTGCACCGCACCAATAAGGAATTTGAGTTAACTTCGATCAGTGTTGCGGAACCGTAATGCGAGTCGTTCCGTTCAGCGGTTGGGCAAACATTACACGGAGGTGGAACGGAAAATGCTGACTCGCGTCGGGGTGCCAGTGGAGTACGAAGCCGAGCCCTCGGCCCAGGATCCGCAGCCTGCCACATTGATTTGCTTTTCGCACTTGCGGTGGAACTTCGTCTTCCAGCGCCCCCAGCATCTCATGAGCCGCTTCGCGCGCGACATGGACGTCATTTTCTGGGAGGAGCCGGTCGACATCGACGGCCGGGAAACAGCCTACCTCAAGGTCCGTGAGGCCGAGAATGCGGCCGGCGTCCGCATCGTCGTCCCGCATCTCCCCCAAGGCATGCCTGGAGATGCTCGCGAGGCTGCCCTGACGCGGCTGCTCGACGCGCATTTGGCGTCGATCCGCGGCCCCCTCGTGGCCTGGTATTACACGCCGATGATGCTGACCTTCTCGCGGCATCTCGATGCCGACCTCGTGGTGTTCGATGCGATGGACGAGCTCAGCAAGTTCAAGTTCGCGCCGACGCAACTGCTCGAGCTCGAGCAGGAGCTGATCGATAGGGCGGACATCGTGTTCACCGGCGGATCGAGCCTCTACGAAGCGAAGAAGGATCGGCACGAGAACGTCCATTGCTTCCCGTCGTCGGTCGACCGGGCGCACTTCTTGAAAGCGCGTGCGCAGCAGTTCGAGCCGGCCGACCAGGAGGATCTGCCCAAGCCGCGGCTCGGCTTCTACGGCGTCATCGACGAGCGCTTCGATACCGAGCTGCTCGCGCAAGTCGCCGCGATGCGGCCGGGCTGGTCGTTCGTGATCGTGGGGCCGATCGTGAAGATTTCCGAGGAGGACCTGCCGCACCGGCCGAACATCCATTATGTAGGCGGCAAGACGTACGAGCAGTTGCCGTCGTACCTTTCGGGCTGGGACGTCGCCCTGATGCCGTTTGCGATGAATGAATCGACGCAGTTCATCTCGCCGACGAAGACTCCGGAATATCTCGCCGGAGGCAGGCCGGTCGTGTCGACTCCGATCAGGGACGTCGTCCGTCACTACGGACATCTCGAGGGCGTGTTGATCGCCGACAACGCCGAGGATTTCGTCGCGCAGTGTGAAAGGGCGCTCGAGCTTTCCCACAATCCCGAAAGCGGGTGGCTGGCGGAAGCCGACCTGCTGCTTTCGGCGACGAGCTGGGACACGACGCAGGCACGGATGGCCGGCCTGGTTCACGACCTGCTCGGTACCCGGACCGGATCGACTTCGCCTGCCATTCTGGTGGCGGCGGAATGACCGCGCCGTTCCGCGCTCCCAAGCGCTACGACTATCTCATCGTCGGAGCGGGTTTCGCCGGCTCCGTCCTTGCCGAGCGCTTGGCTAGCCAGCACGGCGCGCGCGTGCTGCTGATCGATCGTCGCGAGCATGTCGGCGGCAATGCCTATGACGAGCCGAACGACGCGGGGATCCTCTACCACAAGTACGGCCCGCACATCTTCCACACGAACAGCGAGCAGGTCGTCGATTACCTCTCGCAGTTCACCAAGTGGCGGCCTTACGAGCACCGGGTCCGGGCGGTCGTCCGCGACAAGCTCGTGCCCATTCCGATCAACCGGACCACCCTCAATGCGCTGTTCGGCCTCGATCTCAAAACCGACGAGGAGGCGGCCGAATATCTGGCATCGCGTGCCGAGCCGGTGGACGAAATCCGCACGTCGGAGGACGTCGTCATCAATGCTGTCGGGCGCGAGCTCTACGAGCTGTTCTTCCGCGGCTACACCCGCAAGCAATGGGGCCTCGATCCGAGCGAGCTCGACAAGCAGGTGACCTCGCGAATCCCGACCCGGACCAACACGGACGACCGCTATTTCAGCGACACGTTCCAGGCGATGCCGTTCGAAGGGTACACGAAGATGTTCGAGCGCATGCTCGATCATCCGCTGATCGAAAAGGCGCTCGGACTGGACTTCCGCGACATCAAGGCGCGGTCGCACGAGATCGCGGACCACATCGTGTATACCGGGCCGATTGACGAATATTTCGACTTCCGCTTCGGCAGGCTGCCGTACCGGAGCCTCAAGTTCGATCACCAGACGCTCGAGCAGGAGCAGTTCCAGCCGGTCGCGGTCGTCAACTATCCGGACGAGAAAGTCCCTTACACCCGGATCAGCGAATACAAGCACCTGACCGGTCAGGAAGCGCCGGTGACGACGATCACCTACGAATATCCGTCGGCCGAGGGCGATCCGTATTATCCGATCCCTCGGCCCGAAAATCAGGAGCTGTTCAAGAAGTACGAGGCGCTGGCGGATGACACCGACAACGTGACGTTCGTCGGGCGGCTCGCGACCTATCGCTACTACAACATGGATCAGATCGTCGGACAGGCGCTCGCGACTTTCCGCCGGATCGACGACAAACGGCAGAAGTCTCGCAGGCTGACAGCGGTCGCGGCGGAGTGAACTAGAGGCGCCGGCGGACCGCCAAGGGTTAGCTTATCCACAGCTAACAACAATCGCGCTTTCGGATCGCGCTCACCCGCCATATGTGCGGTCAGGTGCGCACTTCCTTGGATGATTCTGCCGACGGCTCCGTTCCGCGCGCCGGCGGCTCGCTCCCTTCCGCTGCGCTCCCGCTCCCCGCGGGTCGCTACGTCAATCCCATCCTGGACTGGGATTTCCCGGACCCGGCCATAATTCATGCGCCGGATGGCTATTATTATGCCTATGCGACGCAGACGCTGCGCGATGAGCAGTGGATCAACATCCAGGTCGCCCGTTCGACCGACCTGATCGACTGGGAGCATCTTGGCGATGCGCTTCCGGACAAGCCTGACTGGGCGCTCGAAACCCAGGACTTCTGGGCGCCGAGCGTGATCTGCGACGGCTCGACCTACTTCATGTATTATTCTGCGACGCCCGATGTCTGCCACCATCATCAGCGTGGGCACGCGCTCGCCGTGGCGACGGCTTCATCGCCGGCAGGACCGTTCGTCGACATGGGCATGCCGCTGCTGCTCGGCGCGGGCTTCGAATATATCGATCCGATGGCCTTTGACGATCCGGTCACGGGCAAGCACCTGCTTTACTGGGGTTCGGGGTTCCAGCCGATCAAGGTCCAGGAACTGAGCAAGGACCGGCTGTCCTTCGCGCCGGATAGCAATCCCGTCGATCTGATCTGGCCGAACGGCGAAAACGGTTCGTTTCCCAGACTGGTCGAGGCGGCCTGGGTGATCCGCCACGACCGTTTCTATTATCTCTTCTATTCGGGCGACAATTGCTGCGGGCCGGATGCCGAATATGGCGTGATGGTAGCGCGGTCGCCCAGCGCGACCGGTCCTTTCGAGACGCTCGAGCAGGCGCGCGGCGTGCCGCACAGCCTGATGCTGTTCAAGAGCGAGCGCTGGCTTGCGCCCGGGCATAATTGCGTAGTCGCCGACAAGGCGGGGCAGGAGTGGATCGTCTACCATGCGATCGACGTGAACCGGCCGCGCCAGCGCCAGGAGGACGAGATCAACAGCCGCAGGATCCTCCTGATGGACCGAATCGAATGGCGCGACGGCTGGCCGCATGTCGGTACTCCGTCCGACGAGCCACGGAGCTCGCCCGCCACCTGATCTCCCTCGCCTGAACAACCGTCGCCGACGTGGGTTGTCACCGAATGGCCGTTGCCCGGCCGCGTTGCGAAAGGTTCAGACGATGCACGGACGCGCGCCCGACTCGGGAAGCTCGATCTTTCCGACCTTCTTCATGGCCGGATTCGAATGCTCGACCTTCGTGTGGAAGGATCGCGAACGGAAGGATTACGTCGCTGCGACGGGTCACGATCGCCACTTGAAGGCGGATTTGGCGGCAGCGATGGACCTCGGGATCGGCGTTGTCCGGGAAGCGATCCGCTGGCCGCTAGTCGACCTCGGGGACGGCCGATACGACTGGTCCAGCGTCAAGGCGGTCCAGGACGCGGCGACCGAATGCAAGATCACGCCCATTTGGGACCTTTGCCACTACGGCTTTCCCGACCGCTGCGATCCCTTCTCCGAAGAGTGCCTTTACCGATTTGTAGATTATTGCCGCGCGGCAGCCGAGTTCGTGACGGGCAGTGCCGAGGGGCCGTACTTCTTCACGCCGGTCAACGAGATCACCTTCTTCTCCGCGGCTGCGAGCGACCTTCAATGGATGTACCCGTTCGCCAAGGGGCGCGAGGACGAGCTCAAACGCGCGCTCGCCCGCCTGGCGATCGAAGGCGTGAAGGCCATTCGCGAGGTCGAGCCCAATGCGCGGATGGTCCACGTCGACCCGATCGTCCACGCCGTGCCCCCGCCGCATCGTCCAGATCTAGCGGACGAGGCACGGGAGGAGGAGCATCGCAAGGCTATGGAGGCGTGGGACATGCTCGCGGGACGGGTCGCCCCGGAGCTCGGCGGTTCCCCTGAAATCCTCGATATCGTCGGCGTCAATGTCTACCATTACAGCCAGGTCCAGCTCGACGCGGACAAGAAGCGCGAAATCCTTGGCCCGCGCGATCCACGCCGGAAGCCCCTCAGCGAGCTGCTCAAATTTGCATGGGACCGTTACCGACGGCCGATCATCATCGGCGAGACCAGCGGCTACCAGGATAACCGCGCTGAATGGCTGCGAATGACGATGGAAGAGTCCCTCAAAGCGATCACCGCCGGCGTCGATCTGCACGGCGTCTGCCTCTACCCCTTTGCCGACGTTCCAGACTGGTGGACCCAGAAATGGGCGAAGATCGGAATCTACGACGTGGCGGACAAGCACAGCTTCGAACGGGTGCCGTACGATCCTTACATCGAGGAGCTGCGCCGTTGGCAGAAGCTGCTCGACCAGCCCGAAAACGTCGAACCCGACGGCTACGGCCACCGTTGGGGGCGGGTGCAGCTCGCCGAGGTTCGCAAATATGCGGCCAAATTGGCCGCCGAGCCGGCAGCCGTTTAGCGGCGCCGGCCGCTGACGAGCTTCTGCCGCTTATCGCCTAGGCTCTCGAACAGAGCGCGCTGTACTTCGAACTCCTCAAGCAGGCGATGGTCGACGTGCCGGCTGCCGTCCGACAGGATCGACGACAGGAGCCCGGTCTCCGCATGGCGTGAGTTGTCCCAGCCGGGGTAAGCGGTGATCGGGTACCAGCAGATGCCGCGGATGTCGGCGCCGCGGCTCATCGCATCGCGCACCTCGTTGCAGACATAATGGAGCCAGGAAGGCTTGCCCGTTCCTTCCGCGCCGGTTTCCGAAAGGTAGATCGGCTTTCGATACCGTTCGGCCATCTCGATCAGCATGTCCGAGAGCGGCCGATATTCGTGATGGCCCATCGGGATGGTCGGACCTTTGAAATACCATTGATTGTGCGGATAATAATTGAGTCCGATCAGATCGACGAGCGACGGGTCTCCGCCGAACTCAGGCTCGGCGATGCCCATGATCCAATCGTAGGCCTCGTACATTCCCTGCAGGTTTTGCTTCGCGGCGCGCACCGTCTGCCGACGGCGATCGTGCGGTGCGATGTGGATGAGTGGCTCGGCCCAGACGATCGTCGAGTTGGGCCAGCTCTCCTTGATCGCGCGCGCCGCAGTGACTGCCGTCCTGACCAGCTGGCGCTTGAACCAGCCGCGCTCCTCCGGACCGACGCGGGGAAAATAGCCGTCATCGATCGCCCAGGACAGGAAGTTGATCTCGTTCAGAGGCGTGACGAGCGGCGGCCGGCCGCTGACCGATTGCTGGACCTCCAGCGCCGCAATCGCGAACTCGGTGAAGCGGTCGGCGAAATCGGGCGCCGCCTGGTCGATGCAATCGGGCGAGCCGTAGTGGAAAAGGTCCCAAACGACCTGCAAGCCCACCGCTTCGGCTGCTTCAAGGGCGGGGAGCCAGCTCGACCAGTCGTACTTTCCGGGCGACTTCTCGATCAGGTGCCACCGCAGGCCGTCGCGAACCGTCCCGAAGCCGAGGTCCTTGCAGAGGCGGTAATCGCGCAGCACGTGCTTGTCGTGGCTCGTTGCGCGGATGAGGTCCAGGCGCACGCCGTCCCGCCGCCGGTGCGACGAGCACTCGAAGCCGGCCTGGAAGAAGCTGGCAAATGTCTTGTCGAAGCAAGTGTCCACAGAACCCACCAATGCCTCACGAACAAATTCGAGCCTGAGCCAACGCAGAAATGCCACAATCGGTCCTGTTCATGACAGACGTGGCACAATCTCCCTGCTTGCGCTTTCTGCCGTTCGAGGAGAACGGTCGATGCGGCAGAACTGGCCCGAGCGCTTGTACCTGGTCCGGCATGGACAGAGCCAGGGCAATGTCGCCCGCGACGCCGCGGACGAAGCCGGGCTGCACGAGATCGACATCGATGTTCGCGACGTTGACGTGCCCTTATCCGAACTGGGCGTCCACCAGGCGGAAGCGGCGGGACGCTGGTTCGCGTCCATGCCGGGAAGCGAGCGGCCGGAGGTCATCCTCTCCTCGCCGTACTTGAGGGCAAAGCAGACTGCCGAAATCATCTGCAAGCAGGACGCGCTAGCCGGCGGCCCGGTACGAACGATCGTCGACGAGCGGCTTCGCGAGCGCGAGTTCGGGATTTTCGACCGGCTGACAACCGTCGGCATTCGCGAGCGGTTTCCCGAGGAAGCCGCGCACCGCCGCCGGCTCGGCAAATTCTATCACCGGCCGCCCGGTGGCGAGAGCTGGGCCGACGTCATCCTTCGGCTGCGGTCGGCCATGAACACGATCAACCTCCATTATTGCAACAAGCGCGTTCTGATCGTCTGCCACCAGGTGGTGGTGCTTTGCTTCCGCTACATCCTCGAGGCGCTCGACGAGGAGACGATCCTCAAGATCGACAAGGAGGGCGACGTGCTCAACTGCGGAATCGCGGCTTACGACTTCGATCCGGACCCGCAAGGCATCTGCGTTCCCGAGCTCAGCTTGTGGAACCATGGCGCTCCACTCGAAGCCCAGGGTGCCCCGAAGACGTCGGCGCCCGATGCAATGGCGGGAACGCGGTGAAATCCGGCAAGCCGCTCGACCGCAACACACTCAACTCCCATCGCCTTCCGCCGGTCGTCGACGGCGACAAGGAGACCAAGGGCAGAATCCTCCTGATCGCCGGAAGCCGCGAAGTGCCCGGGGCGGCACTTCTCACCGCGACCGCGGCCATGCGCGCCGGCGCGGGCAAGCTCCGGATCGCCACGGTCGACAGCGTGGCGCCGCAACTCGGAATGGCCATGCCCGAGGCGATGGTGATCGGCTTGCCGGAGAATGAAGATGGGGGCTTCGCCTCGTCAGCCGTGAAGCGGATCGCCGAACATGCGGGCAAGGCCGATGCCGTTGTCGGTGGTCCGGGGATGTCGAACGGCGGCGTCTGCAAGCAGATTGCGGATGCCTTGCTGCGAACCGAGGCGCTACTCGCGCTGGACGCCGCGCTCCTCCGCCACCTCGAACCACTACCGCCGCACGAGCATATGAAATGCCCCGTGCTCCTTCCCCACTCCGGCGAACTCGCGTCGTTGCTCGATTGCGGGGAAGAGGAGATCGAGAGCGAGCCGATTCGCTGCGGTTTGCGCGCGGCCGAGCTCTATCGATCGGTCGTCCTGGTCAAAGGGGTGATCAGCCACGTCGTGACGCCGGACGGCGACGCGTGGACCTACGAAGGCGGGGCGCCCGGACTAGGCGTTTCCGGAAGCGGGGACGTGCTTGCCGGAATTGTCGGCGGGTTGCTCGCGCGCGGAGCCGAGCCCCTGAACGCCTTGCTCTGGTCCGTTTGGCTGCACGGTGAGGCCGGCGCGCAGCTTGCCAGGAGAGTGGGTCCGATCGGCTTCCTCGCCCGCGAGATTGCTGACGAAATCCCTGGCCTGCTGCCGCGCTAGGCCCGGTCGGTTGACCGCCGGCCCGCATTGTTGCCGGGCTGGTAGCGTTCCAGCTCGTCGCCGATCAGCCGGACGACGTGCAGCACATTGGTCGAACCCGCCGTGCCGAATGGAATGCCCGCCATGATGATGACCCGGTCGCCGCCCTTGGCCAGCTGGTGGCGCAGCGCCATGCGCTTGGCCTTCTCGACCATCTCCTCGAAGCTAGACACGTCGCGCGTATGCACGGCGTGCACTCCCCACAGCAGGCCCAGCCGCCGCGACGTGTGAAGCGATGCGCTCATCGCCAGCAGAGGCACCGGCGGCCGCTCGCGCGCGATGCGCCGGGCCGTCGAGCCGGAGCTTGTGTAGCAAAGCATCGCCGTCGCCGAGACGGTGCTTGCGATCTGCCTTGCGGAGCCTGCCAGCGCATCCGCGGTCGTCGGCTCGAGCCGAGTCTGCGTGAAGTGCACGCGCGCCTGGTAGCTCGGGTCGCGCTCCACCGTGTTCGCGATCCGGTCCATCATCTGCACCGCTTCAACCGGATATTGTCCGGTCGCGCTTTCGGCGGAGAGCATCACCGCGTCGGCGCCGTCGTAGATCGCGGTCGCGACGTCGCTGACCTCCGCGCGCGTCGGTGTCGGTGACGTCACCATCGATTCGAGCATCTGCGTTGCAACGACCACGGGCTTTCCGAACTGGCGTGCGCAGGCGACGATCTTGTTCTGAAGCGGCGGGACCTGCTCGGGCGGGAGCTCCACGCCGAGGTCGCCGCGAGCGACCATCACCGCATCGGCAAGCGCAATGATGTCGTTCAGCCGGTCGATCGCAGCCGGCTTCTCGATCTTGGCGAGCAGGGCTGCCCGCTCGCCTATCAGCGAGCGCGCTTCCGCTACATCCTCGGGCCGCTGGACGAACGACAAGGCGATCCAGTCGGTTCGCTGCTCTAGCGCGAACTGCAAGTCGTCGCGGTCCTTGTCGGTCAGCGCCGGGATCGGCACCAGCACGTCGGGCACGTTGACGCCCTTGTTGTCGGAGACCGCGCCGCCGACCTTCACTTCGCTGACGATCTGGTCGCCGTCGGCTTCGAGCACGTTGAGGCGGATCTTGCCGTCGTCGATCAGGATGTTGGTCCCGGGGCGGATCGATTCGAACAACTCCACGTGCGGCAACTGAACCCGGCGATTGTCGCCGGCCTTGTCATCGCGGTCGAGGACGAAGCGCTCGCCCTTGGCGAGGACCGTGCGGCCGCCCTGGAAATGCCCGACACGCAGCTTGGGTCCCTGAAGGTCGAACAGGATCGTCGTCGGGCGCCGGAACTCCTTCTCCAGTGCGCGGATGTGATCGACCAGCTTGGCTTTCTGCTTCTGGTCGCCGTGGCTCATGTTGATCCGGAATGCATCCGCGCCGGCCAGCATCAGCTTGCGGATGGTCTTGGCGTCCCTGGACGCGGGGCCGAGCGTCGCGAGGATCTTCACCTTGCGCGTGCGCGGGGGGAGCAGAGTTTCGGCCACATTGTCTCCGGAGCGTGCGAGCGCTTGCCTTAGCCGCTTGATATGACCGTTCAACCCGCTAGAGCCGCGCTTCACACGTTAAAAATCGGAGTTCTGGAAGCATGGCGGAGGGCACCGTCGCGGCCGACCAGCTGCGGCTGTTCATCGAGCGCATCGAGCGCTTGGAGGAAGAGAAGAAGGGGATCGCGGACGATATCCGCGACGTCTATTCGGAAGCGAAGGCGAACGGCTACGACACCAAGACGATGCGTACGATCGTGCGGCTTCGGAAGATGGAAACGCACGCTCGGCAGGAGGCGGACGCGCTTCTGGAGACCTATCGACAGGCGCTCGGTCTGGCGTAAGGAATTGCCATGGCAGGCCACAGCAAATTCAAGAACATCATGTACCGGAAGGGCGCGCAGGATAAGAAGCGCTCGGCCCTGTTCTCGAAGTTGAGCCGGGAGATCACCGTCGCCGCCAAGATGGGCCTTCCGGATCCGGAAGCGAACGCGCGCCTGCGCGCGGCCGTGATCGCCGCCAGGGCCCAGTCGATGCCCAAGGACAATATCCAGCGGTCGATCGACAAGGCTTCGGCCGGCGATGCCGAGAATTACGAGGAGATCCGCTACGAGGGCTTCGGACCCGGCGGAGTTGCGCTGATCGTCGAGGCGCTGACCGACAACCGCAACCGCACGGCGACCAACGTCCGCACCATCTTTTCGAAGAACGGCGGCAACCTGGGCGCGAGCGGAAGCGTCAGCCACGGCTTCGAGCGTCTCGGGCTCATCGAGTATCCGGCAAGCGCGGGCGATTCCGACAAGGTGCTCGAAGCGGCGATCGAGGCGGGCGCGGACGACGTCGAATCCGACGATGACGGCCATCGCATCTGGACCAGCGTCGAGAGCCTCCACGAAGTCGCCAAGGCGCTCGAGCCGATGCTCGGCGAAAGCGAAGGGACCAAGCTCGCGTGGCGGCCGTCGACCGAGGTCGAGGTTCGCGGCGAGGATGCGCAGCAGCTGATGAAGCTGATGGACGCGCTGGATGACGACGACGACGTGCAGACCGTCTGGGGCAATGAGAAGGTGCCGGACGAGGAGCTGGAGAAGCTTGCCTAGGATCCTGGGTCTCGACCCGGGGCTCGGCACGACCGGCTGGGCGATCATCCAGGCCGACGGAAACCGCCTTTCGCACGTGGCGAACGGCCAGCTGAAATCGGATGCCGCCTTCCCGCTGGCACAGCGCCTCGCTCGCCTCGCCGAACAGCTCGAAGCGATGATCGCCGAGCACAAGCCGGAGGCGGCCGCCGTCGAAGAAGTCTTCGTCAACCAGAACCCGCAATCGACCCTCAAGCTCGGGCAGGCGCGCGGAGTCGCGCTTCTGTGCGCGGCGCGGGTCGGAATGGCCGTCGGCGAATATTCTCCGACCCTGGTCAAGAAAGCGGTGGTCGGCACCGGCGGCGCGGACAAGTCGCAGGTCCATGCGATGGTTGCGCGGCTGCTTCCGGGCACGAAGATCGCCGGACCCGACGCCGCCGATGCGCTCGCGGTAGCAATCACGCACGCGCATCATCTGGCGACGGCGCGGCGCATCGCTTAAGCGTACGGCCGATGATTGCGCGCCTGTCCGGAAAGCTCGCCGAAACCACCAGCGACAGCGCCGTGATCGACGTCGGCGGCGTGGGCTATCTCGTGCAGGCGAGCGCCCGGACGCTCGACGCTCTCGGTCCCCTAGGCGGCGATGTCCTCCTCCTGACCGAGCTGCAGGTTCGCGAGGATGCGTGGACCCTGTTCGGTTTCGGCTCGTCGGCGGAGCGCGACGCCTTCCGCGCCCTCACCTCGATCCAGGGCGTCGGCGGCCGCGTCGCGCTCGCGATCCTTTCGGTCCTCTCTCCCGACGAGCTCGCGCGCGCCGTCGCGCAGGAGGACAAAGCGATGATCGGCCGCGCCAACGGCGTCGGGCCCAAACTCGCCGCGCGCATCGCGAATGAACTTCAGGGCAAGCTCGGCGTCGCGGCGATCGGCGGAGCGGCGCCGGTGCCGCGCGCCGGGGCGGCGGCCGATGCCTTGTCAGCGCTTGCCAACCTCGGCTTCAAACCGGCCGAGGCGAGTTCCGCGGTCAACGCGGCGCATGACGAGCTCGGCGCCGATGCGACTCTCGATGCGCTGGTCCGGCTGGCGCTCAAGAAAGCGGCGAGGTGAAGCGAGCAGCCCCAGTCCTGCTCATCGGTTTCGCCTTGGCCGGCAGCGCCTATGCCGCGCGCTCAAGCACATTCGCCACCATCGACCGGTGCCTCGCCGATACAGGCAAGGCCTGGAATTATCGGACGAAGAGCTGCGAAGCCGCGCCGGGCGGGCCGGTAGACCGCATCTACGTCGACAAGTCCGAGCATTGGATGGCCGTGTACCGAGGCGGAAACATCATCCGCGAGTTTCGCGTCGCGCTGGGCCGCGGCGGGCTCGGGCCAAAGCAAAAGGCCGGCGATGGCCGGGTTCCGGAAGGCCTCTACGCGATCGACTTCCACAACGCGAACAGCGCCTATTATCTGTCGCTCCACATCAACTATCCCACGGCCGATCAAGCCGCCGCCGCCGCTGCGCGTGGAGTTAGCGCGGGCGGAGACATCATGATCCACGGACTTCCCAATGGCCGGGACTGGATCGGCAGCCGGCACCGAAAGGTGGATTGGACCGAGGGATGCATCGCCCTTACTGATCCGGAGATGCAGTGGCTCTTCCGCGAAGTTCCGGACGGCACGCCGATCGAGATCCGCGCATGACCGAGTGTCTCGCCTCGTGCCGCTGCGGACAGCTCACGGCGATCGCGGATGGCGAGCCGGTTCGCATCTCGGTGTGCCATTGCCTCGCCTGCCAGAAGCGGACGGGCAGCGTCTTCTCCGCGCAGGCGCGATGGCCCGCCGAATGCGTCACGATCGAGGGCCGCTCGAGCAGCTGGTCTCGGACGGCCGACAGCGGCCAGACGACGACCTACCATTTCTGCCCGGCCTGCGGCTCGACCGTTCACTACAGTGGCGGGAACTTTCCGCACCTCATCGCCATCCCGCTCGGCGCGTTCGACGATCCTTATGTCCAGGGGATCGATTATTCAGTGTGGGAACGCCGCAAGCACGACTGGGTCGAAATCCTGGGTGACGACGTCCAGCATTCGGACTGATCAGCCGCCCCAGACTTCGCCGTAGAGCCTGACCAGATTGCGGCCGAGCAGCTTCTCGACCTGCGTCGTGCTCCAGCCTCGCTTCATCAGGTCGTTTCCGAGCCGCTCGAGCTTGTCGAGCGAGTTGTAATCCTCGACGATTGTGAAGACGTCCGGCGCTTCGCCGGGCGCTGCGATGCCCGCCGCCGTGCGCTGCTCATAGTCCTTCTTCGCATCCTCGCGCGCCTTGGCGTCGATGACGAGCGGAAGGACCCCTCCGTCGGTCCCTATGGACACATGATCCTCGCCGGCGACCTTTGCGACATGGTCGATATTGTCGAGCAAGGTCGCACCCGTGGGATGCATGTTCGCCGCGAGATAGGGCATGAAATAGACGCCGACGACGCCGCCCTTGTTGGCGACACCCTTGATCGCGGCGTCCGAAACATTGCGCGGATGATCGTACAGCGCGCGTGCGCCGGTGTGGCTGATGGTCAGCGGACGTTTCGCGTAGCCGACGGCCTCCTCGATGGTCCGCGCCCCGCCGTGGGCGAGATCGAGCAGCAGCTTCTCGGCCTCGATCCGCTCGATGGTCTTGCGGCCGAGGTTGGACAGGCCGGCGTTGTCCGGCTCGATCGACCCGTCACCGCTGAGATTGCGACGGTTGTAGGTCAGCTGGACGCAACGTACGCCGCCCTTCTTCATCTCGGCCAGGCGATCGAGCGCGGGCCCGACCATCGCCGTGTCTTGGGTCCCCAAAATGACGCCGAGCTTCCCCTCGCGCTTGCAGGCGGCGATGTCGGAGGCTTTCTCGACGAGCCTCAGTCGGTCGGGATTGGCGAGGAGCAGATTTTGGTAGTCAATCAAGTTCTTTTGAAACTGCTCCCATGAATCCGCAGAATTGCCAACGGGGAGCAGAGTGTCGCGAAGGGCGGTGAGGCCGGTAGATCGGAACTCCGACCACGCTCGGTCGGTCAGGCGCAATTCCTTGTCGGGCCCATATGGGTCGATGATCCCGCTAAGCCCATCGACGACGATCGCGTGCGAATACCAGGCCGGATATCGCGAGGGCTTCGCCGCCAGAGCCGGACCGGCAGCCATTGTCGCCGCCGCTCCGGCGAGAACCGTCCTTCGATCGATGTTCATTCGTTTCCCCTCCCGCTCGCGCTTGTCGTAGGGCCATCCATCTGCGAATCAACGGTACGGATGGCCACGGATCCCGCCCGCATCACCACGCCCGAGCGCACGGCCGAAGATGCCGATGCGGCCCTTCGGCCGAAAAGTCTCGACGAATTCATCGGACAGCAGGCGGCGCGGGAGAATCTGCGCGTGTTCGTGCATGCCGCAAAAAGCCGGGACGAGGCCCTGGACCATGTTCTGCTCCATGGGCCGCCCGGGCTTGGCAAGACGACCCTAGCCGGCATCCTCGCCCGCGAAATGGGCGTCGGCTTCCGCGCTACGTCCGGCCCCGTCATTGCGAAATCGGGCGACCTCGCGGCGCTGCTCACCAATCTGGAGGATGGCGACGTCCTGTTCATCGACGAGATTCATCGCCTCAATCCGGCGGTCGAAGAAGTGCTTTATCCGGCGATGGAGGATCGCGCGCTCGACCTGATGATTGGCGAGGGGCCGTCAGCGCGATCGGTACGGATCGACCTCCCGCGCTTCACCTTGATCGGTGCGACGACGCGGCAGGGGCTTTTGACCACACCGCTGCGCGACCGCTTCGGAATTCCGGTCCGCCTGAACTTCTATACGGTCGAGGAGCTTGAGCAGGTGATCCGCCGCGCCGGCCGGCTGCTTGGTGCCGATCTCACCGACGAAGGCGCTCATGAGATTGCGCTCCGCTCACGCGGCACTCCGCGGATTGCCGGACGGCTGCTCCGTCGGGTGCGCGATTTTGCCCATGCATCGGGCAATGACACCATCACTGCCGAAGCAGCGGATCGCGCCCTTTCGCGGCTCGAGATCGACAGCCTCGGGCTCGATGCGATGGACCGCCGCTACCTGCTGATGATCGCCGACCTCTATGGGGGCGGTCCGGTCGGCGTGGAAACCCTCGCGGCCGGACTCAGCGAACCGCGCGACACCATCGAGGATGTGATCGAGCCTTACCTCATTCAGCTCGGCCTCATCGCCCGCACTGCACGGGGACGCTGCCTCAACGGCCGCGGCTATGGCCATCTCGGCTTGCCTCAACCGCAGGGCAGCCAGGCCGGGCTGTTCGATACGGGAGGGTCGCCGAAGTAATGCGTCATCTGTTGGTCGCCGGTGCGGCTGCCCTTGCAGCCGCCGCACCCGTTCCTGCCCAGGCGCCCGTCAGCGCCGGTCCCGATTATTCCAATCCAAAGTCATGGCTCTGTCTGCCTGGCCGGACCGACGTCTGCTCGACGCCGCTGGCAACGACTGCGCTCAATCCGAACGGCTATGGGTCCACCGGCAAAAGCTCCGTCGCGAAGAACCCGCCTATCGACTGCTTCTATGTCTATCCCACGGTCTCGCGCGACCAGGGGATGAACAGCGACATGACGCCGGGCGATGAGGAACGCGGCGTGACGCAAAGCCAGTTCGCCCGTTTTGCTTCGGTCTGCCGGACTTTTTCTCCGATCTATCGCCAGATGACGGTCGCCGCAGTGGTCGCCTTCTCGGCGGGTGGTGATATCGGCCCGGCGGCCGCGCTCGCCTATCGAGATGTTGCGGCGGCCTGGCACAACTACATTCGCACTCGCAATCAGGGCCGGCCGTTCGTCCTCATCGGCCACAGCCAGGGCAGCCTGTTGCTGCAGCAGCTGATCGCGAACGAGATCGAGAAGGACCCCGCGATTGCGGTACGCATGAAGCTGGCGATCCTTCCCGGCTTCAATTTGCTCGTGCCCCAGGGGAAGCTCGTCGGCGGGACTTTCAAGAAGACGCCGCTGTGCAGCCGCGAAGGCGAGACCGGCTGCGTCATCGCCTGGAGCAGCTTCCGCGAGAAGAACGTGCCGCCGACGGGCGCGCTGTTCGGTGTCGCCGATCAACCCGGCATGACCGTCGGCTGCGTCAACCCTGCGCGGCCGGGCTCGCGCGACTGGGTGCCGCTCGACAGCTACTGGTTCTCGCGGTCGAGCTATCCGGTTCCAGGAGGGCCCATCCAGTGGTCGAGCGAGGGGCCGCCGCCGACGCCATATTTGCGTACGGAGGGGCTGGTTTCGGCCAGGTGCGTCAACGACGGGCAGCGCGGCTATCTCTCGATTCGCACCAACGCCGACCCGAAGGGCAGGCGCACCGACCGAATCGGCGGCGAAGTCGCGATCCTGGGCATGTTCCTGCCGGGCTGGGGAATGCACCTCGCCGACATGGCCGAGGCGCAGGGCGACCTGATCCGCGAGGTCGGCGATATCGGCTCGAGAGTCCTGCGCGAATCTAGCGCTCGATCCAGAACAGCTCCTCCACGCTGAGCTGGAGCGACTGAGCGAGCTTGATCGCGAGTGTCGCCGACGGCGTGAACACATTGTTCTCCACGGTGTTCACGGTCTTGCGAGTGACCCCGACCCTTTCTGCGAGCTCCGCCTGGGTCAGGCCGAGCTCGGTACGGCGCTCCTTGATCCGGTTGGCAAGCCGTTCAGCCATCCTTGTGCGCGCGCCGTTCGAGCAGTCCGAAGCGAATCAACGCTGCACCCAGCCCGAAAGTCAGCACGAGATGCGCCGTCTCCCCGACGGTCAGTGGCTGGAACTCGGCGATGAAATAAGCCGCGATCGCTGCCGCGCACGCGAACAGGAACCCGAGCCGCATCGCGTCGAGCCGGTTCGCGCGCGTGCTTTCGTCGTCGATGAGCTCGCGCACTTCCCTCGGCTGGAACCAGAAGCCTTTGCTCGCGAGCGCGATCAGAAGGACGATCGATAGCACCACCCAGGCACCGATCTTGAAATGATCGACGTCACGGTGTGACCCGTCTCCGAGCGCCGAAAGAAAGCTGAACTGCTGCGTGAAATAAATGATCGCCAGGAACGGAAGCATTCGCGCCCGCCGCCTGCTGAGATAATCGGCCCTCTCCGAAACCGAATGCTGACTCATTGCCGACTCCTTGCGTGTAACTCATGGGTTACATGTAACCTTCGCGTTACACACGAGTCAAGCGGGGTTACGGCAGGAGTCGCGCCTCGCTACAGCGATGCCGATGACGCAGGATTTCGACACGCCCTACCGCGGCGGCTTCGTCGGCAACGAGCATCGTTTCGCGCTCACCGTCTATTTCGAGGACACCGACGCCTACGGCATCGTCTATTATGCCAATTATCTGAAGTTCATGGAGCGGGCCCGGTCCGACTTCATCCGCGCCGTCGGGGTCGACCAGGCGGCGGAGCTGCGTTCGACCGGCAGCGCCTACGCCGTCGTCGAAGTTGATATTCGCTACCGCAAGCCCGCGCGGCTGAGCGAGGACCTGCTGGTGATCAGCACGGTCGACCAGGTCCGTGCTTCGTCTGTGCTGATTCATCAACGAGTCATGCGGCGAGAAGAACAACTCACCGATGCACGCGTGACGGCGGCTTTCCTGGATGGTGAAGGTCGCCCGAAGCGCCAGCCGAAAGACTGGGTCGAAAAGTTCAACGCAATCACGTCCAAGGGGCAATGATCTTCAGTTCGAAATTCCATTGGCTGCTGGTGACCGCCGGGGCCCTCGCCTCCGCAGCACACGCGCAGCAGCCCGGAACCGCCGCTGCGACGGTCGTCGCAGTGCCTCCGCTTAGCACGCCCGACGACAGGCCGACCTCCTCCGGAAGCACGCTCAGCATCGCCTGGGATGCGTCCAAGCTGATTGCGCAGGATCTTCGCACCACTTCGGAAATCATGCCGCTGCCGCCGGTGCAGAAGGATTTCTACTCCTTCCCCGAAGTCACTGCTCCGAGCTTCCCGAAATGGCGATCGTCCGGGGCGAAGGTGCTCGTCACCGGTTTCGTTCAGGCTCGGTCCGACAAGCGCATCACCTTCGGCTGTTACGTGTACGATGTCGACAAGGGTCGCGAGGTCTCGCGCAAGGGCTTTGTCGTCGATCCCGACGACTGGCAGCGTGTGGCGCACAAATGTTCGGGCCAGGCTTACACCGCGGTGACCGGCGCGCCCGGCATCTTCGACACGCGGATCGCCTATGTTGCGGAAAGTGGTGCCGGCCAGGCCAAGGTCGAGCGGATCGCCATCATGGACAGCGACGGCACCAATCACCGCTATCTCACCGCCGGCGATACGATGGTCCTCACGCCGCGCCTGTCGCCGAAGGCCGCGCGCATCGCCTACGTCAGCTATGTCGGCGGCCGGCCGCAGGTGCGGCTCCTCGACGTCGCGTCCGGCAACCAGCGCCCGCTGATGACCAGCGATGCAATCAGCTTTGCCCCGCGCTTCTCGCCGGACGGGAGCCGCATCGTCTTCTCGATGATGACCGGTGCGAATAGCGACATCTATGTCGCCAACTCGGAAGGGGGATTTCCGCAGCGGCTGACGACAGCGCCTGCGATCGATACTGATCCGAGCTTCTCGCCGGACGGCTCGAAGATCGTTTTCGAAAGCGACCGTTCCGGTTCGCAGCAACTCTATGTGATGGATGCGAACGGCTCGAGCCAGCGGCGGATCAGCTTCGGCGGTGGCCGCTACGCCGCGCCCGAATGGAGCCCCGACGGAAACTGGATCGCGTTCACCCGCCGCGACCCGGGCGGACGGCGGATCGGAATCATGAAGCCCGATGGAACCGAAGAGCGGCTGCTGACCAACGGTCCGGCCGACGAGGGCGCGAACTGGGCGGCGAGCAGTCGCGAGCTGGTGTTCCAGCGGACGGATGCAGGAGGCAATTCGCGCCTCTTTCGAATTTCATTCGACGGAAGCGCGCCGCGGAACATCGTCATCCCGCAAAACGGTTCGGATCCGGACTGGTCGGGAGTGATGGACTGATGCGTCGGCTTCTCCTCATCTGCGGCCTTGCGGTCCTCGCGACCAGCGCCTCTGCGCAGCTCCCCGGCTTGCGAAGGCGCGAGCCCGTTCAGCCACTCCTCCAGGGCATCGACGCGGCACGCGCCGATTTCCTCGTGAGGTCGGGTTCCGATACCGTCTACTTCGGCCTCGACAGCTCGATGCTCGGCGCACCGGCCAGGGCCACGCTGGCCGCGCAGGCACAGTGGCTCCGCATGCATCCGGAGGTGGTGGTGCGGATCGAGGGGCATGGGGAACCGAACGATACGCGCGATCATGCTTTGGCGATGGGAGCGCGCCGGGCGCAGGAGGTGCGGGACTATATGGTGCTTCTCGGCGTCCCCGCCGTGCAGCTCAGCGTCACGAGCCTCGGCAAGGAACGGCCCGGCGCTCCGCGTGCCGTCACGGTGTTGGTGCGCTGAAACTCAGGCGGCGCGGCGACCGTAGCCGGAGACGCTGAGCCAGGCTCTCGCCTGCCGCTGGGCTTCGGCGATCTCCCGCGCGGTCATTTCCGCGGCAATCTCCGCCCGGCACTCCTGGCCGCGGGTGCAGCCCGACAGCGCCGCGAGATTGAACCATTTGTGCGCTTCGATCAGGTCGACGGCTATCCCGCCGCGCCCGGTCGAATAGGTCACTCCAAGCTCGAACAACGCATCGACGTCGCCCGCTTCCGCGTCGGCGAGCCGGCTGCGGATCAAGAACTCCGCGCTCTTCTGGCTGATTGCCCCCATTTTCAGTCCCCTCAGTCCCCACTTTGTGAAACCGAGATTGACGAGCGGGTGGCAAAGAAATGGTTAACGCGATTCAGCTAATAAATACAGCGGCTTACACGGGAATGTTGTCGATCAGTCTGGTCGTGCCGATCGTCGCGGCCGCGATCAAGCGCATGTCCCCGCCCGGTTGTTCGAGCGGTTCGAGAGTCGCCGCGTCGACCAGCGCGAGATAGTCGATCTTGAGGAAGCCAGCGTCGACCAGCGCTTGCTTGGCCACTCTGAGCGCCGATGACACGCCCTCACCAGCCCTAATCGCGCCTCGGGCCTCAGCAAGAGCCTTCTGGAGCGTTGCGGCTCGCCCCCGCTCACCCTCGGACAGGTACGCATTGCGGGACGATAAGGCGAGGCCGTCGTCCTCCCGAACCGTGCGCATTCCGATGATCCCAACGGGGATATTGAGGTCCACGACCATCCGGCGGATGACCGCCAGCTGCTGAAAATCCTTCTCGCCGAACACCGCGACATCCGGCTTCACCGAGAGTAGAAGTTTCGCGACGACCGTCGCGACTCCGTCGAAATGGCCGGGTCGCGCTTCGCCTTCCCAGCGCTCCGACACGCCCGAAACGTGCACCGTCGTCGCGAAGCCCCGCGGGTAGATTGCGTCGAGCGCCGGCGCCCACAGCAGGTCGCAGTCCGCCTCCTCGAGCATTCGCGCGTCCTGTTCCTCCCGACGAGGATAGCGGTCGAGGTCTTCACCGGCGGCGAATTGCGTCGGGTTGACGAAAATGGTCGCCGCGACCTTGTCCGCTCGGCGTCTCGCCTCGGCGATCAGCGCCATGTGGCCAGCGTGAAGCGCGCCCATCGTCGGAACCAGCGCGAGCGTGCCTTCCCGTTTCAGCCTCGCAACCGATTCTGCCAATTCTTCACTGGTACGAACGATTTGCACGCCGGTCCCGCCTCAGTTAATCTTCCTTACCGGGAGGGGGCGCTTGGACAGCGCCGGGGGAAAGATCAAGCCATGAGCCAGCCTCACTTCATCGTCTTCGCCAATGAAAAGGGCGGGACCGGCAAGTCGACGACTGCCGTCCACACCGCGATCGCG
>JBKPQH010000009.1:0-109866 GCA_046733935.1 Pseudomonadota bacterium
TTGTCCGCAAGTCGGGGCGCGAGATCGCCGATGGCATAGAGCGGCATGCCGGCGCCCTAGCGCGGCAGGTGGCCGGGCAAAAGAGAAGGCCGGGCGGAACATCTTCCACCCGGCCTCCGATGCCGTTCGAGTACAGCTTAGAAGCCGACGTTCAGCGAAGCCGACACCGTGCGCGGCGCGCCGATGAACGAGAACGGGATCGACGTGTTCGCCGTGTTGGGCGTGAAGCCCGCGACGAACAGCTTGTCGAACAGGTTCGTGACGTTGATCTGCAGGTAGGTCTGCTTGGCCATCGCCGAGCTCAGCCCGCTGACGATCGGCCCCAGATCGATCCGCGCGTCGAGATCCACCAAAGTGTAGGCGGGAGTCTTCGCCGGATAGACCTGGAACAATGTGTTCGGCGCGAGGCAGGTGCCGTTGTTCAGGGAACCGGTGCACTGGAAGATCGGCGTGTTCTGGTCGTTCACATAGCGCGGACCCGTGCGCTTGACCTGTGCGCCGAGGATGACCGGCCCGGCGTCCCACTGGACGCGGCCGCCCAAGAGGTAGGTTGGCGATCCGCCCTCGCGCTTGCCTGCGGTGAGCGCGAAGATCGGCTGACCGACCGTCGTGCACGTGCCGACACCGGCCGGCGCGCCGGCCGCGACCTGCGCCGCATTGCATGTTCCCGACTGCACGTTGTCGAGGATCTTGGACTTCAGGAGTGAGCCGAAAGCATAGAGCGTAACCGGTCTGGTCGGCTGGTAGGCGATTTGTCCGTCG
Source organism: Pseudomonadota bacterium (assembly GCA_046733935.1). Taxonomy (GTDB): domain Bacteria; phylum Pseudomonadota; class Alphaproteobacteria; order Sphingomonadales; family Sphingomonadaceae; genus Sphingomicrobium. Next base: position 763 of record JBKPQH010000009.1, read on the forward strand.
AGACCGTATTTGTGCACGGTTCCGAGGTTGCGGAAGATCGTGATCTGAAGCTCCGGATCGAACGACGAAGCCAGGCGGTTGTCGAAGTTCGTGTACCACGCCGCAACCTGAGCCTGCAGCTTGGACGAGGTATAACGAATACCGCCGTCGAAATTGTCGGTGGTCTCGGGCTTGGGCTCGCTCACGCCCTTCGGGAAGATCAGCGACTGATAGAGGTTGTCGGTGCCAGGCACCTGCAGCCCCTTCGTGTAGTTCCCATAGAGGGCGAGCCGCGGAGCGATGTCGTAGCTGAGGCCGCCGGTCGGCAGGAGCTTGTGGTATTTGAAGTTGCGGTTCGTCGGGGGCGTGTATGTGGGGTTCGCCGCTAGGAACGCGACCTGCGACGCCGGGTCGTTAAAGCAATCGACGAACGTGCCGTTGGATTCGGTGACGCAATACTGGTGCAGGTTACGCTTGAACCACGGCGATCGGACACCGAGGTTCACTTTGAGCCTGCTGTCGAAGAACTGGCCCCGGTACTCGCCCGAAATCTGATCGAGGATGGCGAACGACTTGCGATTCCGCTTCTCGATCGGATTGCCCGTCGCGTCGAGCAGCGGAGCGTCGATCGGGAAATAGCGTTCCGACAGACCATTTCTACGCAGAAGGCTGACTTCCCCAGTCTGGCGGTGTCGGCCGTAGTCATGGCTGAAGTTCAGGCGGACCGTCTGGGTCGGAGTGAAATTGTAAATGAGGTTGGCGATCACGCCGTACCGGTGGGTAACCGTCTGGCTCGGCGCGTAGACTTCGACTCCGTACACGCGGTTCGCGGTGGAGATCGAACCGTTGCCGCTGATGATCGGCGTATCGATGACATCGCTGTCAGCGTTCAGATCGAGACCGCCGAAATAGGGCTGTCCGCCGATGTAGCCGAAAATCGGCGACGTATATCCGGTGGCACTGAAGAAGCCCTCGTTGCCCTTGACCGCGCTGTTGCCGCCATTGGCCTTCACATATTGGAAGCTGGGGTCGACCGTCAGGATCAGCTTGTCGGTGAGGTTGAACTTTGAGTTGATCCGGATGTTGCCCGTGTTGGACGGGTTGAAGCTGTAGTCGAACGCGGTTCCGCAGCTGTTCGGAATGTCCCGAACGCCAGTCGTCGGCGTGTCGGTCTGGCAGGGCGACAGGGTGTAGTCGCGCTCGCCGCGAGTGATCGGGAACCGATTGGCCGAACCCGAACCGACGACGCGCGGCGTGGAGTTCGTTGCGCTCTGAGTGGTGTCGATGCGCAGCGGTACCGACGCGAAGTTCCGGTTGCGGCCGACATTCCAATGGCCAGCGATCGAGATGAAATCGCCGCCCGAGCCGATGGGCTGATAGACCTTGGCGTTATATTGCTGCTTCTTGACGTGGCTGGTGTGCTGGAAGGGGTTTTCGTTCGTGGCGTAGCTGGCGGCGAGCCAGGCGCGAGTGCCCCACGGCGTGAACGTTCCGGTGTTCACGACGCCGAAAATTCGCCGGAAGTCCCATTCGCCAACCGAGCCGAGCATGCGCACATGCGGCTGCTCCGTCGGATTGATCGAACGGTAGTTCACGGTCGAACCCGATGCCGCGGCGGTCGGGCTATCGACGTCGGTTGTGCCGAGATTGACGTTGACCTGCTCGATCAGCTCCGGGTCAAGCTGCTGCTGCGAATAGAGCGCGTAATTGCCGGTATCGTTCAGCGGAAGACCGTCGAAGGTCTGCGAGATGCGGGTCGCGTCGAACCCGCGGATTGTCATCGTGCCGCCGGAGCCGCCGTAAGGATCGTTGTTCTGGAAGCTGACGCCGGGCAGCTGGTTGATGACGTCGTTGATCGATTGACCCGCGGTCTGATGCGCGATGAATTGCTGCGTCAGTATCGCCCGCGACTTGACTCCCTCGGGATCGACAATGCCTTCGACGCCCTTCGTGCGGGTGCCGGTGATGGTGATCGTTTCCGTTGTTACGGTGCCCGTCGACTGGGCATAGGCAGCGGCCGGCAGAATGGCAGCCGTCGCCGTGGTGCAAAGCAATACAAGTTTCTTCACGGAAACCCCTCCAGGATTCAAACAGCAATGATTGGATGAGCGGCCGCTAGGTTTCGAGTGCGACCGCTCAGTTGAAGTGCAATGACGCTAAGAGTTGAACGCTATTTCAGTTTTGTGACAGAGGCCGCCGCTAGCAAGCGTGCCGCGAGTCATGCAACCGTCGCACTTGCCGCATAGCCGGCCAAAACTGCGCCGATTCTCCAAGGATTCCGAAGCTTCCCCGATGCGCCGTTACCTGATTGCAACAGCCCTGCTTTTTTTGTCCCTCGCGGAACCTTTTGCGCCTTTGGCGGGCAAGCCGGCCGCAAGACGCCCGATCGACGTCCAAATTCTCGCTTTCAACGATTTTCACGGCAACATCGAGTCGCCGAAGCTGGCGGTGCCAGCGATCGACTCGGCCAGCACGGAAATGCAGGTTCCGGCAGGCGGAGCCGCTTATCTCGCAGGCGCGCTCGAGAAGTTGCGCAGGGGCCACCGGTACAGCACGACGGTGTCGGCCGGCGACCTGGTCGGGGCTTCGCCGCTCGCTTCAGCCTATTTCCTCGACGAGCCGACGATCCACGTGATGAACGCACTGAAGCTCGACCTGAACGCGGTCGGCAATCACGAGTTCGACCGCGGCTCGAACGAGCTGCTGCGGATGCAGCGCGGGGGCTGTGTTCAGTACACGCGGCGCAGGCCGTGCGCATTGGAGCCGTTCGGTGGCGCTCATTTCCGTTTCCTCGCGGCGAACGTGCTTCAGAAGGACGGGACGACCTTGTTCCCGGCGGCGGCGATCCGCCGCTTCGGTCCGATCAGGATCGGATTCATCGGAATGACTCTGAAGGAGACCGGCACGCTGGTGACTCCCTCGGGTGTCGCCGGGCTCCGCTTTGCCGACGAAGCGGCGACAGCGAATGCACTGGTCCCCAGGCTCCAGGCCCAGGGCGCGGACACGATCGTCCTGCTGATCCACCAGGGCGGCTATCTCGCGCCATATTACGATCGCAGCTGCAAGGGCCTGACCGGGGCTATCCTGCCGATCCTCGACAAGCTGGATCCTGCGATCGGCGTCGTCATCTCGGGCCACACCCACAACGCCTACATTTGCGAGATTCCGGAAAAGGCCGGCGGAACTCGGCTGCTCACGAGTGCCGGAAAGTACGGGACGCTGCTCACGGACATCCGGCTGCGCTTCAGCCGCCGCGGCCATAAGCTGATCGGTCGCACCGCCGATTTCCATATCGTCCAAGGCGAGGGCTTCACCACCGCGAGCGGCGCAGTTCCGCCCACCAGAGCCGTACCCGTGGATGCCTCAGACCCGCGGATCGGAGCGATCGTCAAGCGCTATGCCGATGCGGCGGGGCCCGTGGCGGATCGCGTCGTCGCTCACCTGCCGAATGCCGTCAGCGCCAAGCCCGACGAGAACAAGGAGAAAAGGTTGGGCGATCTCATCGCCGACGCCCAGCTCGCCTGGGCACGGGCGCATGGCGGAGCGGAAATCGCGTTCATGAACGGAGGCGGGGTGCGGACCGACCTGACACCGCGGCCGGATGGCAGCATCACCTTCGGCCAACTCTTTTCGCTCCAGCCGTTCGGAAACGGCCTCGTCGTTCAGACTCTGACAGGCGCCCAATTGAAACGGCTTCTCGAGCAGCAGTTCCTCGGTCCCGAACTGATGGAGCCTTCGGCCGGATTCGAATTCACCTATGACGAGACGCGTCCGGCCGGGGACCGGATTGTCTCCGTGACGCTCGAAGGCAAGCTCATCGACCCTGTTGCTTCCTATCGCATCGTCACGAACAGCTTCATGGCGAGCGGCGGGGATAATTATTCGGTGCTGCTCGAAGGGACCGACCGCCACGACGTCGGCATCGATATCGATGCTTTGGAAGCCTATCTGGCGAGCCGGCCTTCAATCCCCGAGGGGGGCCGCATCCGGAAGGTCGGCCAGTCCCCAATCGTCCCCGGCACAAAGCCTTAGTCGGCCAGCTTCAGACCTGCACCACCAGGACGAGAAGCGCCGCCCAGAGAACGGCCGCGCCGAGCAGCACGAGGGCAGCAGAGGTCAGACCGGCCGCTGCCCGGAACGAGGCCCTGGCAATCGGCTCATCATCGTCGCGGCGTTGGGCGATCTTGGCCCAGGACGAGCCGGCGGCAAACAGAAGCATCCCGGCAAGAACGAAAAGCAGGACGGAAATCAGGTAGACCGCAGGGCCGTGCATAAACCTCCTATTGAAGCCGGCGGCCGACACCTGCAACTTTCGCTCGCGGGGTGCACGGGGGAATCTACCGCAGGAGCCTGCGGACGGGGTCCTCAAAATAGCGGAACGACAATTGGGCAAGCGCGGCCACGATGGCCGCCGCGACAACCGCCTCGAAGATCAGAGCCGCGTGACTTATGCCGAACAGCCTTGGAAGGAGGTAGGCCAGGAACACCGTCGTGACCGGTACGTGCAGCATGTAAATGCTGTACGTCAGGTAGCCGTAGCGGCTGATCGGGCGCCACGCCATGACGGTCCGCAATCCTTTGAGGTCGCCGACATAGGCCGCGGCGACCAGCGCGTAGATCAGGGCGAGGACCTCATAGCCGTTGACGTCTGCGGCCATGCACAAAAGCGTGAGGGTCAGTAGGATGAGGCACCCGTTTCGGACCAGCGTCGGCTTGAATCGAGCAGCCACGGACGGCGCGAAGCGGGCCAGGAAAACTCCGAGCGCGAAGCTCGGCAGCGCCCTCAGCGGCGCCGCCGTGTAGGTCAGCAGGTAGAGCGGCTTGTGAAAGTCGAGATCGCTGAAGGCGATTCCGAACAGCAGCATCACGGCGATGGCTGCGAGGCCCCACACGTCGCACACCAGCGCGGCGATGATCGGGAAGCAGAGATAAAGGAAAAACTCTGCGCTGATCGACCAGGACACGATGTTGTACGAGCGGTGTCCGTCGGGAAACCAGGCCTGCACCAGCAGTAGGTTGGGCAGGATTTGCGACGGATCGAAGCGGTTCATTTCAATGCCGCGCATGGTCAGCAAAGCGCCGACGGCGACGTAGAAGATGAGGGTGGCCAGGTGGAGCGGGTAGATCCTCGCGAGCCGGCGCCGAACGAACTTGCCGTATTGGCCCCACGTGTGGATGCGGTCGATGTAGAGGTTGCCGATCACGATCCCCGAAATGACGAAGAAGAGGTCCACGAACAGCGTGAAGTCGACCGGCATCCTGATCCCGGCGTGAGCGAGCATGTGGATCGAGGCCACGCCCACGCTGGCGATGAGCCTCAATCCTTCAATGCCGTGGAGCAAGGGTACTGCGCGGCGGTCGGCCGGCGCGATGGACGCGGCCGGAAGGCCGATCTCAGCAACGCTCTTCTCGGGTGCCCCCAACATCGGCAACGCCCTCGTATCTGAGCTCTCGCACCATCGACCGAAATTAACGCAAAGTAAACAACCTCTCGCCGCTGGAAATCAGCGAGGCTTGGTCGCCACCAGGGCAAACAGCGGTCTCAGCGCGAACAGCCGCATGTTCAGCGGCCGGAATTGAATCGGGTTGAACAGCCGCATCGGCATCTTCCTGAACACATGGCGCAGCCGCACCTTGAACCCCCGCGCCTTGAGCATCTGTTTCAGCTCGAACGGATCAAGGAGCCTTTCCGAATATTCGCCGGTCTCGGGGTTTCTACACCAACCGAATTCGTCGCGAGGGGGCAAAACCCCATTCTCGCGAAAGGCTTTGGCAAGACTCTCGATCTCCGGACGGATCATGCCTGCGGTACCGCGGCGGAGAGCGGCCACTTCCTCGTCCGTCAGCTCGGGATTGGCTGCTCGTATGATCTCCTCACGCATGGCCGCGTAAGGCTTCGCGTCGGCATGTTCGATCGGACGGACCTCGGATTTCAGCCACTCCGAATGTTCCCAGGATTCGTCGCGGTCGGTCCAGCCCGCCCATGAGTGTTCGCGCGCCGCAGCGTTGTAGCGATTGCTGTCGTTGACGAGCAGCACTGTCCCGCCGGGCCTCAGGAGCCGAAAGCAATTGTCGAACATGAGTCCGAGGTCGTGGACGTGCTCGATCGCCTCGGTCGAGAAGATGCCATCGAATGATTCAGAGGGCAGGGCTAGCTTGCAGATGTCGCCCTGGAGCGGCGTAACGGGAAGAGCGATATTCCTCTGCGCCTTCATCCCCTCGAGGCATTGCGACATGCCTTCGATCATCGACGGGAGGATGTCAGAGGCGACCACCTCGTTGCCGCCGGTGAGTGCGAGGCCGACGGCATCCCATCCGAGGCCGCAGCCGACCTCCAGGATGCGCTTGCGATAAAAGCCGGCGAGATCGCAATAATGCTTCGTGCGCCACAGCCATATGTCGAAATAGCCGGGATCGGTCAGCCCATCGCGATAGGCTACAAGGTCAGCATGATCCGAGCTGTGGACATATTCCTTCAGGATGCGAGGAATGTCCGATTGTGCGGCCTCGCGCACGGCAGCATCAATTCTCGCGGCAAACCGGAGTGCTCGTCCACTCCCCCGCCAACGTATTCAGATCGCGCCGGGCGAGCTTCGCTTCCTTCTTGTCTCCCCGCTGAAGCGCGCATTCCAGCTGCTGCATCCGGATCGAGATTTTTTCGGCGCAGAGCGTATGCTCATTCGGTCCGACACGAGCGCGAAGCTCGTCTACGACGGAGAACAGGGCGCCACGTGTGCCTGGCATCGGAACGCTGCCGCCGCGCACGTCGTCGAGCAGCCGAGAGACGACCGACTCGACGTTTACTTCGAGCGGCACGGCCGGGCGTTCCCGGTTAACGCTCGCGGGGACGCGCTCGGGGTGTTCGGCCGGTCGTTTGCGCTCGGGTGCAAATACGAAAATTGGTTCCTGCTCTCTGGGTTGCTGTGGGATCGGCCGGGGCTTGACGGAGCCTGCTCGCCTCCACGCGCCTGCGCCGTCGCGCGCGAGTAGAGTTCTGCACGACTTGCAGTTGCCTACCCAGCGCTGCTCCTGCTCGTCGAACCTGACGCTCATCTTCGAGCGGCGGTGGCCGAAGAGAAGGCAATGCAGCGGAGTGCTGGCCCACAGGAGTAAACCGCCCAAGGCCATTGCGAGAAAGACGATGGCCCATGTTCCGGGCTCGACCGCAAGGGCTTTGACAATGATGGCGGGCCGGTCGTCCGTGCTACCAGTGGGTGCGACAGCGTCCGGCGGGCTGGGTGCAGCGTCCGGAGCAGGAGGCGCGCTGCCGTTGGCGGAAGCGACGGAACTTACCCGCGATCCTTCGCCAAGGACTGGATCCGAGGCCGTGGCCGGCACAACCGGACTGGATGATTGGCTCGCGACCATCCCGTAATAATCGGCGTCCGTGAGACCGGAGCCGTCGGAACCTTGGGCGATTGACGTTTGGGGAATGGCGAGCGCCGCGAGGAGGAGCGCAGCCCGCAGCGATGAACGCACACACAAGCTCACTGCCATGCCCTGGCTCCTTGGAGGAATCCTCCCCCGGGGTTCCCCCACCGACTCAGGCGCTATTATTCAGTTAACTATAAATTAATGCAATCCGGCGCGGATTTGGGAGCCGGTGGCTTTACTTCGCGCCTTCCTCGCCCGTAGTAGGCCGTTTCCAGCCTGGGAGGCGGGAGCCACAATAATTCGTCGATTTGGGAACCGGCGCCGCAGCCGCGACGCTGAACCGGATTTCACGCGACAAAGCGCGACGGAAAGCTATTTTCGACCTCAATGGGCGTTGTTCCATAATGACTTTGCGCTGCCTTCTCCTGGGTCACCGCCGCTCCCGAAGCCGGGCGAGCTTCGATGACAAACACGGCCGCTGGATCAGCCAATGCAAGCGCTGCAATATTCTGCTGGCGCGTGAAAATGGCGGCAAATGGAGGCCCTTGCCGGCTCCATCGGGAAAGCTCGTGCCGATCGAGCGCGAAAGCTCAGCCGCGCCGGACCGGAGCCCTGGCGAACCGCCATTCATCGCCGCCGGAGCATCGGACGCCGCGAATGGTGACGGTCCCCCCGCTGGCGAGCACGGCAAGCAGGCGGCCAAGTTCACGGCCCCTTAGCACCTTCCCATCCCCTTCGGTCGCGAGCCGCGCGACTGCCTCGGATGCGATGCGCCGACGAATCTCGGGCGGTGCGTCGGACGGCCGGTAGACAATCTCGCCGCTACCATTGGCAACGGCGCGCTCCCACTCCTGCCGCATTGCCCAGTCCAGCGCCGCATTGGCATCGCCCAGGTTCCGGGCGCTTGAAGCAAGGGCCCCCGGATCGAGCCAGTCGGCTTGACCCAGCGCCCGGCGCACCCGGATGCGTTCGAACTGCTCGTCTTCGTTGCTGGGATCGGCCGCCGGCGTCAGCCGGGCGCCTTCGCAGATTGCGACCAGCTCCGAACGGCGCCAGTCGAGCAGCGGGCGGATCAAGGGGATGTCACTCCCGGGAACGACCGACAGCGCCCGCATTCCTGCAAGACCTCGGACGCCCGAACCGCGGGCAAGCCGCATCACGAATGTCTCGGCCTGATCGTCGAGTTGGTGCGCGGTCGCGATCGCTTGCAGGCCTCGTTCCTTCGCCCAATCCGCGAGGAGGTGATAGCGAGCACCGCGGGCTTGCTCCTGGATGGCGCTTTCGGGTTTCGTGACCCACCGGACGGTCAGGATCTGGTGAGGGACGCCGAGGCGCTCGCATCGCCGCGCGACGGTTTCCGCTTCCTCGCGGCTGCCTGGGCGGAGGGCGTGGTCGATCGTCGCAGCTTCGACGTTCCCGGAGCGAGCAGCGGCCGCGAGCAGCAGGAGCGCAAGGCTGTCGGGGCCGCCGGATACGGCAACGCCCAGGCGGGCGTCCGGTGCGATCAGCGCATCGAGATCGTGTGTGAAACGTTCGAGCAATGCGGCATCGGGGACCATCCCCGCCGCATTAACACATCAGCCGCATTGCGCCTGAGTCTTGGCGTCGGCTTCCTGCTTCTTGAGGTCGGCGCGGATTTTTGCGCCGTAGACGGCGTCGAGCTCCTGATAGGCCTTGCATGCCTGGCCTGGTTGTCCGAGCTGCATCAGCGCCTGGCCGAGGCCCAGAAGGCTGTCGGGCGCGCGGTCACCTGCGGGGTTGCCGCGATAATTGGCGAGGAAGGCTTCGGCCGCGGCGCGCGCCTGTCCCTTGCTGAGCAGCGACCGGCCGATGAGATTGTTCGCGTAGCTGACCCTTTTGTGCTTCGGATAGGCGGCGGTGAAGGCGCGAAGCGAAGTGATGGCCTGGTCGTAATTGCCGGCCTCCCACAGATGGAAGCCTTCGCTATAGGCGTCCTCGCCGGCGTCGCCCGCGGGCGTTGTGGATGCGACCGGCCCGGACGGTCCACCGATCGATGCGGCGTCACCCTTAGCGCCGGTCGATTTGGGCGGCTTGCCTGTCGTTGGTTTCGGCGCGGTCGGTTCCGTCGTCGGTGTCTGCACCGGCGCGGTGGTCGCAGCCTCATTGATCCGCTGCTCGAGCGCAGCGATACGCTGCTCCTGGTCGGAGCGGAGTTTTGCCAGGTCAGCCGCCATCTGCTGCAGCCGGTGACCATTCTCTTCCGATTGGCGCAGGAGGTCGGACATCTGCCGCTCGACCGAGTCGAGACGCTGGTCGAGAGTCACGACCGAGGATTGCGTCGCGGCCGGTTCATCGGAGAAGCCGGCCGTGTCGGCAGGGCGACCCTTCGGAAAGACGTGCCGCTGCATTTCGTTGACCTGCCGCTCGAGGCGATCGATGCGCTGTTCCGGGGTCGCTGGCTGGCGCTGAGCGAGAGCGCTCGCAGGAAGCATCGCGATCGTTGCCGAAAGCGCCAAGAGGCCGGTCTTGCCGAAAAATTTCACGAGACTTTCCCCACCCTTGTGATGATTCCTGTGTGCCCGCTCGCGCCTTTCGCAGCGATGAATCTCAGGCTGCGGTATTGGTCGTCGGCGGCGCTTCCGCTGGCGCGAGAGCCGGCGCCGGTGCGGCCGCAGGCGGCGAAGCTCGACGGCGCGGCGTTGACGCACGCGGGGCAGGCGCCGGAGCTGGAGTAACCACAGCCGCAGCCGGACCCTTCAGGAGGTCCGCCGGCATGAGGCTTACTGTAACCTTCTTCGCAGCCGGGCCGACCTGCGGAACGACCTTACCGTCGACAGCGATTCGAAGCGCCTCCGGCTTCGCTGTCTTGAGCATCACCGCATTTGCCTGCGGCGGGACCGTGAACGTCTGCCCACCTTGAAGCACGCCCGAGAACAAGGTCGCTCCATCGACTTCGTAAACCTGCATCCATACTGCGTCGGTGGCGGTGAGCACGACGGCCGCGTTCGTTGCGGGTGCGATGGCCGGCTGCGCAGATCGCGAGGCCGCAGGAGCGTTCGTCGACGCCGTGGCGACCGGCGCATTCGCCCCCTCGTCCGGCTGCTCGAGCGAGCGATTGTTGAGCCAGCTCATCAGCGCGACGAGCAGGACGAGGCCGACGATCGTGCCGATGACCAGCCACTTGGGCATGGTGCGGCGCGGGTCCGCGGGCTCGAACGTCTCCATTGTATTCGCGGTGAAGCGTTGCCCGCCCATTTCGGCTCGCAGCTGGTCGCCGATGTCGGTGCGGTCGAGGCCGACGGCGCTCGCATAGCTCTTGGCGAAGCCGGTCGTGTAGGTTGGAGCCGGAAGCGCATCCCAATCGGCGGTCTCGATGCTTTCAAGGTGGCGTTGCGGAATCCGCGTCTGGGCCGCGATGTCCTCCAAGCTGAGCCCTTTTTCTTCGCGCGCGGCGCGAAGCCGCTCGCCGACCGTTGGCTCGCTCTCTTCGACCGGAGTCTCGTCCACTGCTTCGATTTCGGTGTCGCGCTTGGCCATGTGCCTTGTTTGAGTGCTGGGCTCCCAGTGTCAACCAATTGTGACGGAGTGCCGGCGCGCCCAGTCGGTGAGCGCCTTGCGCATGTCCCTGGGCGGCTTGGCGAGCAGCTGATCCATGCGGCTTCGGATTGCGGCCGCGTCGAGCGAGCGGACCATCGCCTTGACCGGCCCGACGCCCGCGGGAGTGATCGAGAAGTTCTCGGCACCGAGCCCGACGAGCGCCATTGCCTCCAGCGGCCGGCCGGCCATTTCGCCGCAGATCCTGACCGGCACGCCGGCCACGCGGCACGAATCGAGGATGCGCTTCAGGAAGCGCAAGATCGCAGGACTGAGCCAGTCGTACCGCTGGGCGAGGCGCGGTTCGGAGCGGTCCGCGGCGAACAGGAACTGGGTGAGGTCGTTGGTCCCGATCGACAGGAAATCGACTCGGGGCAGCAGCTGGTCGAGCATCTCGGCAAGGCTCGGCACCTCCAGCATCGCGCCGAACTCGATCCTGCTCGGAAGCTTGCGGTGCGCCTTCCGCGCCCACTCGACTTGCTCTTCGAACAGAGCGCGCGCCTGCTCATATTCCCAGGGTTCGGAGATCATCGGGAACATGACCCGCAGGACCTTGCCACCCGCGGCTTCGATCAGCGCCCGGGCCTGGGCCCGCATCAGCGTGGAGCGATCGAGGGACAGGCGGATGGCGCGCCAGCCCATCGCCGGATTCTCCGCCTCGTCCTGGATATCGGTGAGATAGGGCAAGGCCTTGTCGCCGCCGATGTCGACCGTGCGGAAGACGACCGGCCGGTCGCCGACGGAGTCGAGAACCTTGGTGTAGAGCCGCTGCTGCCGGTCACGGCCGGGAAGCGTTGCCGAGACCAAGAACTGGAACTCGGTGCGAAACAGGCCGATGCCGTCGGCTCCGCTCATCGCCAGTGCCGCGGCATCCTCCGCCAGGCCGGCATTGACCATGACGCTGACGTGCACGCCGTCGATGGTCTTGGCGGGCAGGTTGCGGATTGCGGCGAACTCGGCGCGGCGCTTCTGGCTCAGCGCCATGCGATGCTCGAAGCCGGTGGTCAGCGCCCGGTTGGGCCGGATGATGATGCTTCCGTTGTCGCCGTCGACGAGGATGGTTTCGCCTTCCTCGACGCTGTGGCGGATGTCGTGGAGGCGGCCGATCACCGGCACGCCGATCGCGCGCGCCACGATGACCATGTGCGAAGTCAGCGACCCTTCCTCGAGGAGCACCGCCTTCAGCCGCCGGCGGTCGTATTCGAGGATGTCGGCTGGCCCGAGGTTGCGAGCGATCAACACTGCATCGTGCGCCAGGCCCGTCTGCGCTGCGGTGCCCATCCGGCCGGAGACGATGCGCAGCAGGCGGCCCGAGAGGTCCTCGAGGTCGTGCATCCGCTCCTGCAGCAGCGGATCGTCGATCTCGAGCATCCGGGCGCGGGTGCGTTGCTGCACGCGTTCGATGGCCGCTTCGGCGGTGAGGCCGCTGTCGATCGCCTCGTTGATGCGCCGCGACCAGCCCTCGTCGTAGGCGAACATGCGGTACGTTTCGAGGATTTCCTTATGCTCGCCAGTGGTCCCGAATTCGGCGTCGCGAGTCATGTTGTCGATCTGCTCGCGCATCTTGCGGAAGGCCGAGTAGACGCGGTCGCGCTCCGCTTCGATGTCATCGGCGACCGTGTGCTCGACGAGAACCGGCGGCTCGTGGAAGACCGCCTGGCCCTTGGCCATGCCGGCGACGAGCTTGAGGCCGGAGAGCCTCAATGGCCCCGCGCTGCGCAAGCGGCTGCGCCGGGCGCCATCGACGAGGCGCGCGCCGGCAAGCATCTCCGAAAGGACCATCGCAACGGTCTGGAGCGCCTCGATCTCGACTTCCTCGTAGCGGCGCGGCTCGGCATGCTGGACGGCAAGCACGCCGATCGGGGTTTCGAGACGGACGATCGGCACTCCGGCGAAGCTGTGGAACCGTTCTTCGCCGGTTTCCGGCCGGTAGGCGAACGCAGGATGATCGGCTGCTTCAGCCAGGTTGAGGATGCGCCCTTCCGCCGCGATCGTTCCGACGAGGCCTTCGCCCATCCTGAGGCGGGTGACGTGCACGGCTTCCTTGCGCAGCCCGTGGGTGGCGAACAGCTCCAGGAAATTGTCGCGGAGCAGATAGATCGAACAGACGTCGCTGCTCATCGCCGCCGCAATCAGGTCCACTACGCGGTCGAGCTTGCTCTGCGCCGAACCGCGCTTGGCCATGACCTCGTGAAGGCCCGTCAGGATCTCGCGAGCGGATGCGGCGGCGGATAGCGGCATGGGCTTCGGCTATCAGATGGAAGCTCGGCCTGCCAATCGGAAGCAGACGCCTGGGCGAAATCGGCTAAGCTTTTACGATGGAGCAGTTCGACCTTCTGGTCGTCGGAGGCGGCATCAATGGCGCCGGCATCGCCCGCGATGCGGCCGGACGCGGCCTGTCGGTGATGCTGGTCGAGAAGGACGACCTCGCCGCGCGCACCTCATCCGCGAGCAGCAAGCTCATCCACGGAGGACTGCGCTACCTCGAGCAGCTGGACTTCAAGCTGGTGCGGGAGTCGCTGACGGAACGGGAACGGCTCCTTCGTGCCGCGCCGCACCTCGTCGAGCCGTTGCAGTTCGTAATCCCGGTGACGCCCTCGGGCCGAGCCTCGTGGAAGCTGCGGGCCGGGCTGTTTCTGTACGATCACCTCGGCGGGCGGAAAATACTGCCCGCTAGCCGTGCCGTCCGGCTCGGCGAGCCAGGCGACGGGCTGAGGCCGGAAATCCATCAGGGTTTCGCTTATTGGGATTGCCGGGTTCAGGACAGCCGGCTCGTCGTCCTCAACGCGCTCGATGCTGCGGAAGGGGGCGCCACGATCCTGACCCGCACGGAGCTACTGTCGGCGCGCCGGGAGGGGCCGCACTGGATTGCTCGTATTCACAGCGCCGGACACGAGCGCAGCGTGAAGGCTAGTGCCCTCGTCAACGCCGCTGGGCCATGGGCTATCGAGATGTCCTCGCGAATTCAGGGCACGAAGCCTTGCCATGCCGTCAGGCTCGTCAAAGGCAGCCACATTGTCGTTCCGCGCCTCTATGAAGGGACACACGCCTTTGTGCTCCAAAGCCGGGACGGGCGGGTGGTATTTGCCATTCCCTTCGAAAAGGAGTTCACACTCGTAGGAACGACCGATGTTGACTGGAGCGGCGCCCCGGATGCGCCCACGATCAGCGACGAGGAGATCGACTATTTGCTCGCTGCGGTCAGAGCCTATTTCACGCGGAATATCGCCGCGTCGGATATCGTTTGGAGCTTCTCCGGCATCCGCTCCCTCTACGATGACGGCGTTTCGGATCCTTCCAAGGTTACTCGCGATTACCGGCTCGATCTCGATGCTTCGGGCGCTCCATTGCTGAGCGTGTTCGGCGGGAAGATCACGACGTACCGGCGGCTTGCGGAGCGTGCGCTCGATCGTCTCGCGCCCTTCTTTCCGGCAGTAGGCCGGCCTTGGACGGACCGGGCCCAACTACCGGGAGGCGACATCCCGGACGGAGATATCCAGAAATTGGTCGGCACGCTTCGGCAGGCATTTCCGGCGCTCCCGCCGGACCTGGTGGATCGGCTCGCGAAGGCGTACGGCACTCGTGCCGAGGCCCTCCTGGACGGCATGCGATCCATCGGCGATCTCGGCGAGCATTTTGGGGCGAATTTGTACGCGCGGGAGGTCGATTACCTGATGGCGCACGAATGGGCGACATCGCCCGAGGACGTGCTCTGGAGGCGGACCAAGCTCGGGCTGCACGTCACGAAAGAGGATGCGGCGCGCCTCGCCGATTACATGAAGAGGCGACTTTAGCCCCGGCTCTCGAGCGCCGCGGCGGCTTCGTCGATCAGCTCTTGGATGATCTCGGCTACCGGCTCCTGACGGTTGACCATGCCGACCGACTGTCCGGCCATGACGGAGCCGCTCTCGACGTCGCCGTCGATCACCGCCCGGCGCAGCGCTCCCGCCCAATAATGCTCGATCTGGAGCTGGGCCTCGGCCATTTCGATCGCACCTTCGTCGAGCTTTTGAGCGACCTCGCGCTGCTTGGCTGCGAAGTTGATCATCTCCTGGTTCTTCAGCGCGCGCACCGGGATGACGGGCAGGCGCGGGTCGATCTGCACGCTCGGGATGGCGTCGCGGGCGGAGGCGCGGATGAACGCCTTCTTGAAGTTCGGGTGAGCAATACATTCGGTCGCGCAGACGAAGCGGGTGCCGAGCTGGACGCCCACCGCGCCCATTTCGAGATAGGCTGCGATCGCCTCGCCGCGCCCGATGCCGCCGGCGACGAACACGGGAATGTCCTTGCTGACAGCGGGCAGGATTTCCTGTGCCAGCACCGACGTCGAGACGGGGCCGATGTGTCCGCCCGCTTCCATGCCTTCGATCACCAGTGCGTCGACGTTCGAACGCATCAGCTTCTTCGCGAGCGCGAGCGCCGGGGCGAAGGCCATGAGCTTCGCGCCGCTGCCTTTGATGCGGTCGATGGCTCCGGCCGGCGGAAGGCCTCCCGCGAGAACGACGTGGCCCACATTATGCTTCGCGCAGACGTCGATCAGACCGGTCAATTGCGGATGCATCGTGATGAGGTTCACGCCGAACGGACGGCTCGTGCGCGTCTTCGTTTCGGCGATCTCGGTGTCGAGCAATTCGGGGCTCATGGCGCCACATGCGATGACCCCGAAGCCTCCGGCGCTGGAGATGGCGGAGACGAGGTTGCGCTCGGAGATCCAGCTCATCGCGCCGCCCATGATCGCAACGTCGCAGCCGAGGAACTCAGTGCCTCGGTGCATCAGCTCCTTGAGCCGCGCGTGGCCGACCGACGCGTGAACCGCGCGCGCTTCGGCGATCAGGCCTTCGCCGCTCATGCTGCTTTCTCCGTGTCGAGACCGAAGGCCGTGTGGAGGACGCGCACCGCGAGGTCTAGGTCGGCTTCCGAGATCAGCGCGCTGACCTTGATCTCGCTGCTCGAGACCGCGAGCAGATTGATCTGCCGCTCGGCAAGCACCTCGAACATCCTGGCGGCAAGCTGCGGGTTGGAGCGGATCCCGACGCCGACAATGCTGACTTTCGCGACCGCGTCGTCGTGGATCAGCTCCTCGTATGCGATCTTTGGGCGACGCTGCTCGATCACCGACATGGCCTGCGCAAGGCCGGCGCGCGGGACCGTGAAGGTGAGGTCAGAAGTGAACATGTTGGGAGTGGCCGCGTGGACGATCATGTCCACCTGGATGCCCGCCTCCGCGATGGGCCCGATCACCTGCGCGACCGTGCCCGGCTTGTCGGGCACGCCTGTCAGCGTGATGCGCGCCTCGTTGCGGTCGGCGGCGATGCCCGCGATCAGGTTCCTCTCCATGTTCTCTCCCGAAAGCTCGGCGACGATGTCGGTGCCCGGCTTGTCTTCGAATGCGGACAGAACGCGCAAGGGCAGGTTTTCGCGCATGGCAAGTCCGACGGAGCGGACCTGCAGGACCTTTGCACCAACCCCCGCAAGCTCGAGCATTTCCTCGAACGTCACCTGGTTCAGCTTGCGCGCTCGCGGGACGATGCGCGGGTCGGTCGTATAGACGCCGTCGACGTCGGTGTAGATGTCGCAGCGATCCGCCTTCACTCCCGCGGCGATCGCGACGGCGGACGTGTCCGACCCGCCTCGACCCAAGGTTGCGAGGCGGCCGTCGGTCGAGACTCCCTGGAAGCCGGGGATCACCGCGACCGTGCCGCCGCTCAGCGCCTCGTCGAGCGTTGCGGATTCGATGGCTTCGACACGGGCATTGCCATGCACGCCCGATGCTCGAACAAGCTGCCAGCCCATGAAGCTACGCGCCTTCAGGCCCATGTTCTGCAGCGTCATCGCCAGCAGTCCCGCCGTGACCTGCTCGCCGCTCGCGACCACCACATCATATTCCGTCGGATCGTGCAGCGCCGCGGCTTCGCGGCAGAGCTGGACGAGCCGGTCGGTCTCACCCGCCATGGCCGACACGACCACCAACACCTGGTTGCCCGCCGCCGCCTCGCGCTGCACGCGCGACGCGACGCTGCGGATACGCTCAATGCCTGCCATCGACGTGCCGCCGAATTTCATGACGATGCGGGGCATTGATCTCCTTGGGTGCAGGGTCGCGGCCTGTTAGGAGGCGCGCATGGCGCAGACAAGCACGAGCGACGGCTTGACCCGAGCGGCGACGAGCATCGTGCCGGAGGAGGTCGAGCAGTTCGGCAGGCTCGCTGCCGACTGGTGGGATCCGAACGGCGCTTCGGCAATGCTGCACAAGCTCAATCCAGTGCGCCTCAAATACATTCGGGATCAAATCGACCAGCATTGGCAGTGCGACGAATGCGGACGCACGCCGCTCACCGGAAAGACGGCGTTGGACGTCGGCTGCGGCGCCGGGCTGCTGGCCGAGCCGCTCGCGAGGCTCGGCGCAACGGTGATGGGCGTCGACGCGACGCCTCAGGTGATCGCGGTCGCGCGGGAGCATGCGGCCGCAATGCGCATCGAAATCGACTATCGCGTCGGCGACGTCCAGGAGGTCGATGGCCGGTTCGACCTCATCACCTGCATGGAGGTAATCGAGCATGTCGCCGATCCCGGCGCCTTCGTGAACGCGCTCGCGAAGCGGCTCGTCGACAACGGCTTGCTGGTCATGTCGACTCCCAATGCGACGGGCTGGTCGCGGCTGATGCTGATCGCGGTCGCCGAAGGGCTGCGCCGGATCCCGAAAGGCACGCACGACTTCGACAAGTTCATCACGCCGGAGCGCCTCAAGGTGCTGCTCGCCGACGCGGGCCTCAAATGCCTCGACGTCGAGGGGATCGCCTGGTCGCCGACGCGCGGCCTGCACCTCAGCGACGACGTTCGTTTGAACTATCTGGTCACCGCAGTTCGCGGTTAGCGGCGCTTCAGTTCGGCGCGGGAATACCACGCCCGGCGCTTAACTGGCATTAACCATATGGCCCAAACGCGGGACTGCCCTAATCCTTGAAATTCAGATTCTTAGGCCGGGGGGCCAGCCATGCGCTCACTTTTCAACTTCTCCTCGCGCGACATCGCCATCGATCTCGGCACCGCCAATACGGTCGTTTACGTGCGAGGCGTCGGGATCGTCACCAGCGAGCCGTCGGTCGTTGCCATGGAAGTGGAGAATGGCCAGCGGAAGGTTCGCGCGGTCGGCGACGACGCCAAGCTGATGATGGGCAAGACTCCGGACAACATCCGCACGATCCGGCCGTTGCGCGCCGGAGTGATCGCCGACCTCGAAGTCGCCGAGGAGATGATCAAGCACTTCATCCGCAAGGCGCATGGCGGCCCCAGCCGCTTCTCGCGCGGCCCCGAGGTAGTGATCTGCATTCCGTCCGGGGCGACCTCCGTCGAGCGCCGCGCGATCCGAGACGCCGTCAGCAATGCGGGCGCCGACCGCGTGTCCCTGATCGAAGAGCCGATGGCCGCCGCGATCGGTGCCGGACTGCCGGTGGCCGAACCGATCGGATCGATGGTGGTCGACATCGGCGGTGGAACGACCGAGGTGGGAGTCATCTCCCTCCAGGGGCTCGCACTATGCCGGTCGGCCCGTGTCGGCGGGGACAAGATGGATGATGCGATCGCCTCCTATGTCCGCCGCAACTACAATCTGCTGATCGGCGAAGGCACGTCGGAACGAGTGAAGCTGGAGATCGGTTCGGCCGTGCGGCCGGGTGACAGCAAGGGCCTCACAACGCTCGTTCGGGGCCGCGACGTTGGCCGCGGAATGCCGGCCGAGATCGAACTCGACCAGGCGCAGATCGCCGATGCGCTCAGCGAACCCGTCAATCAGATCGTCGAGGTCGTGCGGACCGCGCTCGAGCACACCCAGCCGGAGATCGCGGCCGACGTGATCGACCAGGGAATCACCATGACCGGCGGCGGCTCCCTGCTGCGCGAGTTCGCGACCGTGCTCCAGGATTCGACGGGGCTCCCGGTACGGGTTGCCGACGATCCGATGAGCTGCGTGGCGCTCGGCGCGGGGCGGACCCTCGAAGACCAGGTGTATCGCGGCGCGCTAATCCCGGCCTGAGGATTGCGCGGCTAGCTCACCGGCCGACAGGATCGGTTCAGGCTCCTTGTTCCAGCGGCGGAACAAAGGAGAGCTGCCGCATGATCAGATTTCCATATTGGTCGCCGGACCAGCGATCTCTGGCGCACTGGGCGCCTCTGCCGATGCGGTTGATCATCGGATTCGGCTTCTTCGAACACGGCCTCGCCAAAATCAGCAAGGGACCCGACAATTTCGTCAGGATCATCGACGCTCTTGGCGTGCCGATGCCGCATTTGATGGCCTGGCTGACGATCCTTGTCGAACTCGTGGGCGGACTGCTGATGATGGCGGGAGCATTCACTCTGCCCCTGCTGCTGCCGATGGCCGCGGTGCTGCTGGTTGCGCTGTTCACCGTGCACGCGCAGTTCGGCTTCACGTCGATCAAGTTGATGGCCGTCAGGCCGTCGGGCCCTCGTTTCGAGCCGCCCGGTATCGAGACCAACCTGCTCTACCTCGCGGGGCTGACCACGCTTCTCCTCGGCGGACCGGGGCCGTTCGCCATCGACAACTGGCTGGACCGACAGCGAAGCTCGGCGCCTAAAAGTCGACCTTGTCGTAATGGCCGGGTGGGACGATGACCTCCATCCGCTCGCCGAGCAGCGGGCGGAAGCAGGGCCGTGATTTCATCACCGCGTACCAGTCCTTGGTCTGCTTGTGCCCCCGCCAGTCGAGCGCTCCGAGATAATCGATGACGCTGAGGTGCGCTGCGCCGGTGAAGTCCGCGAGGCTGAGCCCAGGCCCGGCCAGCCAGCGCCGGTGATCCAGCAGGTAATCCAAATAGTCGAGATGCTCGGTCGCGATCCGCATCGCCTCGCGCAAGATGCGTGTGTCCGGGCTTTCGCGGCTGACGAGGCGCTTGCGCATGCGCTCGTTCATCAGCGGCTCGACCGCCTCGCGGTAGAGCTTGATGTCGAACCATTCCGTCATCCGCCGGATCTCGGCGCGGAGCTGTGCATTCCCGTGGATCATCGGCATCCGGTCCACGGTCTCGTCGAAATATTCGACGATGGGCTGCGAGCCGATCAGCGTGACGCCCTGGTCGGGCTCGACCATCACCGGAGTTTCGCCCGCGGGATTCAGGTCGATGAACTCGTCCCGCTTCTCCCACGGGTTCTCGCGCACCAGCTCATGGCCGACGCCCTTTTCAGCTAGGACGAGCCGGACCTTGCGTGAAAAGGGGCACAGCGGGAACTGGAAGAGCTGCCACATGGCGGGGCAGCTTTAGCGTGTGCGGGCCCGGCGTCTAGCGCCTGGGATAGGTCGGATCGGGCATATTTGCGGCCGCCCGTTCGAGCGCCTTTTGGGCTTGCTCGAGGCCCTGCATCATCGCCGGAAGAGCATCGCTCATCGCCTTGATGCCTTGCCGGATCATCGGGCCGCTTTGAGCGATCTGGCGCTCCAGCTTGCGCTCGAAATTGGGGTCCTGCCGCCGCGCCATGTCGCGGACGGTCATGCGCCTCTCCGCTGAGGTCGCCTCTCGGCCTTCGGCGGCGGCTTTGAGCTCCCCGACGCGCATGTCGAGAAGCGCTTTCGACAGCGCCTGCATCGTTCCGGCGAGCCGTTCCGTAGTAGCGGGGTCGGTGAGCTCTCGTGGAATCTGGATGGACTCGGAAGTTGCGGGCTGCGCTAGCGCGGGCGTGGCGCTCAGGAAGACGGGCAGCAGAATCAGTCTCTTACGCATTGCGGCAGTTTAGCACTGGCCTCGCGACGAATAAACTCAGCGTATCCAAAGCCAGGCGAGAGCGACTGCGCCCGCCATGATCCGGTACCAGGCGAACGGCGCGAAGCCGTGGCGCGAGATGTAGTGAACGAAGGCCCGCACCACGACGATCGCGACGATGAAGCTGACGACGAAGCCGATCGCAACGGTTCCGAACCCGACGCCGCTGGCGCCCGCCATGAGCGTGTCGCGGTGCTTCACGAGCTCGAGTGTCGTCGCGCCGAGCATCGTCGGTATGGCGAGGAAGAAGCTGAACTCGGCCGCGGTGCGCCTTTCGACGCCGAGGCTGAGGCCCCCCATGATCGTCGCGCCCGACCGGCTGACGCCCGGGATCATCGAGAGGCATTGGACGAGGCCAACGCCGATCACGGTTTTCACCGGCATTTCTGCGACGCCGATGACAGGGGTCTGCTTCACCAGCCGCTCGATCAGCAGGATGGCGATCCCCCCCAGGATGAACGCGACCGCGACCACCTCCGGCTTTCCGAGCAACGCCTCGATCTTGTTGATCAGCAGGAAGCCGAGGATCGCGGACGGCAAGAAGCCGATCAGGATGTTGCGTACGAAG
The DNA here is from genome assembly GCA_046733935.1 of Pseudomonadota bacterium. Classification (GTDB taxonomy): domain Bacteria; phylum Pseudomonadota; class Alphaproteobacteria; order Sphingomonadales; family Sphingomonadaceae; genus Sphingomicrobium. The sequence goes on from JBKPQH010000009.1 coordinate 22,012, forward strand.
CGCCACGACATCGGATTGCGACGGATGAGGCCTTCGAGGACGGCCCAGAAGGTGCGCCAGTAAAGCACGACGATGGCGAGGATCGCGCCGAGCTGGATGATGACGTTGAACGCCGCCCATTTCTCGGCGTCGAAGCCGAGCAGCTCGGTCGCGAGGATGAGGTGACCGGTCGAGGAAACCGGCAGAAATTCGGTGACGCCCTCGACGATGCCGAGGATGATCGCGATCAGCAGGATTGGCATCGGCTAGGCGTCGATGCTCACGTCGTGGCCGTCAAATTAATTCGCCGCCCCCCGAACTTGCCGCCTTTGTGGAAGCGGCCGAGCCATTCGTAGCCAACTGCGGCTAGCGGTGTCGGACTGATTCCGAAGGCCTCCAGGCCCGGCAGTTCGCCGGACGGAACGTTGTCGCGCTGGAGCATCAGCCACTGGTCACGGGTCAACGGGGCGCCCGGAAGCCAGCCGAAGCGTGAGAGCAGGTCTCCGAAGAAGTCATGAACCGCCACGATGTCCGGCTTCTGACCGGTGAGCTCGAGGATCGCCTGGTGCAGCTCGACCATGCTCATCTTCTGCGGGCCGCCGATCTCGTAAGTTTTGCCGCCGAAGGTTTGCGGCTGGAGCGCCGCAATCGCGATCGCCTTGCCAAGGTCGCGCACGTAGACCGGCTGGAATTTCGTCTTCGCTGCGATCACCGGAAGGAACGGCAGGTTCGCCATCCCGGCGAAACGGTTCGTCAGCTGGTCCTCGGGCCCGAACACCAGCGATGGGCGGATGATGGTCGCGTTCGGAAAGGCTTTGCGGACCTCGACCTCGCCTTCGCCTTTGGACTCACCGTAGAGCGACGACGAGTGAACGTCGGCACCAATGGCGGAGATCTGGACCATCGCCTCTGCCCCCGCCTCACGGGCTGCCTCCGCGACATTGCGGGCACCTTCGACGTGCACCGCGCGCATCTTGCGGCCGAAGACGCCGCACAAGTTGACGATCGCGCTCGCGCCGCGGATCGCGTGGCGAACGCTTTCCATGTCCGTGATGTCGGCTTTTTCGAAGCCGAACTGGCCGACCTGGGCGAGCGGCTGGATGAAATAGGCATTGCGCGGGTCGCGGCTCGCGATGCGCAGCCTGACGCCACTTTTGAACAGAGCTTCGCAGACATAGCGGCCGATGAATCCGCCGCCGCCGAACACTGTTACAAGCTCTTCATTGCGCTCGATCATGGGCTGGCGGGATAGCCCCTGCGTTCCTAGATTGACAAGGCAGGCGACGCCCCTCTAAGCGCCGCCGCCTGCCAAAAAGACGCAAGTGCCCAGGTGGCGGAATTGGTAGACGCACCAGCTTCAGGTGCTGGCGCTCGCAAGGGCGTGGAGGTTCGAGTCCTCTCCTGGGCACCACTCCCCTTCGGGACCATTGGCCGCTTAGGCTTTGGAGCCAGAGCGGGTCACGATGGAGGCGACATGGCGTGGCTCAGCTGGCTGCTGTCCGATCGTTTTCGTGAACCGCACGACTATTGCCGTTCCATCAGGATGAGCAGATAATTGCATCATCCAGCGTGCCGGCCGATCGCTGATTCGAGGTGGCGGTTTCCACCGCATTCGAATTGATTGGAGAATATGGATCAGTCCAATTCTCTCGCGCCGATCGGGCTGATCGTCGGCCGGCCTCCTCTGCGGAGCCTTGTCTGCTCGGCTGCTGCCGACCGGAGCTTGACGCCCGGCATTTAGGACCGCCGCGAGCGGCCCAAAAAAGCCGCTGCGCGCCCTCGATCCATTCCCAGGTGCCGTTTCGAGGAGAGACGAAATGTCAGATCAAGATACCCTCACAGGTGAGGCGATCACACTCCGGACCGATGGTCGGGCGGAATTCATCGCCAGGGGCGGACCTGCGCCATCCCATCGGCACGCGTTCAGCGACTTCGATGATTTCACGGCATATCTCGGCGAGGTGCTTGGCGCGAAGTCGGAAGGCGAAGGCATTCGCGGATCGGCGTCGCGCAGAGGCGAATACTCGCGCGCTGCCGAAGGCGGGCAACGTGGCCTCGGCGACCCGGTGCTGGATGCGATAGCGTCTCCGGACGGCAAACTCCGCATCGCGGACGAGACCATCGATCTCCGCCAGGGCGTTGCTTATTCGGCGCCGGCGCTAACGCATATGGGCGACGTCAACGGCGCCGAACGCTGGGTCAGTGCAGACGGCTCGCTGGTCGAGTATCGGATGGGTGCCGGGCGGCTCCGCTTTCACGCCTGGAAGAAGCACACTTTCTACGGCTATTGGTCGATGGGAGCGGAGATCAGCGTCTCCGACACTCCCGCCAAGTTCCAGGCCGCACAGATCGAGTCCCGTTACTTCATGTCTGCCACGGCGCCCTGCCAAGTCGTCAAGGTGGATAGCGACTCCGATCGCAACGACACCTATCTCGACGAATATGAGTGGGGATGGAGGGCTCAGCAGCCAGAGCGCGTATCGTCGGCGTGCCGCGCCTTGTGGCACAATGCGTTCTTCGCCGACGTGGTAACCGCCGGCGACGGGTGCGAGGACGCCGCCAACAACATTCCATGGGACCAGGGCGAGCCGGCGGGGTGGCAGCCGATAAACACCGTTCTGAACCTCAACGGTGACTGGACGGACGGGAGCACTCGCAACGCGACGATCTCCAAGGATCTTCAGGATCTGACGGTGAACATGTCGGCATTCAATCGGCCCACTGCTCATGGCTCCGTCACGGCTTTCGATACGATCAATGTCACGTTCCCCGACGACAAGACCTACACGGGCCATCTGGAGGCGCCGAACAAGATCCGCTGGTCGAACAACTCCGTCTGGACCAAGGTGGTCAACACGGTGTTCGATCTGAACGGGCAGTGGACCGACGGAAGCGCCCGGACGGCAGTGATCTTCGAGGGCGCCCACGCGATCAAGGTCGACATGTCGGACTATGATCGCTCGAACGCGACGGGATCCATCCTCGATGCATCCAACATCAGCGTGAAGTTCCCGGACGATCACACCTATACGGGGCAGCTTCAGGCGCCGAACAGGATTCAGTGGTCCAATGGGTCCACATGGACGAAGAGGCCTTAGGCGAGCCGCAAACCCGGTCGGATCAGCTACGCCGCATCGCCGCCTGCTGCACCCATCCGGGGGCAGTCCGCAGGTGATGAGTACGGCGCACCTTGAGACCGGCTGACCGCTGCCAGCCGGCCATTTCTGAGACTGTCCAGGTGCGCACGCCGGGGCGGCTCTGCATGGCGAAATAGAGACCAAGCAAGGCAGGGATCTGGTCCTGACCTCCGGGTCGTTCGGCGCGGGCCGCATCCTGGATGACGAACACCCCGCCCGGCCGGAGGGCGCGGGCGACGCGCTTGGCAAGATCGAGATTTTGCCCGGCGTCGAGATGATGCGCGAGGTTGGACATCAACACGAGATCGTACTGCTCCACACCGAGGTCCGCTGTGGTCACATCGCCCGGGCGATGCACCAACCGGTCGCCCAGCTTCTCGGCAGCCAACAGCGGTGCAGCACTCTCGATCGCATCCGAAAGCTCCATGACTTCTGCCGACAGCGCGGGATGGCGCCGACAGATCTCCGCCGCGAAATGCCCGTGCGACCCGCCCAGGTCGATCATTCGCCGGGCACCGCGCGGCACCGGTATCCGTAGCGCCACCTCGCGGCCTGCGATGCCCGCCAGAGCGCGCATTCCGCGATGGTAGAGGCCGCGCTCTTCGTCGGACATCGTATCGTGGAAGTCGAGCGGTCGGCCGGTGCGAACGAATTGCTCCAGCGCTTCCATCCATCGCCACTCGGCGATCTGAAGGAGCAGCTTGTCCCGTACGGAATATGTGCCGCCCGAGAGCAGCCAGCGACGCGACCGGCGGGTCAGGCCGAAGCGGCCGGTCGCGAAGCCAAGATATCCGCAAGCCGCTAACGCATCCAGCAGCACCGCCGTGGGGCCGGCCGCGGTGCGACACTTGGCCGCGATTTCGTCGGCCGTGAGTGGGCCCGCAGCAAGAGCGTCGAAGATTTCCAGCTCGGCCCCGGCGATGACGGTGCGTGCCAGGAGCATCGCCGCATGGGTGTCGACAACCGCGCGAGGGGCCAGCTCAAGCTTGAGAGCGAGCCGCTCGAGCGCTGATTCGGCGATTGCACCGATTCTCATTGCTGCTCGAGCAACGGTCGATGCGGGTTGACGTTTTGTTGGTCGGAGAGGACAGATCCTCCGCGAGGCGATATGACGCCGCTTAGATATCTCACGCCGTTTGTTTTCCTTGCGCTCCTGCAGGGGGGCGCGTGGCTGGGAGGCGCCTGGACCTTCCTCGCCGCAGCCGCGACGCCGCTCGGCCTGATGGGCCTAGATGCAGCACTCGGCAAGGAGAAGCACCAGGACGGGCAGACAAGTGGGTCCAACTCGCGATGGTTCGCGCGCATCTACATCCTGCTTCAGCTTGCGGCGACCACCTGGATCGCGACGGTCGCCGTTTCTCCCGGCACGGCACCGCTCGAGGAAGCGGGCTTCATCGTGTCAACCGGTGTTACGACCGGCGTCTTCGGCTTTGTCGCCGCGCATGAAATGATCCATAGCGCCGATCGGCGTGAGCGGGCGCTCGGACTGACGCTGCTTGGAAGCGTCTTCTACATGCACTTCCGGATCGCCCACGTGTACGGACACCATCGCCGTGCAGCGACAGCCGAAGACCCGGCGACTGCGCGATTGGGGGAGGGGCTTTATGCTTTCCTCGCTCGCACGGTCGCCGGACAATTCGGCGAGGCCTGGCAATTCGAGACGCAGCGGCTCCGCCGCATTGGCCGACCAGCTTGGAGCCAAGACAACCGAATGATCCGGTATGTCGCAATCGAAGCCTTGTTCCTGATCGTAGTGGCACTGGTGAACTTGCGACTGCTCGTCTTTCTCGTCGCGGTCGCCGTTGTGGCAGTGGCGCTGCTGGAGACCTTCAACTACGTCGCCCATTACGGTCTTCGCCGCAGGATCAGGCAAGATGGGCGCCCTGAACGCCTCGCGCCCCAGCATTCTTGGAACAGCGGCAGGCGAATGAACAACGCCGCACTGTTCAACATGGGCCGCCACAGCGATCATCATCGCATCATGACGAGATCGTACGAAGGTCTGGAGCCGCTGAGCGGTGAGGCCGAGCTTCCGTCCGGCTATTGCGCGGCGCTCCTTCTCGCCCTGGTTCCTCCGGTGTGGCGCCGCGTAATGGATCCGCGGGCGGTGGCAATCATGCGCGCTCCGGCGGGTGCCGCCATAAGCGTCGGCGCAACTTCGTCGTTTAGTCGACGATGAAGAGCTTTGCGCCCGACTCGCTCGTGGATCGATGCGCGGCATCACCGCTGTCCGAAACCTGGTAGCTCATGCCGGTTGTCAGCCGGAACGTGCGGCCGTCCTCCAGTTCGGTGATGAGTTCGCCCTCGAGGACGAGAAGGATATGGCCTCGTTCACACCAGTGATCGGCCGCGTAACCGGCCGTATATTCGACTAACCGAACACGAATGTCACCAAGGCGCACCGAGCGCCAGATCGCGAACCCGAATCGCCCGCATGTTCGGTCGGCTCAACAGCGCTCCAGTCGACAACCTCGAACGGCGACGAAGGCAATTTCATCTGACTGCACCTAAATGGCTTTGGCGTGGATGAATGACTCGCCTGCGAAGCAGGAGCGCGCCGTTGGACTTGGAAGCGGCGATCGGCCCCGGCCGCTCCCGTTCCGTCCCTCAGGATTCGTTTGCACTATCCTGTTCAAACCGGCGGCTACGCTGACCGTCAACAGCGCATGAAGTGCGTTCGTCCAGATCAGCCATTGTCTGCCCCGCCGCGCGTCTTAGTGGGTTACGACGGTTCCTCTCGGTTGACGGCAATCCTCGGGTCCATTGGGCGGGCGGGCCGGAAACCAGATAATCCTCGAACCAGATATGAGGGAGCGCATCCGCGAGCTGCATCCATTGGCTCACATAGCGATCGGCCATCAAGCATCCGATCCAGGCGCGAGACAGTGGAAAGCGCTCCAGGTCCAGATTGTGCCGCGTAAGACGGACGGCGGCCGGCGCTAGCGCCATGTCAGCCAGCGAGATTGTTTCGAACAGGAACGGTCCGCCGCTCGTTGCAAGCAGCTGCTCGAGATGTCCGAACAGCCGCTCGCCTTCGAGCTGCTCGTCGACCGTCAGCGCTCGCTTGAACGGGTAGAAGGCGCTTTCGAACGAAATACGGGAGCAGATTTGCGAGAGCCCGCCATGCTGCCAGGCGACGACGGAGCGCGCCTGTGCACGTGTGACCCGATCCTTGGGCAGAAGCGCGCCGCCGCACGAATCGTTCGCGAACTCCATGATGGCCGCGGAATCGAAGATCGCGCGCCCATCGAGGATGAGAAGCGGAACGCTCGCGGACGGTGAGAACTCGGCGATGTAGCCGAGATTTTCGAAGCGCTGCGGGCGGCGGATGTCGAGGACGACCTCGTCGAACTTGACCCCCGCATGCTTGAGCGCAAGCCACGCCCGGAATGCCCAGCTCGATGCGTTCTTGGTCCCACTATAAAGGATCGGAAGGAACACAGATCACCCCTGTTGCTGCCGGACGGCATTCTGGTCCGAAAGCGATTTGTACTGCCCGCGATAATGGACCAGCGGCTCCAGCTGCTGTTCGGAATGCACCTGGAGGACTCGGCCGATGATGATGTCGTGATCGCCGGCTTCGTGAACCTGATCGACCGCGCATTCTAGGATGCCGAGCGACTGCTCGAGCACCGGGACGCCACTGTCGGTTGCCGACCATTTCGGCTCATCCGCGTCGCGCAGGTTGCGGGAGAAGGTGACGGCATCCTCCTGCTGCCCCTGCTGCAGGATGTTGATCGCAAAGCATCCGGCGTTGGCGATTGCCCAGCCGCTCCGCCCGCTCCGTTTCATGCATACGAGCACGAGGGGCGGATCGAGCGAGACGGGGGTGAAGCTGCTGACCGTCACACCGTAAGCCGCCCCTGCGGGGCCGAGGCATGTGACCACCGTCACCCCCGTCGCGAACGAACCGAAGGCTTCGCGCAATTGCCGATCGGTTGGGGGCGGCGTCGATCGGGGCAGCGCCGCTCGTCCGAATTGGGCGAGGTCAACCGCGCACAGTGGCCGCATCAATCGCGAGGCCGATCCGTGGCGCTCAGCCATCGATGTTCCATCCCAGCGCCACGCGTCCGGTGAATTCGAGCTGCGGCTGTTCCTGGAGGGGGTGGAAGCGCGCGGCCTGGACGTCACGGAATGCGCGCTCGATCGGACTGCGGCGGTAGAAGGCGCCGCCGCCCGCAAGCTCCAGGGCCTTGGTCACAGCGTTGATGGCGTGGGTTCCGGTCAGCGTGCGGCAGGCCATGGCCTCGCTGGTGGTTGCCGGTCCTGGCTTCGAGTCCTCGGCGAGCTCCACCATGCGGCGGTGCGCCAGCCGGGTTGCGATAAGCTCGTTCTCGAGCTCACCGGCCAACAGCGTGGTTGGAGTGTTCGGCTTCCGCTTTGCCGCGATCTCGAGCGCGTCGTCACCGGCCCGCTCGGCGATCCCCAGGTAAGCGGAATAGACGAACGCAAAGGCCATTTTGCTGATCACGTGGAAGAGCATGTGCCATGGGCCCGCGGGCCGGCGGCCGCCGACGGCGTCGTTAGCGAGGAAGAAGTCCGTGATGACGACATCATTCGAACCGGTCCCGCGCATTCCCATGACGTCCCAGGTCGGCTCGATCGCAACCGCATCGGACTTGAGAGGAACGCCAAAATGCAGGACGGTCGGGCCGTCGACCGGATCGTCGTACACCGCGCTCGTCAGCAGCAGATCGCCCATCGTTGACCCGCTCGCGAAGGCTTTGCGCGCGGAGATCCGGAATCCGCCGTCGACCTTGATCGCCTGGCCTCCGCTCGTCAGCCAGTCCGAGCCACCGCTCGAAACGATGATCAGCTCTTCCGCCGCAATACGTCTCAGCAGTGGTTCCGTCGGCGCGTTCTGGTAGCGCAGCCGCCAGGCCGCGATCGCCACCTGGTGGCAGTGCATCGAGAAGGCCAGCGCGGTCGAGCTGCACGATCTCGCGATGAGTCGGATCGCCTCGCAGATTTCGGGGATCGTCGCTCCGCCGCCGCCAAGCTCCGTGGGCACCAGCGCGCTGAACATCCGCGCTTCCTTCAGGGCGGCATAGGCTTCCGTAACAAAGCTATCGTCACGATCGTGGATGGCGGCAAATTTGCCAGCGACGGCGGCGACTTCTTCCGCCTTTCGTTGCCAATCAACATTCGTCTCGGCACGTTTCAACTCAGCAAGCATTAACCATGTTCTCCAGGCTGTCCCCAGCACCCCATTCCTTATTTCGCCCAACAGGTCGGATGCGCTAGTTCAGCAAATGAACTTCACTGGTACAGAATCTGAACTGGTCGGTGGCGGTCGCGGCTGGTAAAGGCGCGCGCGTACGGAGGCCCGATGAAGAACGGCAGCTACGGTGAGTTCTGCCCGGTCGCGATGGCAGCCGAACTGCTCTGCACGCGCTGGACCATGCTCATTGTCCGCGAGCTTGTCGCCGGCGCGACCCGGTTCAATGAGTTGAGGCGCGGCATGCCGCGCGTGCCTCCCGCCTTGCTGTCTCAGAGACTCAGGGCCCTCGAGGAAGCCGGCATCGTCAAGCGGACGAGTGTCCCGGACGAGCCCGAGGTCCTGGAATATCAGCTCACCGACTCTGGAAGCGAGCTGGAGCCGGTGGTCCGGATGATGGGACGCTGGGGCCAGCGCTGGATCTCCTCGGAAGCCACGATGGAACGCCTCGACGCGAGGCTGCTCATGTGGAACATGCGCCGCACGATCCTGGTCGAGCCACGGCCAAGTTGCCGGCAGGTCGTGCAGTTCAATTTTCCCGATGCGCCAAAGAACGGCCGCAAATGGTGGCTCCTCGCCGAGCCGAGCGGTCATGGGCAAGTCTGCGCGCTGGATCCGGGGTATGACGTAGACCTGTACGTCACATTGCCCCTGGGGCTGATGACCGCGATCTGGATGGGGCACGAGAGCTTCGCTGCCGCCGTCGCCGATGATCGCCTCACGCTCGTTGGCGACCGTCGTCTTGCGCAGAATCTTCGCAATTGGCTGCGCCTCAATCCGTTCGCGCACGAAGAGCGGCAGGTCGCCTGAGCCCGCGTAGTGCCAGCGAAGGTTTGATGGCTGCCTTCGGCAAGCTGATCGCGGGAGCGCGCACCGGGAGGAGTCAAGCAGGGAGGCTGAGGGGGCGACTCAAGCTCCCGGTGGCAGTGTATTAGTGGCGCGGGGTCGCGCTGCGGTTCATCCGTCGGACGCCGAGCTCAAAGAGCGTAGCTGACACCCACGACGACGGTGGCTCGGCTGGATCGCCGTGTCGCATACGCGTTTTGGCCGCCGGCGCGCGCCGCAATCGCGCCGTGGAGCGACACGCGACCGGTTCTCCAGTCGACGCCCAGCCGCCCATTTCCCTCCAGCCGGTCGTGATTGCCGCTGAGGGGAACGAGTGTGCCGACCGCAGCCTCCACGCGCAGGTTGCGGGTTGGGCTGAGCTGACCCGTGACTTCGCTGTATGCGGTCCAGCCTGAGCCGAAATAATCCGGCGATACGGCAACGCGGGCCGAGAGGACCTTTCCACGCAACCCGGCATATAGCTCGGTGTAGGAACGCCCCGAATCCAACCCCGAATAAGCCGAGTAGGACGAGTGGACAGCGCCCGCGTCGATCGTCAGGCCCGACTTCAGCTGCTTCGCATAGCCGCCGTTCAGAACCAGCCCGAGCGTTCGCAACCCCTCGCCTCGCGCGGCCACGACGCTGCCGGATGCGGCACCGTAGAGACCGTTCGAGGCATCGTAGGAAAGATCGAGGATGGCGACGGGACGGGATTCGCTGAGGGAATGGCCGCGGAACCGATAATCGCTGAAGACGGAGATTGCCGCGCCGACCTGAGCCTGTGCCGGCGCCGCGCCCAGGCAAAATAACGCGACGGCGAATGTCAGCCGCAGCACCCTCGCAAGACTGTTGCTACCGCCCGGGTTTCGCGCTTGCAAAGCGGGAAGGACCGCAGGCGCAGTCACACCCGCCCGCCACTCGACCCAGGGTTTCGCATGCGTCGATCCCGCCGCCGCGCGGCCGCGCGACGAGCGTCAGGGCCGCCGAACGTTTTCGCTCGCGGATCAATGCGAGAAGACCGCTCACATGGGCCGCTGCGAACGAGCTCCCATTCACGAGAATCCATCGTCCTCCCGGCCCTGTCGTTGGCACGTCCTTGCCCGGCGCACTGTAAACTCGCCTGCGCGGCTGTGCCAAGAAGCTGTCGGATACGGCGATGACGCCGGGGACCGACGCAGGAAATCCGCCATCCGGACGGCTCCGGTCGAAGGCTGCCACGACGGCCGAGCCTCGAGCCATTGCGGCGACGATGAGTGTGCGAAGCAGGCGCGTATCCGGGCCGGCGAGGCTGAGATTGATGACATTGGGCCTTTTGCCCGCAGCGAAGTAGAGGGCTTTGGCGAGGCTCAGCGTATCGCACACCGTCCCGTCTTGACCCGCTTGCCAGCACGCGCGGAGCCCGAGCAAGCGGGCTCCCGGCGCCACGCCAGCGATCCCGAGGCCATTGTCTGCCTTCGCAGCGATGATGCCCGCGACCGCAGTTCCATGCTGCTCGGCAACGAACGCCTTCCCGGCGACGAAATTCACGTTGACCGGAACCTGGCCGGAAAGGTCGGGGTGGCGCGCGTCGATCGCGCTGTCGATCACCGCGACGCTCGTCCCCCTGCCGGTCGCCAGACGGTGCAAATCCGCCAGGTGCCATTGCGCAGCCGCAGGTTCCGCGGCGTAGAGCGGGTCCCTGTGCGAAGGGGCTTCGCCTCGCGCGCTATACAATTGCATCGGCTCGGCCCATTCGACTTCCGCGTCGCGAGCGAGCTGTTCGGTGGCGCCGCTCCTTGAACGGGCATCGCGCACAGACATGACGAAGCAATCGACGCCGATGATCGGCATCGGCCAGTCCTCGACGAGCGTCAGTCCGTAGCGTTTGGCTATGCGCCTTGCGATGTGCTCCCTGGCACTCCGCGCAAGCTCGTCGCCGTAGCCTCCACCATATGCGCCGTTCGCTCGATAATGATCGGGCGGGTGGCGGACCATCACGAGGATCTGGCGGTCCGTGGCCGGGGCATCGCTCTTGACCGCGCTTGCCGCAGGACTGAGCGCCATTGCCGCGACAAGGCAGCTCGCGATCAGCCGAAATAGACGCGTCATTTGCCGACTCCGGCGTCGATCGGCTGCGCCAGCTGCACCTTATGGTTCGATTGCAGGCTTGCCAGCGCCGCCGATCGCCGCGGCTTGTCGACGTGAATGAGGTAGGCTCCCGCGGGCGTCGGTCCGCCCACCATCGACGCTCCGGCCGTTCGCAGCGCCTCGCGAACATCCCGCTCGCTCGCTCCGGTCTGGAACATCACGATCAGATTGGCCGAAGCCGGGGCGCCCGCCGACCCGAGCGCCTGATACGCGGGCCGGCTCAGCCACAGCAAAATGCCCGCTGCAAATACGAGCAGCACGATCTGCCCCGTAGCGAAGGCCACCACGGCCGGTCGGGTCAACGCGGTCCAGATTTGCTCGGCGGTCTGCCTGATGGAGCGTCCCCGACGCACCTCGTGCCGGGGCGGCTGCGCAATTCGCTCCCGAACGCGTCTCCATCCGGATTCGACCTGCGGCGAGAAGGCGCGCAACGCCTGTGTGCGCCGCCGTTCCAGCAACAGTTCGTCGCGACAGTTCGAGCAAGCGGCGAGATGGGCCTCGACCCGCTCGCGCTCCGTCGCGTCGAGCTGGCCGGTCACGTACCAGGGAAGCAGCTCCTCCGCCTCGTCGTGCGGCTGTTCCGGAATGTTCGGTTCAGGCATTTTCATTGTTCCAGAGCCAATCCGCGAAAGTGCCGGACATCGCCTTCCTGAGCCGCTGCCGGGCATGGAACACGCGTGTCTTCACCGTCTCCGCCGGGCAGCCCACGATGTCGGCGATCTCGCGATAGCCAAGCCCATGAAAATAGGTGAGGTCAACGACAGCGCGGTGCTCCACCGAAAGCTCTTGCATCGCCTGCAGCAGGGCGGCGTGAAGACGCTGCTGCTGAAGCCGTTCGTCAGGACGCGCGTCGGGATCCACGCGCGTGTCGAATCCGTCATCCTCCACCGGGTCCGGCCATCGTGCCTTGGCCTTGAGCGCCTTGCGATACGCAATCGCGAAGATCCAGGTCGAAGGCTTGCTTGCCCCCCTGAAGCTTGCTGCGGTTTGCCATACGGTCATCATCGTATCGTCGAGCACTTCTTCCACGAGCTGCGAACGCTGCAGGACGGTGCCGAGGAAGCGCGCCAGCCGCGGCTGATAGATTCGATACAGCTTCTCGAAGGCCGCGAGATCCTCGGCACCGACACAGGCGAGCAACTCCCTTTCTCGGGAAGAGGTCGGCTGGCTTTCCTCAGTGCGAGGGCGGCTCGCCGCCCGGGACCAGATCACTTGCGCTCTCCCCCCAATCCAATGGGTGCCGGCGACTGCTGAAAAGGTTCACGGCCATTGTACCGCCGCAGCGCGCCGGCAGCGAGTCCGGGCGAATTTCGATCGGAGAGTGAACGCGTTGGCTGTTTCGCGGCACTCACGGTCGGGTCGCCCATGTGGGGCGTCTTATCGAGGGAGGATGCAATGTCCCGTCCAGCGACTGCCACGCGGCGCGTGCGCGCAGCCTTATTCGCCACTGCATTCGCCGCCGCCCTTTCATATTCGACCGCGGCCTTGTCGGCCGCGCAGCCGGTCAACCAGATCAACCTCGTGACTGACGACCCCGGCTTCCTGGTGAATCAGGGGTTCACGCCTGCGAACACCGTGGATCCCAATCTCGTCAATCCGTGGGGAATGAGCTTCAGCCCGACGAGTCCGTTCTGGGTTTCGAACCAGGGCACTGGAACGTCGACGCTCTACACCGGGAATGGAACGCCCTTCCCGCCCGCAACACCATTGGTCGTCACCATACCCGGCAGTGCGTCAGGACCAAGCGGGCCGACCGGCCAGGCGTTCAACTCGACGAGTAGTTTCCTTCTTTCCAACAACGCCCCAGCAACTTTCCTCTTCGCCAACCTCAATGGAACCATATCGGGCTGGAACGGAGGCCTCACTCCGATCACCAGCGCGCAGGTCGTTGCCGGCATTCCCGGCGGTGCCGTTTACACCGGCCTCGCCCTCGGCAGCGTCGGCGCTGATAATTTCATCTACGCCGCCAATCATTCCGGCGGAATCGACGTCTTCAATCAAAGCTTCGCGCCGGTGACGCTCGCCGGGAGCTTCACCGACCCGAACCTGCCCGCCGACCTCAGTCCATTCAACATCGCGAACATCGGCGGGCACCTGTATATCACCTATGCCCAGATCGGGCCGGATGCGGATGAAGCGCCTCTTGGCAGCGGCGTCGTGGACATATTCAACACCGACGGCACCTTCTTAAGTCGCTTCGTGACGGGTGATCTGTCGAACAACGTGTCGTCGCCCTGGGGAATCACCGTGGCCCCTGCGGGCTTCGGAATCTTCGGCAATGCGTTCCTGATCGGCAATTTCTCAGACGAGAATGGGTTCATCAACGCCTTCTCGAGCGACGGGACCTATCTTGGGATGCTGACTTCGGGCTCCGATCCGTTCAACATGCCCTATTTGTGGAGCATCGCGTTCAGGACGGGCGGGCCGAATGTCGATCCCAACGCTCTCTATTTCACCGCGGGTATCGGCGACGAGGAGCATGGCCTGTTCGGTGAGCTGCAGGCGGTTCCCGAACCGTCGACCTGGGCGATGATGCTGCTCGGTTTCGGCGTTGTCGGCATGGCACTCCGCCGGCGCTCCAAGCCCGAGCTTGTGCAATTGGCCTAGCCGGGCTGCGAAAGCGGCCGCTTCCTCTCCCCCGCGCGCGAAGGGCTGGGCTTTTCTGGCCCTTCGCGCTCATTTTGGGACTGACGCGTTCACCTCGCTCTAAGGCGACATTGTTATTGGGCTGGATCAGCTTATTTTAGAGCCAAGGCCCTACGCCTGCGAAAGACGAGAGATGAACGACAAGGACAAGAAGCCCCGCAACCCCTGGACCAAGAGCCTGCTGATCTGGGTCGGCGTGCTCTTCGCGCTCGTCCTCTTCGTGCAGATGATTGACGGCGGCTCCCGCGCGCAGGCCGGTCAGCCGATCGCTTATTCCGACTTCGTTCGCCAGGTGAATGAGGGCAACGTCCGGGCGGTCACCATCGCCACGGGCGCCAGCAACAACTCGCAGATCACTGGCAAGCTCGCCAGCGGCGAGACGTTCCACACGGTCGCTCCGGGCGACGCCAGCGTCTCCGACAAGCTGATCGCAAAGGGCGTCGCGGTCCAGGTGAAGGGCGAGGAGGGCTCGAGCATCTGGCTGTACATGCTCTACAATTCGCTGCCGTTCCTGCTCATCCTCGGGATCAGCTTCTTCGTGATGCGGCAGATGCAGAAGAATGCCGGCTCCGGAGCCATGGGTTTCGGCAAGAGCCGCGCGCGCATGCTGACCGAGAAACAGGGCAGGGTGACCTTTGCCGACGTCGCCGGGATCGACGAGGCGCGTGAGGAACTCCAGGAGATCGTCGAGTATCTCAAGGACCCGGGCAAGTTCGCTCGCCTTGGCGGCAAGATCCCCAAGGGCGCTCTGCTGGTGGGCCCTCCGGGCACTGGCAAGACGCTTCTCGCACGCGCGATCGCGGGTGAGGCGGGCGTTCCCTTCTTCACCATCTCCGGTTCGGACTTCGTCGAGATGTTCGTCGGCGTGGGCGCGAGCCGCGTCCGCGACATGTTCGACCAGGCCAAGAAGTCGGCCCCGTGCATCGTCTTCATCGACGAGATCGACGCCGTTGGCCGCCATCGCGGCGCGGGCCTCGGCAACGGCAACGACGAGCGCGAGCAGACCCTCAACCAGCTGCTGGTGGAGATGGACGGCTTCGAGGCCAACGAGGGCATCATCATCATCGCCGCGACCAACCGCCCCGACGTGCTCGACCCAGCGCTGCTGCGGCCGGGCCGCTTCGACCGCCAGGTCGTGGTGCCGCGTCCCGATATCGACGGCCGCGAGCAGATTCTCGGCGTGCACATGAAGAAGGTGCCGCTGGCGCCGGACGTCGATGCGCGCGTGATTGCCCGCGGCACGCCGGGCTTCTCCGGCGCGGACCTCGCGAACCTCGTTAACGAGGCGGCGCTTCTGGCGGCGCGCAAGGGCAAGCGCCTGGTCGCGATGCAGGAGTTCGAGGAGGCCAAGGACAAGGTGCTGATGGGCACCGAGCGCAAGTCCATGGTGATGACCGAGGACGAGAAAAGGATGACCGCCTATCACGAGGCCGGCCACGCGGTCGTCGCTCTGCACGAGCCCGCGTCCGATCCGATCCACAAGGCGACGATCATTCCGCGCGGGCGTGCGCTCGGCATGGTGATGCGCCTGCCCGAACGCGACAGTTATAGCTATCACCGCGACAAGATGTACGCGAACCTCGCCGTTGCCATGGGCGGCCGCGTCGCCGAGGAAGTGATCTTCGGATACGACAAGGTCTCTTCCGGCGCTTCGTCCGACATCCAGTACGCGACCCAACTGGCGCGCGACATGGTCACGCGCTGGGGCATGTCCGATGCGCTCGGCCCGCTGCAGTACGCCGAGCCGGAGGAGGAAGTGTTCCTCGGTTATTCGGTGAATCGCCAGCGCCAGATGTCCAACGAGACCGCGCAGGCGATCGACAAGGAGATCCGCAAGGTCGTCGAGGACGGCTATGCGCGCGCCAAGCACCTGCTCGACGAGCACCGTGAGCAACTCGAGAAGCTGGCGCAGGCGCTGCTCGAATATGAGACGCTGTCCGGCGACGAGATCAAGAAAGTCATCGCCGGCGAGCCGATCGATCGCGGCGGCAGCAAGGGTCCTGCGATCCCTGCGGCCGGCTCGTCGATCCCGAAGGCGAAGCGTCCGAAGCCCGGCGCCATCGGCGGACCGGCGGCGGCGGGCGTCTAGCCGCTACTCGAACGTCCCCATTCCGACCAGGACGGCAGCGAACAGCGCCGTGACGACGAGCGCGAACAAAGTCAGAAGGATGGTTCGCCACAATGCTCCGAAGCGGCTGAGGGCATAGGTCCCTCTTAGCTGCCGGTACATGTGGAACGGCGGTATCAGCCACAGCAGGCCGGCGATCCCGGACAAGCCAACCGCTCCGAAGAGGAGGGCAACGACGACCAGCAAGCTCATGAAGCAGAGCGAATAAGTGACGAACACCGTATGGTCGTAGAGCCGGAACCGGCGGCTGAAGGGGAACAGCAGCCAGACGAACGGCACTGACAGCGGAATGATGAGCCAGCTGAACTTGTAGGCGTTCGTCTTCAGCTTGTAGGTCAGGAGCTCCGGGTTCTTCGCAGCCTTGCCGATGCTGTTGTTCAGCCAGTCCGGCAGGTCCCTCGACGTGCGGACGCTGGTCTTGCTGAAATCGCCGCGCTGGACCGCTTCTTCCGCCGCAATCTCGCTGCGAAGTTCGCCGATCCGCTCGTTGAGCGAGCCCGTCGGCTGCCCGGCTTGCCCGGCGGCTGTTTTACGCGCTTCGAGCGTCGCCAGCTTTGCGCGGTTGGTTTTGAGCTCGGCCTTGAGATCCTCCTTGGCGGCTTCCGGCAACTGGCCGATACCGGCTCCAAGCAGGCTGACCGCCGCAAACATCAGGAACACGCAAAACAGAAATAGAGCGACTGGAGAAATGAAGCTCGCCCGCTGCCCGTCGATATAGCGGCGTGTGAGTTGGCCTGGCTTCCAAGCGAGGAGCGGCAGCGTTCGCCATATCTTGCCCTCGAAATGCAGCACGCCGTGCAGGAAATCGTGGAAGAAGGCCGACAAGGTGCGATGGACATGCGCGTGCTGCCCGCACTCGTGGCAATAGGACCCGGCAAGCGCGGCGCCGCAGTTCAGGCAGTTGCTTTCGTGCGTATGGCTGTCCGAGGCTTCTCCGGCCCGCGGTTCGACCGCGCGCGCGGCGATGCCGCCGGTCAACGCATCGCCAATAGCCTCGAGTTCGCCCATGCCTTCCCCCCGGCTTCTGACATTAGGCGGGCTTCATCGCTCATGCTAGCTGCGCACCATGGCGCGCATTGGCCTTCTCGGCGGCTCGTTCAACCCGGCTCACGGCGGGCACCGGCACATCAGCCTGGAGGCGATGCGCGCGCTGGGGCTCGACGAGGTTTGGTGGCTCGTGTCGCCGGGCAATCCGCTCAAGGAAGGCGCAAAGGACATGGCGCCGTTCCAGGCCCGGCTCACTTCCGCCCGGGAAGCGGCGAAGGGGGCAAGGATCCGCGCCAGCGATTTCGAGCAGCGGCAAGGGACCCGCTACACCATTGATACTATTCAGGAATTGAAGCGGCACTATCCGCAGCACCAGTTCATCTGGTTGCTTGGAAGCGACACCCTGTCAAATTTTCACAAATGGCGTGATTGGAGGGGGTTAGCCCGCGAAGTGCCAATTGCGGTGATTCGCAGGCCCGGTTATGATTCTGCTGCCCGCGCGGCGCGCGCGATGGGTTGGCTCAGAAGGTTCGTCCATCCTTCGAGCCAGGCACGTTCCTGGACGGACTGGAGTGCACCGGCGATCCTGTTCCTTCGCCTGCCGCCCGACACCACGTCCGCAACGGCCATCCGCACGCACGACCCCAACTGGCACGAGAGAACGAATGCGCCTTCCGCGCGTTCGTATCGTTTCGGTTCGCCAATGTCGCCCAGGAGACCCCTTGACCGAACGTCCAACTGAGACCGCCGCCGCCGAGACCGGCCGTACTCCCATCGACGTCGAAGACCTCCATCGTACGGTACTGCAGTCGCTTGATGACGATCAGGCGCAAGAGGTCGTGTCCATTCCTCTCGCTGGCAAATCCAACATCGCCGATCACATGGTCATTGCCTCCGGGCGCTCGACGCGGCAGGTCGCGTCGATGGCGGTCAAGCTTGCGGACAAGATCAAGGAACGATTTGGCCGAAACGTCCGTATCGAGGGGCTTCCGGCGGCCGACTGGGTGCTGATCGACGCGGACGATGTTATTGTTCACATCTTCCGTCCCGAAGTGAGAAATTTTTACAATTTGGAACGAATGTGGGCTTTCGGCGATGATTCGGGCGTGAGCGCAGCTGCACGCGGGTGAGGGCAATGCGGTTCGTTGCGATCGTTCTGTCGCTTTTGGCGCTTGTGGCGCAGCCCGCTGCCGCGGCTTCGTCCGCGGGGCTTGGCGATCTCGAACAACAGCTTAGCTCGCTGCTTGCCGGCAAGTCCGCGGACGTCGGAATTGCGGCCCTCGACCTCAACACAGGCGAGACCGTCAGCATCAAGGGCGACACGCCGTTTCCAATGGCCAGCACCGTGAAGGTCGCGATTGCAGCGCTCTACCTGGCGCAGGTGGATGCGGGCCAGCGATCGCTCGACGATACGGTCAACGGCCAACCGGTGCGCAGCCTCATGCGAAAGATGCTGGTGTACAGCGACAATCGCGCCGCCGACATGTTGTTCAGGGCGGTCGGAGGGCCCGGTGCGGTGCATCAATGGTTGCGCGAAAACAATATCAGCGGAGTTCGGGTCGACCGGACCATCGCCCAACTGCTCGCGGATAAGCGCGACTTGTGGGATCGACGGGATTCGAGCACGCCCATTGCGATGGTGAATCTGCTCAGGCGAATCTACACGGCCGACCTGATCAAGCCGGCCAGCCGCAACTATCTGCTCGACCTTATGGCGCAGTGCCAGACGGGCAGGAATCGCATGAAATGGCTGCTGCCGGCCGGAACTCCGGTCGAGCACAAGACGGGCACTTTGGACGGCCTCAGCGACGATGTCGGGTTCATCACTCTGCCCGATGGCCGCAGGGTTGTGGTCGCGATCTTCGCAAGGGGCGGCTCCAATCGGCCGCGCACGATCGCCGAGACTGCACGGACAATCTACGACGGCTTCCGAACCGTCTTCACCTGGCCGTTCCGCCCGGCGCTGACCGCGCAATAGTGCTCCTTCACATCGTTGCGCGGGGGAAGATTGGCCGCTCTCCGGAGGCCGAGCTGGTTGAGCGCTATCTGAAGCGCATCTCCTGGCCGACCAAGTTGACGGAGCTTCCCGAAAAGGGGGGCAACGTGCCGGCGCTTCCGAGCAACAGCGTGAGGATCGTGCTCGATGAGCGCGGCAGCGCGCTGTCCTCGACCGAATTTGCGAAGAAGCTGGAGAACTGGCGCGACGGCGGACGGCGCGAAGCGCGTTTCCTCATCGGCGCCGCGGGCGGGCATGAAGAGGAGCAGCGGCGGTCCGCCGATCTCCTGCTCTCCTTCGGAGCCGCAACCTGGCCGCACCTGCTCGTGCGGGCGATGCTTGCGGAGCAATTGTTCCGCGCCACATCGATCCTTGCGAAGCACCCCTATCATCGCGAAGGTTGAGGCGTGCGCATCGCTCTCCTGATCGTGACTTTGCCGCTGCTCGCCGCCGCGAGCTCGCCTGTGCAGCCGGGAGGGCTCCCCCTCGATCAACAACTCAAGCAAGCCAGGTCGGAACAGGCCGCGGCGGAGAAAGAAGCCGCGCGGCTGGAACGGTCGGCGACCAAAGCTCGCGGTGAAGCCGAACGCCTCCGCGCCGAACAAGCCGCATCGGCGCAGAATATCGAGGCGGCCGAAGCGCGGATCACTGCCGCCGACATGCAGCTACGACTGGCCTCAGCCTATGTCGCTGCGCACCGCCGGCAGCTCGCGGGAGAGCAGCGGCCCGTGTCGTCTCTCCTCGCCGGCCTTGCCGTCATGGGCCGCCGGCCGCCTCTCCTGGCGATTGCCGACCAACGAAGCGCGGACGAGCTGGTGAAGGTGCGGATCCTTTTGGATTCGACCTTGCCGGTCATCCGGGCGCGAACGGCCAGGCTTTCGGCGCAGCTCAGTGAGGGCAAAAGGCTGGAACAGGCCGCCGCTGGCGCACGGGCGGAGTTGATCGCCAGCCGCCAGACCCTTCTCGATCGCCGGCAACAGTTCGCATCGCTTGAGGCGAAGGCGCTCCAGCTCGCCGCCAGATCCGGGAGCCAGGCGCTCAGCGTGGGTGACGTCGCCATCGCGGCTGGCGAACAGGTCGAAAGCCTCGAGGGAGTTCGCGCCAACAGTCGCGCGGCGGCGGCGATGGCCGCCGAGATCGCCTCCGACGAAGCCGCTCCACCGCGCCCTGCTCCCGCCGAAGGTGAGCCGTCGCGGCCACCGTTCGTCTACGACCTACCCGCGGCCGGTGCCGTCATCGAAGGCTTGGCGAACGTGAGCGAGAGCGGCGTGCAGGCCCGTGGCATCACGCTTCGGACCTCCCGCGGCGCCCAGGTCACTGCTCCAGCGTCGGGCATTGTCCGCTTTTCGGGGCCGTTTCGCGATTATGACGGAGTGCTCATCATCGACCATGGCGGCGGCTGGATGACCCTGATCGTGAACGTCGGCTCGACCCTTCGCCGGGGCGACCGGATCGTCCGTGGCCAGCTCATCGGCCGGACGCTCGGCCCTCTGCAGGTCGAATTGTCCCAGAATGGGCGTCGAATCTCGCCTGCCCTAATCGCAGGTTCATCTCAAAGTCTGTCAAAGACGCCGAAAGGCGGCTAAACGCGACAGGACGCCTGTACAGGACGCGAACCGTATGATTCTGACTGCTAAACTGCTTCCGCCGCTCGCGCTCGTCGGAGCGCTCGCCCTGGTTCCGGTGACGACCAGCTCCATCGCTGCTGCCGATACGACGAGCTACCAGGAGCTCGAGAAGTTCATGAGCGTCTACGAGCGGGTGAAGGCCAATTACGTCGACAAGGTCGACGATCATACGCTGATCAAGGGCGCCATCGACGGAATGCTTTCCGCGCTGGACCCGCACTCGAGCTATGTCGAGGCGTCGGATTTCGATCAGCTGAAGACCACCACCGACGGTAACTACGGCGGCCTCGGGCTCACGGTTTCGATCGAAGACGGCGCGGTGAAGGTGGTTGCTCCGACCGAGGATACCCCGGCATGGCGCGCGGGGATCAAGGCCGGCGACTACATCACGCACATCAACGGTGAGCTGGTCTATGGCCTCAACCTCGACGAAGCCGTCGAGAAGATGCGCGGCAACCCTGGCACGCAGATCAAGCTGACGATCGTCCGTCCGGGCCGCGACAAGCCGTTTGACGTGAGCATGCTGCGCGAACGTATCGAGCTCCGCCCGGTCAAATGGGAGATCAAGGACGGCATCGGCTACATCAACATCAACACCTTCTCGGGCAATGTCGGTGAGCAGACCAAGTCGGCGCTCGTCGCGATCGACAAGGCGACGGGCGGGCATCCGCTCGGCTACATCGTTGATCTGCGCTCCAACCCCGGCGGCCTTCTCGACCAGGCGGTCGATGTCGCCGACGATTTCCTCGAAGGCGGCGAGATCGTGTCGCAGCGCGGCCGCGAGAAGGACGATATCGAACGCTACTATGCCCGTCCGGGCGACATGGCTCACGGCCTTCCCGTGATCGTGCTCGTCGACGCCGGCACGGCTTCTGCATCGGAGATCGTCGCCGGCGCCCTTCAGGATCATCGCCGGGCGCTGGTCATGGGTGAGACGAGCTTCGGCAAGGGCTCGGTCCAGACAGTCGTTCAGACCGGTCCGGAGAGCGCGCTCAGGCTGACCACTGCGCGTTACTACACGCCGTCCGGCCGCTCGGTTCAGGCCGGCGGGATTGAGCCGGACATTGCCGTCCCGCAGCTGTCCGACTCCGACTACAAGGACCGCCGGGTCGTTCGCGAAGCCGACCTTCGCCGCCATCTGCTCGCGCAGGCTAAGGTCGAGGACAAGCTGCTCGAGGCGGACGTCACGCCCGATCCGCGCTTCGGCGCCAAGGCCGACGACCTTGAGAAGAAGGGCATCAAGGACTTCCAGCTTTATTATGCGATGAACACGCTGAAGCGGCTGACTTCGCCTGCGGCGATCGCCTCGGCGACGCCGACCAAGAAGAAGCTTCGGTAGCACAGCCATGAGCGGAGCTGTGGCTGCCCAGCGCAGCGGGCCCGGATTGTCGCCCACCGCTGCGGCGCGGCTGATCGCTCTGCTGCTGCCGGCCGGTCTTCTCGGCGGAGCGCTCGGGTCGCAATATCTCGGCGGGCTTCACCCTTGCGAGATGTGCTACTGGCAGCGCTGGCCTCACGCTGCCGCGATCTTGCTCGCCGCACTGGCATTCACCGCACCCGCGGAGTCATCGCGTTCGCGCACGCTGACCTTGGCGGCCGCGCTGGCGATCGCGGTGTCGGGAGTGATCGGCGTCTATCATGCAGGCGTCGAGGCCAAGATCTTCCAGGGCTTCACGACCTGCACGGCGCTGGCCAAGACCGGCACCACTGCGGAAATGCTGAAGCAGATCACGCATGCGCCGCTCGTCCGCTGCGACGAGGTGCAGTTCCGCTTCCTCGGCATCTCCATGGCCGGCTGGAACGCCATCCTGTCGCTCGGCGGAGCGGCCTTGATCCTGCTCCTCGGCCTTCGGACACGGCGCGCATGAGCCGCTGGCGCCCCGGCGACCGCCGGCCCGATCGCGCCTCGATGCTGCGCGTCAACCAAGCCGGAGAATATGGAGCAACGCGCATCTACGCGGGCCAGCTTGCCGTGCTCCGCTCCAATTGCCCCGAAGGCAAGCTGATTGCGCGGATGGCGGCGCAGGAGCAGCGGCATCTCAAGCGATTCGACCAGCTGATGACGGAGCGGCGCGTGCGCCCGACTGCGCTTCAGCCTCTCTGGAATGTCGCCGGCTTCGCATTGGGCGCAGCGACGGCGCTCATGTCGGAGGAAGCTGCGCTGGCCTGCACCGACGCAGTCGAAACCGAGATAGACCGGCATTATTCCAGCCAGCTCGCGCAGCTTGGCGACGAGGATCCCGAGCTTGCGTCCGATATCGCCGAATTCCAGGCGGACGAGGTCGAGCATCGCGAGACCGCGCGGGCGGCCGGAGCTACGAATGCCGCGGGCTATCCCTTGTTGACCGCGGCGATCCGTGCAGGTTGCAGGGTGGCAATCGGGCTTTCGAAGCACATATGAGGAACCCTTGGCGGGTCTTGCCCGCTAATCGCTGGAAAGGATTCGTCACGTCATGAAGTTGATCATCACTCTCGCCGGCACGGCAGCGTTCGCGGGCGGACTGGCGGCCCTTCCAGCGCCCGCTTTCGCACAGGCAGGCGGTAGTCAGTCCGAGGTGATCGTCTACGGAAGCGATCCTTGCCCGCGTTCGACCGAATCCAACGTCGTCGTGTGCGTCCATCGCCCGGAGACCGAGCGCTACAGGCTTCCCAAGAACCAGCAGCTGCAGGGCACCCGCCAGGAGCGGCAGTCTTGGGCGAACCGGACACGCGAGCTGAGCAACGCGGGCAAGACGGGCATCAACAGTTGCTCGCCTGTCGGGCCGGGCGGGCACACCGGCTGCCTGATCCAAGAGATCAACCAGGCCCGCCGCGCGAACGGCGAGTCCACCGAGGACAATTCGCCACCCCAATAAGGATTGCGGAACCGCGGTAGCGGCATCCCGCGTTGTGCCGGCGTGACCCAGCATGTCGCGCAGGAAAGCAAGTTCCAGTGGATGGCGCGCCTTGGCTTCGTCACCCGCGGTCTCCTCTACATCGTCATCGCCTGGCTCGTGATCCGGACCGGGCGCACGGAGGATCTGACCGGAGCGATGGAATATCTTGGCCGCGGCGTGGGCCGAGGGCTCATGATCTTCGTCGTTGCAGGAATGGCGGGCTACGGCCTGTGGCGGGTCAGCGACGCGGCGTTCGGGATGGACAGCGGACGCCATCATCCCAAGGCCTGGCGACGCCGCATTGCCGCCGGCACGAGCGGCGCGATCTACCTGTTCCTGGGCTACAAAGCGCTGCGCATCATGTTCGGGCAGCAAGCGCATGTCGGCGACGTGCAGCAGCATGCCGCGACGGCGCTTCACATGCCGGCCGGCGACCTTGCGCTGGGCATCGCCGCCGCCGTCCTGGCTGGGGCGGGCATCGTCCAGCTATGGAAGGCGGCAAGCTGCTCATTCCTCCATCACCTCGACGAAGCTGCGCGCGAACCCGTTGCCAAATGGATCGGCCGCATCGGCTATGCCGCGCGCGGGGTGATCTTCATGACAGTCGCCTGGCTGCTCGCGCGTTCCGCGCTGGACAATAGTGCAGCCGAAGCCGGGGGGCTGGAACAGGCGCTGGACGCGCTACGCGGCCCACTCCAATTCCCGGTCGCCGCCGGCCTGGCGCTGTTCGGGGCTTATTCGATCCTCGAAGCGCGCTTCCGCTCGATCCACCGGCCGCCGACCGAGCACATCAAGCGCAAGGTCGAGGAGGCCGTGCCCGGCTAGGGGACCACCGGCAGGAGCACGGCGCTGGCCGTCGAGCCGCCGCGATAGACACTCTGCGTGGCTTTCCGATAGTCGCCCGCCCTGGCGTAGAAGATGTTCGGAACGAACGTCTGCGGGTTGCGATCGTAGACGGGGAACAGGCTCGACTGTACCTGGACCATGATCCGGTGACCGGGCAGGAACACATGGTCTACGTTCGGAAGGTTCCAGCGATAATGCTCGACCTTCCGCGCGCGCAGTGCGCGCGGCTTGGCGAAGCTGTCGACATAACGGCCGCGGAAGATCTCGATGCCGATCGGCAGCTCATATCCTGCCATGGTGGGCTTCGAGCCTTGACTGCCGTCTTCCGGAGTGTCGTTCGGATAGACGTCGATCAGCTTGACGACCCAGTCGCTGTCCGTTCCGGTCGTCGCGGCGAAGAGGTCGACCTGCGGCGGACCCATGATGTGCACGGCCTTGGTCAGCGGCTGCGTCGAATAGCTGATCACGTCGGTGCGGTCGCTGACGAAGCGCTGATCGCCAACCAGCCAGGTCTTCCACTGGGCGCCGCTGATCGGTCGCGGCAGGTAAGGAACAGGCTTGGCGGGATCCGAGACATAATCGTCATGCCCTGCGGAGGCGGGACGGTCGAACGCGGCGCTGCCCCCGGCTGACAGGTACAGTGGCGTCGGCGTGCCCATCGGCCATCGCGGACTTTCCTCCCACCGGTTCACTCCCGTCGCATAGGTCAGCACATTGGGCGTGCGCGGGTCGGGCGCACCCTTCAGATAATGATCGAAGAAGGGCTTCACATAATTCGCGCGCCACTCCTCCGCCGTATCGCCTGTGAAGGTTAGCGCTCCAAGCTCGTAGCCATAGTGATTGGCGCCCGAATGCCGCCATGGGCCGATGACCAGGTGCAGCAGTCCGCTGCCCTCGTATTTGTCCTTCAGGGCCCGGTAGACCGCGGGAGCGCCGTAGCTATCCTCCTGGTCCCATTGGCCCACTTCCAGCATCGTCGGGACGGTCAGCGGATGCGCCGCCATCCACTTGTCGACGGCCTGGCCGGACCAGAACTGGGTATAGGCGGGGTTTTGGAACAGCTTCTGGACGAACGGATAATGTTCGATGTTCAACCGGCGCGCGTAATCGCCCATCGACCCTGCTTCGAGATATTGCGTGTAGTCGTCGCCCGTGCCGAGCGCGAGGCTCTCGCCTTCCGCCTTGCCGGTGCTCTGCTCGACCGCGAAGTCCAGGCTGCTCGTTCGGAAGGCGCCGTTGTGGAACCAGTCGTCGCCCATCCATCCATCGACCATCGGGCTTTGCGGAACTGCGGCCTTCAGCGCTGGATGCGGATTGATCTCGGACGCGAGCGTCAGGAAACCGAGGTAGGACGAACCGATCGTGCCGACCTTGCCGTTCGCTTCCGGCACGTTCTTCACCAGCCAGTCGATCGTGTCGTAGGCGTCGGTGCTCTCGTCGATACCGCTGTGGTTCAGCGGCCCTACGATCGGGCGGTTCATCACGAACTCGCCTTCGGAATTATGGAGGCCCCGGATGTCTTGGTAGACCCGGATGTAATTGTCATCGACGAAGTCCCAGTCCATCACCGGAAGGATGTCGTGGATGCGCTGGCTCGGCACACGGTTGGTCGAGCCCTTCGCGTCATAGGGCGTGCGCGACAGCAGGATTGGCGCATTCGCCGTTCCCTTGCGCATGATGATGACCGTGTAGAGCTTGGTGCCGTCGCGCATCGGCACCATCGCCACGCGCTTGATGTAGTCCGCCTCGGGAAGGACTGGATCGTACTTCGCGACGACGTCCGGCGTCATCGGAGTCACCGTCGCCGGAGGGGCGGCGGCGATAGCCAGGAGCGGGAGGAGCGAGGCGGTGAGGCGGAGCGCGAGCTTGGTCATGCGCTCGGCTCTAGAGGCGGCCGTTTCGGGCGACAAGCGGCCGCGGGTCAGCGCGGTTCCAGGCCTGCCTCGTTCAGCCAGCCGCGGCTGGTCGCCACTCGAAAGACCCCGTTCACCAGCGGATTGGACCAACCCGTATTCGTCGCGAAGTCGCGCCTCAGCGTCTTGTGATGAAGCGCATGGGCTTCCGGAGTCATCAGGAGTCCTGTGCGCCGCATTGCGCGGACGATCCACGGATTGTCCGGACGGTGCAGGGTGCCGTGAAAATATTGGGCCAGCGTGCCCCCGACGATCAGCGCGACGGTACCGGCAATCAGCCAGCCCGGAACTGCGACGAGCAGACAAAGCGTATTGAGCAGGAGCGAGGCAGGCAGCGCGACGAAGATGATCGTCGATCCGATCTGCACCAGGAAGGGCCGGCGGCCCAGCGCCTCAGGCCGCGGATGATGGTTCTTGAAATCGTAGACCAGCCTCTCAAACGGCGAGATTCGCGGCAAGACGCGGTCGCGCAGCGCGAGATACTGGCTGCTCTCGCGGGACCCGGTGTAATGGAACATCTGGTCGAGTCCCACGCCCGGCGTACAGGGCCGATAGTCCATGTACATGTGAGTCAGGCCGGACAGCAGGTCCGCAACATACCAGCCCGCCAGAACAGCCGGAATCCACAGCCAGTCCGGCGTAGCCGCGAACCACAGGTTCAATGCGAGCGAGACCGCAAACAGCGCCGTCACCGGCCAGGGCGCGGCCTTCATCATCGCGCGAAACAGCCTGTGGATTGAAACATTGCCTACAATTGCCGCATCCTGGCCGCCGCCGCAACGCAGTCTGCGCTCGGACGTTCAGGCGCGGTGGCGGATGTCATCACCGAAGGGCTGCGCCATGCGCTCGAGGCAGAGCGGCGGATCGAGCCGGGCGGCAATCTGCGCGCATCGTGGGAGGCGCTGCTCAAGGACGCACGCCAATGCACGCGCTGCGACCTTTACAAGCATGCGACCCAGACCGTGTTCGGCGAAGGGCCGCTCGACGCAACGATCATGTTCGTCGGAGAGCAGCCGGGCGACCAGGAGGACATCGCCGGGCGACCGTTCGTGGGGCCAGCCGGACAGCTGTTCGACGCCGCTCTGGAGAAGGCGGGAATCGACCGCTCGACGGTTTACGTCACCAATGCGGTCAAGCACTTCAAGTTCGTGCTTCGCGGCAAGCGCCGCATCCATAACAAGCCCGACGCGGGCGAGATCGAGGCCTGCCGCTGGTGGATCGGCCATGAGCGCGAGCTGATCCGCCCGCGGCTGACGGTAGCGCTCGGCGCCACGGCAGCGCGGTCGCTCGTCGGCAAGGTCGTGACAATCAGCAAGGTGCGCGGAGAGCCGCTGACCCTGGCGGACGACAGCGAATGCTGGGTGACCGTCCATCCGAGTTCGATTTTGCGGGCGCCCGACGAGAACGCGCGCCGAGAGGGCAAGAGACTGTTCCTGCGCGATCTCAAACTGATCAAGGCGCGAGCGGCCGAGCTCACCGTCTAAGCTGTCTTATTGCAAATGCGAACGCTTCGCATTAGCGGCGGCGAACAAGACAACTCTCGGGGAACGAAATTATGAAATTCCGTGCTGGCGCGCTCGCCGCGTTCACTGGCCTTTTCGCGTTCGCGACGGCCGCGCATGCCGATGAGCAATACTTCGGCTACACATACAGCGCGGAGGTTCTGGGCAAGGGAGCCACCGAAATCGAATTCTGGGCGACCGACCGTCGCGGGAAATCCGGAGGTCATTTCGATGCGCAGGATTACCGCATCGAATTGGAGCACGGCTTCACCAACAGACTCACGGTGGCTGGCTATGCCAACCTGGCCGGCCACCATATCAACAGGCTCGAACCCGACTTCGAGAACACCGATAGGGATTTCGCATTCAGAGGCCTGTCGGCGGAGTTCAAGTACAACGTGCTGAGCCCATACAAGGATGGCCTTGGCCTGACGCTCTACGCCGAACCGGCCTGGTCACGAATCCACGGTGGCGGTGAAAAAGGGACGGAACTCGAGCTCGAATTCAAGGCGATCCTTCAAAAGAACTTTCTCGATGACCGGCTGATCTGGGCAGCGAACTTTACGTTCGAACCCGAATGGGAAAAGGAAAAGGAAGCCGACCTGGTGACCGGCAACGTCGAAAGCGAGTGGGCAAAAGAGCTGAAGCTTGAGGTCAGTTCGGGTCTCTCGTATCGGTTCGCGCCCGGTTGGTATGGAGGCCTCGAGGGGCGCTACGCCAGCGTATACCCGGACTGGACCAACGGGCTTCATCGGGAGACCTATGCCGTCTTCGCGGGTCCCGCGATTCACTACGGCGGAAAGAAATGGTGGGGGACGCTGACTTATCTGCCGCAATTGTTTGGAAAGCCCAGCCCGAACGGCAGTCGCGCGCTCGACGAATTCGAGAAGCGCGAGGTGCGGCTGAAAATCGGATACAACTTTTAGGGAGTCCTGTTGATGGCGGCGTCGTGGTTCAGAGTGCTCCCGGCGGCAACGGCCCTAGTCGCACCCGCGCCCGCCGCCGCCACTATCTATCTGTCGATCCCAGGGGCGCAACAGGCGCTCTTCCCCGGGGCTCGTTTCCTCGAGCATCCCCTCGCTTTGACTGATGCCCGACGAAAGGCGATTGCTCGTGCCGCCGGCGCTCCGGGATATGACAGGGTGCAGCGGGTATGGGAGGCCAGGTCCGGTGATCGGCGCGTCGGCTGGTTCATCCTCGATCGAGTGATCGGCAAGCACGAATTCATCACTTACGCATTGGCGCTCGGGCCGGATGGGAGTGTACGCGGCCTCGAGATCCTTGAATATCGGGAGACCTATGGCGGCGAGATCCGCAATCCCAATTGGCGTCACCAATTCGTGGGGAAGAAGCCGGGCTCGGCATTGCGCCTCGGCGGCGACATCAAAAACATCTCGGGCGCGACTCTTTCGTCTCGGCACGTGACGGATGGAGTACGCCGGCTTCTCGTCACCTATCAGATGCTGCTGGCCAACGCGTGAGATGCTGCGCCGCAGCCGCCCCCTCCTCGGAACCTATGTCGAGATAGCCGCTGACAGCGCGGATATCATCAACACGAGCTTTGCGGCGATCGAGCAAATCCATGCGCTGATGAGTGCGCACGACCCGGACAGTGAACTCAGCAAAATCAACCGGCTTGGGCATAGAGAGCCGGTTCGGCTGAGTTCCAAGACGTTCGAGGTCCTGGAACGGGCGCTTCACTGGTGGCAGTTGAGCGGTGGGTTGTTTGATGTTGTCGCGGCTGGGAGTCGGTCCCTGGCGGACGGTAGAATCCCTCGCCATTCAGACCAGCCTCATCCTATAGCGACCGACTCTAGATCGTTGCTCCTGTCAGGAAAAACGGCGCATCTGACCGAACCGGCCTGCCTGGACCTTGGCGGGATCGCGAAGGGTTATGCAGTTGACGAAGCCATAAGCGCGATGCGGCGCTGTGGCGCCGTTCGCGGCCTCGTGAATGCGGGCGGTGACCTGTTCGGATTCGGGCGCGACCCGTGGACCATAACTGTAGTCGATCCGGCGATGCGACGGCCGGTAGCCGAGGTGGCGTTGCGCGACGAAGCGCTTGCGACCAGCTCGTCTATCGATGGCGCGATTTGGCACCTTCCACATTGCAAGAATTGGGCGTCCGTTACGGTGCGTGCACCGCGCGCTTGCGACGCCGATGCTCTAACCAAGATCGTGTGGACGAGCCCGGCCAATCTGAGCGACTTGCTCCGTCATGCGAATGCCTGCGCGTTCGGAATCCATGTAGATGGCCGGATCGAAGAGGTCGGCGACCCGGCACTTGCCGCATGAGCAGACGCCGCCCGACCTACCTCCCACGCTGGCAGGAACGCGCGGTCTACGTGACGTTCGGCTCGCTCGTCGTCACCGGTCTCCCGTGGCTCATATTCGACCGTTGGGTTCGGGTGACTGGCGAGTTCGGTCCGGAGCATCATCCAGCCCAGCACATGTTGCTCATTGCGCATGCGATCGGCGCGTACGCATTTTTGATTATTCTCGGCGCGATGATCCCGGTGCACATCCCGCTCGGCTGGAATCAGCGCCGCAATCAGGCCAGCGGCATCGCGGTCATTGGCCTTTTCGCTGTGCTTAGCTTGACGGCCCTTGGACTCTATTATGTCGGCGAAGATGCGCTCCGCGCCTCATTAAGTCTCATCCACTGGGCGGTCGGTATGGCTGCGGTGCCCGGTCTTCTCATCCACGTGACCCGAAACCGAACTCCCCACTGATCAACTGCCCCCAGTCCGTTTCAAGGAATTTGCTCGAGGCGTAACGCCGTCGCTGGGTCTCGCGGAATCAATCGGATCGCCTTTTCCAGGCTTGCCCGTGTCGGAAACCGGCATGCCGGAGAGGGACCCGTTTCGATGACCGCGCCGTTCTTGCGCGCGATCTCCGCCTGCTCGTCCTTGCAGTCGAGCGCGTAGATCACGAACGCCCCGGCGCCCTCGCGTACAACGAGGCCGTACAATTGGTTATCGTCGTCGGGTCCGGCGTCCTCGATCTGAACCCATCCGACGTAGGTGTCATGGCCGAGCGGCGAGAAGCCGTAGACCTCCTTCTTCTCGCCGCCGTCGAATTGCGTCAGCCCGCTCGGCAATATGCTGACGCGATAGACCCGCTCGGGAGCATCGGGCCCGCTTGCCTGATAAACGCCGGGCGGAATCGCTGGCCTGGCGTCCGCCGGTGCATAGAGGTTTCGTCCGACCCAGCAGGCGGTCAGGCCGAGAAACGCGAAGCAGATGAGGAGGACGCGCATCATCATTACTATTCGGCGGCGAGAAGGGTCTCCGCTCCGCCGAGATCGACTGACACCAGCCGGCTCACGCCCTTCTCGATCATGGTCACGCCGTAAAGCCGGTCCATCCGGCTCATCGTGACGGCATTGTGGGTGACGATCAGGTAGCGCGTGTCGGTTTCGGAGGTCATGCGGTGAAGCAGCTCGCAGAAGCGCTCGACATTGGCGTCGTCGAGCGGGGCGTCGACCTCGTCGAGGACGCAGATCGGCGCCGGGTTCGTCAGGAACAGGGCGAAGATCAAGGCGATGGCGGTCAGCGCCTGCTCGCCGCCCGAAAGGAGGGTGAGCGTAGAAAGGCGCTTGCCCGGCGGCTGAGCCATGATTTCGAGTCCAGCCTCCAGGGGATCGTCGCTTTCGACCAGCTCGAGGTGCGCCTGGCCGCCGTCGAACAAGGTCGTGAACAGTCTCCGGAAATGGCCGTCGACCTTCTCATATGCCTCGAGCAGCCGCACCCGCCCTTCGCGGTTGAGATTGCCGATCGAGCCCCGCAACCGGTGGATCGCCTGGGTCAGCTCTTCGGCTTCTTCGGCGCCCTTGGTTCGCGCTTCGTCGAGTTCGGCAAGCTCCTGCTCGGCGACGAGGTTCACCGGACCGATCCGCTCGCGCTCCGCGGTCAGCCGTTCGAGAGTGGCGCTCTCCGCCTCGGGATCCCGCATTTGCTCCGGATCGAACGCGAGCTTCTCCGGCAGCCGCTGCGGGACGCATTCGAACTTCTCCACCGAGGTGTGGGCGAGTTCCGCGCTGCGCGCCTGCTGGGCCTCCGCACGAGCCGCAGCCGCGGCCCTGCGCTCGCGCGCATCGGCTGAACGCTCGTTGGCGGCACTGATCGCAGCGCCGGCCTCGACCACCGCCGCTTCGGCCTCGCGCTCCGCCGAAGCCGCTTCACCGACCTTGACCTGGCTTTCGCTGTTGGCTCGCTCGAACGAGGCGATCTGCTGGTCGAGCTCGGTGGGCTCCTTCTCCAGCTCCGAGCGCTCGGCCGACTGTTGCGCCTGACGCTCCTTCGCTCCGGCAAGCCGCTTCTCTGCGTCGCCTTGCCGATTGCGCCAGTCGGCCTGCTCCCGCGCGGCAGCGCTGAGCCGCTCACGATCGGCCGCGGTCTCACGGGCCTTGGTGGCGGCTTCCGCCCGCTTGTCCGCGACCGCCGATGCGGACGTGGCCGCCACGCCGCGAGCCATCTCCACGTCATGCTCGAGCACGGCCGGATCAGGCAGCGCGGCGAGGGCGCGCTCCGCCAAAGTTACCGCTTCCCGAGCTGCATCGAGCACGGGCGCGAGATCGTCCTGGCGCTGGGCGAGCCCGGCCCGCTGCGCCTCGATCCGGTCGAGCGCCGCAGCCGCCGCATCTCCCGAGCGAACCGCGTCACGCGCTTCACGCTCGGCAGCAAGCGCCGCGTGTCGCGCCTCCTCTGCAGCCGTCCGGCATTGTTCCATCCGGCGAAGAGCGTCGTCGCGCTCCGCCAAGGCAATCTCGACCGCGTTATCGAAGCCCGGAAGGTCGGCGGCGAGCACGGCAAGGCGGTTGACCCGGAGAAGCCGTTCGGCGGCGGCCGCACCTGCAACCTCCGCGACAAAGCCGTCCCAGCGCCGAAGCCGTCCGACCAAGGTCACCAGCCGCTGCCCGACCGCGAGCGGCTGTCCGTCGTCACTTTCGACGACTGCGACCTGGCTCAGTCGGCGCGCCAGTTCGGCCGGCGCGGTGACGTGATCGGCGAGTCGCTCACAATCTATCGGCAGGGCGGGATCGCCGGGCTGGGCTTGGCTTCCCTGCCAGCGGCGCGGGCTGTCGCCTTGTCCGATCGCCGCGTCCGCGTCGTCGCCGAGCGCAGCGGCAAGCGCGCGCTCATAGCCCGGCTCCGCCTTCAGACTGGCGATCGCTGCGCCGCCGCCTTGGTCCAGCGCCCGAGCAAGCGCGTCATGTTCCGATCTGGCTGCCGACAGTGCAGCCCGGGCGGAAGCGAGCTGGCTCTCCGCCGAATCGCGCCGCTCGGCCGCCGATGCGCGGCCTTCCTCGGCTTCGAGGCGCCGAGCTTCCGCGCTCGCGAGCGCCTTGGCGGCCGCTTCTGCTTTCGCCTCGGCGTCGGCGCGCGCACGTTCCTGCTCGCTTCCGTCGCCCAACGCCGACAGCTGTTCCGATAGCTTCGCGCGATCCTGCTCGGTTCGGGCGAGCTGGGCGCGGGCAGCATCGAGAGCCGCCTCGGCCACCCGCCGCTCCGCGCGCATCGCCGCTTGCCGGGCGAGCAGTTCGGCGAGCGCTGCCTCCGCTTCGCGCGATGCGGTTTCCGCGGTGCCGAGTTCCGCCGCGATCCTCGCCGCGCGAGCTTCGGAATCCTCCAGCCGCTGCTCGATCGCCGAGCGTTCTTCCTCGAGCTGCGCGATCGCTCGGCCGGCATCGCTCTGCAGCGCCTCCTCGCGCGCAATGTCGCCCGCGAGCGACGCATCGAGCCGGTCCAGCTCGGTAAGGCGCCGGGAGACGGTATCGCGCCGTGCCCGCGCCGCGGCGAGCTGATGCGCCAGTTCGTGGCCCTGCTCGCGAAGCTGCTCGAGCGCCGTGCGGCGCTCCGATAGGGCGGCGTTGGCGCGCTCCTGTGCCCCTTGCGCCTCGGCGATCGCAGCCTGGATCGCAGCGACCTGTTCGTCCGCCGCCTGAGCTTCAGCACGAGCCGCCTCGGCCGAGCGCTCCGCCTCGACCCAGCGGGCGTGGAGCAGCCGCCCTTCGACGGCGCGGATTTCGCCGGTCAGTTTCCGGTACCGTTCGGCAGCGCGGGCCTGGCGGCGAAGCTGCGCCGCGCGCTGTTCCTGGTCGCCCAGGATCTCCGCCAGCCGCGCGAGATTCGCCTCGGTGGCTCGAAGCTTCTGCTCCGCGTCCTTGCGCCGCGCGTGAAGCCCCGAGATGCCGGCAGCCTCTTCCAGCAGGAGCCGGCGCTCGACCGGCTTTGCGGCGATGACCGCGCCGATCTTGCCCTGGCTGACCAGAGCCGGCGAATGCGCGCCGGTCGCGGCGTCCGCGAAGAGCAGCGACACATCCTTCGCGCGCACGTCCCGCCCGTCGATCCGGTATGCGGACCCGGCACCGCGCTCGATGCGCCGCGTAATCTCGCTTTCACCGCGATCTGCCTCATCGGCCCTGTCGCGCTCGAGCAGGATGGAGACCTCGGCGAAATCCCGCGGCGGCCGGGTCGCGGTGCCGGCGAAGATCACGTCGTCCATGCCTCCGCCGCGCAGCGACTTCGGGCTGGACTCGCCCATCGCCCAGCGGATCGCTTCCAGCAGGTTCGACTTGCCGCATCCGTTGGGACCGACGACCCCGGTGAGGCCCGGCTCGATTCTAAGCTCAGCCGGCTCGACGAAGCTCTTGAAGCCGCTGAGCTTGAGCCGCCGGATCCTCAACTACTCGTCCCCCCGCCCTCGCGTGCTTACCCGCCGAGGGCCTTGTTCAGCTCGCCCTTCAGCTGATCCCACACCGACTCCTGGCCCGCCTGGATGCCGACCATCTTGCCGTTGATGACAAAGGTGGGCGTTCCCTGGAAGTCGGGGAACTGCGTCGTCGCGTCGCTGTTCATCTGCACCAGCTGATTGACCGAATTCTCGTCGGTCAGGCACTGCGTCGTCTTTGCCTGCGGCACACCGCGAGCCGCCGCCCAGTCCTGGAACCCGAGCAGCTTGGCGATCTGAAGGAATTGCTGGTTGGGCGGCAGGTTCTGCAGCGCCTCGGCCTGATCCTGCGGAATCGTCTGGATCTTGCCCTCCCAGTTCTGCTGGTCCTTGTAGAGAGCGCGCGCGAGCGGGAAAAAGCTCTTCGCGCCGTTGCAGCGCGCGACGAGCGACGCGGTGAGATCGAACGCGTCGCGGACATAGTTGCGGAACTCGTAGCTGACCTGACCCGTCTTCACATAATTGTTGATCAAGGGCTCCACGCCCGTCTCGTCGAACTCGCGGCAGTGCGGGCAGGTGAGCGAGCCATATTCGATCAGCTTCACCTTGGCGTTGGGATTGCCCATGACGAAGCCGCCGGCCGGCGTCGGATTGACGACCTGCGACCAGTCGCCGCCCTTTGGCGGAGCGACACGCTCGATCTTCACCGGCGCATTGGTTGCGGCATCCCCCTGCTTCGAGTTGCAGCCGGCAATCGCAACCAGGGCGACGGCGCAGGCAAGGAACTTGGTCGGCTTCATTGGTTTCACTTGGCTCCCTTGATCACCGGAATCGGCGGGTCCGCTTCGCTGGGAAGCGAAGGCGGCCCGCTGGTAGCGGCAATTTGCGCGCCAAGCGACTCCAGGCACGCCCGAAGCTCGGGATCAGCGATTTCGCGAAGGCCTTCGCCCAATTCCTTCGGCACCGGGCGCAGCTGCGGCCGCTCCAGTCGTGGCGGCGGCGAGGGCGGCCGGCCTTGCTTGAAGACGATCCGGTTGATCGCCGAATAGCCGAAGAAACGGTTCACCCGGTCGACGATCATCGGCGTCAGGTGCTGGATCAGTGGCGCGTGAGCGCCATCGACCAGCAAGGTCAGGGCTCCGCCGGCCTTCTTGCCCGCGGGGAACTTGATCGATTCGGGGCAGGACGCTCTCGCGTAACGGTCGCCTACGATCTCGGCCCAGCGGCTGACGATCGCGCTCTGCATGAAGCCGAACCGGCGGAAGGACTGCCCGCCGACGTCGCCCACGAGCTCGCCGGCCGCACGCGGACGGCAGCTGCGTTCGGATTCTTCAGGCTTTCGCTTCGACATGCGGCTCCAGCATGGCATAGGCACATGGTGACCGCCAATGCCGCAGCGCTGCTGCTCCAACATTATGTGGATAACTTCAGGCGCCTGCCGTGGCGCGCCGCGCCGGGCGGACCGTCGCCCGATCCCTACCGGGTCTGGCTGAGCGAGGTCATGCTCCAGCAGACGACCGTCGCGGCGGTGATCCCGCGGTTCGAGCGGTTCGTGATGCGATGGCCAACCATCGAGGCGCTCGCCGCGGCTACCGACGAGGAGATCCTCTCCGAATGGGCGGGGCTTGGCTATTATGCCCGGGCCCGGAACCTGATCGCCTGTGCGCGTGACGTGGCGCGCCGCGGCGCCTTTCCCGCCACTGCAGCAGAGCTTCGCCGGCTTCCGGGAATCGGCGACTATTCTTCCGCGGCCATCGCGGCGATCGCATTTGGCGACAATGCACCGGCCGTGGACACGAATGTCCGGCGCGTGATCGCGCGCCTCCATGGCCTCGCCGATCCGGGGAAGGTGCAAGTGGAGACGCTGGTGCTCGCCATGCTGCCCGAGGGACATGCCGGCAACTTCACCCAGGCGATGATGGATCTCGGCGCGACGATTTGCCGTCCGAAGGCTCCCATGTGCGGCAAGTGCCCGGTGCGGCAGCATTGCCTCGCCTTCCGCAGCGGCGATCCGGCATCATTTCCGACGCCAAAGCTCCGCCGGGACCGGCCGCACAAATATGGCCTGGCCTACTGGATCGAGCGCGACGGCGCAGTGTGGCTGGTTCGCCGGCCCGCCAGGGGCATGCTCGGCGGCATGGCTTCGCTACCGGGGACCGACTGGACGGAGACACCCGCCCGGGCGGCGAATGCGATCGGCCGCGTGCGCCACGTCTTCACGCATTTCTCGCTGGAGCTGCAGGTCGTGCTGCGATCGGAGGCCGTGGGGGAGGGTTGGTGGCACCCGATCATTGGACTGGCCGAGGCCGGGCTTCCGACGCTCTATCGCCGCGCTTCCGATATCGCTCTCGAGGAGCACAAAAATGCGGCCTGAGACCTTCTTCTCGGGACCGGGTCTCGACCGTGCCGATGCACTGCGTTCGACACCGGAGAAAATGGCCGAGCTCGCGAAGCGCGGAGACGCGCGGGAGCTGGTCTGGAGCGACGGCCTGCCGGCGATGGACGAGGCCGGCGCCCTCGTCTGGCAGGACGTCGGCGAGCCTTCGCTCTTCCTGGGGCTGGACGGCGATGCTCCGCGCTTTTCGCCATTGGCGGAGCCGGCTGCGATGGCGTTCAGCGTGCTCCCGCTCATCGCGCAGCTGCGGGCAAGCGACGCACCTTTGTTCGCTGCGGCGCTCAGCCTCGCTCGCTGGCATTCGCGCCACCGTTTCTGCGCCAATTGCGGACACGTTTCGGAAGTCATTCGCGGCGGCTGGTCGCGATCGTGCGGCCGCTGTGCCGCCGAGCACTTCCCGCGCGTCGACCCGGTCGCGATCATGCTTGTGGAGCACGAGGGGAACGTCCTGCTCGGACGTCAGCCGCACTACCCGGCGGGACGCTATTCCGCGCTGGCGGGCTTCGTCGAGGTCGGCGAATCGATCGAAGACGCCGTAGCTCGCGAAGTGAAGGAGGAAGCCGGCGTCGATGTGCGCGACGTTCGCTACGTCGCGAGCCAGCCGTGGCCGTTCCCGTCCTCGCTGATGCTCGGTTGCCGCGCGCAGGCTTTGTCGGGCGAGCTCAGCGTCGACACGACGGAGCTGGACGATGCCCGCTGGTTCACCCGCGACGAAGTCGAGCGCGGCATAAGCGGGAGCCCAGACGCGACCTTCCAGCCGCCTCCGCACACCGCGATTGCGAGGACGCTGCTGGAGGATTGGCTCGGCCTTGAAGAGCCGCGGAGTCGCCCTTAAGAGGCCCGGCAAATCCATTCGCCCGCGACCGCGGGGAAAGCCAAGGAAAATCCATGGACGATCGCTTCAACACCATCGCTGGCTGGGTGCTGTTCGCAGGCATTGTCGCGCTCGGCTCCTCGATCGTGGCCGGCGAGATGTTCCACAGCGAGCGCCCGGAGAAGATGGGCTACCCGATCGCGGGCGTCGAGCAGGAAGGCGAGGGCGGGGCGGCCGCGGAACAGCCGATCGAAGTCTTCCTTGCGAAGGCCGATCCCGCCAAGGGCGCACAGGTCTTCAATAAATGCGCCGCCTGCCACAATGCGGCCAACGGCGGTCCGAACCAGCTTGGACCGAACCTGTGGGGCGTGCTCGGCGAGCCGATCGGCCAGGGCAAGGGCTTCGCTTTCTCCGACGCGCTGGCCAAGAAGGGCGGCACCTGGAACTGGGACAATCTCAGCCAGTGGCTGACGAGCCCGCGCAATTTCGCTCCGGGCACCAAGATGACTTTCGCCGGCCTCGGCAACCCGCAGGACCGCGCCGACGTAATCGCTTATCTGAACCAGCAGAGCGGTCATCCGCTGCCGCTCCCCGCGGCTCCAGCCGCCGCTGACACGGCTCAGAAGGCTGCCGGCAACCAACCTGGCACGGGTCCGGACAATGGGCCGCAAAAGGCGGGCAAGGAGCCAGTGCTGACCGAACAGCAGGCCGCCAAGAATCCGAAGAACGTCGGCGGCGAGGCCGCAGTGAACGCCGCCGGACCGGCGAGCGCTAGGAACCCTTGAGGGCTCCCTATTCCGGCGGCCCGGACTGGACTCGTTGCGGGGCCGGGTGTTCCGCGTAGAAGTCCATGACGAAATCCCACGCTTCCTGCGCGTCTTCGCACCAATGGATCAGCGCGAGATCGTTCGGTGCGACGACACCCTCTTCGACCATCGCCTCGAAATTGATCACGCGGTTCCAATAATCCCGGCCGAACAGGAGGATCGGGAGCGGCCGCACCTTGCCGGTCTGGACTAGGGTGAGCAGCTCGAACATTTCATCGAAGGTGCCGTATCCCCCTGGGAAGACGGCGACCGCCCGCGCCCGCAACAGGAAGTGCAGCTTCCTCAGGGCGAAGTAATGGAACTGGAAGCTGAGGTCCGGCGTGACATAGCGGTTGGGAAGCTGCTCGTGCGGGAGCACGATGTTGAGTCCGATGGATTCCTTGCCCTCTTCCCAGGCGCCGCGGTTCGCGGCTTCCATGATCGAAGGGCCGCCGCCCGAGCAAACGACGAATTGCCGTTTGCCGAAGGCGTCGACGTCGCAGCGGCTCGCAAGTCGCGCCAGTTCCCGAGCCACCTCATAATAGGGCGACTTGGCCTTCAGCCGCTCGGCCACCTTTTCCTGTTCCGGATTCGTCGCAGCCGCGATCAGCGCGTCGGCCATGTCCGGCGACGGGATTCGCGCGGACCCGTAGAACACGAACGTCGACTCAATCTGCGCCTCGTTGAGCAGGAGCTCCGGCTTCAGCAGCTCCAGCTGGAAGCGGACCGGCCTTAAGTCCTCGCGCAGGAGGAATTCCGCGTCCTGGAAAGCAAGCCGGTAAGCCGGGCTTTCGGTCTGCGGGATCGACGGTACGTGTTCGGCGGCTCGGGCGTCGACCTTGGACGTCGGGAAGATACGCTTGGGTGGTACTGCTTGTTCGGTCATGCTCGCCGCGTAGCGGCAAAGTTCGCCAGCGTCACGCCGCCGGCGAACCTCTCGGAGCACCCCAATCGATCCGCCGCGTCGCGTACATCACGCCGGCAAGCGCGGCGAAGAGAAGCAGTGAGCCGATAAGCAGCGAGAAGGCTTCCAGGCTCAGGAGAATGTAGAGCACCGCATAGAGCCCGACGAGCAGTCCGCCCATGAAGGCGGCCCGGCCCCAGCTGGCGAGCACCGCGGCCGAATAGGCCGTGTTGAGCCCGGCGATGGCTCCCGAGGCGATGATGTACGCGGGGATGAAGCCGATCACCTCTGCAAAAGCGAGCAGAAGCACGAAGAACAGGACCAGCGCGGCGCCCATCAGCAGATATTCGACCGCCGACACGCGCACTCCGCCGATCACATCGAACATCAGCAGGGCGAGGAACGTGAAGCCGATAAACAGGAAGCCGTACTTCGTCGCTCGATTGACCTGCGAGTATGGATCAACCGGCTGGATCAGGCTGATCTGTGCGGCCTGGCCGTCCGGCATGGCACCTCGCGTGTCCGGAGTGTTCGCGGCCGGATCGCCGGTGCTGACCAGGGATCTGCCGAGAGCGAGGTTGCCGATGCGGTAGACGGCATCGAAGCCCTTGTTGCCGACCCGTCGCCCTTCGGGAAGGAAGGCTCCTGCAAAGCTCGGGCTCGGCCAGGATGAGTGCACCTTCCACGCCGTGTCGCCCGCGTTTGGGAGCAGGCTTAGCGATCCGTTCCCACGGAAGTGGAAGGCGAAGTCGATCGCCAGCGGCTGCGCGGTGAGCCGGCCCGCGTCGATCCATGCGAAAAAGCCGCGGCCACCGGCGCTCCCGCCGCCCGGTTGCAAACGAAGCGGTGTCGCCGCTGCACTGACCCGCGGATTGGCGCCGAGCCCGCGCGGATCGCTGAGGCCGAAGCGCAGCTCCGCTCGGCTCATGTCCATCTGGCTTGGATCGACGCCGGTCCGGCCAAGGTCGGGCGGGAAGGCGAACCGTGCCTTGCCCATGACGCTCGCATTGTAAACGACGGCTTCGTAGATCGAGCGCCGGCGCATCTCTGGCTGGACCTCGGTCGTCAGGACAACCGCTTCGGGCGCGAGCGTCAGCTCGCGCTGCACGTCATGGCTGCGGGTCACCGTTTGACCGTTTTCGACGACGGTCTCCGTGGCAGCGGCCCGGTAGGGGATGACGAGCACGGGGCCGTTGATGACCTGCTCGCCGCCCCATCCCTCCGTGATCGAAGCCGTGGCTTCTTCGGATTGGGTCTTGCGGTCGTAGACCAGTAGCCAGACTGAGAAGAGGGGGATGGTCAGGACGAGCCCGACGACGATCGCCAGCGCCAGCTTGAATCCGGGTGTACGTTCTTCGCCGCCGGTCCTGACCATGATATGCCTCCGCTAAGTTGCGGAGAACAGGTACCGGGAACGCCGGATGA
Organism: Pseudomonadota bacterium; assembly: GCA_046733935.1. Lineage (GTDB taxonomy): Bacteria > Pseudomonadota > Alphaproteobacteria > Sphingomonadales > Sphingomonadaceae > Sphingomicrobium. Next base: position 62,836 of record JBKPQH010000009.1, read on the forward strand.
GAGTCATGAGCGCCGTCTGATGTTTTCCTGAGGAATGGCGTTCAGTTCATCTGCGGGAATGCACGCTCATCGTGGCTGCTCGAAGCCCAACGTCGCGAAATGCTCCAGGCGCCGGGGTGCGATGATCAGGCCGTCGGCTCCGGGCGTATCGAGCACGAAGCGCAGCGCGGCCTCGGCCATCGTCTGCTGTCGTTCTTCGGCCGATCGTTTCAGCCGCTCGATCGCAGCGAACGATCTCTCGCTCAAATAGCCGGTACAGGCTTCCGGCGCATCGGCCAGGCGGCTGCCGGCCGGCGGCTCCTCGCCGAAGCGGTATTTGCCGGTCAGGAAACCGCCCGCCAGCGGGCTGAAGGCCGTGTAGCGCAGCCCATGCTCGGCGCAGTAGGGGATCAGCGCCTGTGCATCGGTCGTTGCAAGGAGACTGTACTCGTTCTGGACATATTCGAAGCGAAGGACGCCTCCGGCCAGGTTCCTGACCTTCTCGACGTCGGACATAGATGCGTTCGAAACTCCGAACCGGTCGATTTTGCCGGCCTTCGTGGCGTCGATCATCGCCTCCAGCGTCTCTTCCAGAGGCGTCTCGCGGTCGAATTCGTGAATGTAGTAGAGATCGATCCGCTCGACGCCCAATCGGCGCAGAGATTGATCGAGGTGATAGCTGATCTGACTCCGGCTGAGCGGCCTTTCGCCGAGCGGGCAGCCATGCGGGTTGCCGACCTTGGTCGCAACCTGCGCGCTCTCGACGAAGCCAGCGCCCTGGGCCCGAAGCCACTTGCCGAGCATCATCTCGCTTGCTCCTCCGCCGTAGGTGTTTGCCGTGTCGAACCGCCGCAGTCCCACCCGCCGAGCATGGTCGAGCAGCTCCAATGCCGTTTCTTCGCTGTCACCGGCGCTGCGCAAGCGAGGCGAAGAGCCAATTCCGCCGAAATTGCCGCAGCCGAACACAATCCGGTCGACTTCGCGCTCCGTCAGCATCCTCGAGCCTTCCTCCTTGCCCAAAGCTAGTAGTACAGCGCGCTGCCATGACGATCAGCTTCTACGACGCCGCTCAAGTCGAGGCGCTCCTCGATTATCCCGGCTGCATCGACGCCGTCCGGCGCGCAATGATTGCGCTCTCCAGCGGCGAGCGGCCGCAGCCGCTGCGGCAGATCTTCACGGTCGGCAAGGACGAGATGTTCGGCACCATGCCGGGCGAGCTTGCAGCGCTTTCGACGTTCGGTGCGAAACTGGTCAGCGTGTTCGGTGATCCGGATCGCCCCGGCCGCACTCGGCACCAGGGCGTCGTCGTCGCCTATGATGGGGAAACCGGAGCGGTCAGCTGCATCGCCGACGCCGAGCCCGTGACCATGATCCGCACCGGCTGTGCGAGTGCCGTCGCGACGGATGCGCTCGCCCGCGTCGATGCCGAGGTTCTCGCCATTTTCGGCACCGGGGTCCAGGCGGAATCGCACTTGCGCGCACTGCCTCTGGTGCGGCGCTTCCGTGAAATCCTGCTCTGGGGACGCTCGCCCGAGAAGACGCGCGATTTTGCCGAGAGGATGAGCGGCGAGTTGGGGGTGTCGGTCACGGCCGTTTCCGATGGTCGGGAAGCCGCTGAAGGGGCCGACGTGATCTGCACGGTTACGTCGTCCGCCGAGCCCGTCCTTCTTGGTGAATGGCTTCGCCCCGGAACGCATATCAACCTGGTCGGCTCGAGCATGCTTGGGCCGGTCGAAGTCGACACCGCGCTGGTCGCAAGGGCGCGTTACTTTGCCGACTATCGTCCGGGAGTCCTCGCCCAGTCCGCCGAATTCGCGGTCGCGCGCGACGCCGGCATTATCGACGATACGCACCTGGTCGGTGAGATTGGCGAAGTGCTCGCCGGCAAGGTTCCGGGCCGCGAAGACGATGCCCAGATCACGATCTACAAGTCTCTCGGGCATGTCGTGCAGGATTTGGCCGCGGCCGCCTATATCGTGCGACGGTCACATCGCTGACACTTGATGCGAGTGCCGCGCAGCCCAAATCAGGTTCCATGATCGACGTCCGCAAATTCAGTTCGCTGGGTCACGCCGACCACGGCTGGCTCAACGCCCGCCACCATTTTTCCTTCGCGAATTATTACGACCCGAGCCGGATGGGTTGGGGCCGGATACGCGTCTGGAACGATGACCAAATCGCCGCGCAAAGCGGTTTCCCGCCGCACCCGCACCGCGACATGGAAATCGTGACCTACGTCCGCACCGGCGCGATCACCCACCAGGATTCGATGGGCAACAAGGGCCGAACCGGCGCCGGCGACGTTCAGGTGATGAGCGCCGGCACTGGCGTGACGCATGCCGAATATAATCTCGAGGACGAGCAGACCACGCTCTTCCAGATCTGGATCGAGACCGACAAGCCGCATGCCCAGCCCAGCTGGGGCGCCAAGCCGTTCCCGAAGGATTCGCGAAAGGGGGCGTTCCAGCTGCTCGCAAGCGGCAATGGCGATGACGGAGCGCTCACCATCAATGCCGATGCGCGCATCCTCGGCGCGACGGTGAAGGCCGGCGAATCCATTGCGATCGACTCCGAGCCGGACCGGCACCTCTACCTGGTTCCGAGCGGACGCGTGCGGGTGAACGGCGTCGAGGCCGGGCCGCGCGACGGCGTTGCGATCACCGGCGAGACCAGGCTCGATATCCAGGCCGAGGACGATGCCGAGCTGGTGCTGGTCGACGCCCGGTAATCGACCGGGTTTCGAGCCGGTTCATCCAGCCTGTGCTTGAATAGGCTGCGTGACGCGGGCATGTGCCTGTGGCGCCGCGAGAAAAGGGCGCGACTCACACAGGAGCGGGGAGGACATGAGGGGCGCTTGGCGCTTTGCGATTGCTGCTTTGACGGCCGGGCTGTCGCTCGCGCCGGCAGCTGCGCCTGCGCAAGACGCCGCTCCGCCTTCGAGCAGCGCTCCGGCCGACTCCGTCGGCCCGAGAGAGCTGCAGAACTTCAGCCTTTCAGGAACGGTTACCAGACCGGCGGATCAGCCGCCGGCGCGAGCGACGGCAGCGCCGGCCGCGACGAGCGAGCCACGAGAAACCGCCTCGGCGCGAACGCCGGGCCCCGCAACTCGCCGTACGGTGACCGCCGAAGCGCCGCGCACCGCGCCGCCGGCAGCAGCTGCCGAACGGCCGGCGCACGCTCCACCGCAACAGCTCCAGCAGGTCACGAGTGCCCCCGTGGCGGCCAGCCTGCCCGAAGCAGCGACCTCCGCACCGGCCTTTGACCCGGACCCGGCCAGCTCCGGCCCGACACTGGCGCCGGAACGTAAGATTTCATTTCTCCCTTGGCTGCTTGCGGCGCTTGCGCTGGCTTGCGGCGCGTTGCTCTTCTGGAGAACGCGCGTGCGACCCGCTTATGCCGGCGGACCACAGCTGGACCTCTTGTCGGGGCCGGAGCCGGACCGCGTGCGTGAGCCTCCCCCGCCCCAACCGCCGAGGCCCGCGCCTGCTCCGGCACCTCGCTCGGCGGCTCCGCCGGCTGTAGCGTCGCCGCCATCTGCTCCTGCTCCCGCGCCGGCCGGCATTGTGTCCGCGGGTCTGCGCCCCTGGATCGAGGTCGCTGTGCATCCGCTGCGCTGCATCGTTACGGACGACAGCGTCACCTTCGAGTTCGAGCTCGACCTGTTCAACTCGGGCAGCGCCCCCGCCCGCGACATCCATGTCGCCGCGGCGGTCGTCAACGCCGGACCGGTGCAGGACCAGCACCTCGAGGGCTTCTTCGCGCAGCCGGCTGGTCCCGGTGAACGCATTCCGCTCATCGAGCCGCTCAAGCGCGTGACCTTCACTACGCAGGTCGCGACTTCCCGAGACCAAATCCAGGCGCTCGAAATGGGCGGGCGATTCGTGTTTGTACCGCTTCTCGCCTTCAACGCCATCTACCGGCACGCCGGGAAGGAAGGGCGGACGTCAGTGAGCTATCTCGTGGGCCGCGACGGCAAGGGCGATAAGCTGGCGCCGTTCCGGCTCGATCTCGGTCCCCGCGTGTTCCGCGGCCTTGGCGCCAGGCCGCTCCCGACAGGCGTTCGCAACTAGGCTAGAGCACGCTGCTGTTGTAGCTGTGCCAGGCGAGCACGGCTGCCGCTCCGCGATAGGGCCGCCACGCCTCCGCCAACTCTCGCAGCTGCTTCTCGCTCGGCTTTTCGTCTAGTCCCATCAGGCGGCCGAGCTCGACCATGACCGCCAGGTCTCCGGCGGGAAAGACGTCGGCGCGCCCCTCCGCGAACAGGAGATAGATTTCCGCCGACCAGCGCCCGATGCCCTTGATCTTCGTCAGGAGTGCGATCGCTTCCTCATCGTCCTCCGGAAGATTTTCGAGATTCAGCTCACCCGAAAGGACCAATTCTGCAAGGCTTCGAATGTAGCGCGACTTCTGGCGCGACATCCCCGCGCCGCGCATCTCTTCGTCGCTCGCTGCGAGCAGCCTGGCGAGATCGGGCGGGGATCCAAACGCCGCCTCGAGCTTCGCCCACATCGCCCGGGCCGCGGCGACGCTGACCTGCTGTCCGACAATGGTCCTGAGAAGCGTCTGCGCTCCGCGTTCGCTGATCCGGGGCTCGGGCATCCCGTGCCGCTCCAGGACCCGCGCAAACGCCGGCTCGCGGCTGGCGAGCGCCTCTACGTGGCTTTTGATGCTCTTCTTCGACCGGACCATTAGGAAATGCTCGCTGCATAAAGGGCGACCGCGGCCGCGTTGGAAACGTTCAGGCTTTCGACTGCATCGCCGATCGGCAGCCGCGCAAGCTCATCGCAATGCTCGCGGGTGTTTTGCCGCAAGCCGGATCCTTCGGCGCCGAGCACCAGCGCCACGCGCGCGGGGCCAAGCGCCTCCTTCAATTCCACCGGCGCGTCTCCCGTCAGTCCGATCCGCCAGAATCCGGCTTCGCCGATCTCCTCGAGCGCTCGGGCGAGATTGACCACCCGCACCCAAGGAAGCCGCTCCAATGCCCCGGAGGCGGCTTTGGCGACTACGCCGCCTTCGGGTGGAGAATGCCGGTCCTGAGTGACGATGCCGATCGCTCCGAACGCTGCAGCAGAGCGCAGGATCGCTCCGACATTATGCGGATCGGTGACCTGGTCGAGCACAAGCAGCACAGCGCGTTCCGCGGCCCCGCTCAACAGGTCGTCCAGCCACGCCTCCTCCAGGGCCTCAACCTCGATGACGACGCCCTGATGAGGAGCGTCGTGGGGGACCAAGCGGCCGAGATCGGCGGCGTCCGCGAGCGTGACGGCCACTTCCTTGGGAAATTGCATGAAGTCAGCGGCCTCGCGCGTCGCCCACGCCCGAAGCACCTTGCGTTCAGGATTGTCGAGCGCAGCGGAGACCGCGTGCTTGCCCCAGAGACGCGGCCGGTTAGGCCTTCCGTGGCTTTGATGCGATTTCGTGCGGCGAGACATCGCCAGCCGCTTAGCGGGGCCGGCCGCGCTGTCCAACTATGCCGGCGTCCTCGCCCCCATCTCGTGGATGCGCCGCTGCTGGCGCCACACTCCGATGGCCAGGATGAGCAGGATCGGATAGCTCCAGAAGCGCAGGGCTGCCGCATAGGCGAAGGGGAGCAGGTCGGACTGCAGGCCCTTCAGCAAATGTCCCATGCTGGTGGTGAGTTGAAGTCCGCTGATCCAGAGCGGCCAGAACCGATCCGAGGTCAATGCAACGAAGGTGAAGGCCGCCAATGTTCCGAGATCGATCGCCATCACCGTCATCTCGACCGACGCATAGCCGGTGAGCGAGGGGCCGCGGAATGCGAACGTCGCGAAATTGGCGAGGATGCACACGATGGCGACGATTCGGGCGTCGCGCGTACCTTTGAGCAGCGCGTAACCGCACGCTCCGAACAGCAGCAGGTTGAAGAGGATCAGCCGGACCATGGCGACTGGCGACCGGACAGCCAAACGGCCGCCCGGTCAACCACCCCTGTTGTTACGCAACGACCCGCAGGTCGGCAAAGCCCGACGGCGGACAATCGCCCTCGTCCCCGAAACCGACGGTTCTGAGGCCCGGGATCGTCTGCTTCGTCTCGGCGAGGGCCACGTGGCAATGGGCGATCCCTCCGCGCGCGGCGATCAGGCTGCTGGTCGTCGCCGCGAGCTGCTCGAACGCAGCGTGGCTGGTGATCATTCCGGCGCGGGTCACGCCGCGAGCCCGCACCATGCGGGCCTGCAGCTCCGCGATTTCGCCGAGCGCGGTTTCGATGCTGTCCTCGACCGCGCGGACCTGGGTAGCGACTTCGTAGGCGGCGTTTTCAATCTGATGCTTGCGCATATGACTGCTCCTTTCCGCAGCGACGAGAATCGCGCGGACATGGTTGCCGAAATGAGAAGAGAGATGGTTTCGGTTAGCCCTTGACCAGCCTTGCGAGGCTTTCGAGTCCGGCGAGATACATGCCCGCCGAGAACGCCGCTCCGATCGCGATCGCCGCAATCCAGAACAGCCTCTGGCCGACACTCATCTCATTCCGGGGGTTACTCCTCGTTGCGAACGGCGGTTGCAGGGAAGGCCAGAATGACGCGGGCCTCTGCTCGGTTAGGAAACCAGCTCTCCCAGCCTCCCCTGCGCGGTCAGCGTGCCGAATCTGATTACTGACCGCGGCCTCTGGGTGACCGGTTTGTTCGCCGGCGGGAATGTACGGCGATTGATGTATCAAACGTTGATATGGCCCTTTGTACTGGGCGACGATGCGCGTCGCTTGGGCCCGCCGCTCAACACCTAGGATCTGCAGCGCCTGCCGGATGCGCTGATCGACCGTGTGCGGCGAAATGTGGAGCTCGGCAGCGATTTCCTTGGACGAGAGATGCTGGTCGACCAGGCGCAGGCACTCGAGCTGGCCGGCGGTCAGCCGGGCCACACGCTGCGCCATTGGGTCGTCGTTTGCGGGACGCCCCTCGTGGTCGGCGGATTCGGGCAAGCCCGCCGTCTCCTTCAAAGCAAAACCCACCCCGCGTGGCATCCGTGGCACTCCCGAGCAACGAGTCCGGCTGTGACCTTATGTCATATCCCGCCATTTGGCCAGTTTTCTGCGGATTTTTGGGAATTCGAATTGGATCAATTCGATAGCTGGTCGGCCCGCCGATATCATGTGCCTGTCGAGCGGCTACAGCCGAATGCGAGCTGAAGCGCTTCCCGAGCGAGTGAGGGCGCGAACACATGGTCGCCTGCGAACGGCCGAAAGGTCACGTCCATCCCCGCGTCCCGCAACGGCTTCACGATCCCGTCGCGAGTTCGGTCAAAGTCGAGACGGCTGTCCCTCGTGCCGTGTGCGATGAAGAGCTTCTGGTCCAATGTTCCTCGCTCCGGAAACACCGCGAATCCCGGGGAAAGCGCGATGATCCAGCGGAACAGCTGCGGATTGGCGAGGCCGAGCGATAAAGCATAGCTCGCGCCGTCCGAGAAGCCGAGTAAGGTGATCTGCCGCGGATCGACGGGCGCGGCCGCAAACACCCTCGCCAAGTCGGAGTCTATCCGGCGCACATCCGGTCCGAAGAGCACCGGCGTTCGCGCAGGTCCGGTCCGGCGATCACGAAGGTCGAGCCAGGCAGCAATGATGTCCCACGTGTCGTTCTTTGCGGCCGGCGCGAGGAGAAGCGCACCGCACCGATCCGCCCATGGTTCGAAGGCCTTGATGAACCGGCGCGGATCCTGGGGATATCCGTGCAGGATCACGAGGAGCGGGCGCGGCCCAGTGGGCAAGGCTGAAGGGCGGTAACCTGTTGCGCCGTCTTCGAAAGCCGTTTCGCCCGGGGGGAGCGTCAGCTCGGAAGGGCCGGGACGGGCGGACAGGAACGCCTTCCCATCGTTTGGAGCGAGCGGCACCGCCCCCATCGAAGCGCCACCCGCGGCTGAGCAAATGAATGCGGCGATCAGGGCGGCGGTTACGCGGGTTCGCGTCATCGAGGCATGTTGCCACAACCCGCCGCACCGCGACATCCTGCGCACATAGTGGTGGAGAGGGCTGGATTCGAACCAGCGTACGCTTGCGCGGGCAGATTTACAGTCTGCTGCCTTTAACCACTCGGCCACCTCTCCAGGTGCAGGCAGGCGCGCCATGTGGCGGCGCGCCAATGCTGTGTCAACGCGGGTGAACGCGAAGAATTGTCGCCCCTCGCTTTGCTCGCTCTATGCTCGCCTGCGCCCCGTACAGGCTACGGTTGGAGCGGGTGAAGGGAATCGAACCCTCGTCGTAAGCTTGGAAGGCTTCTGCTCTACCATTGAGCTACACCCGCTCGCCGAGCGCTGGGGCCCAGATGCCCACGCCGCCGCCGAGCGTCAACCCGCAGGTCGCCGCTTGACCGGCCGCAAGTTGCTGCCCTACCTGGCGATTCGCATGACGAACCTGGTCGCCATCGCCACTTCCTCGACCGCTCACCTCTGGTGGCGTCCGTCGACCTATGCGGCGCGATGGCGCGACTGATCGGCTAACCGACGATCATCGAATGCCCGCCCGCCAACGGCGGGCTTTTTTGTTTCCAGGTGACTTTCATGAGCCAGATTCTGACTTTTCGGCGCGACTGCGTTTCCGCTCCAGCCTCGTCCGACGCTGCATCCGAGGCGAGCATCGCCGGGCTTCTCGACGGCGAGGATCTCGACCGCAAGTCCGCCCACGACCTCTTCAGCCGCATCGTCGAAGGGTCGTTGCCCGAACCGTTGATGGCCGCGGCCTTCGTCGCGCTGCGGATCAAGGGCGAGACCTCGGAAGAACTGATCGGCGCGGCATTAGCGTTGCGCGGCGCGGCGCGTCCGTTTCCGTCTCCCGCTTATTTGTTCGCCGACAGCTGCGGCACGGGCGGCGATTTCTCGGGATCGATCAACGTCTCGACGACCGCCGGGATCGTGGCCGCGGCTTGCGGCCTGCCCGTGATCAAGCACGGCAATCGCTCCTTCACGTCCAAATGCGGATCCGCCGACGTCCTGGAAGCGCTCGGAGCGCGGCTCGACCTGACGCCGCTGGAATCGCGCGAGATCCTTGATCGGACGAGTTTCTGCTTCCTGCTCGCTCCACAATATCACCCGGGCATCGCCCACGCCGGCCCGGTGCGCAGGGCGCTCAAGGTCCGGACCATCATGAATCTGCTCGGGCCGTGCCTCAACCCGGCGCAGCCGAAGGTTCAGTTGCTCGGCGTGCCCGATCCCAAGCTGCTTCGGCCCATCGCCGAGACGCTTCGGGCGCTCGGCGTCCAGCGGGGGTTCGTAGTTCACGGGTCCGGTTTGGACGAAATCGCCATTCACGGATTCACCCAGGCGATTCGCCTGGCGGAGGGCGATCTGGAGGAGCTCGAGATTACGCCCGAGGAAGCAGGGCTCCGGCGTCTGCCTCTGGATCAGATCGCCGGCGGCTCCCCAGACCGCAATGCGCGCAGGGTCCGCGCCCTACTCAACGGTCGCGGCAGCGAAGCGGACGAGACGGTCGTCGCCCTGAACGCAGGCGCTTTGCTGATGACCGCCGGCATAGCCGACGATCTGCGCATCGCCACCGCCATGGCGCTGGATGCCGTGCGTTCGGGCAAGGCCGGGGACGTGCTCAAGCGGTTCATCGAGGCGAGCCGTGGCTGAGCCGGTCGGGATTCTCGGCAGGATCGCCTCCTCGAAGCGCGACGAGCTTCGGGCGCGGTTCGACGGCGTTTCGCTCGAGGCCTTGAGGGCAATGGCGTCTTCCACTTCGCGCAGCCTCGTGGCGACGCTCGCGAAACCCGGCGCGAGATTCATTTTCGAGATCAAGAGGACGTCCCCATCCGCGGGCCCGATCAACGTCGATGCCGATGCCGCGGCGATCGCGCGCGGGTACGCCGGCGTGGCGGACGCGCTCAGCGTGCTCACGGATGCGGCGCACTTCGGCGGCTCCCTCGACGATCTCGCGGCTGCGCGGCGGCAGTTCGACGGCCCCATACTCGCGAAGGACTTCTTTATGGACCGCCGGCAGGTGGTCGAAGCCCGGATCGCGGGCGCGGACGCAGTCCTCGTCATTCTGTCGCTGCTCGAAGACGACGCGGCGCGCGCGATCATCGAGGAGGCGCGCCGCTTCGGCATGGATGCGCTGGTCGAGGTGCATGACGAAGGCGAGATGCGGCGGGCACTTGCGCTCGGCGCTCCGTTGATCGGCATCAACAACCGCGACCTGCGCGATCTGTCGATCGACCTCTCGACGACCGAACGCCTCGCCGGGCTTGCTCCCGACCGCCTGCTCGTCTCGGAGTCCGGCATCGTCAGCCGCCGGGACTTGGATCGGCTTTCGGGCCGCGTCGATGCGTTCCTCGTCGGCTCCTCGCTGATGGGTTCCGGCAACCCCGCGCAAGCGGCCCGCGAGCTCGTCTTCGGCCGCATCAAGATCTGCGGTCTCAATCGCGGCGCAGATGTGCGCGCCGCGCGGCCAGCGGCATTCGCGGGCTTCGTGTTCGTGGCAGGCAGCCCTCGCCATGTCACGGCCGAGCAAGCGGCGCCGCTGGCCGGAACCGCGCGAAGGTCGGGCATTCTTCCGGTCGGCGTCTTCCGCGACGCATCACTCGGCGTGGTCTCCGACGTTGCGACCTTGCTCAACCTGCACGCGGTCCAGCTGCACGGCCACGAGGATGTCGAATATGTGCGGACCCTCCGCCGGAGGCTGCACGCCTCGTGCGAGATCTGGACGGCGCTGAGCGTCGGGCGCGAGCCGCTGACCGGCAGGGGCGGCGACCGCCTCCTGTTCGACAATGCCGATGGGGGAAGCGGGCAGGCTTTCGACTGGAGGCTGATCGAGCGCCATCCCGAGCTTCGCCGCGCGCTTATCGCGGGCGGCATCGGGCCGCAGAATGCGCGCGAGGCTCGCGCACTTGGAGCTTACGCAATCGACGTCGGATCGGCGCTGGACGAGCAGCCGGGCCACAAGTCGCCCGACAAGATCGCAGCCTTCTTCGAGATGCTGCGCCCCGCTTGTCGGCAGCAGTTGCGCGCATGCGCCTGAACGGCCGCTTCGGCCGCTTCGGGGGCGCTTACGTTCCCGAGATCCTGGTCCCGGCGCTCGAGCAGCTGGAGGCGGCGTTTCTCGATGCGCAGGACGACCCGGCGTTCGCGGCTGAGCTCAACGGGCTGCTTGCGAGTTACGCAGGTCGGCCGACGCCGCTCACGCAGTGCCGCAACCTGCCGGGCAACCTCTACCTCAAGCGCGAGGACCTCCTCCACGGCGGTGCGCACAAGACCAACCAGGTGCTGGGGCAGGGGCTGCTCGCCAAGCGCATGGGCAAGACGCGCCTCATCGCAGAGACCGGCGCAGGCCAGCACGGGGTCGCGACCGCCATCGTCGGCGCCCTGCTCGGGTTCGAAACGGTCATCTACATGGGCGCCGAAGATGTCGAGCGGCAGAAGCTCAACGTCTTTCGCATGCAGTTGATGGGCGCCCGCGTGGTGCCGGTGGAGAGCGGCGGACGGACTCTCAAGGACGCGATCAACGAGGCGTTGCGCGACTGGTCCGCGAGCTTCGAGAACACGCATTACTTGCTCGGCACCGCGGCCGGGCCGCATCCTTTCCCAACGATGGTGCGCGAGTTCCAGCGCGTCATCGGACGAGAGGCACGCGCGCAGATGATCGAGCAGCTCGGACGCCTCCCCGACGCCGTCGTCGCATGCGTCGGCGGCGGGTCCAACGCCATCGGCTTGTTCGCAGACTTCATCGACGACGATGTGCGGCTGATCGGGGTTGAAGCCGCGGGAAAGGGCCTCCACGGCGAGGAACATGGCGCGACGCTGTTGCGCGGCACGCCCGGCATCCTGCATGGCGCTGAGACATATGTCCTTCAGGACAGCGACGGACAGGTTGCCGATACCTGGTCCGTGTCCGCAGGCCTCGATTATCCCGCCGTCGGGCCGGAACACGCGCATCTCAGGGACACCGGCCGCGCGCAATATGTCGGCGCGACGGACGCGGAGGCGCTCGCCGCCTTCAAAGCGCTGGCGGAAGGCGAGGGCATATTATGTGCGTTCGAATCCGCGCACGCGCTCGCGCACGGGCTGAGGCTTGCGGAGCAGGAGCCGGACAGCGCCATCCTAGTCGGCCTGTCGGGGCGCGGCGACAAGGACGTCGCACAGGCGCAGGCGCTGCTCGCATGAGCCGCTACGCTGCAATGTTCGACCGGCTGAACGGCGACGGTGCGTTCGGGGCCTTCCTCATGCTTGGCGATCCCGATCTCGAAACCAGCGCGAAGCTTCTCGACGCGGTCATCGAGGGCGGCGCGGACATGATCGAGGTCGGCATTCCCTTCTCGGACCCGGTTGCGGACGGGCCTGTGATCCAGGCTGCCGCTCAGCGAGCGCTGGCTGGCGGCGTCCGAGTCGCGGACTGCCTCGACCTGATCGCATCGTTGCGCACACGCAACAGTGACGTGCCGATTGGCATCCTGACTTATGCCAACGTCGTCGTTGCTCGACCCGGATTCACCCGCGATGCCGCCGAGGCCGGTGCCGACAGCCTGCTCATCGCCGACGTGCCCGCGTTCGAAGCCGAACCCATCGCTCGCGAGATGGAGCAGGCCGGCATCGAGCCTGTCCTCATCGCCGCTGTGAACGCGCCGGACGCAACTTTGGCGCGCATCGCAAGGCTTTCCAAAGCTTACACTTATTGCGTTAGCAGGCCGGGGATCACCGGCACGCACGCCGGCGCTCAGTTCGACGCGGGGCTGATCGATCGCGTGAAGCAAGCCGGCGCAGCCCCGCCGATTTTCGGCTTCGGAATCTCGAGACCGGAGCACGTCCGCGCAGCGCTCGATGCCGGTGCGAAAGGCGTCATTTGCGGCTCGGCAATTGTCGATCTCGTTTCGAGACGCGAGGACGTGCGCAGCTTTGTGCAGTCATTGAAAGCAGTTACACGGAACGACTCGGTGGCGGAATGAATTGAATCCCGCCGACGAAGGAGAGTTGCCAATGGCTGCGCGTGCGATTTGGCGGGGACAGATCCGGCTGGCGCTGGTGTCGATCCCGGTCGAGCTGTTCCCGGCGACCAAGAGTGGCGCCCAGATCCAGTTCCACCAGGTGCACGAGCCGTCCGGCAAGCGCATCAAATATGAGAAGGTCGTTCCCGGCATCGGACCGGTCGACCGCGACGAGATCGTCAAGGGCTACGAGGTCTCCAAAGGCCATTACATCCTGCTCGATCCGGAAGAGATCGACAGCGTCAAGCTCGAGAGCCGCAAGACGCTCGACCTCGTCCAATTCGTCGACGAGGATGAGATCGACGCGACCTTCTTCGACAAGCCTTATTACGTCGTCCCCGCGGACGACCTTGCCGAGGAGGCTTACGTCGTTCTCCGCGATGCACTCAAGGCGGCGAAGAAGGTCGGCGTCGGCCAGCTCGCCATGCGCGGGCAGGAATATGTGGTTGCGTTGAAGCCGTGCGGCCGCGGGCTGCTGCTCGAGACGCTGCGCTATGCGGACGAGGTCCACAAATCGTCCGGCTTCTTCCGCGACATCGGCGACACCAAGCCCGATCCGGACCTGCTCGACATGGCCTCGATGCTGATCGAGCGCAAAGCCGGCGAGTTCGATCCCAAGGAATTCCACAACCGCTACGTCGACGCGCTTCATCGCCTGATCGAGGAGAAGAAGAAGAGCAAGGGCGAGAAGGTCATCGAGGATCCTGACGCCGACGCGCCGCCGCCCAAGGGCTCGAACGTCATCGACCTCATGGCCGCGCTGAAGAAGAGCCTTGGCGACGAGAAGAAGGGCAAGGCGGAAGCCAAGCCCAAGAAGGCCGCGGCGAAGAAGGCCTCAGCCAAGAAGGAACCGGCGAAGGCGCCTGCACGTAAAAGGGCCTAGTCATGGCCAAGCGCGTTCCGCTCGATATCGAGACCTACAACCGGAAGCGTGATTTCTCCAAGACCAAGGAGCCCAAGGGCCGCAGGCTCAAGGGCAAAGGCGACAGCTTCGTCGTCCAGAAGCATGACGCGTCGCGCCTCCACTGGGACTTCCGTCTCGAGCTCGACGGCGTTCTGAAAAGCTGGGCCGTTCCGAAGGGCCCGAGTCTCGATCCCGGCGAGAACCGGCTCGCAATGCGCACCGAGGATCATCCGCTCGATTACGGCGGGTTCGAAGGGACGATTCCCAAGGGCGAATATGGCGGCGGGACCGTCATGCTGTGGGACCAGGGCCGCTGGGACCCCGATCCGCGAAAGGACCCGAGCAAGACGATCGAGGAGGGGCATCTCCACTTCACCCTCGAAGGCGAGCGGATGAAGGGCGAATGGGTGATGTTCCGGCTAAAGCCCAAGCCTGGCGAAAAGGCCGAGCCGTGGATGCTCAAGAAGGTGACCGATGAATTCGCGGACCCCGACGATGGAGACGCGCTCGTCGACAATTGCGTGACCAGCGTCACGACCGGACGGACGATGGCCGAGATCGCGGCGGGCGAGGACGTATGGCGCTCCAACCGCGGCGGGCAGAAGGGCGGCCGAGGCAAGCGCAAGGCCAGTGCCGCGCCGCCAGCCTTCCAGGAGCCTCAGCTGGCGACCCTGGTCGATGAAGTTCCGGCGGGCGAAAGCTGGATCCACGAATATAAATATGACGGTTATCGCCTGCTGCTTGCCGTCGGCGAACGCGTGGCGACAGCCTGGACTCGCAACGGCAAGGACTGGAGCGACAAGTTCAAGGCGCTGGTCAAAGCCGCGGCAAAGCTGCCTGCCGGCTGCCTGATCGACGGTGAGGCCGTCGCGATCGACGACGACGGCAAGCCCAGCTTCCAGCTGCTTCAGGCGACTCTGAAGGACCAGAAGGGCGCGAACCTCGTCTTCTACGCCTTCGACCTGCTGATCGACCGCGGCGAGGACATCCGCAAGCTGCCCAACATCGAGCGCAAGGAGCGGCTCGCGGCACTGCTCAAGGGGGTGAATCCTCCGATTATCTACGGCGACCACGTCATCGGCCGCGGCGACGAGCTGTTCCGCGAGGTCTGCAAGGCCGGCGGCGAAGGGGTCGTCTCCAAGCTCGCCAGCGCGCCGTACAAGGGCATCCGAACGCGCAGCTGGCTCAAGGTCAAATGTATCCAGCGCCAGGAGTTCGTGATCGTCGGCTGGTCCGAAAGCGACAAACGCATCGGCTTCCGATCGTTGCTGCTCGCGGCGAAGGAGAAGGGCAAGCTCACCTACGTCGGCAAGGTCGGCACCGGCTTCAACGCGAAGCTGATGGCCGAGCTGATGAAGAAGATGGAGCCGCTCGCAATCGACAAGGCTCCGGTCGAAGTCCCGCGCGCCGACCGCAAGGGTGCGCACTGGATCGAGCCCGACCTGGTCGGCGAGATCGCCTTCACCGAGTTCACCGACGACGGCGTTCTCCGGCATCCCAGTTTCATCGCTTTGCGCGAAGACAAACCAGCGAAGGACGTGGTCAAGGAAGTGCCCCAGCATCTCCAATCGAAAGAGACAAAGCCCAAAGCCTCAAAGAACAAGAAGCCAGTCCATGCCCGCGCCGAAGACTTCGGGATCGAGATCAGCAGCCCCGAGCGGGTGATCTTCCCGGAGCTCGGCCTCACCAAAAAGGACCTCGCCGATTATTATGCGACGATCGAGACGCTGATCATGATCGACGCGGCGAAGCGGCCGATGACCCTGATCCGCTGCCCCGGCGGCCGCACCGGCGAATGCTTCTTCCAGAAGCACGACAAGGGCACGTTCGGGCCGCACGTGAAGCAGATCCCGATCGAGGAGAGCGACGGCTCTGTCGAAGACTATCTCTACTTCGACGACATTCGCGGCCTCCTCGCCAGCGTGCAGATGGGAACCATCGAGTTCCACGGCTGGGGCAGCAAGGTCGACAAGGTGGAATATCCGGACCGCCTCGTGTTTGACCTCGATCCCGACGTCGGGCTCGACTTCGCCAAGGTGAAGGCGGCCGCGGTGCGGTTGAAGGCGCTGCTCGAAGACCTGGGCTTGAAGAGCTTTCCTTTGCTCTCAGGCGGCAAGGGTATCCACGTCGTCGTTCCGCTCGATGCGTCGAAGGACTGGCCTACGGTGAAGAGCTTCGCCGACCGCTTCAGCCGCGCGATCTCGGAGGCCGAGCCGCAGACGTTCACTGCCAACATCCGCAAGGTGCAGCGCAAGGGCCGAATCTTTCTCGATTGGCTGCGCAACCAGCGCGGAGCGACCGCGGTAATGCCTTATTCCGCCCGAGCACGCGAAGGAGCGCCGGTCGCAGCACCGGTCGCCTGGGAAGAGCTCGACAAATATGAAAGCGGCCATCACTTCAGCATCCGCGACGCGGATGAGCTGCTGAAGCGGGCAAGCTCGAAAATGCTCGCCGGCTGGGGAAAGGCGAAGCAGGCGCTTCCCGACGCCTAGCGAATGGATGCAAGCTCCACGCCCCGCGTCTCCTTCGCCAGCAGCGCGCTGATTCCGCTGATCACGCAGGCGGTCGCGACATAGATCGACACCGGCATCGCCGAATGCTGGTTCTTGTATAGCCACAGTGAAATGATCGGCGCGAGTGATCCGGCGAAAATCGACGTGAGCTGGTAGGCGACCGACACTCCCGAATATCGGATCCCCGTCGGGAACAGCTCCGTGATGAATGCCGCCTGCGGCGCATACATCGAACCGTGCAGCACGAGGCCGACGACGATCGCCAAAATGATCACGGTATTGTTGCCGCTGGCGAGCAGCGGAAAGAATGCGAAGATGAAGATCGCCGTCCCGAACGCGCCGAACGCGTAGACGGGTCGCCGGCCGATCCGGTCCGACAAAGCGGCAAGCAAGGGAATGGCGACGAACTGGACCGCCGCTCCGATCAGCAAGGCATCGAGCGCGAGACTGCGGCTGTGCGCGGCGACGTCGACGAGGAAGGTTAGCGAGAAGACGGTGAGCACGTAATAGACGATGTTTTCACCGACCCTGAGCCCGGCGCCGAGCAGCACTGCACGCGGCCGTTCGCGGATCACGTCCATCACCGGGAGCCGCGCGGGCGCTTCGGCCGCTTCGATCTCCGCCTCGAACATCGGGCTCTCGCTGACCCGATTGCGGATGTACCAGCCGACCGCGACCAGGATCGCGGAGAGCAGGAACGGCACGCGCCAGCCCCAGCGGATGAACTCGGCTTCGCTCTGCACGCCCGCCATCAGCGCGAGGATTCCGGCGGAGAGCAGGCTTCCGAGCGGGACTCCCGCCTGCGGCCAGCTCGCCCAATAACCGCGCCGCCGGGCATCACCATGCTCGGCCGCCATCAGCACCGCGCCGCCCCATTCGCCGCCCACGGCGAAGCCCTGCAGCACGCGCAGCGCGATGAGCCCGACCGGCGCCCACACGCCGATGCTGTCATAGCCAGGCAGAAGCCCGATCAGCACCGTCGCGAGCCCCATCATGACGAGGCTCCACATCAGCAATTTCTTGCGGCCGATGCGGTCGCCGAAATGGCCGAAGACGATCCCGCCGAGCGGTCGTGCGAGGAAGCCGACGGCATAGGTCGCGAACGCCAGCAATGTCCCGACCAGCGGGTCGAACGAGGGGAAGAACAGCTTGTTGAAGACGAGCGCGGCCGCCGAGCCGTAGAGGAAGAAATCGTACCACTCGATCGTCGTCCCGATCAGGCTCGCGACGATTACGCGCGCGAGACTGCTACGCTGTCGTTCGGCCATGAACTCCCTCCGTGGCCGCAGCTAGCGCGAAGCGGAGGCCAAGCGCCACCCCTGTGCTTCTGCGAACGAGGGAGCCGAGACTGGACCCCTGC
Organism: Pseudomonadota bacterium; assembly: GCA_046733935.1. Lineage (GTDB taxonomy): Bacteria > Pseudomonadota > Alphaproteobacteria > Sphingomonadales > Sphingomonadaceae > Sphingomicrobium. Next base: position 80,518 of record JBKPQH010000009.1, read on the forward strand.
CTGCGCGAAGGTACAAGGGCACATGCGTAGCCTCGTCCTTCCCGCCCTCCTGTTCCTCCTCACTGCGGGTTCACCACCCGAACCCGCGCGATGGCGCGACGAAGCTTCGCGCGTGACGATCACCCGTGACGATTGGGGCATCGCCCACGTCCATGGGAAGACGGACGCCGACGCGGTCTTCGGAATGATCTACGCGCAAGCGGAGGACGACTTCCCGCGGATCGAATCGAACTATCTCACCAATCTCGGACGCACCGCCGAAGCGGACGGCGAGAAAGCGATCTGGCAGGATTTGCGCGCGCGGCTTTACGTCAGCGAGAGCGAGCTCAAGGCAGATTATGCGCGAAGCCCGGAGCCGATGCGCCGGCTGATGGAGGCGTGGGCGGATGGCCTGAACTATTTCCTGGCGACGCACCCGAACCTGCATCCGCGTGCACTGAACCGGTTCGAGCCGTGGATGGCGCTGAGCTTCACGGAAGGCAGCATCGGCGGCGACATCGAACGCATCGATCTCGATCAGCTCGAGGCCTTCTATTCGGGCAAGCCGATCGCCGCCGCGCTCATCCCCTGGCGCGATTTGCAGGGCTCGAACGGCATCGCCATCGCGCCGAAGCTGAGCAGCAACGGCACGTCGCTCCTGCTGATCAACCCGCACACCAGCTGGTACTTCCGTTCCGAAGCCCAGCTGAGCAGCGACGAAGGCCTCGACGTCTACGGAGCGACGACCTGGGGGCAGTTCTTCGTCTACCAGGGCTTCAATGCTCACGCCGGCTGGATGCACACCTCGAGCGGCGTCGATTCCGTCGACGAGTTTGCTGAGAAGGTCGAGCGCCGAGGCCGAGGCTTCTGTTATCGCTACGGTCCGAGCTGCCGGCCCGTGGCCATTCGCCCGGTGACCATCCGCTACCGCACCGCCGACGGGCGGCTCGCCACGCGCAGCTTCACGACATTCCGAACGCACCATGGCCCGATCGTTCGCGCCGCGGACGGCCGCTGGATCGCTTTCGCGATGATGGACAAGCCCGTCGAGGCGCTGCAGCAAAGCTTCCTCCGCACCAAGGCGACCGATCTCGCGTCGTTCCTCCGCGTCGCCGACCTCAAGGCGAACAGTTCGAACGATACAATATTTGCCGACGACAAGGGTGAGATCGCCTACCTCCATCCGCAGTTCGTTCCGCGGCGCGACAACCGGTTCGACTATACGAGGCCGGTGGACGGCAGCGATCCGCGAACGGACTGGCGCGGCCTGCATGCGCTGGATGAATTGCCGAGCGTCCTCACGCCGCCGAACGGCTGGGTTCAGAACACCAATACCTGGCCGTATCGCGCGGCCGGCAAATACAGCGCCAACCCGGCGAATTTTTCCAGATACATGGACACCGACGGCGAGAATTTCCGCGGCCTCCACGCCGTGCAGATGCTCGAGGGGAGCAGCGGATGGACCCTGGACAAGCTCCAGCGCGCGGCGTTCGACAGCTATCAGCCTGGCTTCGCGGTGCTGATCCCGTCGCTGCTCCAGGCCTATGACGCTTTACCGGCTGCCGGCGCGCGCCGCGCGCGGCTTGCTGCACCGATCGCGACGCTGCGCGGTTGGAATTATCGCTGGAGCGCGGATTCCGTCCCGCAGGCGCTGGCTATGGCCTGGGGCGAGGCGCTGAGAAAGGCGCTCAACGCTCCGAAATCTGAACCGGGAAACAAGGTCATGATGCGCCTCGCCCGCGACACGAGCCCGGAGCTGAAGCTTCGGGTGCTGGACGAAACGATCTCCTATCTCACCCGCGATTTCGGCCGCTGGCAGGTGCCCTGGGGCGAGATCAATCGCGACCAGCGCATCTCGCCCGCGATCAAGCCGACGTACAGCGATTCCGCACCGAGCATCGCGGTGCCTTTCGCCGAGGGACGCTACGGCTCGCTCGCATCGATCCGGTCCGAGCCGCGCCCGGGGACGAAGCGCTGGTACGGGGACTATGGCAACAGCTTCGTCGCGGTCGTCGAGTTCGGCAAACGCGTGAGCGCCCGTGCGGTCACCGCCGGCGGCGAGAGTGGCCATCCGGATTCGCGGCACTTCAACGATGAGGCGCAGCGCTTCGCCTCGGGCGATTTGCGCGACGTGTATTTCTATCCCGAACAGCTCAAGGGCCACACCGAACGGACCTACCGCCCGGGCGAATGATCACTCGCAAAGGTCGAGGATCCGGTTCACCGGACGCCTCAGCGCGAGGATCATTAGCGCGCTGACGAGGGCAATTGCGGCGTCGAGCGTCCAGAAGGCGGCGTTGCTCATCTCGTCATAGAAGCTCCCGACCCACCCCATGATGGTCGACGCGAAGAACAGCGCGAGGAACGAGCCGCCCATCAGCGTCGAATTGACCTTCGCGGGCGCGGCTTTGGACACGAGCGAGAGGGTGATCGGCCAGTACCACATGAAGCCGAAACCCATCCCGAACCAGCCGAGCAGCGGCCAGAGGACGGACACCTGACCGTTGGAAGACGCGAGGCTGCCCGCTGCCAATATGAGCCCCGACACGCCGCTGATCACGGCGCCGATCGCGATCTTGGTCATCGCGTCAGGCTCGGTATTCCGCCGAGCCTGCCAAGCCCACAGCGCGATTAGGAACGGCGCAACGATGACGCTCGCGAAGCTGTCGACGGAATTGAACCAGCTCGCCGGGACGTTGCCGAACGGCGACGCGAGATCGACGTGCTGGTCGACCCAGACGACGCCGATGTTCCAGATCATGGTGTAGGTAACATTCACCGGAATCAGCAGCGCGATCACACCGGCTAGCCACCACGTGCGGGTTTTCTCGTCACGCGTGAGAGCTGGAAGAGCGGCTTTCTCCGCTCGCGCCGCCTTGTAGTCCGGCAGGTAACGCGAGCCGGCTAGGTACACGATCAGCGCGAGGATCATCAGTCCTGCGGCAAGCGCGAATCCGGCATGCCATCCGTAAATGAGTCCGACGGCACCTGTGCCGAGCGGGCCAGCTACCGCGCCGATGTTGATCGCCGTCGAGAAGATCGTGAAGCCGCGCTCGCGCAGCGATTCCACATTCTCGGGGTAGAGCGTGCCGACCTGCGCGGAGATGTTACCCTTCAGGAACCCCGAGCCGACAATCAGCAGGACCAGGGCGATCAGAAAGGTCGCGTCCAGCGACATGGCGAGATGCCCGGCTGCCATGAGCAAGGCGCCGAGGATCACCGTCCGCTTAATACCCAACCACCGATCGGCGACCCAGCCGCCGATAAGCGGCGTGAAATAGACCAGCCCGCCGTACCATCCGTAGATCAGGGACGCGAACGCCTGGTCCGACATCGGCCCGCGGAACTCGAAGAGGCGGCGGAGCCCGGCAAGCCCAATCACGTGCTCGGCGTGCCCCGGAAGCAGCAGCTGCTTGACCATGTACAGCGCGAGCAGCGCTGTCATTCCGTAATAGGAAAACCGCTCGGCGAGCTCGGTTCCGGCGAGGACCGCGAGGCCGGCGGGATGCTTGCCTAACCTCGCCATCTATCCCCCCGAAGCGCCGCTCAGGACGCCGCGAACTTGTCCGTTGCCCGGATCAACCCGTCGAGCACGCCCGGCTCGCTGAACAGATGGCCGCCGTCGGGGATGATGTTGAGCTCGACCTCCGGCCACGCCTGCTTGAGCTTCCAGGCGGCGATCGGCGGAGTGCACGTGTCGTGCCGCCCCTGGACGATCACGCCGGGAATGCCCTTGAGCTTGGTCGCGTCGCGCAGCAGCTGGCCTTCTTCCAGCCAGCCATGCGCCGCCATGTAGTGGTTTTCGATGCGAGCGACGGCGACCGCGACCTCGGGACTGGTGAAATGCTCGATCGTGGATGGGCTGGGGAGGAGCGTGACGATGTCGCCTTCCCACTTGCTCCACGCCTTGGCAGCCGCGAGCTGCTCGTCCTGGTCTTCGCTGGTCAGCCGCTTGCGGTAGGCCTCGATCAGATCGCCGCGCTCCGCCTCAGGGATTGGCGCGAGGAACTCGTCGAATTTGTCCGGATAGACTTGGCTCGCACCGCCCGCGGCGTACATCCAGTCGATCTCGTACTGGTCAAACAGGAAGATGCCGCGCAGCACGAGCTCGGTGACGCGTCCGGGAGATGTCTCGGCGTAGGCGAGCGCGAGCGTCGAGCCCCAGCTGCCGCCGAACACCTGCCATTTGTCGACCTTCGCAACCTGCGTGCGGAGCTTCTCGATATCGTCGACTAGGTGCCAGGTCGTGTTCGCCTCGAGGCTGGCGTAGGGCGTGGACTTGCCGCAACCACGCTGGTCGAAGACCAGGATCTTGTACTTGTCGGGGTTGAACTGCCGCCGATGGTCCGGGCTCGACCCGCCGCCGGGGCCGCCATGCAGGAACACGACGGGCTTGCCGTTGGGGTTGCCGCACAGCTCCCAATAGAGGCTGTGGCCGTCGCCGACGTCGAGCATTCCGCTCTCGTACGGCTCGATTTCCGGATAGAGGGTCCGGCGGCTCTGGGTCTGCATGTCCATCAGAAGCTGAACTCCTCGTAGATGTGGGAAACGTCGCCGTTCCACGGTCCGTTGTAGCGCGCCAGCAGGCGGTCGGCAGGCGTCATGCCCGTTGCGACGACATCGCGCAACGGATCGAGGAATCCACCCTCGTTGTCGCCGGCGCTGTTGAGCATCGCTCGTCGCGTCAGCCCGTCCGCGGAAATGTCGAGCACCCTGCCGGCGAAGTCGCGCATTGTCTCGCCGTCAGGAGTGACCGCGTCGAGCCCCAGTCGCGGCACGTCGTGGCGCAGCTTCTCGCGCTGATCGATGGTCCAATGTTTCACCAGCTCCCACGCCGCATCGAGCGCCTGATTGTCATAGAGCAGTCCGACCCACAGCGCCGGAAGCCCGCAGATGCGGCTCCAGCGGCCGCCGTCCGCGCCGCGCATTTCGAGGAAGCTCTTCAGGCGCACTTCGGGGAAAGCCGTCGAAAGATGGTCGGTCCAGTCGGTGATCCGCGGCTTCTCGCCCGGAAGCTGCGGCAGCGCGCCTTGGATGAACGCGCGGAAGCTTTCGCCGGCAACGTCGATATACTTTCCGTCTCGATAGACGAAGTACATCGGCACATCGAGCGCATAGTCGCAGTAGCGCTCGTAGCCGAAGCCGTCGTCGAACACGAAGGGCAGCATTCCCGTACGGTCCGGGTCGGTGTCCTCCCAGATGTGGCTGCGGAAGCTCTTGAAGCCGTTGGGCTTGCCTTCGGTGAATGGCGAATTGGCGAAGAGCGCGGTCGCGACCGGCTGAAGCGCCAGGCCGACGCGGAACTTCTTCACCATGTCGGCTTCTGAGGAATAATCGAGATTAACCTGAATGGTACAGGTGCGCAGCATCATGTCGAGGCCGAGGCTGCCGACCTTCGGCATGTAGTTGAGCATGATCGCGTAGCGGCCCTTGGGCATGATCGGCAGTTGGGCCCGCGTCTTGTCGGGCCACATACCGACGCCGAGGAAGCCCAAACCCAGCCGTTCGCCTATCGCCTTGCATTGATCCAAATGCCGCGCAGCTTCCGCGCAAGTCTGGTGCAGGTTCTGGAGCGCCGCGCCGCTGAGCTCGAACTGTCCCGCCGGCTCGAGGCTGATGTTTCCGTCGGTCCCGCTCAGCGCAATGACGTTGCCGTTCTCGATGACCGGCTTCCAGTCATATTCGGTGAGGCCATTGAGCAGATCGCGAATTCCGCCGGGCTCGTCGTAGCTCGGCGCGCGGTGGTCGCTCATGCGATAGACGAACTTCTCATGCTCGGTGCCGATGCGCCATCGCTCGCGCGGCTTTTCCCCGCCTGAGAACACCGAGAGGAGATCCTCGCGGCTCTCGATCTGCCGGGAATAGCTGTCGTCGGTACGCGTGGTCATGCGGCGCGGCGCTTAGCGCCAGTCACCGGCGAGCGCCATATAGGCCGACAGCGATGCGAGCGCCGCGGTCTCGGCCCGGAGGATCCGCGGACCGAGCGAGATCGGGACGGCATTCTCGGCAGTACGGATCGCGGCCCGCTCCTGTTCGGTAAAGCCGCCCTCCGGTCCCGTCAGGATCAAAGCGGGCCCCGCTGCAAAGGCGCTCGCAGCCGCTTCTCCGCCGCCCTCATCTGCGAAATAGAGCCGCCGGTTGGTGTCACGGCCACTGAGCAGCTGCTTGAGCGGGAGCGGTTCTGAAATCTCTGGCAGGCGGGTTCGACCGCATTGCTCTGCCGCCTCGATCGTAATCGCCTCGAGCCGTTGGAGCTTCACCCGCTCGGCCACCGTCCGCTGCGTCATCACCGGGATCAGCCGTGCGGCACCAAGCTCGGTCGCTTTCTCGATAAGCCAGTCCGTCTGGGTGCGCTTGACCGGCGCGAATGCCAGCCACACGTCCGGAATAGCCTCGGGCTCACGCGTCCACCGCTCCGCGGTGAGCGTCATCCGCTTCTTGCCGGCATCCGAGATTCGCGCGAGCCACTCGCCCGATCGGCCATCGAAGACGAGCAATTCGGCGCCCTGCCCGAGGCGCATCACATTGCCGATGTAGTTGGCCTGCGCCGCGTCGAGTTCGATGAGGCTGCCCTCAGCCAACGGCTGCCGCACGAAGAGACGCGGCAAGCTCTTTGGCGGCCATGCGGGCGTTGCGGGCATCGGTGCGGCTTAACCGCTGAGCGCATTGTCGGCTATGGCCGAACCATGGGCCAGCCCACGGGCACAGTCGCGCTTTTCTCTTACGGGACGCTCCGTCAGCCGGAAGTGCAGCTGGGAACCTACGGTCGCCTGGTGGAAGCCGAAGAAGATGTGCTGCTCGGTCATGTCCTGACAGAGATCATGATCGACGACTCCCATGTCGTTTCGCTCAGCGGCAAGAGCATCCACACCATCGCCCGGCCGACCGGCAATCCGTCCGACCGGGTCAGCGGGGTGGTTCTGTTCCTGACTGGCGCGGAGCTCGAGGCGACCGATGCCTATGAAGCAGCGGCCTACTCACGGACGGAAGTCACGCTTGAGTCGGGCCGCAAAGCCTTCGTCTATGTCGACGCTTCCATCCTCCACGGCTAACGCGCGGCCGTGACCATAGCGACGGACATCGTCCCGGACAGCGAGCGACGGGGGTTCATCGGCGCCTTGCCGCCGGGTTTGAGACCCTATGCATCCCTGATGCGGCTCGACCGGCCGATCGGCACGTGGCTGCTCTATTGGCCCTGCGCGTGGGGCGTTGCGCTGGCGGGCGTGGGCGGCCGCTGGGACCTTTTCCTCTGGCTCGGTTTGGGCGCGTTCGCAATGCGCAGCGCGGGCTGCGTTTACAACGACATCGTCGATCGCGACCTCGACATGAAGGTCGAACGCACGCGCTTGCGTCCGCTTGCAAGCCGCCGAGTCTCGCTGCAATCCGCCTGGATGCTGATCGGCCTCTTGTGCCTCATCGGTGTGATCGTCCTGCTGCAGCTCAATCTCACCGCCGCGATTATCGCGCTGATCAGCGTCGCGCCCGTCGCTGCCTATCCGTTCATGAAGCGCATCACCTGGTGGCCGCAGGCATGGCTCGGCCTCGTCTTCTCGTGGGGTGCTCTCGTCGGCTGGCCCGCGGTGACCGGGAGCCTGCAGTTGCCGGCCCTGCTGCTGTGGTTCGGAAGCATCGCCTGGGTGATCGGCTACGACACGCTCTATGCGATCCAGGACGTCGAGGACGATGCCCTGGTCGGCGTCAGATCGTCAGCCCGCCGGCTCGGCGACAAGGCGCCGCTCGGTATAGCCATCTTCTATGCCCTGGCGCTGATCCTCTGGGGCGCTGGGGTCTGGTCGGTGCGGCCCGATTGGCTGGCCCTGATCACGCTTGTTCCCGCGGGGCTGCACCTCGCCAACCAGGCGCTCCGAGCCGATCCGAAGGACGGCGAGCTGGCGCTGCGCCTGTTCCGCTCCAATCGCACCTGCGGCCTGCTGGTCTTCCTGGCCATGCTGGTCGTCGGCCTGTCCAGCCGCTAGTCGCACGGCCCATGCAATCTCCTGAAGACGCACGTCACATCGTCGAATCCCTCGTCGCACGCGCGATCGGCGCCGGCGCGAGCGCGGCCGACGCTTACTACACCGGTGACCGCTCCTCGGGCGTGCAGGTGCGCCTTGGCCAACTCGAGGATGTCTCCCGGTCGGAAGGCGAGCAGATCAACCTGCGCCTGTTCAGCGGGCAGCGCTCGGCCACCGTCGCCTCGTCGGATCTGTCGGACGAGGCCCTCAAGGTGCTCGTCGAACGCTGCCTCGCGATGGCGAGCGAAGCCCCGGAAGATCCGTTCGCCGGCCTCGCCCCAACGGAGCTGCTTCAGCATGGAGACCTGCCGTCCATCGATGGCGACGACATGCGCGAGCCCGACCCTTCGGAGCTGCGCGAGAGAGCGCTCGTGGCCGAGCGGGCGGCGCTTGGAGTGCCGGCAGTCACCAATTCGAGCGGGGCGGGAGCGAGCGCATCCGCTTCAACCATCGCGCTGGCGACGTCGAGCGGCTTTTCCGGCGCCTACCGGATCAGCGGTCACGCCTGTTCCGCCGCAGTCATCGCGGGTGAGGGCGGTTCGATGCAGCGCGATCATTGGTGGCATAGCGCGCGCCATCTCGACGACCTCGAGGCCGCTGACCGGATCGGCCGAACCGCCGGCGAGCGAGCGGTTGCGCGGCTGAACCCGTCGCGGCCTAAGCCCGGAAAATATCCTGTCCTGTTCGAGCCTCGTGTCGCGTCGTCGCTGCTCGGCCACTTCGCGAGCGCGATCAGCGGTTCCTCGGTCGCGGCCAAGACGAGCTTCCTTCGCGATCAGCTGGGCAGGAGAGTGTTCGCGCAAGACATCGTCATCGTCGACGATCCGCTGCGGCACCGCGGGCTACGATCGCGGCCATTCGACGCGGAAGGCCTGCGGGTGATCCGGCGCGAGCTCGTACAGGACGGCGTTCTGCAAGGCTGGATTGCGGAAAGCGCCTCGGCGCGGCAGCTCGGGATTGAGCCAACGGGTCATGCATCGCGTGTGTTCGGAGGGGCGCCGACCGCGGCCCCAAGCAACATGCATCTCATGCCCGGCTCGCGGACACGCGATCAGTTGCTCGCGGCGTTTCCAGCGGCCCTGCTCGTCACTGAGCTCATCGGCCAGGGCGTCAACCCCGTGACCGGCGATTACAGCCGCGGCGCCGCAGGGTTCATGGTCAGGAACGGCGAGATCGCCGAGCCGGTGGCGGAGATCACGGTCGCATCGAACCTGGTCGATATGTTCGCGACGCTCGAGCCCGGCACGGACCTTGAGTTCCGCTACGGCACCGATTCGCCGACATTGCTGATCCCCGAAATGACGGTCGGAGCGGCCTAGGCTTCCGCGGCGATCCGCGGCACCCCCAGCCTCGGGATCTCGATTTTGGGGCATCGATCCATCACGACCTTGAGACCCGCGGCCTCTGCCCGCTCTGCGGCTTCCTCGTTGATGACCCCAATCTGCATCCAGACTGCCTTTGCGCCGACGAAGATCGCCTGATCCACCGCTTCGCCAGCCGTTTCGGGCCGGCGGAAGATATCGACGATGTCGATGGGAATGCCGATCTGGGCCAGCTCCCGCCAGACGAACTCGCCGAGCACGTGCTCGCCGGTGATCTGCGGATTCACCGGCACGACTCGATATCCCCAATGCTGGAGGAAGCGCATCACGCCGTAGGAGGGGCGGCTCGGCCGATCGGACGCGCCAACGACCGCGATCGTACGCGAGTTGCTCAGAAGCTCGGCAATCTCCTCGTCGCGGGTAAGCGGCATGGCGGCATTCCTTTCGCCAGGCTCAATGCGCCACGGCCTCCAACAGTTTCGCGGCGATAGCAGCGAAGGCCTCGGCTTCGGGTCCCTCCGACGCGGCAGGAGGCTTGCCGGCATCGGACGCTTCGCGGATCACCAGCGACAGCGGCAAACGCCCCAGGAAGGGCACGCCCATCTCGGCTGCCGCAGCCTCCGCGCCGCCGGTGCCGAAGGGATGCGATTCCTCGCCGCAATGCGGGCAGGCGTAGGTCGCCATATTCTCGATGATTCCGAGCACCGGCACATGGGTCTTGTTGAACAAGTCGACGGCGCGCCTCGCATCGATCAGCGACAGGTCCTGGGGCGTGGAGACGATGATCGCGCCGGCGGGGCGCGAACGCTGGATCAGCGAAATCTGGACGTCGCCAGTGCCCGGCGGGAGATCCACGATGAGCAGCTCGCGGTCGCCCCATTCGGCTTCGAGGAGATTGGCAAGGGCGCCGGTCGCCATCGGACCGCGCCAGGCGAGCGCGTGACCGGGAGAGACGAGCTGCCCGAGGGAGAGAAACCTGATCCCGTGGGCCTCGACCGGAACGAGCTTCTCGTTTTCAGCGGTCGGCTTGTCATGGGCACCGAGCAGCGTTGGCTGCGAGGGTCCGTACACGTCGGCGTCGATCAAGCCGACCTTCTTGCCTGCCTTGGCAAGAGCGATGGCGAGATTGGCGGATACGGTCGACTTGCCGACGCCGCCCTTGCCGCTGCCGATCGCGATCAGCGTGCGCGAAGGCTGGCTGGCCGTGAGCGCAACGCGCGCTTCATTAACCCCGGGGACGTTCAGCGCCGCCGCTTTGAGCTCATCCTCGAATGACCGCCGTTCGGCATCGCTCAGCCCCGTGGCGTCCGCGATGATCGTGGCAATGCCGCCGCTCACCTTCCGAGAGCGGATCCGCTCGTCATGGGGAAGTTCGGTCAGGGGATCAGCCGGATGGCCCATGAGGCGCACATAGGAACCGCGCCGCCGCTTGCCACTGTTTTTCGTTGCAAGCGCCTCTATATTCGCTCGCGATGAGCATCTTATTGGGGTGGGGCGGCCGCATTCGCGGTCTCTTCGCTGACAGCAAAGGCCCTTGGGGCTCGAACAACGCCGGGGCGGGCGGCCCGGAGCCCTCGTCCGAGGGAAGCGAGGATGGCAACCCGGGCCAGGGCCCATGGGGCGAAGCGCCGCGCCGGCGGCGTTCGTCGATCGGCGCGGGCTCGAACGTCACTTCGCTCGACGAGCTTCTGCGTAAGGGGCGAGAGCGCTTCGGCGGCGGTGGACTTCCAGGCCGGCCCGACCGGTCGCTGATCACCTGGGCGGTCATCGGTTTCTTCCTCGTGTGGCTGGTGTTCACGTCGATCCATTCGATTTCGCCGGGCCAGCGCGGCGTCGTCACCCGCTTCGGTCGCTACAGCAGCACTTTGGGTCCCGGCGTGAGCTTCACCCTGCCCTCGCCCATAGACCGCGTGAAGAAGATCGACGTCGAGGCGATCCGGACAATCGATATCGGATCGGATGACGACAACGACCTGATGCTCACGGGCGACCAGAACCTGATCGACATCGCCTACAGCGTGCGCTGGAACATCCGCACGCCGGAGCTTTACCTGTTCCAGATGGCGCAGCCGGACGAGACGATCCGCGAGGTCGCGGAGAGCGCAATGCGCTCGGTCGTCAGTCGCGTTACGCTCAACGATGCGATGGGCGACAAGCGCGCCGATATCGAAGCGCAGGTCGCCGAGAACATGCAGCGCATCCTCGACTCATATCGGGCCGGGATCCAGGTCCAGGGCATCGCAATCAAGCAGGCCGATCCGCCAGCGGCAGTGAACGACGCGTTCAAGCAGGTCACCGCGGCCCAGCAGGACGCGCAGACCTACATCAACAATGCCAACGCGTATGCGCTTCAGCTTCGGCAGAAGGCGCAGGGTGAGGCGACCGCGTTCGACAAGGTTTACGCGCAATACAAGCTGGCACCCGACGTCACGCGCCGCCGCATGTACTACGAGACGATGGAGCAGGTTCTCTCGAAGGTGGACAAGACCGTGATCGAGGCACCCGGAGTCACGCCCTTCCTGCCACTGCCGCAGGTGCAGAAGTCGACGCCGCAGCAGGGGCCGCAGCAATGACGGACTTCATCCGCCGCCGTCCGCTCGTCGCAGTCATATTGCTTTTCATCCTGCTCGGCCTGGTGCTCGCGAGCTTCCCGATCATCCCTGAAACCAAGCAGGCCGTGGTGGTCCGCTTCGGCAAGCCCGTGGCCGTCCTCAACCAGTACAAGGCGGGCAGGCCGATCGGTGCGGCCGGTGCCGGAATTAGCGCGAGAATCCCGTTCGTCGACCAGCTGGTGTGGATCGACAAGCGCGTCCAGGACGTGGACATGCAGCGTCAGCAGGTGCTCTCGACCGACCAGCGGCGCCTGCAGGTCGACGCCTTCGCCCGGTATCGCATCGTCGACCCGCTGCTCATGTACATTCGCGCTGGCACGGAGCAGCAGCTGACCGAGCAGCTCCGGCCGATCCTTGGCTCCGAAGTGCGCAACGAGCTCGGGCGGATCGAGTTCGCGCAGCTGCTGACGCCTGAACGCCAGGGCATCATGAACAGCGTCCGAACGTCGTTGAACCGAATCGCCCGGCAGTATGGCGTCGAGGTGCTCGACGTCCGAATCAAGCGGACCGACCTCCCCGACGGAGCTCCGCTCTCGGCGGCGTTCGACCGAATGCGCACGGCGCGCGAGCAGGAGGCCCGCTCGATCCGCGCGCAAGGTGCGAAGCAGGCGCAGATTATCCGCGCCGACGCCGATGCGGAAGCGGCCCGGATCTACGCCGCGAGCTTCGGCAAGGACCCGGACTTCTACGATTTCTATCGGGCGATGCAGAGCTACCAGAGCACCTTCGTGGGCGATGGTCAGGAGAAGGTTTCGCCGACCACCGTCATTCTGTCGCCGCAAAACGACTATTTGAGGGAATTCACTGGACGCTCCCGCTGAGTCGGGGCCCTGTCGCGCCTGATGCAACTCATGCGTTCAATGGACATTCATTCGAGGCGGCGATTAGCGCCTTGCGTCCCGAGCCAATTGATGGAGTATCGATGAGACCGAAGGAGTCCGAAAAAGTGCGCTACGCCTATGGGGTCGCCATGGCCCTGCTCTTGGGGGGAACGGCATTCTCTCTCGCCACGGGGCAGGCGGGCGCTCAGGTGGCTCAAAATTCACCTTCGACGCTTGCGGCGCCGCCGCGCGGGGCACCCTTGTCCTTCGCCGACCTGGTCGCAAAACTTCAGCCGGCGGTTGTCAACATTTCCACCAAGCAGCGGGTACCGGTCCGGCAGCAGGCCGATCCGTTCGAGGAATTCTTCCGCCGGTTCGGAAGTCCCGTGGGACCGGACCAGCAGGGTGACAGCAGCGGCGGCCCAGGCGGCTCCGGCGGCGCTCAGCCGCGCACCCGCGAAGCCGGCTCTCTCGGCTCGGGGTTCATCATTTCGGCCGACGGCTACATCGTCACCAACAACCACCTGATTCAGGGGCTCACGGGCACCGGCACCGTCGACACGGTCACGGTGACGACGATCGATCGCAAGGAATATCCGGCACGAATCGTCGGGCGCGACGAGACGTCGGACCTCGCGCTCCTCAAGATCGACGGCCGCAACCTTCCGTTCGTCCAGTGGGGCGACAGCACCAGGGCGCGCGTCGGCGACTGGGTGATCGCGATCGGCGATCCCTACGGCGTCGGCAGCACCGTCACTGCCGGCATCATCTCGGCGCTCCACCGGGCCATCACGAACGTCGGCGCGTACGATCGCTACATTCAGACCGACGCCGCCATCAACATGGGCAATAGCGGCGGCCCGATGTTCGACCTCAGCGGCAACGTCATCGGGATCAATTCGGCGCTGATCTCGCCGACCGGCGCGTCGGTTGGCATCGGCCTTGCCATCCCCGCCGAGCTCGCCAAGCCCGTCATCGACGCGCTGATGAAGGGCCAGCGCCCACAGCGCGGGTATCTCGGCGTCGGACTCCAGCCGGTCGACGAGGACGTTGCGCCGGCGCTCGGCATCCCGAAGGACAGCGGCGAGATCGTCCGTTCGATCGTCCCGAACGGTCCTGCCGCCCGCGCAGGCCTGGTCCAGGGTGACGTCATCGTGCGCGTCAACAGCCAGCCCGTGACGCCCGATCAGACCGTCTCCTATCTCGTCGCGAATACGCCGGTCGGCTCGCGCGTCCCGCTCGAAATCATCCGCGGCGGAAAGCGGGCGACGGTCTACGTGCAGGTCGCCGAAAGGCCCACCGAGGAAGCGCTGGCGCGCATCAGCGGTGGCACCGGCAGCCAGGGCAGCGACCAGGGGACGGCCGCAACCGCCCCGCAAAGGGCGCTGGGACTGTCGCTCGCGCCGCTCAGTCCGGAGCTCGCGCGAGCCGCCAACCTGCCCGCCGGAGTCCGCGGCGTGATCGTCACCTCCGTCGATCCGAACAGCGATGCCGGCGAAAAGGGACTTCAGCGCGGCGACCTGATCGTCTCGATCAACAATCAGCTTGTGACCTCGCCCGCGCAGGTAATCGGGTCGGTCGACGCCGCGCGGAAGGCCGGCCGCTCCAGCGTCCTTCTGCTGGTCAAGCGCGGGACGGCGCCGGAAGCTTTCGTCGGAGTCGACATCTCCGGCAAGTAAGGCTCGGCGCCATTAGCCTCCGGCTGCCCTTGCGCTGCTGCTGTTGCTGCGCAAAGGGAACAGCCGGAGGTCAGGCGTGAGCGACAATGCCATCTTCATCGGCGCGGAGTCCGGCGGCGGCAACCCGCAGAGCCTCGAGCTGTCCCGGGCCAACCGCCACGGCCTGATCGCGGGAGCGACCGGCACCGGCAAGACCGTCACTCTTCAGGGCATCGTCGAAAGCCTGAGCAACGCCGGCGTGCCATCGTTCGTGGCGGACGTGAAAGGCGACCTCGCCGGTCTCGCGATGCCGGGCGATCCCAACGCGAAGAACGCGGAAATCTTCCGTCAGCGCGCCTCCGACATCGCGATGGGCAATTATTCGCTCGAGGCCTGCCCGGTTCAGTTCTGGGATCTCTACGGCGAGCAGGGTCACCCCATTCGCACCACGGTCAGCGAGATGGGGCCCCTCCTGCTGGCGCGGCTCATGAACCTCAACGAAGTGCAGGAGGGCGTGCTCAACATCGCCTTCACCGTCGCGGACAAGGAAGGGCTGCTGCTTCTCGATTTGGACGACCTTCAGTCGATGCTCGTCCACTGCGGTGAGGAAGCCGACAAGCTCACGCTCCAGTACGGCAACGTGTCGAAGCAGTCGGTCGGCTCCATCCAGCGCTCGCTGCTTCAGCTTCGCGCCCAAGGCGGCGAACATTTCTTCGGCGAGCCCGCGCTCGAACTCGGCGACTTCATGACTCTCGATGAGAACGGCAAGGGCATCGTCAACGTTCTCGCCGCCGACAAGCTGATGGCTAGTCCACGGCTCTATTCGACCTTCCTGCTGTGGCTGCTGAGCGAGCTGTTCGAGCAGCTTCCCGAAGTGGGCGATCCCGACAAGCCGAAGCTCTGCTTTTTCTTCGACGAGGCTCACCTGCTGTTCGATGACGCTCCGCCGGCGCTGTTCGAGAAGGTGGAGCAGGTCGTGCGCCTCATCCGGTCGAAGGGCGTCGGCGTCTATTTCATCACGCAGAATCCGATCGACATCCCCGACAAGATCGCCGCTCAGCTGAACAATCGCGTGCAGCACAAGCTGAACGCCTTCACCCCGCGCGACCAGCAGGCGGTCAAGGCTGCGGCGGATACGTTCCGGCCTAATCCGAAGGTCGACGTGGCGAGCGCGATCACTCAGCTGAAGATCGGTGAGGCCTTGGTCTCCCTGCTGCAGCCCGACGGCTCGCCCGAACCCGTCCAGCGCACGCTGATCAAGCCGCCCGCGTCGCGCGTTGGACCGCTGACGCCGCAGGAGCGGCGAGTGATCGTCACGACCGATGCAGTGGGCTCGAAATACGACAGCCTCGTCGATCGCGATTCCGCGGAGGAGATGCTTTCGGCGAAGGCCAATGAGGCCGCAGCTGCGGCCGCGGCTGCCCAGGCCAAGACCGAAGCCGATCGCCAGGCCGCCGAGCAGGCCAGGGCGGACGCGGCGGCGCAGCGCGAGCAGCTCCGCCTGCAGCGGGAGCAGGAACGCCTCCAGGCGCAGCGCGACCGGCTTCAACAGCAGACCGAAGCGCGGGCTGCCCGAGAGGCCGCGCGGCCGACCATGGCCGACAAGGTGATCCAGTCCGCGACAAGGGCAGCCGCAAGCTCGGTCGGCCGCCAGCTTGGAAACCAGCTTCTGCGCGGCATCCTCGGCGGATTGCTTCGGCGATAGATGTTCGGGGCGGCCCTCCTGCTCCTTGCCGCGCCAGCGCCGGCGACCTCGCCGGTCGGCATGTACGAGACGCATCAGATGGAAGTCGCTGCGGGCCTCGAGCTCAAGGCCGATCATCGCTTCCGCTATGCGCTTTCATATGGTGCAGTCGACGAAGAGGGGGAGGGTGATTGGACGTTCGACGGCAAGACCGTCCGTCTCACCAGCAATCCGATGCCGAAAGCGCCGAGCTTCGAGCTTGTGCGCGACGATCCCGCGCCGAAGGGCGAGCTTTACATGACGCTGGAGGATCCGGGCTTCGAATGGGGTCATCCGCTCGAGGCAATTGCGACCCACGACTCCAAAGAGGGATTCGAGATCTCCGCCGATGATTCGGGCCGCGTCGACCTCACCGGCAAGCCCGCGGTCGTGGCGATTGCGCCGGAAATGCCGGTCTACGGTCCGACCGGCCAGATCTTCCAACTGTCGCAGGACCTTGGGCACAAGCTGCTTTTCCGCTTTCATCGCAACGACTTGGGTCGAGCGCGCTTCGACCACGAGCCACTCGAACAGCGCGACGGCGACCTGTTCCTGCGCCGCTACGATACCCTATTTCGCTTCGTGAAAGTTCGGCCCTAAGAAGGGTGACGGGAGAACGAGTTCCTTGGCGACCGACACCTGCGATCTGATCGAAGGGCTTGAGCGCGAATGGCGCGACGCCTTGTGCAGCAAGGACATGGATCGCCTGCGTTCGCTGGTTCATCCGGACTTCGTGCTGATCGGCACTCGCTCGACAGGGCCGTTCGTGATGCATCGCGATGAATGGCTCGACGCCATCCAGCGCCGCGACGTCGAGACGATCGAGCTGGAAGTGCACGATGCGACCGCGCTCGACCAGGTGCTGGTCGGCACGGTCCAGGCGAAGTGGCGGGTAAAATATCTCGGTCGGGTGATCGAGGATTGTGTGGTTCTGACCGACGTCTGGGTGCAGGACGGAGGCCATTGGCGCGCGCTCCGGCGGCACTCGACGCCAGCGCCGGCGGGAATGTGTCCGGAGCTTTGACTTTCAACAGACGAGGGGAAGATTGATGTCGCGGGACGAGGGGCTTCGCGCAGGCGAGGACATCAAGGAACTAACGATCCGGGGAATCATCCTCGGCGCTTTGATCACGGTCGTCTTCACTGCCGCCAATGTTTACCTCGGCCTCAAGATCGGGCTGACCTTCGCAACGTCGATTCCCGCCGCCGTCATTTCGATGGCCGTGCTCAAGGCATTCAAGGATTCGACCATCCAGGAAAACAATATCGTCCAGACGATTGCCTCGGCCGCGGGTACTCTGTCGGCGATCATCTTCGTCCTGCCCGGCCTGGTGATGGTCGGATGGTGGACGGGCTTCCCATACTGGCTCTCCGTCGCGGTCATCGCCATCGGCGGGATTCTCGGCGTCATGTATTCGGTGCCTCTGCGGCGCGCGCTCGTGACCGGCACGGACCTCCCCTATCCGGAAGGAATCGCGGCGGCCGAAGTGCTCAAGGTCGGTGCGGGCGTCGGCGGCACGGAAGAAAACCGCCGCGGTCTCGTCATGATCATCTGGAGCTCCGTCGTCTCGGTCGCCTACGCGCTGCTCGCGGCGCTGGGCATCGTCGCCTCCGCGGCGGCCAAGTCGTTCCGCGTCGGATCGGGCGCCACGCAGGTCTCGACCAGCTTTTCGCTGGCGCTGATCGGCGTGGGGCACCTTGTCGGCCTTGCCGTCGGCGCGGCGATGTTCGTCGGCCTGCTCATCAGCTGGGCCTATCTCGTGCCCCACTATACCTCTCTCGCCGGCGCGGTCCCGGCGGGCACGAGCCTCGACGATTTCATCGGCGACGTCTTCGTCCATAAGGTGCGCTTCATCGGGGCCGGCACCATCGGCGTCGCCGCGATCTGGACTCTGCTTCGGATCATCGGCCCGATCATCGCAGGTATCCGCGGCGCTCTCGCCGCCAACCGCGAGCGCAAGGCGGGACGGGGCGAGGCGCTCCCGCTTACGGAGCGCGACATTCCGATCGGCATCGTCACGGGGTCGATCCTCGTTTCCATGATCCCGATCGGTCTGCTTCTGCATGCTTTCGCCAACACGCCGCCGATCGCGGGGAACAGCACGGTCACGATCCTGATCAGCATCATCTATATCCTGATCGCGGGCGTCGTGATCGCTGCCGTGTGCGGCTACATGGCCGGCCTGATCGGCGCGTCGAACAGCCCGATCTCGGGCGTGGGCATCCTCTCGGTGCTTGGCATCGCACTGATCCTCGCGGCGCTATTCCCGAACGTTGGGGGCGACATGTCTAAGTCGCTGGTCGCCTTCGCGCTGTTCGTCACCGCCGTGGTGTTCGGCGTCGCGACCATCTCCAACAACAACCTCCAGGACCTCAAGACCGGCCAGCTCGTCGAGGCGACTCCGTGGCGGCAGCAGGTCGCGCTCGTCCTCGGCGTGATTTTCGGCTCGGTCGTCATCCCGCCGATTCTCGACGTTTTGAACACCGCCTTCACATTCCAGGGCGCTCCCGGCGCCAAGGCCACTGCCCTCGCGGCGCCGCAGGCGCAGCTGATCTCTGCGATCGCCCAGGGCGTGCTCGGCGGCAATCTGGACTGGAACCTGATCGGCTACGGCGCGATCATCGGGGTCATCGTCGTCATCGTCGACGAGGCGCTTCGCAAGACGAAGCGCGGCGCGCTTCCGCCGCTCGCGGTCGGAATGGGCATTTACCTGCCTATGGCGCTGACGCTGCTCATCCCGATCGGCGCCGTGCTGGGTTACCTCTATGAAAAGTGGGCGGCGCGCTCGACCAACCCGGAGTTCGCGCAGCGCATGGGCGTATTGCTAGCGACCGGCCTCATCGTCGGCGAAAGTCTCTTCGGGGTGATCTTCGCGGGAGTGGTCGCCGCGACGAACAAGGATACGCCGCTCGCGATCGTGACCGACTTTACGTGGGCGATTCCCCTCGGAATCGCGATCTTCGCGGTGGCCGTTCTCGGTCTCTACGCCTGGACGCGCAGCCAGGCAGCTTCGGCACCGCCGTTGGCCGAGGACGACATTACGCCGCCGCGCGAGGTCGCGCCACGCTAGACCTAGCGGCCGAGCACCTCGCGCCGAAGCGCGGCGGGAGCCCAGGGCTTGGCCCCGGTCTCCGCCCAGCGGATCAGCGAAACGATTGCGCGGTTGACCGGCGCCTCCGTGCCGAGCCGCTCGGCCAGTGCAACCAGCTCGCCGTTGAGATAGTCGACTTCGGTCTTTCGTCCTGCAGCAAGGTCGTCGGCCATCGACGACCGCGCCCGCTCGTCGATCTTCCACGCCTTCAGGAAGACGTTGTTGAACAGCCAGTCGGGCGAGCCGATGACGAGCGGCAGCAGGCCCGGCGGTACCGGTCCGAGCTTGCTTGGCCGGATTCGTGCAGCGCGGAGCAGCCTCAGGCCCTCCCGCTGCGACGCGGCGACGACAAGCCGGTAATCGCGCTCACTCAGCTCGTCGAGCAAGGTGCGGCCGGAGAGCGCATTCACCGCATTGTTGAGGTTGATGAGCAATTTGCCCCAGGCGAGCCCGAGCATGTTCCTCGACAGCCGGAGCGATGCCGGGCTCTCCCCAATGGCCTGGGACAGCTCGCGGGTCTGAGGGCGGTCGTCGGCGTAAAGATTCCCCGCGACGCCTTTGTGGAACCGGCCGCCGCCGAGGTACGCCACATTGTACGGCACCAGGCCGGACGCGATCTCGACCCAGTCGCCGAGCTCCTGGCGCAGCACGTCGAAATTGCCGACGCCATTCTGGAAGCTGATCACCAGCGTTCCCTTGCGGGCGTTGACTCCGATTTCCTTCGCGGCCGCCGCCGTCGCCGCGCTCTTGACTGTGAGCACTATGATGTCGGCTTCGGCTAGCCCTCGGGGATCGGTGCGATAATCGACCTGGCGCAGCTGTGTCTGCCAGCCGCTATAGTCGCTGACCGTCAGTCCGTTCGCCCGGATATCCTCGGCGATGCTCGGACGGCCGATGAAGCTCACCGGCAGCCCGGCCGCCTGCCAGCAGCCGCCGATGAAGCAGCCGACCGAGCCTGCCCCGAGAACGGCGACCTTCGGCGGGTTAGCCACGACCGCGATACGGCTGCACGCCTTGGTCGGGCAGCCACAGGCCCTCCGGTGGCTCTCCCGATTGCCAGAAGACGTCGATCGGCATTCCGCCGCGCGGGTACCAATAGCCGCCGATCCGCAGCCATCTTGGCTTCATCTCGCTGGTCAGCCGCTGGCCGATGCCCACCGTCACATCCTCATGAAAGCCGCAATGGTTGCGGTAAGAGCCTAAGAAAAGCTTGAGGCTCTTGCTTTCGACGATCGTGTCGGCGGGCGCGTAGTCGATCACCAAATGCGCAAAGTCCGGCTGTCCCGTCACCGGGCAAAGCGAAGTGAACTCCGGCGCCGCGAAGCGAACGAGGTACAGCGCACCCGCTCGCGGGTTCGCCACATAGTCGAGCACCGCGTCTTCCGGCGAAGCGGGCAGCGCGCTGGTCTGGCCGAGGTGGCGCGTCTCCATGCCGCGCGGAACTAGCAGCAGTCCGCCCGCAAGCCTATCCTCGACCCATGGAGTCGCTCGTCTCGACCGAATGGCTTGGCGACCATCTGGGTGAGCCGGATCTCGTCGTCGTCGATTCGAGCACGCACATGCCGTCGACCGGGCGTAAGGGCCGGGACGAATATCTCCATGCCCATATCCCCGGCGCGCGCTTCCTCGATATCGACGAGGTCAGCGACCGTTCCCACCCAGCCCCGCACATGTTTCCGAGTGCCGAAGACTTCGCTCGGGCGATGGGAGATCTCGGCATCGGCAGCGAGGACCGCATCGTCGTCTACGATAATTCGCCGCTTCGGACCGCCGCCCGCGGCTGGTTCATGCTTCGCCACTTCGGAGCGAAAGACATCGCCATCCTCGACGGCGGCTTCCAGAAGTGGATTGCCGAGGGTCGTCTCACGGAGCAGGGCGAGCCACCGGCGCGACAGGCGCGCTTCGAAGCTCTGGAGAGCCGCGCCGAGATCGTCGCCAAGGGGGACATCCTCGCCCTGCACGACCCCTTGCTCGATGCGCGTGGCAAAGCCCGCTTCGAAGGAGCCGAAGCGGACCCGCGCGCCGGCGTTGCGCCCGGCCATATCCCCGGCGCGCGCAATCTGCCCTTCGCGACGCTCTACAACGAGGACGGCACCTTCAAATCGCCGGAGGAGCTGAAGCGCCTGTTCGCCGACGCCCAGGCGGACCCGACCAGGCCCTTTGTTGCGAGCTGCGGGTCCGGAGTCACCGCCAACAGCCTCATCTTCGCCGCCCACCTGCTCGGCAACGACGCCGCGCGGCTGTACGACGGAAGCTGGAGCGAGTGGGGCGCCGACCCGTCGACGCCGAAGGCCGTCGGCCCGGCTTAGGGCGTACGGCTCAGTCGAGGATTATTCGGGAAACCGCGGCAAGCTCGCGGCGGATCTGGTCGACCAGCGCCTGGCTTGCCTCTTCGTGCGGCTCGCGGCCGCGCTGCCGTTCGTCGAGCAGGGCCTCGACTCCGGCAGCGGTTGCCCCGACCAGCTGCGCCGAGCGGTTGCCGAACAGTTTCCGCCTCGCGTCGCTGCTGTCGTGCCACGCGGCGGCGATGTTCGCATCGTCGTCGAGGTCCGAAGCAGGGCCGCCCGCGAAAGGGTCCACCAGCCGTAGCGCCTGCCGCACGCTCGCCAGCCGCGACGCAGCTTCCTCATAGGCCTTGGGCCTCGAGTCGCTCGCAGCATCGGGGAACAGGTGCAGCATCGCCCCCGGCTAACCGGGGCACGGTTAGGAAAGGATTAAACGGGTCTAGGCGCCACTCTTCTCGTCGACGTCGCGCAGGATCCAGCCCCGCTGCGGGATCGTCTCGATGAACTCCGCGCCGCCGCTCGCATTGCGCAGCTTCTTGCGCAGCTTGGAGATGAAGACGTCGATGATCTTGGGCTGCGGCTGGTCGTCGGCGCGGCGATAGAGGTGCTTCAAAAGCATCGCCCGCGTCACGACATTGTTGCGAGCGAAGGCCAGCAGCTCGAGCACGCGATATTCCATCTCGGTGATGCCAATCGGATGCCCGTCGATGCGGATCAGCCGCTGCACCTGGTCGACGCTGAGCCGACCGCCGCACAGGCTCTCGGGCATCTCGCTGCCGCTCGCCTTCAAGGAGGTCAGCAGCCGCGATGCGGCCTCCTCGCTGTCCTCCGGCGACACCGTGCGCGGAGTGCCGATCAGCGCCTGCTGCAGGTCGGCGAGGATCTTGTGCGCGTCCTCGACCAGCCGTGTGCCCTCCTCGAACCGGCGTCGCGACCGGTCGAGCATGGATTCCACCTCTACGAGGCGCGCGGATAGGGTTTGTTCTGCCATTCCTTAGAGTTTCCAGCCCCGCTCGTTTGAAACAACCCCGTTCTTGAGCCTAGCCCGCCTGGGCCGAGGCGATATTGCTGTCCGCCGGCTGCGCGCTGAGGATCGTCAGCGTCGTCCGGCCATGGTCGACGATGCGCGTCGACGGATCCCATACCGTGGAACGGATGCCCAGCTGCGCGTCGTCGCGCCCCGCCGCGTCGAGCAGGCTCGTCTCCGCGTTGCTGCGCGGCGCCGGACCACCGAACAATGCGTCGATCGCCTGCTGCTGAGCCTCGCCCGGAGTGAGTCCGGCCGTGCCCGCTACCGGCGGCGCCAGGTTGAAGTCCGGCGGAACGATCAGCGGCGCATTGCGCGCCACCGCAAACTCGTCGGGCGTTTTCCCGCGCGTCGCGCACCCGCTCACTCCAACGGCGGCAATGAGCACAGCGGCGGTGAGAATCTTACGCATGTTCGATGGTCTCCTTGGACCCTTCCTTACGAGTGAGAAAGGCTCGCAGCAACAGGATGAGAACGGCAATGCTGATCGCCGCATCGCCGACGTTGAAGATGAGGAACGGTCGGAACTCGCCGAAATGCAGGTCGAGAAAGTCCGTCACGTAGCCGTGCAGCGTCCGGTCGAGAATGTTGCCGAGCGCTCCCCCCAGCACCATCCCTAAAGCGACCTGGTCGAGCCGGTTCTTCTCCCGTCCGATCCACACCGCCACGCCGATCGCGATCGCCGAGGTCAAGCCCACCAGCATCCAGCGCCCGACCGGGTTGGTCGCGTTCAGCAGGCCGAGCGAGATGCCGTTATTCTCGGTATAGGTGAACTGGAAAAAGGGCAGCAAATAAAGCTGGTCGCCGATCTCGTTGACGCCCAGCGGGCCGGTCACGATCCACTTGCTCAGCTGGTCGAGGATGAACACGGCCAGCGCGACCGCGAAGCCGAGGCGATACTTAGCCATTCAGCACCCTCTCACAGCGGGCGTCGAGCTCTCCATCGGCCTTCACCTCTGGCATGAAGCGCCAGCAGCGCCCGCATTTGTGATTGCTCGTCTCGGTCACCTTGAACTCATCGCCTTTGTGGACTGCAGAGACGATGAACAGCTCGGCGAGCTCTTCCGCTGACGCAGGCAGCTCGGGCAGCGTGACCTCGGCCTCCAGGCTCGATCCGATGACCTTCTCGCGCCGCATCGGCTCGATGGCCTCAGTGACCTTCGTGCGAAGCTCACCCAGCGCTTTCCACTTCGCCACAAACTCGTCATCCCCGCGCAGGCGTGGATCCAGTTCTTCTGCAGCTAGGTTCCCGCTTTCGCGGGAATGACGAGAGGGATTGATCTCAGGCCATTCCAGCAGGTGCACCGACCCGCCGTCGGGATAGCGCGTGCCCCACACCTCCTCGGTCGTGAACACCAGCACGGGCGCCAGCCAGCGCACCAGCGCGTGGAACAAGATGTCGAGCACCGTCCGGTAGGCGCGCCGCCGCTCGGTTTGGAAGCCCGTCTCCGGGTTCACTTCGCAATAGAGCACGTCCTTGCGGATATCGAAGAAGAAGGCGCTCAAATCGTTGTTCGCGAAGTCCGCGAGCAGCCGCGTGTAGGTATTGAAGTCGAAGTCGTTGACGGCCTGGCGCAGCTTCGCGTCGAGCTCCGCGGTCAGGTGGAGCATGTAGCGCTCCAGCTCCGGATAAGCGGCGATATCCTCCAGCCGCTCCTCCTCGCTGAACCCGTCGAGCGCGCCGAGCAGGTAACGGAAGGTGTTCCGGAGCTTGCGATACTGGTCCGCGACGCCGGCCAATATCTCCTTCCCGATCCGGTGATCCTCCGTGAAGTCGATCGACAGCGCCCACAGCCGCAATATGTCGGCGCCATATTCCTTCATCAGGTCGAGCGGGCTGATCGTATTGCCCAGGCTCTTGGACATCTTCATGCCCTTGGCGTCCATCGTGAAGCCGTGGGTGAGCACCGCATCATAAGGAGCGCGCCCCCGCGTCCCGCAGCTTTCGAGCAGCGACGACTGGAACCAGCCGCGGTGCTGGTCAGAGCCTTCGAGGTACAGGTCGGCGGGCCAGCGCTCCTCGGGCCAATGGCCGCTCTCCAGCACGAAGACGTGCGTGCAACCGCTGTCGAACCAGACGTCGAGGATGTCGGTGACCATCTCGTAATCGTCCGGGTTGCGGTTGCCGAGGAAATACGCGGCATTCTCAGAATCCCAGGCATCGACCCCGTCTTTGGTGATTGCCGCGACGATACGCTGGTTCACCTCACGATCGACGAGCAGCTCGCCGCTCTTTCTGTCGACGAACAAGGCGATGGGCACGCCCCACGCGCGCTGCCGGCTGATCACCCAGTCGGGGCGCTGCTCCACCATCGAGCCGAGGCGGTTGCGGCCCTTCTCGGGCACGAAGCGCGTATCGGCGATGGATTGCATCGCGCGGCTGCGTAGAGTGCCGCCGCCGGCTATCTCGCGGTCCATCGCGATGAACCATTGCGGGGTGCAGCGGTAGATGACCTTGGCCTTCGATCGCCAGCTATGTGGATAGCTGTGCTGGAAGTCGGCGCTGGCGGAAAGCAGGGCTCCGGCCTCGCGCAGATCGGAGCAGATCGGCCCGTCGGGCGCGTTGAACTTCTTGTTGATGACGGACCCTTGCCCGCCGAGCCACAGCCAGTCGGGCCGGTAGAAGCCGCCCGCGTCGACCGCGAACACCGGATCGATGCCGTTGGCGCGGCACAGCTCGAAATCGTCCTCGCCATGGTCGGGCGCCATGTGGACGAGGCCCGTGCCCTGGTCTGTCGTGACGAAGTCGCCCGCGAGGAAGGGTCGCGGCTTGGCGAAGAAGCCGCCGAGCTTGTGCATCGGGTGACGGACGATGGTGCCGGCGAGCCCCGACCCTATCAGATGCTTCACCGGTTGAAGGTGAGCGTGGCCGCTTCGTTCCTTGAACGTGCCGATTAGCGGTTCGGCAATGAGGATGTGCTCTCCTTCCGCCGAGAGCAGCACGTACTCGATCTCCGGATTGTAGGCGATGCCCTGGTTGACCGGGATCGTCCAAGGCGTGGTCGTCCACACCACGGCATGAGCGCCGACCAGCTCCGGAATCGGGCTCTCTACAATCTCGAACGCGACATCGATCTGGGTCGAGGTGATGTCCTCATATTCGATCTCGGCTTCGGCCAGGGCAGTCTTCTCGACCGGCGACCACATCACCGGCTTGGCCCCGCGATAGAGCTGGCCGCTCTCGGCGAACTTGAACAATTCGCTGACGATCGTGCCTTCCGCGAAATAGGCCATCGTCAGGTACGGCTTGTCCCAGTGCGCGCTGATTCCGAGCCGCTTCAGCTGCTCGCGCTGCACGTCGACCCAATGCTGCGCGTAGGCGCGGCATTCGGCGCGGAATTCCTTGGCCGGGACCTCGTCCTTGTTGATCTTCTTCTTGCGATACTGCTCCTCGACCTTCCACTCGATCGGAAGGCCGTGGCAGTCCCAGCCAGGGACGTAGGGCGCGTCCTTGCCGAGCAAGGTCTGCGTGCGAACCACCATGTCCTTGAGCGTATGGTTCAGCGCATGACCGATGTGCATGTCGCCGTTGGCGTAGGGCGGGCCGTCGTGGAAGATGAACTTCTCCCGGCCTTCGCGCGCGCGCCGGATCTGCTGGTACAGGCCCTCGTCCTCCCAGCGCGCCGCGATGACCGGCTCCTTCTGCGGCAGCCCGGCTTTCATCGGAAAGTGGGTGCGCGGCAGGAAGACCGTCGAGCGGTAATCCGTCTTGGTGGTTTCGGGGGCGTCAGCCATTCGCGCGGGCTCTAGCGGTCACTCATCAGATTGCAAATTCGGAGGATTTCAGTCGAGGGCGAGCAGGTGGCGCGCCTTCGCTTCGTCCTCCTTCATATGGGCAATCAGCGGTTCGATTCCATCGAACTTCTTCTCTTCGCGAATGTAGGCGTGAAGCGCGACCTCGACCTTGCGGCCATATAGGTCGCCGTCGAAGCGGAAGAGATGCGCCTCGAGCAGCTCCTGGGGAGGATCGAACGTCGGCCGCACGCCGAGGCTCGCGACGCCCGGATATTCGCTCCCGTCATCGAGCGTCACGCGCACCGCATAGATGCCGTACTTGGGCCGCTGGTAGTCGCCCAGCGCAAGGTTTGCGGTCGGATAGCCGAGCTCGCGCCCGCGCCGGTCACCCCGCTGCACCACGCCCTCGATCGCGAAGTCGCGGCTGAGCAGGTGCGTCGCATTGCCCACGTCGCCCGCGATCAGCGCCTCACGCACCTTGCCGGAGGACACGCGCTCGCCGTCCACGACGACCGGCGCCACCGCTTCCGCGATGATGCCCGAATAGCCGCCGAGCGTCCTCAGCGTCTCGACATTGCCGCTTCGGCCCTTGCCGAAGCTGAAGTCGTCGCCGGTCACCACGCCCGCGGCGCCGATCTTCCCCGCGAGCAGCCAGGAGACGAACTCCTCGGCACTCGTCTCGCGAAGTTTCTCGTTGAATTCGAACACCAGCATCGCATCCGCGCCCGCATGGGCAAACAGGCGCTCGCGCTGGTCGAGGCTCGTCAGCCGAAAGGGCGGCACGTCCGGCTTGAAATAGGTCACCGGGTGGGGATCGAAGGTCGCGACAATCGCCGGCCGCCGCTCATGGAAGGCGCGCTGCACCGCCCGCCCGACGACCGCCTGGTGGCCGAGGTGAAATCCGTCGAAATTGCCGAGGGCGACGATGCTCCCCTTGAGGTCGTCGGGGATGCCGCCGTCGAGGGTCAGACGCTGCATTGGCGGCGGCCTTATCGGCGCTGCTCCGCTTGGGCAAATCGGCGCGTCCGCTTCACCAGCTCATATTCGTGCCAGGCGAGGCCCATCACGATCAGGTCGAGCACCGTCAGCGCGATCAGGCCGAGGTCCTGCGTGTAAGTGTAGCGGCAGAGCTGATAGGCCATGAATGCAGCGAGGACGGCGAACGTTGCCGGGTACGCCCACAGCCTCTGGCTCAACAGTGCGATCACGATGGCCAGGTTCACCAGCCCATGGCTCACCAGGTAGAATGCGTAGAAATGGTGCTCTTGCCCCGTGAACGTCCGCGCGAACCTAGCGATCAGGTCGTTGCTCTCGCCGGCATTCGCGTAGAGCCAACGGATGATCGCGTCGGTACTGAAAAAGTAGAGCGCGATGCCACCCGCGACCTCGATCAGCGCGTGGAGGCCTTTCAGCAGGATGCTTACGACGAAGATCTGGTGGATGCGCTTCTCGTGCATTGCTCAGTCATACCCACGTATCGCTGGAAAAGTAGGATTTCCGATGCCAGGCAGGGCCGCGGGTCGAGCTTGGTGACATCCGAAAGACGGAGTCGCCATCGTCACTGAAGATCGGCCCAATTCGCGACCTTGACTCTCTCAGGGCCGAATCCTATCTGCAGGTCATCCCGATCCACCGGTTGCCCGGCGGCGCATTCGTGCGCGCGTCGGTTTTTCGTTTAGGACGGGCTTTTCTAGCGAGGAGATAGGGCGGTTGGCGCCCTGTGGAGCTTGAAGAAGGGTAACGAATGGCTCGTATTGCCGGGGTCAACATCCCCACGAACAAGCGTGTCGAAGTCGCGCTGACCTACATTCATGGAATCGGCCGAACCACGGCCAAGGATATCATCGCCAAGCTCGGCATCGCGCCGGAGAAGCGGGTCCAGGACCTCACCGACCAGGAGGTGCTGCACATCCGCGAGGCGATCGACAAGGACCATACGGTCGAGGGCGACCTTCGCCGCGAGACCGCGATGAACATCAAGCGGCTGATGGACCTCGCCTGCTACCGCGGGCTTCGCCATCGCAAGGGCCTGCCGGTCCGCGGCCAGCGCACGCACACCAACGCGCGCACCCGCAAGGGCAAGGCCAGGCCAATCGCCGGCAAGAAGAAGTAACGCACTTCTTCACCGCCCGAACGTCCGCAGCAGCTTAGATTGTAGGAACTTTTAAATGGCCCAGGCACCGCAGCGTCTCCGCAGGAGGGAGCGCAAGAACATCACCGCCGGCGTCGCCCACGTGAACGCCAGCTTCAACAACACCATGATCACCATCACCGACGCGCAGGGCAATGCGATTGCCTGGTCGAGCGCCGGAATGATGGGCTTCAAGGGCAGCCGCAAGTCGACGCCTTATGCGGCGCAGGTCGCGGCCGAGGACGCGGGCCGCAAGGCCGCCGAGCACGGGGTCCGCACCCTCGAGGTCGAGGTCAAGGGGCCCGGGTCAGGCCGCGAGAGCGCGCTTCGTGCGCTCCAGGCGGTCGGCTTCACGATCACCAGCATCCGCGACGTCACTCCGATCCCCCATAACGGGGTGCGTCCGTCGAAGCGCCGGCGCGTCTAACCGGGAGCGCGCCGCGGCCGCGGCACGCAACCCGCGGCTGATTTGAATTTGTATCGGCGAGGGACGCCTCGCCAAAGGGCAGGAAGACAAATGGCCGTCAACGCAAAGAACTGGCAGGAACTCAAGAAGCCCAACGCGCTCGAGAAGAAGCAGTCCGGGGGCGACAGCCGCCGCCGCGCGGCGTTCGTCGCCGAGCCGCTGGAGCGCGGCTTCGGGATGACGCTCGGCAACTCGCTTCGCCGGGTGCTGCTGAGCTCGCTCCAGGGCGCCGCCGTCACGTCGATCAAGATTGACGGCGTTCTGCACGAATTCTCGAGTCTCGCGGGCGTCCGCGAGGACGTCACCGACATCGTGCTCAACGTGAAGCAGATTGCTCTGCGCATGGAAGGCGAGGGGCCCAAGCGCCTCCACCTCAGCGCGACCGGCCCCGCGGAAGTCACCGCGGGCATGATCGCGACGTCGGGCGACATCGAGGTCACCAACCCCGACCTCGTGATCTGCCACCTCGACGAAGGCGCGACG
>JBKPQH010000010.1:0-56310 GCA_046733935.1 Pseudomonadota bacterium
ACTGATCGAAGACCCCGAGCCGATTCTTCGCGAGACCCTGGAATATCTCGGGCTGGAGTGGGATCCGGCCGTCCTGACCTTCTACGAATCCGACCGGGTCGTCCGCACGCCGAGCGTTGAGCAGGTGCAGCAGCCGCTCAACCGCAAGGGGCTGGGTACGTGGAAGCCGTACGCCGAGTGGCTCGGCCCGCTGCGCGACGCGCTGGGACCGCTCGCCGACGCCTAGATCAGTAGCGGTAGTGGTCGGGCTTGAACGGGCCCTCGGCCGGTACGCCGATATATGCCGCCTGCTTGTCGTTGAGCTTGGTCAGCTTGACCCCCAGCTTGTCGAGATGGAGCCGGGCAACCTTTTCGTCGAGGTGCTTTGGAAGCACGTACACGTCGTTCTTGTACTGATCCGCACGGGTGTAGAGCTCGATCTGCGCCAGCACCTGATTGGTGAATGAGGAGCTCATGACGAAGCTGGGGTGCCCGGTCGCATTGCCGAGGTTCACCAGGCGGCCCTTCGAAAGAACGATGATCTTCTTGCCGTCGGGGAACTCGACCTCGTCGACCTGCGGCTTGATCTCGGTCCACTTCATGTTGGCAAGCGCGCCGATCTGGATCTCGCTGTCAAAGTGGCCGATGTTGCAGACGATCGCCATGTTCTTCATCGCCCGCATGTGGTCGAGCGTGATCACGTCCATGTTGCCGGTCGCGGTGACGAAGATGTCGGCGCGCTTGGTCGCCTCTTCCATCGTCACGACTTCATAGCCCTCCATCGCCGCCTGAAGCGCGCAAATGGGGTCGATCTCGGTGACCAGCACGCGGGCACCGCCGTTACGC
The DNA here is from genome assembly GCA_046733935.1 of Pseudomonadota bacterium. GTDB lineage: Bacteria > Pseudomonadota > Alphaproteobacteria > Sphingomonadales > Sphingomonadaceae > Sphingomicrobium. The sequence goes on from JBKPQH010000010.1 coordinate 826, forward strand.
AGCGAGGCAGCCGAACCCTTGCCGACATCACCGTAGCCCGCAACGCAGGCGACCTTGCCGGCGAGCATAACGTCCGTTCCGCGACGGATCGCGTCGACGAGGCTTTCCTTGCAACCGTAGAGATTGTCGAACTTCGACTTGGTCACGCTGTCGTTGACGTTGATCGCCGGGAACGGGAGCTTGCCCTGCTTGGCAAGCTCGTAGAGGCGGTGGACGCCGGTGGTGGTCTCTTCCGAAACGCCCTTGATCGTCTCGACCGTCTTGGTGAGGTAGCCCGGGCGCTCATCGAGGAAGCGCTTCAACGTTGCGGCGAAGATCTCTTCTTCCTCGTTTGATGGGGTGAACAGTTCCTCGCCCTTCTCGACGCGGTAGCCCCACAAAGCGAACATCGTCGCGTCGCCGCCATCGTCGAGGATCATGTTGGCCGTAGTGTCGCGGCCCCAGTCGAAGATCCGCACGACATAGTTCCAATAATCCTCCAGCGTCTCGCCCTTGATGGCGAAGACCGGGATGTGGCGCGCGGCGATGGCCGCGGCGGCATGGTCCTGGGTCGAAAAGATGTTGCACGAAGCCCAGCGCACCTCCGCGCCGAGCTCGACGAGCGTCTCGATGAGGACCGCCGTCTGGATCGTCATGTGCAGCGAACCGGTGATCCGCGCGCCCTTGAGCGGCTTCGATGCGCCGAACTCGTCGCGCAGGGCCATCAGGCCGGGCATCTCGGTCTCGGCGATCTCGATTTCCTTGCGCCCGAAATCGGCGAGGCCGAGGTCCTTCACGACATAGTCGTTGAAACGGGTTTCAGCCTTCGTCGCCACGTAAGATTCTCCGATTGAGTTGATGCGCGCTGCACTCGAGCGCCGGTCTGCGACGCCGTTAGCGGCGACGCACTCCAAAAGCAAATATAAAGATATCTTTATATCTTGAAATCACGCTGCGCCGGTCTCGCTCGCGAGCAGGCGCGGGTCGACCCCGGCGGCCTTGAACGACGCCGCCCAGCGCTCGTCCGTCGGCGTGTTGAACAGGATCTTCGAATCCCCGTGCGCCGCGAACCAGCCATGACGCGTCATCTCCTCGTCCAGCTGCCCCTCGCCCCAGCCTGCGTAACCGAGCGCTGCAATCCACTCCGATGGGCCGCGTCCTTCGGCAATCGCGCGAAGCACGTCGATCGTCCCGGTCATCGCAAACAGCTCGCCATTTTCGCCGTTGACGTGAAGGGTATCCTGGCCACCCCAGTCCGAGGAATGGAGGACGAAGCCGCGCCCAGGTTCAACCGGGCCGCCGTGATGGACCGCGCAATCGGGCGCCTCTCCCGGCTCGATGTCCAGCTGGCGAAGCAGACCGCGGAAGGTGATTCCGGCCCGCTTGTGGCCGACGCCGATCCCTATCGCGCCGTTTTCGTCATGGACGCACATCGCGATCACCGCGCGTTCAAATCTTGGGTCGGCCATTCCGGGCATTGCGAGAAGCAGCTTGCCCGACAGGAAACTCGGTTGATCAACCACGGCGCGACAATGGGCCGCAGACGCGCGACGGGCAAGGCTTGAGAGGACCGTACACCGAGCCTATCTGCCGTTTCGACCGACGCTAAGGAGAGCTTTCATGACCATCCAAGCGGGCGACCGCCTGCCCGACGTTCCACTGGCCATCGGCACCCCCGAAGGGCCGAAGCCGACTACCAGCGGCGAATTTTTCAGCGGGAAGAAGGTGGCTCTATTTGCGGTGCCGGGCGCGTTCACGCCGACCTGCTCCGCGCGGCACCTCCCCTCCTACGTCGAGAAGGCGGGAGAGCTCAAAGGCCAGGGCGTCGACGAGATCGCGTGCATCTCCGTCAACGACCCATTCGTGATGGCGGCGTGGGGCAAGGCCGATGGCTCGCAGGACATCACCATGCTCGCCGATGGCAACGGCGCCTTCGCCGACGCGGTGGGACTGACGATGGACGGCAGCAAGTTCGGCATGGGCAAGCGCTCGCAACGCTATTCGATGATCGTCAACGACGGGGTCGTCGAACAGCTCAATGTCGAGGCTCCTGGCGAATATCGCGCGTCGAGCGCCGAATATATGCTAGATCAGCTCGCGACCGCCTGACGTTCGCCGCTGACCCGGCTCTCCTCACCGCTGTTCTCCCCGCAGGCCGAGAACAGCAAACGGTCTCAATCGTTTAAACGGTTCGAGAGCGAAATCACATTGAGGAGGAAACAAGATGGCCAGAAACAATCGTGGCGGAAGCAATCGCGGCGGCCGGAACAACAACCCGTCGGGCCGCAATCAATATAGTAGCGACTGGGGCGTGATGGACATGGCTCGCGAGCGGCCGATTGCGGCTGCAGCGGTTGCCGCCGGTGCGGCTGCGGCAGGGCTCTTCCTGTGGTCGAAGCGCACGCAGATCAGCGACCAGATCAGCAGCCTGTCCGACCAGTTCAGCGAATGGACCCAGGGCATGGGATCGAGCAGCGAAGACTTCGACGATACCGGCGGACTGACGACGACGGGGCGGACGAGCAGCAGCCAGCGTGGCATGAGCGAAACCGGCGGCGGCAACGCCAGCCTGGGCGCTCGCAGCGGGGGCGGTGGATCGAGCGGCAGCGCCAGCGGACGCGGCCGCGCCAAGTCGACTGCCGCCACGCAGCAGTAGGCCAAGACGATCGTCACGCAGGGGCGCCTTCGGGCGCCCCTCTTCATGCCAGGAAATCAGCGATGGCTTCCCCGAACTCGGCCTTGGTGACCGAGCTCATGTGGGTTCCTGGCACCTCCTCGAACAGCGCGTTCGGAAGCACGTTCGCGAGTTCCTCGGCCGAGCCGTTGTCGTCGTCTTCGCTTCCGCACACCACGAGTGTCGGCATGGTGAAGGCCTCCAACCAGTCCATGAACGCATCCTCGAAGCTTTCAAGGAGCAAGGCTGAAGCGACGCGGTCGATCTTCTGGCTCTTCATGAACTGGATCGAGAGCCAGTGCGGATCGCCGCGCTGCACCTTGTCGAACAGCTCGATCGCCTGGAGGAAGAAGGTCTTTCGACGCTTCCAGTTGCGCAGCCCTTCGAGTCCTGCGCCGCCAAGAACGGCCTTTCGCGGCCGCATGCCCTCGCCCACCGCTTCGACCGTGGTGCGCGCACCAAGCGAGAAGCCGCCCAGATCGAATTCGGTGAGCCCCAGCCGCGCGACCAGCTCGCGCACGTCGCGAGCCAGGATGCCGCGAGGATAATGCTCGGCGCCGTGGGGCTTGCCGCTCAGTCCGTGTGCCCGAAGGTCCGGCATGATCACGCGGAATCCGCGAGCCGCAATCCGCTCCGCCTGGCCGAACTTGATCCAGTTGACGTTCGCGTCGGAGAACAGACCGTGGAGGAGGACCACCGGCCGTCCCTCGCCCCACTCGTGGTAAGCGAGCTGCACATCATCCGACGCGGTCCAATAATGAACTTCGGCTTCGCTCATCCGGGGAAGCTGCCGGTTGCCTCGACCCATTTGTCGACGAGCTTCTGGTAATCCTCGGTCCTGATTTCCTTCAGCCCTTCCGTGTTCAGCCAGGCCCGATGCATGCTCTCGGCGCCGAAATGATGCCGCGGCTTGAAGCGCGACGGATCGTCGAAGCTGGCGACGGTGAGGTCCATGTTCTCGCTGCCCTCCTTGAACCGGAATCCGAACGAGGTGCCGCATTCGCGGCAATAGGGACGCTGGGCGATGGGAGAGCTGTCGTACCAGTCCGGGTCATGCTCCCACTGCACGTCCTGCTGCTTGACGTTTTTGAAGGCGATCGAGATTGAGCCCGTCGACCGCTGGCACATTCGGCAATGGCACAGATAGGCGTCGTCATTGTCGATCGAGACGGAATAACGGACCCGCCCGCAGGCGCATCCGCCGGTCATCTGTTCGGCCATTCGTGTCCTCCCTTGGCCGGTGCGCCAATGCGCGTCTAAGGGGCGCCATGTCCAGCGCGCCGCTATCTCCCTTGGGCCATGACGAGATCGCGCGCGACGCCCGTTGGCTCGCGCAGGCGCTCGATCCATCGGCGGGTATGGCGCGCCTCGTCGCCATGGACCGGCAATCCTATCGCCAGGCGAGCTTCCTGGACGATCGGCTGATGCAGCAAGCGGTCGATGCGCAGCTCGTCCCCTGGCCGCAGATCGAAGGCGCGATGACTGGCGAGCTCCGGCTGGACGCGCGGTGGATCTTCCACATCGGGCATGTCGGCTCGACGCTCGTCTCACGCCTTCTCGGCGAGCTCGAGGGTGTCCTGGCTTTGCGCGAGCCGCGCTTGCTCAGGGATCTCGCGCTGACCCCCGTCGAGGTTCGCGGTGGCTATGTCGCGGCGGTTCCGAAGCTCATGTCGCGCACCTTCGGGCTAGACGAATTCGCGTGCGTCAAAGCAACCAGCTTTGTCAGTGAAATCGCCGCCGAATTCGTGCCGCCGGGCCAACGCGCGCTGTTCATGTTCGCGAACCCCCGCAATTATATCGCCAGCATCCTCGCCGGCGAGAATAGCGTGAGGGAATTGCATGCGCTCGCGCCCTCTCGGGCGGATCGGCTCCAGAGCCGCGGCCTCGCTTTACCGTCTGCTAGCAGTGGGGCCGAGCTCGCCGCCATCGCGTGGGCCTGCGAGATGACGGCCCTCGAAGCCGCCGCAGCTGCCATGCCCGACCGAAGCATCCGATGGGTCGATTTCGACGTGATGCTCGAGGACATGCCCAACGAGCTGCACGGTACGGCAGCTTTCTTCGGAGCAGCGGCAAATCCGAAGACAATTCGCTCGATCGCCGAAGGGCCACTGATGAAGCGCTACTCGAAGGCGCTCGAATATGACTATAGCGCTGAGCTAAGGCGCGACCTGATCAACAAGGCAGCGGCGCATTGCCGTCCGGCCATCGACGGAGCTCTGGCAATGCTTCGCTCGGCGGCTCGGCAGTCTCCGTTGCTCGCGAGCGCCATGGCCCGCGCCGGAGGAAATTGATGTACCGCATCCTTCAGATCATGAGCGACGCCGAGGTCGAGCAGTGCCGCCACATCGCGGCCTCGGCTCCATTCATGGACGGCAAGGTCACGAACCCGCACAACCTCGCCAAGCAGAACGAGCAGCTGCACGACCGGTCGGCCTACGAACGGAGCTCGCAGCTGCTCGGCGGCGCGTTGATGCGGACCGCCGAATTCGTGGAATTCGCTTTCCCGGTCGCTTTGGCGCCTCCGATGATGACCCGGTACAAGCCAGGCATGAAGTACGGTCCGCACGCGGATGCCGCTTTCATCCAGTTGCCCGGAACGACGATCCGGAGCGATCTCTCGTGCACGATCTTCCTCAACGATCCCGGAGACTATGAGGGGGGCGAGCTGCATTTGAGGCTCGGCGACGCCGATCTGAAGTTCAAACTCAAGCCGGGCGAAGCGATCATCTATCCGTCGGACACCTTTCATCAGGTGGTTCCGGTCACCCGCGGCGAACGGCTCGTCGCGATCACCTTCATCCAGAGTCGGATCCAGGATCCGTTTCGCCGTTACATGCTCTACGAGCTTAACGAGGTCGCGGCACTCGAAGGCCTGAAGATGGACGCGGAGAATTTCGGGCGGCTGCAGCTCATCCAGCAGAACCTGCTGCGTTACTGGGCCGATAAGCCCTAGGCGGCATCAGGCCGCCTTCTGCAGATGCTTGCGGCCGAGCAGCTCGGCGATCTGGACGGCGTTGAGCGCGGCGCCCTTGCGAAGGTTGTCGCTGACGACCCAGAGACTGAGGCCGTTCTCGACGGTCGGATCCTCGCGGATACGGCTGACGTAGGTGGCATATTCGCCTACGGCTTCGACCGGAGTGACGTAACCGCCGGACTCGCGCTTGTCGACGACCATGACGCCAGGCGCCTCGCGCAGGATATCGCGCGCCTCGTCGGCCGAGATCTCCCTGTCGAACTCGATGTTCACGGCCTCGGAATGCCCGACGAACACGGGCACGCGAACGCAGGTCGCGCTGAGCTTGATCGCCGGGTCGAGGATCTTCTTGGTCTCGACGACCATCTTCCACTCTTCCTTGGTCGAGCCGTCGTCCAGGAAAATGTCGATGTGCGGGATTACGTTGAAGGCGATCTGCTTGGTGAAGAATGCCGGCTCGTTCGGGTCGCCGACGAAGATGTTTCGCGACTGTTCGAACAGCTCGTCCATGCCGCGCTTTCCAGCGCCGGACACCGACTGGTAAGTCGCGACCACGACGCGCTTGATCCGCGCCGCGTCGTGCAGCGGTTTGAGCGCGACCACCAGCTGTGCGGTTGAGCAATTGGGGTTCGCGATGATGTTCTTCTTCGTGTAGCCGGCGATCGCTTCGGAATTCACCTCTGGCACGATCAGCGGAACGTCGGGGTCCATGCGATAAAGCGAGCTATTGTCGATGACCGTGCAGCCGGCCTGCGCGGCCTTGGGCGCGTAGATCTTCGACACTTCCGACCCGGCCGCGAAGAGCGCGATATCCCAGCCGCCGAAGTCGAAATGCTCGAGATTCTTGACGCGCAGCTCCTGGCCGCTGTCGCCGAAGTCGATGACGTCTCCAGTTGAACGGGACGAGGCCACGGCGGCGAGCTCGTCCAGCGGGAATTGTCGCTCGGCGAGGATGTTTAGGATCTCGCGCCCGACATTGCCTGTCGCACCGACGACCGCGACCCGATAACCCATTTTTCGCCTGCTTCTCTTGGAGGCCTGAAGAGGCGCGAAGTGGGCGCGGCCTCACCGATTGTCAACGCGCGCAAAGCTGTCACTATCCGCCGCCGGAGGGGGAAATCGCATGCTCGAGCAACGCGACTGGATTCGAGGCGTGCTCGTCGTCGCGCTCCTGATGCTGGGATTTGCGATCAAGGGCGTCACGATGATTCCGCCGTCTCCGCCGGCCCATGTCGCTCCGGGCGAGTTCGACACGAACCGGGCCGTGGCCCGGCTGCAGCGTATCCTCGGCGACCAGCGGCCTCACCCTGTGGACAGCGCTGCCAACGACGAGGTGCGTGGGCGCCTGATCGCCGAGCTCCGCGGAATTGGCCTTCGGCCGGAGATCCACGAAGCGGTCGACTGCAGTACGTTTCTAAAGAACCGTTTCGTCAGCTGTTCGCGCGTTCGCAACGTGGTCGCGACGATCCCCGGACGCGGGCCCGGCGCACATGTCCTGCTCGACGCCCATTACGACAGCACTCCGGCGGGCCCAGGTGCGGGCGATGACGGTTTCGGCGTGGCGACGCTGCTCGAGGTCGGGTCGATTTTCCGCGCTTCGCCGCCCGCGCGGCCGGTCACCCTCCTGTTCAACGAGGGCGAGGAGTTCGGGCTCAACGGCTCCTCTGCCTTCGTCCGCAGCGACCCGCTCGCAAAGCAGGTCAATTCGCTGATCAACATCGACGCGCGCGGCGTGACGGGTCCGGCGTTGATGTTCGAGACAAGCCAACCGAACGGACCGGCCTTGTCGATCTACGGCCAGGCTTCTCGCCGTCCTTACGCCAATTCGCTGAGCACGGACTTTGCGAAGTTGATCCCGAACACGACCGACCTCGTCGAATTCAAGCCGACTGGATGGACGATCCTGAACTTCGGAATCATCGGCAACGAGACGCGCTATCATTCCCCGGGCGACACGGTGGCCGCGCTCGACCGCTCGAGTGTCTATCATTTGGGCAGCGAAGTGCTTGCGTTGACGCGGAACATGGCCGCGACGGCCGAACCCGCTAGCGCAGGCCGGGGCCAGACGGTTTTCACGGACATCGCCGGCCGCACGCTCATCCAAGTCCCGCTTGCAGTCGCGGCAATCTTGCTGGGGTTCTTACTGATCGCGTTTCTGTTGCTCGCCTGGCGCGAAAAGGCCTTCACCAAACCGCTGCTGCTGGCGGTTGGCATGACGCTTGGCGGCATCGGCGCATCCGCCTTGGTTGCTTTCGTTGCGACGCTCGTGCGGCCTGGCGACTTCTGGCGCGCCTATCCGCTCGTTTCATATCTTGGCGTCTATGCGGTTCTGGTCGCGGCAATGACTGCCGTCTGGGCGCGGTGGAGCGGCGGCATTGAGCGCATCCGCATGCGGGCCGCCGCGTGGCTGCTCATCCTCCTGATCGGCGCTGGACTCAGCATGGCCATGCCGGGCGCGATCATCTTCTTCCTCGTCGCGCCGGCGATAGCGCTGGCAGGTCTCGCTGCCGGGCGCCGTGCCCCGCAAGCGGCAGCGCTGCTGGCGGTCATGGCGACGGTGGTTCAATTCGTAATGTTCGCGGAGTTGCTCGCCGGGATCGAGACACTTCTGATCGACGGGCCCCTATGGGCGGTCTCGCCGCTCGCTGCGCTTGCCGTCCTTCCCGCGCTGGTCGAGCTGGACGGCGCTCGGCTGCGTCCTGCGATCGGCCTCTTGCTCGTTGCAGCTGCCGCATTTTGGTCCGCAGCCCTGCTCCTTCCCCGCTCGAGCGTCGAGCGGCCCGCCCCCTTCGGCATCGACTATTTCCGCGATGCCGGTCACGACAGTGCGTCGTGGGGCATCGCGGCGAAGGAGGCGCCCTTGCCGCGGGGCTATCCGGGAGACTGGCGTCAGGACGTGCTCCCCTACACCGCGCGCACGCGCTGGATCGCCAAGGCGCCGCTATTTCCAACGCCGGTGGCGTCCGCCCGCCTCGTCGCCAACGAGCCAGTTGGCAGGGGACGCCGGATCCGGATCGCTTTATCGCCGGGGGGCGGCGATGCCGTCACCATTCGGTTCGCCAAGGATACGAAGCTGCTCGCAATGGGCTTGCCCGGCGCACCCGAACGGATTCCCGCCACCGGTCAGCCGGATAAGCCGCTGCTTCGATGCATGGGGCGCTCCTGCGACGGCTTTGTCGTCGAGGCGTTGCTTGCGGACCAACGGCCGATCGAGGCCGAGCTGATTTCCTATCGGTTCAGCCTGCCTGCCCAAGGCAGCAAGCTGGCCGCAGCTCGTCCGAAAAACGCTATCCCGCAATATGCGCCGGACAGCACGGTCACGCTGACTCGCGTCAGGCTCTGACCGACTCGACAAGCTTGTGTTATCAAGCCGGCAGGCGCCCGGCGTCTGTTGCGCCGGACGGCACGCTCTCGAGGAGGTGTCATGGCGACCAAAACAGTGCGCGGCACGCCAGCCGCCCGTACCCGCAACATACCGGTCCGAACGATTGCCGACGCAGACCTGCGGCTCTCGCTCACTCACGGACTGAATGATTTCCTGGCAATGCGCGGGGACATCTTCTTCGCCGGGCTGATCTACACGCTGATCGGCATCGCCGCGGTCGTGATGACGACCAACCAGCCGCTGATGCCCTACTTCTTCCCGGTCGTTGCCGGAGTGGGGCTGCTTGGCCCCGTGGCGGCCGTCGGCTTCTATGAGCTCGCGCGGCGGCGCGAGAATGGGCACCCCGGCCAAAACTGGTCGCACTTCTTCGACGTGCTGAAGCGCCCCTCTGCGGATGACATGGGGATCGTCGCGGGCCTGCTTCTGCTGATCTTCGTAGGGTGGTTGCTGGCAGCTGGAGCGCTTTATGGCTTGCTGTTCGGCTTTTGGACGCCGACCTCCGTCGGCGAATTCCTCACGGCAGTGTTCACCACGGTCCAGGGCTGGATGCTGATCGTGCTCGGAGCTGTGGTTGGCGCGATCTTCGGCTGGTTCGTTCTGGCGCTGAGCGTCGCCTCGCTTCCGCTGCTCGTCGATCGCAACGTCTCGGCGGCCGAGGCGCTTTCTGCCTCATGGCGCGCGGCCAATGCGAACAGGCGCCTCATGTTCCGCTGGGGCCTGATCGTCACGGGCCTGCTGATCCTGGGATCGGCGCCGCTGTTCGTCGGCCTCGCTTTCGTGTTGCCGTGGCTCGGCTATTCGACCTGGCACCTTTACACGCGCCTCATTGACCGCGAGGCGATCGGCGGGGCGCGCTCGGACTAGGGGTTCTTCAGCACCTTGTCGTCGAGGAAGCGGGTGATGGTGGTCCAGACGTGCGTCTGCGGCCCCTCGCCTGCGATCGCATGCGTCGCCCCGGGATAGGCCATCATCTCGAACGGATGCTTCGCCTGCTGCAGCCGCGCGTAGAGCTCGGTGCTGTTCTGGAAGACCACGTTGTCGTCCGACATGCCGTGGACCAGGAGCAGCGGATCGACGATCTTGGCCGCATCGTCGAGCGCGTCGGACGTGTGATAGGGTCTGGGATCGATCGACGGATTCCCGAGATACCGCTCGGTATATGCGGTGTCGTAGAGCTCCCACTTGGTCACCGGGGCCACGGCTACTCCAGCCGCGAAGACGCCCGGCGCTTTCTCGAGCAACTTGAGAGTCATGTAGCCGCCGTAGGACCAGCCCATCACCGCGACCTTGCTTGCATCCACGAAGGGCTGGCGCTTCAGCCATTCGACGCCCGCGAGCTGGTCCTGGACTTCTGCATTGCCCATCGAGCGATAGACCGCATTTTCGAACTTCGTGCCGCGCCGGTTCGTGCCGCGATTGTCGAGCGAGAAGACGATCCAGCCTTTGTCGACCAGCGCCTCTTCGAGCGGAAGGTCGCGGTACCATTCGTCGGTCGCGAGCTGGCCATGCGGCCCGCCATAGACGTGTACGAACACCGGATAACGCTTCCCCGGCTGCCGTGGCGGCGAGAGCATGCGGTAGTAAAGCTTCGATCCGTCCGCACCCGTGATATTTCCGAACGTCGGCGTCACATGACTGTCGCGAAAGGGCGCGTAGGGGTGCGACGCGTTCAGCGCATTCTCTTCGACCCAGGCGAGACGCTTTCCAGCCGCATCGGCGAGATAGGTCTGTGATGGCGTGCCTGGGTTCGAGCGGGTGACGAGCGCGTGGGTGGCCCCCTTGTCCATCACGGCGCGGTTGTACCAGCCTGCTTCGGTTACCCGGACCGGCGCGGACGGGCGCTCGTAGTTCACCCAGTAGAGTTGCTGCTCGATCGGCGTTTCGACCGTCCCGGTGAAGTAGATGCGCTTGGCGTTCTCATCGACGCCGGCGACCTGCTCCACCGCCCAATCGCCGCGCGTCAGCTGCGTCCACTTGCCGGCCCTCCACCGGTAGAGATGAGAGAAGCCGCTCCGCTCGGACGACCAGATGAGCGTGCCGTCCTTGAGCGGCTTGAAATTGTCGGTGAGGTTCACCCAGGTCGGCGAGGTCTCGGAGAACAACACAGTCGAGCGTCCGGTCGCGGGATCGACGCGGAGCATGTCCAGGCGCTTCTGGTCGCGGCTGAGCCGTTGGACGAAGATGCTGCGCCCATCCTTCGCCCAATCCGCCCGCGCCAGATAATAGTCGGGATCGGAGCCGAGGTCGGCCTTCACCCGCTTGCCGTCCGGCGTCATCATGTAAAGTTCGACGATCGCATTCTTCGTACCGGCGGCCGGGTAGCGTTGCTCGATCAGGTCGGTGCCGGACGCGCCGATAGCAGCGCGCTTCACGATTGCGACCGGGCTTTCGTCGACGCGGGCGACCGCGACGTAGCGGTCGTCGGGCGACCACCAGTACCCGGTGAAGCGGCTCAGCTCTTCCTGGGCGATGAACTCGGCGGCCCCCCAGCTCAAGGTCCCGCCGCCGTCGGTTGTGAGCGCTCGCTCGCGCCCTGTCGCGGAATCCATGACGAACATGTTCTTGTCGCGCAGGAACGCTAGATAGCGCCCCGTTTCCGAAACCTTGGCGTCGATCTCGGTCGCCTTGGTGTCGGTGAGGCGACGAACGTTGCCGTCTAGTGTCGCGACGTAAAGGTCGCCGTCGATCGGGACGAGCAGCGACTCGGAATCGGGCGCCCATTCGTAATCGGTGATGCCCTTCGTGCCGGCGATGCGCGCCCGCTCGCGGTTCATCTTCTCCTCTTCCGAGATCGGGCCGCCGGAGCCGACCTTCTTCGAATCGACCAGCATGCGCTCGGCGCCTGTCGAAGTATCGATGGACCACAGGTCGTAGCGATCCTTGTCGTCGGCGCGGTTCTTGAGAAGCGTCACGAACCGGCCGTCGGGCGACAGCTTCGGCTTGCGGGGCGTGGGGCCGCTGAGCGCCGGGCTCGAGAACACGCGTTCGAGGGGGATATCGGTGGCCGACGCAGGCGCGGCGACTGCGGCGATCAAGAGGAGACAAGCGAGCTTGGTGCGCATCGCGGCACGTTAGGGTCGTTCGCGCAAAAGAAAAGGCGGAGCGCGAGCGCCCCGCCTCTCAATCTCTTCGCTGGAAACGCTCTTACGCTTCCGGAGCGTTCTCGGCGCGCTGCATCTCCGTCTCGGCACCCTTCCCGCCGGCAACGTCGCGACGGACGTCGCGCCGCTCGGCGATGCGGGCGGCCTTACCGGTACGGCCACGCAGGTAGTAAAGCTTGGCACGGCGAACGTCGCCGCGGCGCACCACCTCGATCTTGTCGATGATCGGCGAATAGAGCGGGAAGACGCGCTCGACGCCCTCGCCGAACGAAATCTTGCGGACGGTGAAACTGGAGCCGACGCCCTTGTTGGCGCGGGCGATGCAAACGCCCTCGAACGCCTGCACGCGGGTGCGGTCGCCTTCGATCACCTTGACGCCCACGCGCAGCGTGTCGCCGGGGCGGAATTCGGGAACGGGCTTGTCCTTGGTCAGCGCGTCGATCGCCTCGCGCTCCAGGGTCTCGATCAGGTTCATTTCTTCTTCTCTTCTTTGTCTCGTCGCCGCGCGCCAGAGGGCGGTGCCTGCGATGCGCCCCCGTGGCGCTCGATCAGGTCCGGCCGCCTTAGCCGTGTATCTTCGACCGCGCGTTCGTGTCTCCACGCCGCGATCTTCGCATGATCCCCCGACCGCAGCACTTCGGGGATCGTGCGCCCTTCCCACTCTACAGGTCGGGTATAGTGCGGATATTCGAGTAGCCCCTCATCGAAGCTCTCCTCCTCTCCGCTGGAGGCCGCGCCCATTACCCCGGGAAGGAGCCTCACGCAAGCATCGAGGATGACCATCGCGCCAAGCTCTCCGCCGGAGAGGACATAGTCGCCGATCGACACGGGTTCGAGAGCACGCCTCTCGAAGATTCGCTCGTCGAATCCTTCGAAACGGCCGCAGAGCAGGATGATCCCCTCGCCCCCCGCAAGTTCGCGGACGCGGCCTTGGGTGAGCGGAGCTCCGCGCGGCGTCATCGCCAGCATGGGCCGGCCGTCGGCGACGCTGTCGAGGGCCGCCGCAAGCACGTCCGGACGAAGCACCATGCCTGCCCCGCCCCCTGCAGGGGTGTCATCCACGCTGCGATGCTTGTCAGCGGCGAACTCGCGAATGTTAGTGGCGTCGAGGCTCCAGATGCCATCCTGAAGCGCGCGCCCGGCAAGGCTCGCGGCAAGCGGCCCCGGAAACATCTCCGGATAAAGCGTCAGAACGGAGGCCCGAAAGGTCATCCTCGTCTCCGGCTGGTCAGCGTCGCGCCGACCAACCCGCCAACCCAGGCCAGCAGAGTGAAACCGCCTCCGATCGTCGCCAGGGCGGAGATCGCGAGGTCGACCATATTCCCGTTCTGATCGTGGGCAGCGGTCTTCACGAAGAGAATACCGAGAAGCGTCGCGGCCGCGGTGATCGCCGGAAGGATCGATGCCGCGATCAGCCGCTTGCGCCGAGCGCTCCATTCAGGGCGAATGGTCGCCAACAGCGATACGAGCGCCGAGCCCATGAAGACCGCAAGCGCGAAGCCAATGAGGACCAGCGTCCAATCCATCGGCGCGGGCTAGTCGGGAACCGGCACTGCGGCAATCCATTGGGCAGCGGATGGAAGAACCTATTCTCGACTGCCTGATCGTCGGTGGAGGGCCCGCGGGCCTGACCGCCGCAATCTATCTCGCGCGCTTTCACTTGGACATCCTTGTCGTCGATGGCGGGAAAAGCCGGGCCTCGTGGATCCCCTGCACGCGCAACCACGCCGGCTATCCCGAGGGCATCGAAGGCAAGGAGTTGCTCCAGCGCATGCGCGACCAGGCGTGCAAATACGGTGCGAAGATCGAGACCGAGTTCGTGACCAAGCTGGAGCGGGACAAGGCGTCCGGGCTGTTCACGGCGACATGGGGCTCGGGGCAAGCAATCGCGCGTGCCGTGCTCCTTGCGACGGGCGTCACCAACCGCCGCCCCCCGATGGACGAGGAGCTCCACGACGAAGCCCTTTCGCGCGGGCTCGTTCGCTACTGCCCGATCTGCGACGGCTATGAGGTGACCGACAGGAAGGTCGGCGTGATCGGCAGCGACAGTCATGGCGTCGCCGAAGCAGTCTTCATCCGAAGCTATACGGCCGACGTCACGCTCATCGCTCCCGACAAGGCGCTTCGCCTCAAGCCGGAGGATTCGAAAAAGCTCACGGAGGCCGGGATCGACTGTGTCGACGGCCCGGCACAAGCGGTCGCGATCTCGAAGGACTGCATCATCGTCGACACTGCCGAGGGGCACTACACCTTCGACAGCATCTATCCAGCGCTCGGGTCGGATACCCATACGCAGCTCGCCGAGATGGTCGGCGCCGACCTTTCGAACGACAGTTGCATCAAGGTCGACAGTCACCAGCGAACGAGCGTCCGCGGCCTCTACGCCGCCGGCGACGTGGTGATCGGCCTCGACCAGATCAGCCACGCAATGGGCGAAGGCGGAGTCGCTGCGACGACGATCCGCAATGACCTCTGTGAGCAGGAACCGCGCTGGCGCGAGGCGACACGCGAAACCGAGAAAGCAGAAGACGGCGCCTAGGCAAGGAACTCTGGGTCGATGACGATGCGGTCATCCTCGAGATCGGCAATGCCGTCGCGGAACGGAATGAGCGATCTGCGGCCATTCTCGCCTTCAATCTCAAGCAGGTCGCCGGCGCCGTAATTCTCCACGGCGGCCACTGTGCCGATTTGGCAGCCGTCACGGTCCACCGCGGGAAGGCCGATCAAATCGGCGTGATAATATTCGCCCTCTTCCAGCGGCGGCAATGCAGACCGGTCGACCTCGACCAGCGACCCGCGCAGCGCTTCGGCGGCCGAGCGGTCCGCTATGCCTTCGATCCTCGCCATCGCGGTATTCGTGCCGTCACGAATGGAGAGGAGCCGCCTCTCGACACCTCCCACATGGATTTTCTCATGCCGCGACAAGCTCTCGATGCTGTCGCTGAAGAGCTTGAGCCGAAGCTCGCCCTTGACGCCATGCGCTCCGGCGACCGCAGCGAGGGCAATGCGCTTGTCGGCCCTCCCCCGTGACGGGGGAGGGTTGGGTGGGGGTGAGGGTGGAGCTGCGTCTGCCTTCTTCGGAGACATCACCCCACCCCTAGCCCCTCCCCATCAAGAGGAGGGGAACTCACGTTCAGGCCTTTTCGCCTTCGGCCGGCTCTTCGCTTGACTCGCCCTCGGCGGCAGCTTCGGCCGTCTCGGGCGAACCCTCGGTCGGCGGAGCCACGTCCTCGGCACCTTCGGCGGGAGCCTCGGCGGATTCGCCGTGATCGGTCGCGTCCGGCTGCTCGGCGGCAGCCTCTTCAGCCGGGGCCTCTACGGTGTCAGGGGCAGCAGCCTCTTCCTCGGCGACCGCCGGCGTCTGCTCGGCGACTTCCTCGGTCACCTGCTCCGCCTCGGCGGTCGGCTCGGCAGTTGCGGCCTCCACCTCCTCGGCGATCACGGCCTCGGCCTCTTCCTTCGGCGCAGCTGCAGCCTCGGCCGCCTCCGCCTCCTTCGCTGCGCGCTGCTCGATCCGCTCCTTGGCCTTTTCGCCGGGCTCCGCCTTCTGCGGGTTGTTGCGCGCCTGCCGCTCACGAATTCCGGCAGCATCGAGGAAACGCAGCACGCGGTCCGACGGCTGGGCGCCAACGCCGAGCCAATGCTGGATACGATCGGCATCGAGCTTCACGCGCTCGGGCGAATCCTTCGCCAGCAGCGGATTGTAGGTGCCGACCTTCTCGATGAAGCGGCCGTCGCGTGGCGAACGGCTGTCGGCGACGACGATGCGGTAATAAGGCCGCTTCTTGGCGCCGCCACGGGAGAGGCGAATTGCTAGAGCCATTTGTTACTTCCTTTCAGTGAGCTCGATTACTTCTTTGAAAACTTGTCGAAGCCTGGAGGCAGGTTGAACGGCGACGCACCGCCCAAGCCCGGGAGCGATCCCCCGCCTGCACCGCCAAGGCCCGGAAGGCCGCCCGGCGGAAGCGCTCCCGGAGGAGCAATTCCCCCAAGCGCGCCTTCGAGGCCGCCCTTGCTGAACATTGCAGCGAGCTTGCCGAGGCCGCCCATCTTCTTGAGGCGCTTCATCGCGGTCGACATTTCCTGGTGCATCTTCAGGAGCTTGTTGATCTCCTGAACAGTCGTGCCGCTGCCCTTCGCGACGCGGATCTTGCGCTTCGCATTGATGATTTCGGGCTTCGCGCGCTCCTTCGCCGTCATCGATGAAAGCATCGCCTCCATGTGGACCAGTGCCTTGCTGTTGGCGGCCTGGTCCATCGCGCCCTTCATGCCCTTGAGGCCCGGCATCATGCCTGCGAGCGCTCCAAGGCCGCCCATGCGCTGCATCTGCTCGAGCTGCGCGCGCAGGTCGTCGAGGTCGAACTTGCCCTTGGCCATCTTGGCCGCGAGCTTTTCCGCGTCCTCGACCTTGATCGTCTCGGCAGCACGCTCGACGAGGCTGACGACGTCGCCCATGCCGAGAATGCGGCCGGCGACCCGCTCAGGGTGGAAGGCCTCAAGCTTGTCGAGCGCTTCGCCGACGCCGGCGAACTTGATCGGCTTTCCAGTGACGGCGCGCATCGAGAGGGCGGCGCCGCCTCGAGCGTCACCGTCCATGCGGGTGAGGATCACGCCCGAAAGGTCGACCTCGCCGGCGAAGCCCTTGGCGACATTGACCGCGTCCTGGCCGGTAAGCGCATCGACGACGAGCAGGGTCTCGGCCGGGTTGGAAGCTGCAGCGACCGCCTTCATCTCGCTCATCAGCTGGTCGTCGACGTGCAGACGCCCGGCCGTGTCGAGCATCACGACATCGTAGCCCTGCAGCTTCGCCGACTGGAGCGCGCGCTTGGCGATATCCACCGGCTGCTGTCCCGCGACGATAGGCAGCGTATCGACCTCCGACTGACGTCCGAGCACGGCAAGCTGCTCCTGCGCCGCGGGGCGTGCGACGTCGAGCGACGCCATCAGCACCCTTTTGCCTTCACGCTCCTTGAGCCGCTTGGCGAGCTTGGCGGTCGTGGTGGTCTTACCGGAGCCCTGAAGGCCGACCATCATGATCACGGCCGGCGGATTGACGTTGAGATCGAGCTCCGCGGTTTCCGATCCAAGCGTCTCGACCAGGGCGTCGTGGACGTATTTGACGACCATCTGGCCCGGCGTGACCGACCGGAGCACTTCCTGCCCGACCGCCTTTTCGGTGACCTGATCGACGAAATCCCGAGCGACGGGCAGCGCGACATCGGCCTCCAGCAAGGCGACGCGCACTTCGCGCATGGCCGATCGCACGTCGGCTTCCGTCAGGGCGCCGCGGCCCCGAAGCCGGTCAAATACGCTGCCGAGCCGATCGCTCAACGTGTCGAACATTCAAATCTCCTGCGATGCTGCGCGACCCATATGGGGTGCGGAACGCAAAATACGCCGGCGGACGAAACCTCGTCGGCCGGCGTGCACACGCTTCTGCCCTCTGGGGCGCGCAGCATCGATAGTTGTCGAAAACGACGAGGGGGCGCATAGCTGCATGGCGGCGGAGAGGCAACCCGCGACGAACGCGCACGGAGCGTCCGCATGACCAAGGGTTCGATGCGTGACCCGACTACGCTGACCCACGACACGGTCGACCAGCCGACCTTGTCCGCTCTAGCCTTCGAACCCCATACCCGATCGGTGTTCCTCGAGGCAGGGCTCGAACCCGGCATGCGGGTTCTCGATGCGTGGAGCGGTGTCGGGGAGGTCGCCTTCCTTGCTCGTGAGATCGTCGGCCAGTTCGGCCAGGTGGTCGGGTTCGACCAGACGGCCGGAGCCGTCGCCTATGCGAACGAGCGCGCGGCGGCTCGCGGGTTCACCAATGTCCGGTTCATCGAGGCCGACGTCCGCAAGCTGCCTTTTGGCCGCGAGTTCGACGCGATCGTGGGTCGCGTGGTCCTCATGTATCGCCTCGACCCGATCGGCGACCTTCAGGCGCTGGTCCGTTGCCTCAAACCAGGCGGACTTGCGGTCTTCCAGGAAACCGACCTCTTGACGGGCAAAACGGTCCCGGCGGCGCCCGTAATCGACCAGATCCGCGACTGGATGCTCGATGCCTTCGCCCAGGCCGGGATCGAGATGGAGATGGGCCATAAGCTCTACCAAACGTTCAAGGCTGCAGGCCTTCCCGCGCCCCAGATGGAGATCGATGGCTTCATCGGCGGCGTCGAGGATATTTCCCCGGCATTGTTCGCGAACGTCGTCCGCATGCTCGTACCTCAGCTTGAAGCGCTGGGCGTCGCGACTGCCGAGGAAGTCCAGATCGACACGCTCGAACAGCGGATGCGTGCCGACTTGGCCGAGACCGGTGGAGTGATGTCTACGCCGCTGCTGATCGGCGCCTGGGCGCGGCTACCCGCCTAGAACTTTGGCTTGCCCTTGGGCTTCCGAGGACGCGAGGGGCCGCTGGGGCCGCGCGGGCTTCGATCGCCACCCTCTGCCCCGGGCGGGCCCCTGCGAGGTCCGCGCGGCGGTCCACGCCGGTCGGTCTGCCGCTGGCGCTCGGGAACGCGGTCCATCGGGCGCGTCTGCTGCATCTGCTGGCGGGGACCGACGGCATAGCCTTCCTTCAGAAGCTGCGTGAACGCCGAGCGAGTGGTCTCGGCAATCTGATCCTGAAGCTCTTTCGGAAGGTCCGCGAATGTCACATTGGGATGGATCGCCTGGACGTCCCGAAGCAGCTGGTTCGGCAAACCGCCCGAAGCGCGCTTCAGCGCTGCTATTCCGTCCATCACCGCAGAAAAGATGATGGATTGCATGACGTCGTTCGCGGCTCTTGGCATTCGAAACCACCCCTGGCTGGTGGACTTGGGCCCAGCCGCTCCCTAAGTGCCCGCCCCTATGGACCTGGCCGTCAAATCGCAGCCGCGAGCTGAGCTTGCAGTCCTCTACGAGCACCCGCAGTGGTTTCAACCCCTGTTCGCCGCGCTCGACCGCCGCGGCGTCCGCTATGAGGCGATCCAGCTTTCGGGACATCGCTTCGATCCGGCGGATCCCAAGGCGCCTGCGCCGCTCATCCTCAGCCGCGTGGCACAGTCGAGTTTTCTGCGCGAGCCGGAGCATCCGATCTTCTACGCGGCGGCCTTGCTCGATCATTGGCAGCGCTGCGGAGCACACGTCCTCAATGGCGCCAACGTTTTGGCGATCGATTCATCGAAGGCCCGTCAGCTCTCGCTGATCACCTCACTCGGCCACGCGGTTCCGAAAAGCCGTATAGTCCACCGGGTCCGCGACCTCGCTGCCGCAGCCGAGAGTTTCGGCTATCCGCTGATCGTGAAGGCGAATATCGGAGGTTCCGGAGCCGGCATCGTCCGCTACGGATCGCGCGAGGAGCTTCTCGCCTCGATCGAGGAGGGAACCGTGCCACAGTCCATCGACGGCGTTTTGCTGGTCCAGGACTATGTGCCGGCACGCGGCGGCACCATCACCCGCATCGAGACGCTGGGCGGCAAATTCCTCTACGCGATCGAGGTCGATACCGGCGGCGACAATTTCGATCTGTGCCCTGCCGACGCGTGCGTGGCTCGGCCCGGGCGTGCTGCCGTTCGGATGAGCGCAGTCACACCCGCGCAGGAGGTCATTCGCGCGGCCGAGCAGATTGCCCAGGCGACCGGCCTGGCGGTCGGCGGGGTTGAAGCGATCCTAGACGATCGTGACGGCACGCCTCGTTTCTACGACATCAACGCCATGTCCAACTTCGTCGCCGATCCGCTGAACGTGCTCGGCTGGGATCCGCACGACCGGCTGGTCGACTTTCTCCAGGCGGCGATGAAAGGCAGGATGGCGGCATGAGGTTCGGCTATTGGATGCCCGTCTTCGGCGGCTGGCTGCGCAACATTCCCGACGAGGGCATGCAGGCGAGCTGGGACTATGTCCGGCGCCTGACGCAGCGCAGCGAGGAGACCGGCTGGGATCTATCGCTGATCGCCGAGCTCAACCTCAACGACATCAAGGGCGTGGACCAGCCGGCTCTGGACGCCTGGTCTACCGCCGCCGCGCTTGCCGCCGTGACGTCGAAGATCGAGCTGATGGTCGCAGTGCGGCCCAACTTCCACCAACCGGCGCTGTTCGCGAAGGAAGCCGCCAACATCGACAATATCTCGGGAGGAAGGTTGGCGCTGAACGTCGTCTCCTCCTGGTGGGCGGACGAAGCGACGCAGTACGGGCTCCAGTTCGACCAGCATGACGACCGCTACGCGCGAACCACCGAGTGGCTACAGGTCGTCGACGGCCTTTGGACACAGGACCGCTTCACCTTCAACGGCGAGCGGTACCAGCTGAAGGATGCGATCTGCGAGCCGAAGCCGGTGCGGAAGCCGCGGCCGACGATTTACGCCGGCGGAGAGAGCGAAGCGGCGAAGGCGTTGATCACGACGCTGTGCGACGCGTTCGTGATGCATGGCGACCCGGTCGATGCGATCGAGTCGAAGATCGCGGACATGGAGGAACGGCGCGCAAGCGTCGGCAAGCCGCGGATGCAGTACGGCATGGCTGCCTTCGCCATCGTCCGCGACAGCGAGGCGGAGGCCAGGCGCGAGCTTGCGCGGATTACCCAGATGCCGCCGAAGCCACCCAAGGGCTTCGACAATTTCGAGCAGTGGCTGTCGGGCACGGAGCTCGAGCGCGAACTCAAGCTTCAGGAATATTCCGTTTCGAACAGAGGTTTGCGACCGAACTTTGTCGGCACGCCTGAGCAAATCCAGGAGCGCATCGCCGAATATGAAGCGGCCGGGCTCGACCTGCTGTTGCTCCAGATGAGCCCGCAGGCGGAAGAGATGGACCGCTTTGCCGAGCAGGTGATTGCTCCCATGCGTGCGAAGACTCCGGAGCTCGCCTGACGCGTGAAGCGGCGTTTTCACAAGATGCACGGCCTCGGCAACGACTTCGTCATCGTCGACGCACGCAATGAGCCGTTCGACGTCACGCCGGCGCTCGCGCGGGCGATTGCCGACCGGCGCACGGGCGTCGGTTGCGACCAGTTGATCGTTCTGGAGCCGAGCGACAGCGCCGACCTCCGCATGCGCATCTGGAACAGCGACGGCGGAGAGGTCGAAAGCTGCGGCAACGCGACCCGCTGCGTGATCCAGCTGACGGGCGCGAGGACAATTGAGAGCGATGGCGGCCTGCTAGAGGGCGAGGATTTCGGCACTGAGGTGGAGGTGATTCTCCCGGAGCCGCGCTTCGGCTGGAACGAAATCCCCCTCGCCTATGCGATGGACACGGCGGCATTACCGATGGCCTGGGACGGGCTAGAGCACCCGATGGCGCTCAATGTCGGCAATCCGCACCTCGTTTTCTTCGTTCCCGACGCCCGCGAAGTGGCGCTGCAGCAAATCGGGCCGGCGATCGAAAATGACCCCGCTTTCCCGGAGCGGATCAACGTCAACGTCGGAACCTACGTCCACGACCGTTTGAAGTTGCGGACGTTCGAGCGCGGCGCGGGCGAAACGCTGGCGTGCGGGACCGGCGCTTGCGCAAGTGCCGTCGCGGCGATCGCAAGCAAGCGGGCCGAGTCACCCGTCAGGGTCGACATGACCGGCGGGAGCCTCACCGTCAGCTGGGCGCCCGGGGAGCCGATCCGCATGCGCGGGGGCGCTACGCACGTGTTCGAGGGCGAACTCGACGTCGAGGCGCTGCAGTGAGCGTCGAGACCGTTACGCTCGGCTGCCGGCTGAACTTCGCCGAAAGCGAGACCATCGCTCGCCTTGCTCCGACCGGGGACGACTGGGTCGTGGTCAACAGCTGCGCCGTGACGAAGGAAGCCGTCCGCCAGACTCGCCAGGCGATCCGCCGCGCGCACCGGGAGCGGCCGAGCGCCAGGATTCTCGTCACAGGCTGCGCCGCGGAGCTTGAGCCGGCTTCCTTCGAGGCGATGCCGGAGGTCTCGCGCGTCGTCGAAAATTCGCGCAAGCTCAATGCCTTCATCTCGAATGACGTCATGCCGCCAGTGCCCGCGGGGCTGCTCGCGAAGGTGAAGAGCTTCGTCGCGGTCCAGACGGGCTGCGATCATCGCTGCACCTTCTGTTCGATCTGGCAGGCGCGCGGGCCCAGTCGATCGCTTCCGTTCGAAGCAATCCGCGATGCGGTGTCGCGGGAGATCGATCGCGGCGCGAAGGAGATCGTGCTGACGGGCGTGGACATCACCGATTACGACGGCGGGCTCGGCAAGCTCTGCCAGCGCTTGCTGGCCGTAGAGCCGCGGCTGAAGCGCCTGCGGCTGTCCTCACTGGACAGCATCGAGATCGACGACGCGCTCCACGAGCTCATTGCGGGCGAGCCGCGGCTGATGCCGCATTTCCATTTGTCGCTTCAGGCGGGCGACGACATGATTCTCAAACGCATGAAGCGGCGGCACAGCCGCGCGGATGCAATGCGCACCGTCGAGCGAATCAAGAGTGCTCGGCCGGATGCCAGCATCGGCGCCGATCTCATCGCCGGATTTCCGACCGAAACTGAAGAAATGGCCACTAATACTCTGAATCTATTGAATGACTGCGACATTATCGCAGCACACGTCTTCCCCTTCTCCCCGCGCCCCAAAACTCCGGCTGAACGAATGCCGCAGGTCGGGCGTGACACAGTGAAGGCTCGGGCTGCCCGCCTGCGCAACTCGGCTGCAGAGCGCCGAGACCGTTGGCTCGAGAGCCTCATCGGCAGCACCCAGCCGGCGCTCGTCGAAGGCGAAAATCAGGGCCACACCGACAACTTCGCACCGGTTTCCATCCGGAGCGCGGCACGCGGTGAGTCCGGTCTTGCTCGCATCACGGGACGCAATGGCGATCATCTGACGGCGGTCTGGGCATGAGTTGGCTCGATCGCCTGCGCGGCGGATTCAGCAAGACCGCCGAGCGGGTTGCGGACAATCTGACCGGCCTCACCAGTCGCGCCGCCCTCGATACGGCGACCCTCGACGATATCGAGGAAGCCCTGATCGCATCTGACCTCGGGCCCGAAGCGTCGCACCGAATTCGTGAGGCCATCGCACGCCAGAAGTTCGAACGGCTCGATGAACGCGGCCTTCGCTCGATCCTGGCGGAGGAGATCGAAAAGATCCTCGCTCCGGTCGCCAAGCCATTGGAGGTCCACGGCTTCCCCCGCCCGCACGTCATTCTGGTCATCGGCGTGAACGGCTCCGGCAAGACGACTACGATCGGCAAGCTCGGCCATTGGCTCAAGGAACAGGATTACGGTGTCCTCTTGGCGGCAGGAGACACGTTCCGTGCGGCCGCCATCGAACAGCTGAAGATCTGGGGCGACCGGATCGGAGCCCCGGTCGTATCGGGGAAAGAAGGCGGAGACGCCGCCGGCATTGTCTTCGACGGCGTCAAGCAGGCCACCGCGACAGGCGAGGACGTGCTGATCGTCGATACGGCGGGTCGCCTTCAGAACAAGTCGCACCTGATGGACGAGCTTTCGAAGATCCGCCGAGTGCTCGGCCGCCTCAACCCCGAGGCGCCGCACGACATCCTTCTCGTCCTCGATGCGACCACCGGCCAGAACGCGCTTGCGCAGGTCGAGGTGTTTCGCGAGACGGCAGGCGTGACAGGGCTGATCATGACCAAGCTGGACGGCACCGCTCGCGGGGGCGTGCTGGTTGCGGCCGCCGAGAAGTTCGGCCTGCCGATCCACGCGATCGGCGTCGGCGAAAAAGTGGACGATCTGCGACCGTTCGATCCGCGCGCCGTTGCAAGGGCCATTGCCGGACTGCCGCCCGAATGACGAGCAAAGCCGAGCCGCAGGGCGGCGCCAAGCTGCTGATAGACCTTGGTCCGCTGCTGGTCTTCTTCCTCGCCAACTTCTTCGCGCCGGTTCCCGACGTCCTGAAGATCTTCGTCGCGACGGGCGCCTTCATGGTGGCGATGGTCGCGGCGATGATCTTCTCCGCCATCCGCTATCACCGCATCTCGCCGCTGCTCTGGTTCTCCGGAGTGATGGTCGTGGTCTTGGGCGGCCTCACAATCTGGCTCCACGACCGGACCTTCATTCAGATGAAGCCGACCATCTACTACACACTTGTTGCCGGGTTGCTCGCGTTCGGACTGGCGACCGGCCGTCCGCTGCTCCAGCAGGTCCTGGGAAGCACCTATCCGGGCCTGAGCGAGGAAGGCTGGAAGAAGCTGACGCGCAACTGGGCGCTGTTTTTCGCCTTCATGGCGATCCTGAACGAGGCGGTCTGGCGCAACACGTCCTGGGATTTCTGGATCGGCTTCAAGCTTTGGGGCGCCCTTCCCCTGACCTTCCTTTTCGCA
The DNA here is from genome assembly GCA_046733935.1 of Pseudomonadota bacterium. Lineage (GTDB taxonomy): Bacteria > Pseudomonadota > Alphaproteobacteria > Sphingomonadales > Sphingomonadaceae > Sphingomicrobium. The sequence goes on from JBKPQH010000010.1 coordinate 25,190, forward strand.
GCGGCCAACATCCCGATGCTTCTGAAGCACGGCCTGATGAAGGAAGATGCAGTGCCAGCTGAACCGGGGCCGGTCGAATGAGCGACCCCGTTCTCTCCATCCGCGGCCTCCGCAAGGAATATGGGACGGGCGTCCATGCCTTGAAATCGGTCGACCTGGACATCCGGAAGGGGGAGATCTTCGCTCTCCTCGGCCCGAACGGAGCCGGCAAGACAACGCTCATCAACATCGTCTGCGGGATTGTGACCCCGACCAGCGGCGAGGTGCTCGTCGACGGGCGGAACTGGCAAACCGACTATCGCTATGCCCGCGAGCGGATCGGCCTGGTGCCCCAGGAGCTGACGACCGAAGCGTTCGAGCCGGTGCGGCGAACCGTTACCTTCTCCCGCGGCCTGTTCGGCAAGCCGCGCAACGACGACAAGATCGAGGAGCTGCTCAAGCGGCTGTCGCTGTGGGACAAGCGCAAGACGATCATGATGCACCTATCGGGCGGCATGAAGCGGCGCGTGATGATTGCAAAGGCACTCAGCCACGAGCCCGACATATTGTTCCTCGACGAGCCCACCGCCGGCGTCGATGTCGAGCTTCGCCGCGATATGTGGGACCTGGTGCGTAGCCTTCGCTCGGGCGGAACGACGATCATCCTCACGACCCATTATATCGAAGAGGCCGAGGAAATGGCCGATCGCGTCGGTGTGATCAGCCACGGCGAGCTCATCGCAGTGGACGAAAAACGTGCACTGATGTCCAAGCTGGGCCGCAAGACGCTCGACATCATGCTCGCCGACCCTCTTGCCGCCGTTCCTACGGAGCTCTCCGAATGGAATCTCCGCCTCGAGGAGGACGGTCACGTGCTCTGCTACGAGTTTGACAGCAACGCCGAGCGGACCGGCATCGCATCGTTGATGCGGCGGCTCACCGATCTCGGTATCGCTTACAAGGACCTGTCGACGCACCAGTCGAGCCTCGAGGATATCTTCGTCGAGCTGGTCCACCGTCCGAGAGCAGCCGAATGAACTGGCACGGCATTGCGGCGATCTATCGCTTCGAAATGGCGCGCTGGGGCCGCACGCTATGGCAGAGCTTGATCACTCCGGTGATCACGACCGCGCTTTACTTCGTCGTGTTCGGCTCAGCCCTTGGGAGCCGGATGACGCAGATGGATGGCGTCAATTTCGGCAGCTTCATCGTGCCCGGACTGACGCTCCTCTCGGTCTTCATGCAGTCCATCTTCAACGCGAGCTTCGGCATTTATTTTCCGAAGTTTACGGGAACGATCTACGAACTTCTCTCAGCACCGATCTCGAGTTTCGAGGCGGTCCTCGCCTATGTCGGCGCAGCCGCAACCAAGTCCGTGATCCTGGCGCTCGTGACCATCGCCACCGCCGCATTGTTCGTGCCGCTGCGGGTGGATCATCCGTTGGCGATGATCCTCTTCCTGCTCGGCATTTCGATGGGCTTCTGTCTGTTCGGATTCGCAATCGGCGTTTGGGCGAAGAATTTCGAGCAGCTGCAGATCATCCCGATGCTGATCATCACGCCGCTGACCTTCCTCGGCGGCGCCTTCTACTCGGTGAAAGCGCTTCACGAGCCCTTCCGCACGATCACGCTGTTCAATCCGGTGGTGCACCTGATCAGCGGCTTCCGCTGGAGCTTCTATTCCGTCGCCGACGTGCCCGTCTGGTCGAGCATTGCAGTCACGGTGGCGATCATCGCCGTCTGCATGGCGGTGATCGCCTGGATGTTTAGGACCGGCTACCGCCTCAAGCAGTGAGCTCCGGCGCGCGCGCCTCGGAACTTTCCTGATTGGCCCGGTCGAAGCCCTTTCCGTCGAGATTCTGGGCGACGAAGTCCCAGTTGACGATGCTCGACAGGACCGACTGGGCGAACCGCGGCCGTTCGTTCCGATAGTCGATGTAATAAGCATGCTCCCACACATCGAGCGTGAAGAGCGGCTGCATCCCATCGTGCACAATCGGCGTGTCGGCATCGTGCAGCGACGTGACCTTCAGCTGATCACGGTCGAGCACTAGCCACGCCCAGCCGTTCGAGAAGTGATTGACCGCTTCTTCCTGCAGCTTCTGCAAAAGCGCGTCCTCGCCCCCGAAGCCGTCCTGGATCAACTGCGCGAGGCGCCCGCTCGGCTTCTGCCCCTGTGACGGCGCGAGGCATTGCCAGAAGAAGCTGTGGTTCCACAGCTGCGCACTGTTGTTGAACAGCTTGTTGTTGCCAGACGATTTCGCCTGGCGGACGACGTCCAGCAGGGACGCGCCGCTCAACTGCTGGTCGTTCGCGATCAGCTCGTTCGTCTTGGTGACATAAGCCTTGTGATGCTTGCCGTGGTGATATTCGAGCGTCTCGGCCGACATCACCGGCGCGAGCGCGTCCTTGGCATAGCGAAGATCGGGCAGCTGGAAAGGCATAGGGAGGCAACTCCTTGAACTACCGTGGAAACGCCGGCGACGCGGCGGATCTCGGTTGTGGGCCCCCGCCCCATGGTCCTCGAGATGCTTGCGCGGCCGAGAATTTCAACCCTAGAAACGACCACGTAACGATCGTTTGCGGTGAGAGGGGGTGCAAATGAAATTCTTCGGAAATCTGAACCTGGTGCTGTTCGTCGGATTGGCGCTAGCGGTCCTGATCGCGGTGTTCCCGGACTCGGGCTACCGGCCGCCTACGGGCGACCTGCTCAATGGCGTACTCCAGTGGCTCCACGTGTTCTTCGGGATCACGTGGATCGGCCTGCTTTACTATTTCAACTTCGTGCAGACGCCGGTGATGCCGACAGTTCCGGCTGAGCTGAAGCCGGGCGTGAGCAAATATATCGCGCCCAAGGCTCTGTTTTACTTCCGCTGGGGAGCGGCGTTCACCGTCCTGACAGGGCTGCTACTCGCCTGGTCCTACGGCGAGCTGGTCGAGGCGCTGACGCTACAGCCGTCGGCGCGGCTGATCGGCATCGGGATGTGGCTGGCGCTGATCATGGCGTTCAACGTCTGGTTCATCATCTGGCCGAACCAGAAGAAGGTGCTTGGAATGGTAGAGAGCGACGACGCGGCGAAGGCCAAGGCTGCAGCGACCGCAGGCATGGCTTCACGGCTGAACACCCTGCTGTCGATCCCGATGCTGCTGGCGATGACCAACGCCCACTAGGGGCTGACTACGGGCGTGCGCGCCGCGAGGGCGAGCGGCGCGCACCTCGCTAGCCGTCGCTAGCGAAAGACCGGACACCGCAAGGTCATACGCTCTTCGGCGCACAGCTTCAGTGATGTTTCGACGAAACGACGAGCGGCTAGGCTGCCGTGTCCTGGAGCTTGTGACGTTTCAGCGCATGGCGCAGCTGATCATAGCTGAGCCCGAGCGCGGCCGCCGTCGCGCGCTGGTTGAAGCGGTTACGGCGGAGCGCCTCTTCAAGAAGCTGGCGCTCATAGGCCGAGACAGCCGCACGGAAATCGCTGGTGGGCGGCGGCTCCGCCGCCGAGGAAACAAGGTGCAGCGGCGCGGGCGCCTCCTCCGCCGTTGCAGCAGCCGGTTCGTCTTGCCGTGCTTGCGGGCCGCCGATGCTCGTGGGGGCCCAGGGGGAGCGAAACGGATCGAATACGATTTCGTCGATCGGCCGCTCCGGATCCTCGTGCCGATAGACAGCGCGCTCGATGACATTGCGAAGTTCGCGAACGTTTCCCGGCCAGTGGTACACTTCGAGCTCGGCCATCGCGCGCGGGCTGAAGCCCGGCCAGTTCGGCCAGTCGAGCTCGACCCCCATGCGCCGTCCGAAATGCTCCGCCAGCAACGGAATGTCGCCTTGGCGCGCCCGCAGCGGCGGAAGCGTGATGACCTCGAACGACAGGCGGTCGAGTAGGTCGGCGCGGAACTTGCCCTTATCGACCTGGACCGGGAGGTTCTCGTTGGTCGCCGCGACGATGCGCACATCGACCGACAAGGGTTTTGAAGCGCCGATGCGCGTGATCTCGCCATATTCGACAGCACGCAGAAGGCGATCCTGCGCGGGCATCGAAAGCGTTCCAAGCTCGTCCAGGAACAAGGTGCCGCCGTCCGCCTCCTCGAAGCGGCCATGCCGCGTCTTGGCGGCCCCCGTGAAGCTCCCCGCTTCGTGGCCGAACAGCTCCGCCTCGATCAGGTTTTCCGGAAGCGCGGCGCAATTCATGATAATCAGCGGGCCCGCCCACCGCGAGGAAAGGTGATGGAGACGCTCGGCGATCAGCTCCTTGCCCGTACCCCGCTCGCCGATGACGAGCACGGGACGATTGAGCGGCGCCGCACGGCTCGCCCGTTCGACCGCGTCGAGGAACGCGAGGCTCTGGCCGATGAATTGCTCTGCCCGCTCCATGTGTCTTTCGATCAGGAATCTGCCCGACTGTTGGTGGCAAATCCCACCATTTGGCAAGGATTTTCACGCTGTTTTCTGCCGCAAAAACAGTGAATTTGCAGAAGTCAGGCATTCCCGCGATTCTGGCACGGAGCTTGAATAGGAAAAGACAGGTTTAGGGCCCTAATTTCGAATTCGGAGTGCTGGAATGGGAATTTTCTCACGGTCGCGAGACATCTTCGCGGCAAACATCACGGAGATCCTCGACCGGTCGGAAGATCCGGCGAAGATGATCCGGATGGTGATCCTGGAAATGGAGGAGACCTTGGTCGAGGTCCGCGCCTCGGCCGCGCGCTGCATCGCAGACGGCAAGGAAATGCGCCGCGCCCTAGCGCGTCTGGACGAGCTTCAGAAGAGCTGGACCGAAAAGGCCGAGCTCGCGCTGAGCAAGGACCGCGAAGACCTCGCCAAGGCCGCGCTGATCGAGCGCCAGAAGGCCGCCGACATGGGCGAAGGGCTGCGTGAAGAGATCAAGGTCATCGACGAAACTCTGAAGAGCTACGAAGCGGATATCGCCAAGCTTCAGGGCAAGCTGCGCGAGGCGCGCGCTCGCCAGAACGCGATCCAGACCCGCTTCGAGAGCGCCGTCACCCGCGCCCGAGCGCGGGAGATCATGAACGGCAACCGCACCGAGGATGCCTTCAGCCGCTTCGAGGTGCTCGAACGCCGCGCCGACTTCGCGGAAGGCCGCGCGGAGGCGCTTGGAATGACGGGGCCGAAGAGCCTCGAGGAAGAGATCGCAGAGCTGAAGGCCGCCGAGTCCGTCGATGCGGAACTCGAGGCGATGAAGGCCGCGCTGAAGGCAAAGGGGAAGTAAGGTTCAATGGAAGACATTTTGGTACCGATCATTGTCATTCCGATCATCTTTATCGGCCTGCCGTGGCTGATCTTTCACTACGTGACGAAGTGGAAGACCGCAGCGACTCTGACTTCGGGCGATGAGAAATTGCTCGACGACCTGCATGACGCAGCGCGCCGGCTCGACGACCGGCTGTGCACCATCGAGCGGATCATGACGGCGGAAAATCCGGACTGGCGGCAGCAGTGCCTGCCGGGCCGCGAGAACCAGCGCCTGCTGGCCGATGGTGAGTAAGATGGCCTACGACCGTTATCCGCCGCCGCAGGAACGCTCCAACCGTCCGCAGGAGCGCTCCAACCAGCCGCAATATCCGATGGATGAGCCGCAATATTATTCCGAGCAGCCGGCGATGCGCACGCGCTTCTACCGCGACAAGCGCAACGGGAAGGTGTTCGGCGTTTGCGCCGGCATCGCCGATTACACCGGCTTCGACGTGAGCCTCGTCCGGGTCTGCTTTCTGGCGGCGATGTTCATGAGCGGCGGCGGCATCCTGCCCTTCTATTTCATCGCCGCGATGATCACTCCGACCAAGCCCGTCGCATTCGAGAGAGGCGACCGGGAGGAGCAGAAGTTCTGGCAGGGGGTGCGCGCATCGCCGGCGCGCGCCGCCCGCGACATCCGCTCGCGGTTGAAGGACATCGACCGGCGCCTGGCGGACATCGAGAGCTACGTGACGACGGAGAACCGCTCGCTCGCCCGCGAGATCGAGCAACTGAGGTAACGGCAAGAAGGGGGCGGCAATGGGTTTCTGGACGTTCGTCTTCGCGATTTCGGTGATTTCGATTGTGGCGGGTCTGGTCAACAACTGGATCAAGGTCCGGCACGGCTATCCGTTGGCCGAAGAGAGATGTGCCGGCCGCGGCGGCAACAAAACCCGGTACGACGCCATCTCCCAGGAGAACCGCGAGCTGAAGGCCCAGCTCGCCGAAGTCACTGGCAGGCTCGCCGTCCTGGAGCGGATCGCGACGGATCCGGCAGAACGCGTGTCGCGCGAGATCGAAGAGCTTCGCTGAGAGTAAGGCAGGGAGATGCAGTGATGGAAGGGCCAACCGCAGTCTTGATCGCAATGATCGTCGTCGGCTTGCCGGTCATCTTCCTGATGATCGTCGCAAACCGCTTCTTCAAATTCCGTGAGAAGAAGCTCGAGGTGGAAGCACTGAACGCCGCCGAGAAAGCAGCGCAATATGCGGCGCATACGAGCGAGCTGGAGGAGCGGGTACGCGTGCTCGAGCAGATCGTGACGGACCGAGGGGCCGAGACGGCCGCTCAGATCGAAGCTCTGCGGACTCCCGCGCGCCGGACAGCTCGCAAAACCGAACCGGCCTCGCCGGATGCTTGAAACGGTCAGGACCTCTAACGACATGACGAGCCGCATCAGGGAGGGCTGTTTTCATGGATAACCCGGCAAGCTGGATCTGGGTGCTGATCCCCCTGGCTGCGATCGGCATCGCGCCATTCAAGATGTGGCTGCGCGTCAAGGAGCGGCAGATCGAGAACCAGTCGAGCCTCGCTGCCGAGAAGAGCGCTCAATACGCGCAGCATATGGAACGCTTCGAGGCGCGGCTGCGTGTCCTCGAGCAAATCGTCACCGACCGCGGCGCGGAAACCGCATCGCAGATCGAGGCGCTTCGTGATCAGGCTCGCATTCCCTCAGGAGAAAAGGCGCAATGAATCCCTTCGAGTTTGTCCTCGTTCTGCTGGCGATGATGTTCCTGTTCACAATCGTCAGGCACAAGATGGGAATTCCCGTTCGCTCGATGCGCCAGATGAGGGGCGACCCCGTCGTGGACACTCAGGAAACCGAGCGCCTCCGTGACGAAGTCAAGGAGCTCAAGGAGCGCATCAAGGTCCTGGAACGGATCACCGTCGAGAAAGAGAATAGCCTCGCAAAGGAAATCGAGTCGCTGCGCGACCGGTAGAGATGCTAGGGGCGCCCTATGGCCGGCCTGCCTCCACTCAAGGAAATCCTCGAAGAATACGAGCTAGTCGATGCCGAGGACCGGTATCGTCTCCTGATCGACCTCGGCCGTCAGCTCGAGCCGATGCCGGACGCACTCAAGACCGAAGCCACGAAGGTGCGCGGCTGCTCGGCCTCCGTCTGGGTCTATCCGACCGCGACCGAAGGCCGGTTGCATTTCCTTGCCGATAGCAATGCCGCAATCACCAAGGGAATCGTTGCCCTGATCCTGAGCGCCGTGCAGGACAAGCCGGCCGCCGAGGTCGCGGGGATGGACGTGCACGAAGCGCTTGAACCTTTTGCGCTTCGCAAGCACCTCAGCGCCAATCGGACCCAGGGCGTGCCGAACATGATCACGCTCGTGAAGAGCACCGCGGAACGCTACGCAGCCGCCGCCTAAACGCTGGAAAACCACAGTTCGCTGTGCCACGATCAGGCCTGCAGTTCGCGGTGCTTGGGGGTGCACGATTGGAAAACGATTCGATCCGGTCCAGCGGGACTAATACCCTCGTGGACATCTGGGTGGACGGCAAGGTCCGCGCGATCAGTGTTTCGCAAGCCGCCATCGGGGCATTCCTGGGATTCGAGCAGGCGGAGAACCTGTCCGAGCGGGACCGCTGCGAATTCGTGAGGGACCATTTGCCGCTGATCGTCACGGCAGCGAAAAACCGCCTTCGCGAGACCGACGTCCGGACCGACGCGCTGACCATCGATGTCGGCGACCTGCAGAGGCCGGACGGCCGCACCGGAGATCGCAGAAAAGCGGCACGGCGGAAGACGGAACGGCGCGCGGCATCGCGTCCGAGAGAGAATCAGCCCGAGCGGCGAAAGAGCGAGAGGCGGCAAAGGGAGCGGCGGACCTCGCCACCCGCGCACGACTGACGAATCAGGCGGCCTTGCCGTTCTTGCGCTCTTCGGCCCTTCTCAAGACATCGTACGCGGCCTGAACCTGCTTGAAGCGCTTGGCCGCCTCGGCGTCGCCGGGGTTGGCGTCGGGGTGCGTTTCCTTGACGAGCCGCCGGTGCGCAGCCTTCACTGCCTTGAAGTCGGCATCGGTCTCCAGCTCCAGGGCATCGAGCGCCCGCATTTCGTCGCGGCTGCGGCTGCCGTCGCCTGGTCCTGCCCACTGCCACTGCGCAGACTTGCGGAAACCCTTGGCTCCCTTCTCTTCCTCGGCAGCACGGCGGGCAGCTTCTTCGGGGCTGAGTCCGGCGAAGTAATTCCAGTTCTTGTTGTACTCGGCGGCGTGCGCCTCGCAAAAATACCAGCGCTCACGGCTGTTTGGCGCCTTTGGTGCGGGACGGTCTCCGATTTCGTTGCAGCCCTCGCGATCGCACAGGCGAACCCTCGCCGCATGCCGGCCCTTGTCGCCGTATGAGCGCCAGCGCGGGAATCCCCAATCGTCCGATCTCTTCTGCCGAGGCATAGCTTCCCGCCGTGTAAGGTGCCGCTCTCGGAATAGCGAGCGGTCGAATCGATGAAATCGCCAGAGGGCCTGTAAGCCGGGTTCTGTCCATCGCGCCTCAAGGCGCGACTGTGCGGCCATTCCTCTAGGAGACGGGTTGCCCCGCCCCTCAAGCAACCAACCCGGGCGACGGGCCGGAACAAGGCCCATATGCCGCCCCTATTCGGTCTTGCACCCGGTGGGGTTTACCGTGCCGGCCCCGTTGCCGTTGCCGCGGTGCGCTCTTGCCGCACCCTTTCGACCTTACCAGGCCGAAGCCCGGCGGTCTCCTTTCTGTGGCACTGTCCCTGATGCACCTTCGCCAAGGCTATGGCGCACCGCCGGGCGTTACCCGGCACCGCAGTTCCGTGGAGCCCGGACTTTCCTCGTGAGAGCAAGCTCCCCGCGGCCGCCCGGCCCTCTGGCGACACGGATATAGGTGAGTGACCCTCGCCTTGCCAGTCGAGGCGCTTGGGGGCGACGCCCATCTTCTACTGGTCGGCCTTGGTCTTCGGCTCGACCGCGACTTCGACTACTTCAGATGGACTCATCCAGAGAACCTTTGGCTATTGCGGCCGCGGAAGCAGCAGCGCGAGCAACTTCGCCCGGCATTCGCCGTCGACGACCCCATCGATGAGGTCGGGCCGAAAACGCCGCTGGAAGGCAATGACGGCTTTCTGTTCGTCCGTGACGTCATAACCAAAGCGTTCCAGAGCGAGCAGGAAGCCGGCGTCGGTCCAATAGGGATCGATGAGGTCGCGCGTCGGGCTCGGCAATGCGAGTCGGCGCTTGGCGAGCGCATCCCACGGAAACAGCTCGCCTGGATCTTCCTTGCGCGCAGGGGCAACGTCGGAGTGACCCACAACGTCGCCGCGCCCGATCCCGTGCCGCTCCTTGATGTCGGCAACGAGCGGGATCACCGAGGCCATCTGCTCATCCGGGAATGGCCGGTAACCAAACTCGTGGCCGGGATTGACGATCTCGATCCCGACGCTCGCCGAGTTCACGTCCGTAATGCCGCGCCAGCGGGACTTGCCTGCATGCCACGCACGGCGGGACTCGTCGACGAGGCGATAAATGGCGCCGTCCTCATCCACGAAATAGTGGCAGGACACCTTGGCCTCCGGCGACGTGAGCCGGTCGAGGGCGCCCTGGGCGTCAGGCATTCCGGTATAATGGAGCACGATCATCGAGATCGGCAGCTGCCGCTCGTCGAAGTTCGGCGATGGCCGGTCGATGAAGTCGAATTCCACCTGCGCAATGGCGCACAGCTACTGCCGCTGGGTCAACCCCCGGCAGCTGCCCGGCGATCGGGACCTCCACGTTTCTCGACGCGAGCACCGTCGCCGGTCAGGCGATACAGGCCGCGAGCGCTGAGGTCCGCGCCCAGCTTGTTCGTCTGACCGATGACCGTCTCGCCAGCGCCGAGCATCAGCCAGCCGTCCTCCGCCATCGAACTCGCGATGCGGTCGAATGCCAGCGTCTTCTTGTCGGGGTTCAGATACAGCAGCACGTTGCGGCACAGGACGATGTCGAACGCGCCGGGATGCGGCGGCGGCTCGAGCAGGTTGTGGACCTGGAAGCGTACTGGCTTGCGCAGCGGCTCGACCGAGCGCCAGCCGTCCGGGCACTCCTCGAACCACTTGATCATCTGATTGATGCCGAGACCGCGCTGCACCTCGAACTGGCTGTAGATACCGTGGCGAGCGCGATCCACGCATGATGTGGAGACGTCGGTGCCGAGAATATCGACCGTCCAGCCGGCCCACTTGTGCGGCTCCTCGGCGAACAGCATCGCCAGCGAATAGGTCTCCTGGCCCGTCGAGCAGCCGGCGGACCAGATGCGCAGGCGCTTGCTCGCGTCGCGCGCCTTAGCGAGCTCGGGAAGCGCGTATCGCTGCAGCAGATCGAATGGAGCGCGGTCGCGGAAGAAATAGGTTTCGTTGTTGAGCAATGCCTCGACGACCTTTTGCGACAAGCTCGGCTCCTTACCCATGACAAGGATGGTGATCAGTTCGTCCAACGTCGCGATGCTGCGCTCGCGCAGCAGCGAGGACAAAGCGGTCTCGATCCGCCAGCGGCGGCTCATCGTCAGCTGCTGTCCAGTACGCGCCTCGAGCAATCCGGCGAGAATCCGGCTCGAGCTATCACTTATCTGCAACTGGTCTGCTCCTCGGTACGTCCGCTGATGCGCCGCGCGATCTTTTCCGGAGGGAGAATTGCGCAAGCGAGGCCCGCTTCGAGGATCGCGCGCGGCATGCCCCACACAGCGCAAGTCGCTTCGTCCTGCGCGATCACTGCGCCACCGCAGGCAACCATTCGGCCGGCCCCTTCGACACCGTCGCGGCCCATTCCGGTAAGCACCACGCCGAGAGCGCCCTCGCCGTAGACCGCACCGATCGACGCAAACATCGGATCGAGCGATGGCATGCAACCACTGAGACTTCGACCGCGCGTGAGCCGAACCATGGTTCCGCGATCGCTTGGTTCGACAGTGAGGTGAGCGTCGCCCGGCGCAACGAGAATGCGATCGGGCTGGAGAACCATCCCGTCGTCGGCGACGACGCACTCGCGATGAGCGACGGCGCCAAGCTGGCGCGCAAAGACCGGCATGAACAGGGTCGGAAGATGCTGGGTGACGAGTATGGGAACGCCAATCCGCTCCGGAAGCGCCTGGAACAGGACGCCGAGCGCGTGAATGCCGCCCGTCGAGGCTCCGACGGCCAGCACGTCGATGGGGTCAGCGGGCATCGCGCGCAGAAGCGGTTGCGCGCCGGCCCTCGGTTTCGCCGGTTCCTGCGGCGGCGCGGATGCATGGCCAAGCGCCTTGAGCTTCGCCAGCAGGATTTCCGAGAAGCGGCCGTGGAAGCGGCCCACGCCGGGCTTTGGCAAAGTATCCGCTGCACCGAGCGCAAGCGCCGCCACCGTCTGCTCTGCGCCTTCCTCGGCAAGCGAGGAAACGATCATGACCTTCGCGCCGGCCGCTGCCGCAATGATCCGCGGAATGGACTTGAGCCCGCCTGCTCCCGGCATTTCAAGGTCGAGGATCACGATATCGACGCGAACCTGGTCGAGCGCCTCGATCGCGTCCTCCGCAGTCCCGGCGACGGCGCAGATCTCGAACGCAGGATCGCTCTCGATCATGCGCGAGAGCACCGCCCGCGCGACCGTCGAATCGTCGACGATCATCAGCCGGATACGTCTCCTTGAAGGGCGCGGGTCCTGGAAGCGGTCCCGCGATCTGGCGAGCGCCCGCTCCATGGTCAGTGACTCAGGCGACGCCGACGAGCTGAAGTTTGATGTGCAGCGTCTCGCGGTCGAAGGGTTTCATCACATATTCGTCGGCGCCGGCTTCGAGCGCAGCGCGAATATGCGCCATGTCGTTCTCGGTCGTGCAGAAGACGACCTTCGGCTGGTCCGAATGGCCGCGCTGCCGAAGCATCTTCAGGAATTCCATGCCGCTCATCACGGGCATGTTCCAGTCGAGCAGGACCACGTCGGGCATCTTGGCCTCGCAGCGCGACAGGGCTTCCTGTCCATCGCCCGCTTCCTCGACCTCGAACTCGAGCGTCTCGAGGATGTGTCGCGCAACTTTGCGGATCACCTTGGAATCATCGACGATCAAACAGCTCTTCATGCCTGGCTTCCCGCTCACGATGAGGACGTCATTAAACGCTAAGGGTAACGAATAACTTAAGCTGCCGCCTTCGCTTCGGCGCCCGCGATCAGGGCTCCGACGTCGATCAACAGCAGCGGACCGGCCTCGGTCTCGACCATTCCTTGCGACACGCGCTCCCAGCCCTCGCCCATGGCGGCCCGCACGGGCTGCGGCTCGGAAGCGGATTCCACAACGTCTTCGACAAGGTCGACGATCAGGGCGTAATGGTGACCGTCCAGCTCGACGACCGCGGCTTCGCGAATTCCGTCCGAGCAGTCGGTCTCGCCAAGCTCGAGCGAGCGCATGCAATCGACCACGGTCAGGACGCGGCTGCGCAGTGCCGACAAGCCCGCGATGTGCGGAGCGGCGCGCGGAACCGAGATCAACGTGTCCAGCTCGACGACCGATTCGACCGCAGCCGCCGGGATGGCGACCCGCTCGCCGGCGATCGTCACGACCAGCAGAAGCTCATTCATTTACCTCTCCCCGCGCTCGTCGACTTCAACGCGACGAGCAACCCGGCACGATCGTAGCGATAGATGCTGTCGTCTTTCTTGTTCGCCGCCTCGGGCTCCGAACGAAGCCATATCGTCTTGTTGTTGACGGCCTCGGGCAGATCTTCGCCGACGCAGGCGATGACGACGTCGGCCTTGTCGTCATCCGCATCGTCGATCACGCGATAGCCGGCGGCTTCGACGAGCGGCCGAAGCATGTTCTGCATCCACGGATCCCAGCCCGGAACCAGGCAAACGAGTTGCTCGACCTTGCGGGCAGCGGCGCCGACATATTGCGCGAAGAGCCAATGGGCGTCGATCAGCTCGGCCGGCTCGCCATTCATCAGCGACACCCCGCTGACCTCGCCCGGCCGGTCGGCATGGATGATCTCGTTCTCGACGGCCGCGAAGTCGAGCACCTCCGCGAAAGCGTAGCCGATCTCGTGCTGGCCGTCGTTCAGGCGGAACAGCCGGACCTTGTCCTGCGGGAGGTCGGCTCCGGTGGCGCCGCCCAGCGGAAGGATCGCGTCGCCGACCTGGACTCGGAGCTGACCTGCAGTTTCGCGGATCGCGCTCGCCGGGACTTCCTCGATACGGTCGACGATCGCCAGGCGAAGGGCCTTGCGGGCACCGTCCAGTCCGCGGAACAGCAAGACAGGCGTCGCCTGCGAGGCAATCGCTTCCGAACCTTCGGCGATCCGCGCCGCACGTTCCTGGGCCTCCAGCCGAACCCCGCCCACTTCCGCAAGCCCGGCCGGATCGAACAGCAGGATCGGACTGCCGTCGTCGGCCAGCGTCGTGCCGGCGTAGAGGCCGGTCGCCATGACCGCCGGTGCGGCAGGCTTTACAACCAGCTCTTCGTGATCGTGAATGCGGTCGACCGAAAGCGCATAGACATCGCCGCCGGCAGGCCGGAGCACGATCAGCGTGCGATCCCTCGCATTCACCTTGCTTTCGAGGCCAAGCACGTGGGCTAGCGAGACTTCCGGAACGCGCCTGCCGCGGATAGTCGCGACGCCTGCGCCGCCCAAATGCTCGAGCGTCACGGATTCGCCGTTTGCGCGGACGATTTCGTCGATCGCCGACCTAGGAATTGCAAAATGCTGGTTGCCGATCGAGACTGTGAGCGCCGGAATGATCGTGAGGGTGAGCGGCACGCGAAGGGTCATGCGCGTGCCCTCTCCCGGCCGGCTGTCCACCTCGACGATCCCGCCGATGCGCTCGACGTTCGAGCGAACGACGTCCATGCCGACGCCGCGCCCAGAAATTGCGGTGACTTCCTTCGCCGTCGAAACGCCTGGCTCGAAGATTAGCGCGAGCTGTTCGCGCGGACTGAGCTGGGCGGCATCGGCCTTCTCGATCACGCCATTCGCGATCGCCTTCTCGACCAGCTTCTTGCCGTCGATGCCACGTCCGTCGTCCTGGATGTCGATGAGGATCTGGTTCCCCGACTGCCGCGCCGAGACGCACAGCAAGCCGATCTCGCGCTTGCCGGCCTTCAGGCGATCGGCGGGCTTCTCGATGCCGTGATCGACGGCGTTGCGAATGATGTGAGTCAGCGGATCACGGATCATCTCGATCATCTCGCGATCGAGCTCGACGTCCCCGCCCTCGACGTCGACCAGCACCTGCTTGTTGAGCTCGGCCGACAGGTCGCGAACCATGCGCGGCAGGCCGATGAACAGGTTCTCGATCCGCTGCATGCGGGTGCGGGTGATCGCGTCGCGCATCTCCGCGATGATCGCCGATAAGCGCTCGAACGCGCCGTCGACGGATACGTCGGTTGGCGATTCGCGCAGGCGGCGAGCAAGCTCGTTCCGCGCCAGAACCATGTCCGAGACTGTGCTCATCACCCGGTCGAGCAATTCGACCGACAGGCGGATCGTCCGAGGAGCAGCCGCAGCCTTGCCCTGCCCGTCCGCGACGGCTGCCGCAACGGGAGCAGCATGAGTCTCTGCGCCCGGAGCGAGCGCGGCAATGAGCGCGCTGTCGTCGCCGCCAGGGAATTCCTCACCCGCTTCGATCGCGGCGATCATCTCGGCGATGCGATCGATGATGCCGAGTACGGCGCTGACCAAAGCCGGATCGGGGACGCGGCGGCCGGCGCGAACGTCGGCCAGCGCGTCTTCCGCGGCGTGGCTCAACGCCTCGAGCCGCGGGAATTCGAAAAAGCCGCAATTGCCCTTCACCGTGTGGACAAAGCGGAAGATGCTGTCGAGCCGCGCACGGTCGTCAGGCTGCGCCTCCCAGGCCACGATCTCGCCGCCCAGGGCTTCGAGCATTTCGCGGCATTCCGCTACGAAATCTGCAATTAAATCGTCCATCGGCTCGGAAAGTCCCCAGCGCTGCAATGCAAGGGCCTTACGCGGCGAGGAGTTAAAGCTGCGTTATCCTTGAGGCGACGAACGCGGGCTAGGCCGCGGCCGCCTGGCGCGGCACCGTGGCGCCGATCAGCAGCACCGGGCTGGACGCATCGGAAAGCTGAATCGATCCGCCCGCTTCCGCCGCGAGATTATGGGCGAGCCATGCGCCCGCTGCGCGCGGCTCGATGCTCCCCTGGCTTCCGCCGCGCGTCAGCGTGTCCCGAAGCACCGGATCGAGCAGGATGCGTGGACCTTCGGCGCGGATCACGAGCTCGACCTCGCCGTCGCGGCTTTCCGCTCCTACGTCCAGCCGGCCGCCCCGCACGAGCGCGTCGCCCGCGAGAAGGCCGAGGTTGAGCAGCAGCTTCACGGCGCCCTTCGGGAGCTTGCCCTCGCTGACGACCCAGCCGAGCTCGATCCGCCGTTCCGGTCCAAACACGCCCTCCAGCGCCGCCTGCGCCTCGAGCGTATCGATTTCCTCGCCGAAACCGCCGGCTGCGCCGAATGCGAGACGGAAGAACTTGAGCTTGTTGGCGGAGGCGCGGGCACTGTCGGCAAGCAGTTCCAGGCACTTGTCGCGCATCTCGGGATCCTGCTCGTCCGCGAGCAACTCGATCCCGTTGTTGAGCGCGCCAACGGGCGACATGAGATCGTGGCAAAGCCGCGAGCACAACAGGCTGGCGAGATCGACCGGGTTCATGACGTCAGTGTCCATGGGACAGTCTTAGACATCAAACAAGGTTAAGAGGTGTTTACCAAGGCCGGCATTGAAACGCCGCCGTTCCGACCCATATTTTCCTGCGTGGGGGGAAGTCAGACGATCGATATTCGCCTGCAGCCTGCCCATGCGGGCTGGCGCCTCGATCGTGCCCTCGCCGACGCCGCGCCGACTCTGTCGCGGGAACGCTTGAAAACTCTCATTCGAAGCGGAGCCGTGGAGACGTCGGGAACGGCGTTGCGTGATCCGGCAATGAAGGTGCGCGGCAACGAGAGTTTTCGGGTCGCCGTTCCGGAGCCTCAGTCGGCGCGCAACGAGCCGCAGGACATACCGCTGAAGATTGTGTTCGAGGACGAGCACCTGCTGGTCGTGGACAAGCCGGCGGGACTGGTTGTGCATCCCGCCGCCGGAAATCTCGACGGAACCTTGGTCAACGCGTTGCTTCATCACTGCGCGGGCAAGCTTTCCGGAATCGGTGGCGTCGCCCGGCCGGGCATCGTTCACCGCATCGACAAGGACACGTCGGGGCTTCTCGTCGTCGCCAAAACGGACGTGGCGCACGAGGGCTTGGCCAGGCAGTTCGCGGCTCATTCGATCGATCGTCGCTATCTGGCGATTGTCAATGGGGTCCCGAAGGCAAGCGAAGGCACGGTGGACGCACCGCTCGCGCGGTCGGCCGCGAACCGGAAGAAGATCGCCATCGTCGAGGGCAGCCGGGGCAAGCGCGCGGTGACCCATTGGAGGCGCCTGAACGTGCTGAGGGGTGCCGCCCTGGTCGAATGCCGCCTGGAAACCGGTCGAACGCATCAGGTGCGCGTTCACATGGCTTCGATCGGGCATCCCCTGGTCGGCGATCCCGTCTATGGCCGCTCGGGAAAGACGCACGGCAAGTTGCTGAAGGAGCTGGGCTTTGACCGTCAGGCTTTGCATGCAGCGGAGCTTGGGTTCACGCACCCCGTAACGAAGCACCGGCTGTCGTTCTCAAGTCCCATGCCGCCGGACATGCAGGAACTGTTCAACGCGCTTGGTGTATAAGGGTTAACTCGCTAGGGCAGCGCAAGCCGCCCTAAAAAAGGGAGAAAGACGAAGAGAATGGCTACGCAAAAAGGGATCGTCTCACTCCCCGCGTCCGGTGGGGAGGCCGGACTCAACCGCTATCTCGCGGAGATCAAGAAGTTCCCGATACTCTCGCCGGAGGAAGAGTATATGCTCGCCAAGCGCTGGCGCGAGCATGGGGACACGGACGCGGCCGCTAAGCTGGTCAATTCGCACCTCCGCCTCGTGGCGAAGATCGCCATGGGATATCGCGGCTACGGCCTGCCGGTCAGCGAGCTCATCAGCGAAGGCAATATCGGCCTGATGCAGGGCGTGAAGAAGTTCGAGCCTGATCGCGGCTTCCGTCTCGCGACCTACGCGATGTGGTGGATTCGCGCGTCGATCCAGGAATTCATCCTGCGCTCGTGGAGTCTGGTGAAGATGGGCACCACGGCCGCGCAGAAGAAATTGTTCTTCAATCTCCGCCGGATGAAGAACCAGATCGACGCGTTCGAGGAAGGCGACCTCAAGCCACAGGACGTTACCAAGATCGCAACGGACCTCGGCGTGACCGAGGAAGAAGTGATCTCCATGAACCGCCGCATGGGCATGGGCGGCGACACCAGCCTCAACGCGCCGCTGAAGGGCGATGAGGGCGGCGAGAACCAGTGGCAGGACTTCCTTGTCGACAGCGGTCCGCTCCAGGACGAGCTGCTCGCCGAAGACGAGGAAACGCAGGTGCGCCACGACTTGCTCGTGACGGCGCTGGAGAGCCTCAACGACCGCGAGAAGCACATCCTCATGGAGCGGCGCCTGGCCGACGAGCCGAAGACGCTAGAGGAGCTGAGTCAGGTCTACGGCGTCAGCCGCGAGCGAATCCGGCAGATCGAGGTTCGCGCCTTCGAGAAGCTTCAGGCGGCGCTGCTGCGTCTAGCCGGCGAGCGGCGGCTGCTGCCGGCGGCCTAGGCCTTCTCGTCGGCGATCTTCGGCGTCGACTGGGTCAGCTTCTCCCCTTCCCTCCGCTCTTCCGGACGGTCCTGCACCGTGTCGTCGGTCGCGACATTGTCGGCCGCCCATGCCCCTCGATCGCCCATCGGCGCGGGCGATCCGGTCGTACTGTCCTTAGCCGTCTGATGCTCGATCTCGCTATTGAGCTCGGCGCCGAAAATGAAGGCGTAGGCGGACAGATACATCCAGGTCAGTAGCGCGACGACGGCGCCCAACGAGCCATAACTCGCATGGTAGTCCGTGAAGCGGCCCACGTAGATTCCGAAGGCCCAGGTCAGCAGCAGCCAGGTCAACGCTGCAAACAGGCTACCCGGCGTGATCCACTTCCATTTCGCATTCTCTCGGGCAGGTCCGAACCGATAGAGGGACGAGGCAATTCCCGCGGCGAGCAAGACCAGGAACAAATACCCGGCCACCTTTCCGGCGAGAACGAATGGCGGCGCAGTTTCCGGGAGCAAATGCTGCAGGTAGGCGAGGGCCGCTGTCGACGCGATGGCACACAAGGAGACAACCAACGCAAGCAGCGTCATTGAGACCGCAAGCAGGTAGAAGCGAAGCAGGGACCGCTTCTCCTTCTCCTCATAGGCGATGTTGAGGGCGGTAATGACCGAGGCGGCGCCGTTTGTGCCCCCGTAAATCGCGACGAGGAACGCCAGCAGAATGCCGAAGCCCTTCGCTTTCTCCGACGCACGCACCGCGTTCATCAGCTGATCGCCGATGATGAAAGCGACGTCATTGGGAAGGACGGCCGTCAGCTCCCGCATGTGCTGGATCACCGTCAGGGGATCCGCCACGAAGCCGTAGACCAGGACAATCAGGCCGAGCAGCGACAGCAGTGCGAAGAAGCCGTAGAAGGCGACGCCGGCAGCGACGAGCGCAATATTGTCGTCCCAGGTGCGTTTGTACGTACGCCTCGCGATATCCTTCCATGCGGGTGCCGGCATTTCCGCCGGCGAACTTGCCTGATGGCCTTTCGAATCAACCATGAGCGCAAAACCTCGGCCCGCGCGGGCCCGTTCCGAGACGAACCGCGCGGAGCCGTAACGACCCCTCTTGCCAAGTGTCAAAAACAGGCGGACGGTGGAGGTTTCCAGACAGGCGCCGGAGCGCCTCGGAGAGAGCGACTCGCGCGCCCGTGAACCGGACGAAGGGAGAGTCGCATGGCCGGACAACCATCCAAAGGCACCCGAGTGATCGCGCTGGTGGGACCCGCCGGCGCAGGAAAGACCAGCTTAGCGGAAGCCATGCTGTTCGCAGCCGGCGCCACAGACCGATTAGGGTCGACGGCCAACGGCTCCAGCATCGGCGACTCCAGCCCCGAAAGCCGCCAGCGAGGCGGCTCGACCGAACTCAATCTCTACAATTTCGAATATCTCGGCGACCAGTTCGCCATCGTCGACGTTCCCGGCTCGATCGGCTTCGCCGCCGACGGAGCGCGTGCGCTTGCCATTGCGGACGTCGCGATCGTCGTCGTCGATCCCGATCCCGCTCGCGCCCCCCTCGCAGCGCCGGCCCTCCGCGCGCTCGACGAGCTTGGCATTCCGCACCTGATCTTCGTCAACCGCATCGATCAGGCGCACGGCCGCGTGCGTGACCTGCTGTCGGCCCTTCAGCCGATGAGCGTGTCCCCGATCATCGCCCGCCAGATCCCCATCTGGGATGGGGAGAAGGTCAGCGGCTTCGTTGACCTCGCACTCGAACGGGCCTTCAAATATCGCGCGGGTCAATCGTCCGAGCGCATCGAGATTCCGGGCGAGCTGCAGGAGCGCGAGATTGAAGCGCGCACCCACATGCTCGAGCAGTTGGCCGATCATGACGACGAGCTCCTCGAACAACTGCTCATGGACGAAACGCCGACGCCGCAGAAGATCTTCGCCGACCTCGCCCGCGAGACCGGCGAGAGCCTCGGCGTCTCCGTGCTGTTCGGATCGGCAAGCAGCTCATGGGGCGTCCGCCGCCTCCTAAAGGCGCTGCGCCACGAGGCGCCAGGATCGGAGACTGCCGCAAGCCGTCTCGCGGTCACAGATCCGGCGCTCTACACGTTCAAGATCCTCCACGGCTCGATCGGGCGGCTCGCATTGGCCCGTGCGCTCGGGGGGAACATCCGCGAAGGCTCGGACATGAAGACCGATGACGGCGAGCATTCGCGCGTCGGTTCGCTGTTCAAGGTCCAGGGAGAGAAGACCCAGAAGATCGGCGAGGCACGCGACGGAGATCTCGTCGCCGTCGCCAAGATCGACACGGTCAAGGCCGGCCAGTGGCTCGGCAGCGGCAAGCTCCCGCCGCCGGTCGACATCGAATATCCCGCCCGCAACTGCGCCATCGCCATCGAGCCCGCCGACCGCAAGGACGACGTGAAGCTCTCCGGCGCGCTTCACCGCCTCACGGAGGAGGACGGTGGCCTCATCGTCGAGCATGACGAGGCGAACCACGAGATCCGGCTGCGCGGCGTGAACGAAGAGCATCTGAACACCGTCGTCGCCCGGCTGAAGCGTCGCTACGGCGTGGAGGTGAAGAGCCATCCGCCAAGCGTCGGCTACCGCGAATCCATCCGGAAGCCGGTGACGCAGAAGGGTCGGCACAAGAAGCAGTCGGGCGGCCATGGCCAGTTCGGCGACGTGATCATCGAGGTGAAGCCCCTGCCACGCGGATCGGGGTTCCATTTCGAAGAAAAGATCCACGGCGGCTCCGTGCCGAAGCAGTGGATTCCCGCCGTCGAGGAAGGCGTGCGCGAAGCGATGGTCAAAGGTCCGCTCGGATTCCAGGTCGTCGACTGTGCCGTGACCTTGGTCGACGGCAGCTATCACAGCGTCGACAGCTCCGAGCTGGCGTTCCGCCTCGCCGGCCGCATCGCAATGCAGGAAGCGCTGGCAGCTGCCCATCCGCATCTGCTCGAGCCGATGCACAAGCTGACGGTTGTCTGTCCGTCCAACGCGACCAGCCGGATCACCTCCGCGGTCGCGGGCCGTCGCGGGCAGATGCTCGGCATGGCTCCGCGCGACGGGTGGACCGGTTGGGACCGCATCGACGCGTTGATCCCGGAAGCCGAGCTCAGCGGTCTCGAGGCGGAGCTACGTTCGCAGAGCCAAGGCCTGGCGACCTACGAAGCGCAGTTCGACCACCTCGCCGAGCTCAATGGCCCGCTGGCCGACAAGGTGATCCAGCAAAGCGTGCCGGAGCCGGCTTGAGCCGGAGGCAATTTGACTGACAGCCGTTGCCGTCTCGTCTAGCGAGCGGCAATGAGGCACTGGTTCAAAGACCAGCATTTCCGGTCGCTGCTGAAGAACAGCAGCTACCTCGCCGCATCGCGCATCGTGGCGGCGATTGCCGCCGTCGCGACGCTGTCGCTCGCCGCACATGCGCTCGGCGTTCTGATGTTCGGCGCGCTCATCCTGATCACCAGCTACGCCAAGGCCGTCAGCGGCATCGCCAAGTTCCAGTCCTGGCAGCTCATCGTCCGTTACGGCGCCCGTGCCGTCCACGGCGAAGTGGACGATTTCAAAACCTCGACCGGGTTCGCCTTCGCGCTCGACGCGTTGAGCGGGATCGGCGGAATGCTGGTCGCCGTCGCCATTCTCCCGTTCATCGCCCAATGGGTCGGCATCTCGTCGGATCAGCTTTGGCTGGCGATGTTCTATTGCACCCTCTTACCGACCATGGGCGCCGCTACACCGAGCGGAGTGCTTCGCGCGCTCGACCGGTTCGACCTCATCAGCTGGCAGAGCACCGCGACCCCGATCAGCCGAGTAGTGCTCGTCATCATCGCCTATTTCGCGCACGCGCCGTTCGGTGCGTACGTCGCAGCCTGGTATCTGACCGACCTCGGCGGGGACCTTTATCTCTGGTTCTTGGCATGGCGGGAGCTTCGCCGTCGTGGACTACTCGAAGGGATTCGCCCGACACTGCGGCCGGAGACGCTGCCAGGAGCATGGCGCTTCGCAATCCACGTCAATTTGAACGCCAGCGTCCAGGCCGCTTGGGGGCCGATTGCCCGCGTCGTCGTGGGCGGCTTGCTCGGACCTGCGGGTGCCGCGCTCTTCCGCGTCGCCTCCAGCTTATCCGATAGCGCCTCCAAGCCCGCTGACCTTCTGGCGAAGGCGTTCTACCCTGAGGTTGTTCGCATGGACCTCACGACGAAGAAGCCGTGGAAGCTGATGCTGCGCGGCACTGTGCTGGCGAGCGCCGTAGCGCTGCTGGCGATCCTGGTGCTCTTGCTCGGCGGCAAGCCGCTCATCTCATTCCTGTTCGGCAAGGAATTCATCAGCGCTTACGAAGCGCTCGTCATCCTGATGCTGGTCCCGTTCATCAGCGTATTCAGCTTTCCGCTGCCGCCTATGCTCTATGCTCTCGACCGTCCCGATGCGCCGGTGACCGCGCGTTTCGTGGGCACCATCGCCTTCTTCGTGCTGATCGCCCCTTTGTGCTGGAGCTTTGGCGTAAGCGGAGCGGCAATCGCCTTCGTGATCGGCAATGCCGCCACCGCGACGGTCATGATCTGGCAGCTCAGGAAACAATATTCGCGGGTTCGGAAGGCGGCCTAGGCAAGGCCGTCGACGACCGCGACCGGCCGCCATCCGTCAAGGCCGTTTCGCTCGCCGAAGTCCTCGGGGAACGGCTCACCGGCGTGGATACCGCCGCTCACGAATACCGTGTCGAACCCCATCAGCGCGGCACCGAGGACATCGGTCTGGAGCCCGTCGCCGACCGCAAGCACCTCGTCCTTCGGCGGGTCGCTCGCGAGATGCAGGGCATGGCGGTAGATCGTCTCGTACGGCTTGCCGTACCACGTCACATCACCGCCCAGCATCGCGTAAAGATCCGCGATGGCGCCTGCGCACGCTTCGGGGACGCCGCCGCGGATGACCAGCCGGTCGGGATTGAGGCAATGCATGTGCACGTCGCGCTCGACCCAGCGATCGAGGTCCGCGCAATAATCCCCGGGCCTCGGGCGCTGCTCGGTGACTCCCGTCACCGCGAGATCGGTGAAGTCCTCGCCGTCGGCGATCGCGACGCCCCTCCCCTCGAGGATACCACGATCTCCTTGCGTACCGACGAAACCGACGGGTTTCCCGAGCGCGATCAGTGCCGCAATGCCCGCTTCGCCGCTGGTGGCGACCGCATCATAAGCATCGCGTGGAAGGCCGATGTGCGTGAGCTGCTGCTCGACCGCATCGGCCGTTCGCGGCGCATTGGTGATCAGCACGACGCGCCGGTGCTCGTCCCGCCATTGCGCGAGGCGCTTTGCGGCGCCGGGGTAGAGGGTCACCCCGTCATGCACTACGCCCCACACATCGCAAAGGATCAACCGGTACTTGGGGTCGAGCGAGTCCCAGAAACTCATTCCAGGCCGGCCTCCACGAGTGCCTGTTCGATGGGCGTCACGTCTTCCGGATTGTTCAGCTCACGCAGCGCGAACGAAGGCCTGTCTACGTCGACCACGGCGACGGGCACGCCTGCGACCAGGAAGCGCAGCTGCTCAAGCCCTTCGAGCGTCTCCAGCTCGCTCACTGGAGTTGCGACGTAACGGTCGAGGGCCTCGGGCCGATAAGCATAAACCCCAACGTGGAGCCGGACCGGCGACATCTCGGCATCGAGAGCGCCGGAGGGAAGATGGGGGATCAGCCGTTTCGAAAAATACAGCGCCCGCCCCTGCGCATCGGCGACTACGCTGGTGCCGCCGACACGACCCGCCGCCTCCTCCGCCTGCAGCGACCGGACTTCCTCGCTCCGCAGGCGCATCGTCGGCGTCGCGACCAGGGCATCGGAATCGCTGCGCATGCGCTCGATCAGGGCTTCGACGAAACCGGGCGGCGTCAGGAGCGCGTCGCCCTGGAAGTTGATCACCAGGTCCGGGTCGTGGAGCGAGGAGAGAGCCTCGGCGCACCGCTCCGTGCCGTTGCGGCATTCGGGGGAGGTCATGATCACTCCGACGCCGTAGCGCGTACAGGCATCGGCAATCCGCTCATCGTCGGTAACGACGAATACGCCCGACACGCCCCGCACGCGCCGCGCGGCTTCGACGCTGCGCAGGACCAACGGCTTGGCCGCCCCGCTGGCGCCCCTGAGCTCCACCAACGGCTTACCCGGATAGCGCGTCGAAGCATAGCGCGCCGGGATCAGGATAACGCTGTTCATCGGGCCGGCGGGCAGTCGTGGATGTGGAGCACCCCGATCGGCTTCTTGCCCTGGTCGTCTTCGTCGACGACGAACAGGGCGGTGATCTTGTTTTCCTCGAACAGGGTCAGGGCCTCGTCGATCAGTGCATCCCCGGCGATCGTCTTGGGGTCGCGAGTCATGAACTCGGACGCCACATGATCCAGTCCACGCTCGATATTCCGGCGGAGGTCGCCGTCCGTGATCACGCCGACCAGATATCCGGCGTCGTCGGTTACGCCGATCACTCCCAGCCGCTTGGCCGACATCTCAACCACGGTGTCGTGCATGCTGCTGCTCGCGCGGGTCAGGGGCAGAGCCTTGCCGCCGTGCATCAGCCGGCTTACCGGCTTGAGCCGCGCGCCGAGTGCACCGCCCGGGTGAAGACGCCCGAAGTCCGCGCGGGTGAAGCCCTTCTGGCGCATCACCGTCATGGCGAGAGCGTCGCCGAGCGCCAGAGTCATGGTCGTCGAGCTTGTCGGCGCCACAGCTTCCGGCCCCGCCTCATGCCAATGAGGCAGGACAAGCGGCGCCGCCGCGGCAGCCGCGAGCATGGAGCCCGCATTGCCGGTGACCGCGATGATCGGAATCTTGATGCGCGAAAAATGGTCGATGACCGGTTCAAGCTCGGCTGTCTCGCCGCTCTGCGAGACGAGGATTGCGACATCGCCTCTCGCGGCCATCCCAAGGTCGCCGTGAATCGCCTCGGCCAGGTGCAGGAATGTCGCCGTCGTGCCGGTCGAGGCGAAAGTCGCCGCGATCTTGCGCGCAACGTGACCAGACTTGCCGAGGCCGCTGACGATCAGCTTGCCCTTGCATTCCAGAATCAATTCGACGGCATTCTCGAATTCCTTGCCAAGTCCGTCGGCAAGCGCGTCGAGCGCGCGTGCCTCATCATGAAGGATCTCGCGGCCGAACTCGAGGACACTGGGGTTCATTTCACTATCTGCGGCCATGGGGGGCGCCCTAGCCTAGAGCAACCTCGGCTGTGAAGCTTGACGGCGGAAGGCGCTCCGGCTTGGGTCCGGCACGAAGGGAAGACGAATGGCGAAGAAACTCACCAGGTTCATCCTGATCGCGCTGGTGCTCGGCTTGATCGCTGGATGGGTGATCAATGCAGCGATCGATGACGGAACGCCGGCAAGTGCCGAGCGGCTCAAGTCGATCGCGGACTATCTCAGCATCGTCACCGCGCTTTTCCTGCGCTTGATCAAGATGATCATCGCGCCGTTGGTCTTCTCCACGCTGGTCGCGGGCATCGCGCACATGGGTGATGTCGCTGCCCTCGGGCGTGTCGGTGTGCGCTCGATAGGCTGGTTCATCCTCGCGAGTCTCGTGTCGCTGACGCTCGGCCTCGTGCTCGTCACACTTCTCCATCCGGGCGTGGGGCTCAACCTGCCGATACCACCGACGACCGCCGCCAGCGGTGTCGAAACGGCGGCCTTCAACCTCAAGGACTTCGTCAGCCACGTCGTTCCGCAGTCGATCTTCGAGGCGATGAGCACCAACGAGATCCTGCCGATCGTCGTCTTCTCGGTTTTCTTCGGGGTGGCGCTCACCGCCGTCGGAGAACGTGGCAAGCCCATCGTCCGCGGGGTCGAATCGCTGGTCCGAGTGATGCTCCAGGTGACCGATTACGTGATGCGCTTCGCCCCCTTCGCAGTGTTCACTGCCGTCGCCAGCGCGCTCGCGGAGCGCGGACCCCAGATCATCGCCACCTTGGGCAAGTTCGTCGGCAGCTTCTACCTCGGCCTGTTCATTCTGTGGACCGTGCTGATCGGAGTGTGCTTCCTAATCATCGGCCCCCGCACGCGTCACCTCGTCCGCTACATCCGCGATCCGGTGGTGCTCGCCTTCTCGACGGCGTCGAGCGAGGCCGCCTATCCCCGGACGCTGGAAGCGCTCGACCGGTTCGGCGTCCCGCCGCGCATCGCGAGCTTCGTGCTGCCGCTTGGATACTCGTTCAATCTCGACGGCTCGATGATGTACATGACGTTCGCGACGATGTTCATCGCGCAGGCCTATGGAATCCACCTCGGCCTGGGGCAGCAGATCACCATGCTGCTGGTCCTGATGATCACGTCGAAGGGCATGGCCGGCGTTCCGCGCGCGAGCCTCGTCGTCATCGCCGCGACCATGTCGATGTTCCGCATTCCGGAAGCAGGTCTTCTTCTGATCCTCGCGGTCGATCATTTCCTCGACATGGGCCGCTCCGCCACCAACGTCGTCGGCAATGCGGTCGCTGCGAGCGTGGTGGCCCGTTGGGAAGGCAATCTGGATCCGGAGGAGCCAGCCGATATCGAGCCGCCCCACGCACCCTCGCACGTCAAACGCGAAGGCCCGGTCGAGGACCATTTCTAGCCGAACGGACGATCGATGCTCGGCGGCGGTTGAGTGAAGAACTTCGGCCCGGTCTCCGTCATGTGCCAACAATCCTCGAGCCGGACCCCGAACTTGCCCGGAATGTAGAGTCCCGGCTCGTCCGAAAAGCACATTCCGGGCGCCAGCGGCGTAGTCTCTCCATGGACCAGATAGACGGGCTCGTGCACCTCCATGCCAATGCCGTGGCCGGTGCGGTGCGAGAGGCCCGGAAGCCTGTAGCCGGGGCCGAAGCCCCAGCTTTCATAGACCTTGCGGACCGCGTCATCGACCGCTCCAGCGGGAAGGCCGACCCTGGCCGTCTGGATGGCGATCTGCTGCCCGCGATGGACCTGGTCCCAAAGCTTGCGCTGCTCGGCGGACGGCTGGCCGACGACGAAAGTCCGCGTGATGTCCGCCTGGTAACCGTGGAGCGTGCAGGTGCAGTCCATCAGCACGATGTCGCCGCGCTTGACGACGTGCGGCACCTTGCTGCCATGCGGATAGGCCGACGCCTCGCCGATGAGGACGAGGCCGCCGTCATAGTCTCCGCCGAGCTTCTTCTGAGCGGCGGCGATCATCCCGTCGATGTCGGCGCCTGTCATGCCTTCGCGGGTGCGCTCTCCGGCGTAGCGTAGCGAGGCGAGCATGATGTCGTTCGCCGCCTGCATCAGCGCGAGCTCGGTGGCCGACTTGATCATGCGCTGAGCGCGGATAACCGCGTTGGCGCTGACGATTCGCGCCCCTGGCAGCTGCTTCTTCAGGCGATCCTCGATGAAGAAGCGATCCGTCTCCTCGAAGCCGATCGGCTGTCCCGCAACGCCTCGCTCCTTCAGGAAGTCGGCAACGAGCTTCAGCGGCTCCTCATCCTCCTGCCAGGTGCGGATTTCAGCCGGCACCGCGAGCATCTCCTTGATGCTCGGGCTTTCGAAGAACGGCGTGACCACGATCGGCTCGCCCTCTGCCGGGATGACCACGCCCGTCAGGCGCTCGCTTCGCCACCATTGGATCCCGGTCAGATAATCGAGGCTCGGCCCGGACTCGACAATCACCGCCCCAATGCCGTTCGCCCGCATCAGGTCACGCGCCCTCCGCAGGCGTTGCATCCGTTCCGCGCTGGAGATCGGCGGCGGAAGCGGAATGGCCGGAAGCTCGGCCGCCGCCCGAGCCATCACTCGCCCCAGCGGAAGGGTCATGGCAGCTGCCAATGCGCCGCTCTTGAGCAACGTGCGCCTTGCGATTCGTGAGTGCATCATCCGGTCGAGCCTCCTCGTCACGCCACTGTTGCACGGCTTGGCGCAATCGGCCAGCGAGCCCCTCCCATGTTCGATTCGGCTTTCCATGACGGCGTGAAGCGCCCCGGCACCCGCGAGATGACCGCCATGCTGGCGGGGCTGATGGCGCTCAACGCCTTCGCCATCGACGCAATGATTCCCGCTCTCCCCGACATCGGCCGATCGCTGCACGTCGCCCAGGAGAATGACCGGCAGCTGGTGGTGATCGCCTATTTCCTCGGCTTCGCGTCGACCCAGCTGCTGTGGGGACCGCTTGCCGACCGATTCGGCCGCAAGCCGATCCTTGCCTGCGGAGTGATCCTCTATGGCCTCTTCGCCCTGCTCTGCGCCTTCGCCGGCAGCTTTCCGCTGCTGATCGCCGGGCGGGTCGCGATGGGCGCGTCGGCGGCCGTGACACGCGTGCTGGTCGTCGCGATGGTTCGCGACCTGTTCGAGGCCGAAGCCATGGCGCGGGTGATGAGCCTGGTGTTCATGACGTTCATGCTGGTGCCGGTCCTCGCCCCCAACATTGGCCAGCTTATCCTCCTGTTCTTTCCGTGGCGGGCGATCTTCCTCGTGCTCGCGGGCTACGCGGCGATGATGTTCGCCTGGTCGTGGATCCGGCTTCCCGAGACCCTGCATCCGGAGTTCCGGCGTGGGCTCGACTGGCGCGAGATGAGCACCGCCGTCTTCCAGACTATCCGCGACCCGCTGTCGCGGGGCTACACGCTGGCGATGACGGTCAGCTTCTCCGGCCTGATCGCCTACATCAGCTCGATCCAGCAGATCATCTTCGACGCGTTCCACGAAGGGCGGTTCATCGGCCTCGTGTTCGCCTCGATCGCCGCGCCGATGGCGCTCGCCTCCTATCTCAACTCGCGCGTGGTCGGGCGCTTCGGTCTAAGGCGGGTCGGACACACCGCCGCCGCCGCCTTTGCGCTGGTGACCGCCATTCACGCCGCAATCGCGATTGCCGGCTTCGAGACGCTGTGGACGTTCATCGTGATGCAGGGGCTGACGATGGCCTGCTTTGCCTTCACCTCTTCGAACCTCGGGACGCTGGCGATGGAGCATATGGCGCCGATCGCGGGCACTGCGTCCTCGGTGCAGGGGGTGGTCGGAACGGTCGGCGCGGCGCTGATCGGCTTCCTGATCGGACAGCAGTTCAATGGGACGCCGGTGCCTTTCGTAGTAGGAACGGCCCTGTGCGCGTCCGGCGGCTTCCTGCTGATCGTGCTGACCGAGCCGAAGCGGCTCTTCGCACGCATCCAGTCGCGCGAAGAGCCGCCCTGTATCGCAGAGGATTTCGGCTGAGTCTTACTCGGCCAGCTCGTCCTCGCCGGCGCCGACCATCAGCGCCTCGCCGACTTCCTCGGTCTTGCCGCGGATCGCGTTCTCGATGCGCTTCGCGACGTCGGGATTTTCCTTGAGATAGAGCTTGGCGTTCTCGCGGCCCTGGCCGATGCGGACGGAGTCATAGCTGAACCAGGCCCCGGACTTCTCGACGAGGCCGGCCTTTACGCCCAGGTCGAGGATCTCGCCGACCTTGGACACGCCCTCGCCGTACATGATGTCGAACTCGACCTGCTTGAACGGCGGAGCGACCTTGTTCTTCACGACTTTGACGCGCGTGGTGTTGCCGACGATGTCGTCGCGGTCCTTGATCTGGCCGGTGCGGCGGATGTCGAGGCGGACCGATGCGTAGAATTTCAACGCATTGCCGCCCGTCGTCGTCTCCGGATTGCCGTACATGACGCCGATCTTCATGCGCACCTGGTTGATGAAGATCACCATGGTCCGCGAGCGGCTAATCGAGCCGGTCAGCTTGCGAAGCGCCTGGCTCATCAGGCGCGCCTGGAGACCGACGTGGCTGTCGCCCATCTCGCCCTCGATCTCGGCGCGCGGAACCAGCGCAGCGACCGAGTCCACCACCAGCACGTCGATCGCGTTCGAGCGCACCAGAGTATCGACGATCTCGAGCGCCTGCTCGCCGGTGTCTGGCTGCGACACGATCAGCTCGTCGATGTCGACGCCCAGCTTCTTGGCGTAGACGGGGTCGAGCGCATGCTCGGCGTCGACGAACGCCGCGGTGCCGCCATTGCGCTGCGCCTCGGCGATCGCGTGCAGCGCGAGCGTCGTCTTGCCCGAGCTCTCCGGCCCGTAAATCTCGATGATGCGTCCGCGCGGAAGCCCGCCGACACCGAGCGCGATGTCGAGCCCGAGGCTGCCGCTCGAGATGGTCTCGATCTCGATCTTCTCGCGAGACCCAAGCTTCATCGCCGAGCCCTTGCCGAACGCGCGATCGATCTGGGCGAGCGCCGCCTCGAGCGCCTTCTGCCGGTCCGTGCCTGAGATGTTCAAGGTGCCGTTTTCCAGTGTGTTGCCGATGACTTTCAACTGCGCTGCCATGTCCCCTGTCTCCCTCGTCTTTGCAAGCGGCTATTCGCTCAATCACCGGCGGCCGAGCCCGCCTCGATGACGCTTGCGTATCCCATTTGTTCTAACGGAACAAGAGGAGAACATTTTGGAGCCCCGGGCGTAGGCGAGCGCTCTGCGAAGCAGACTAAGCTTATGTCGAAGAGAGGGCGGATGCCGGCCGACGGGTCGGCGAAGCCGAGCCCGATCGACGTCACGCGATTCACTTGCGTGACGCCCTCCCCACCAAGGTCGAATCCGGGGGAGCGCAGTGCCGGCCATGCACCCCGGCATGGCCGTCCCTTAGCGCTTCCACTTCCTCCACTTCGTTACCCTGGGACTGGATCAGGGCAGTCCTTCTCCATGGAGCGGCGGATGATCGACGGAGACAATGTGCACGCGATCGGGGTGCTGCGTTTGGGGGTGCGACTCATGCGCGAGGGTAAGGCACAACGTGATGGCTGTAGGACAGCGGGGAATCAGAAGGGCCGTTGTGTCTGCAACGGATGGAAAGCGGACGTTTTCCACCGCCCGTATCTTGGTAGCCGATGACAAGCTAACGTCTGCAAGGGGTCGAAAACGGACCCTAGGCCGTTGCGGTAGGAGTGGGGTGGAGAGGTGACCTTAGTGCGCAACGTATTTGGCGGCTTCGACCTTACAATCGTACGCGAGCTTCTCAGTGAAGCAAAAGTCGGGCCATTGGCCAGTCTGGCGCCAATACCGGACAAATCCGAGTCGGGCTGAGAGTCCCATGAAACGGCGGTCGGCGCGGACACCCGCAAATTCTGGCCTGAATAAAAGGCTCCCGTCCACAACAGGTTGAAATTTCGGATCCGCGAGCAAGGCGTAAACCTCGCTCACCCTGTTGAACTGACCTAGCGCCAACAACTCTCTGTTTCGCGACGGTGAGTCATTTGCCTGAGCCGTACGGAAGGCATCAATCGTTTGTTGGATCTTGGCGGGAGTCGGATCGAGGCGAGCCGCAATGAGCAGGTTATAGG
>JBKPQH010000011.1:0-38452 GCA_046733935.1 Pseudomonadota bacterium
CTCTACACCCGTGCGGATCAGTACAAGAACGACGTGTACGTGCTTCCAAAGCACCTCGACGAAAAGGTCGCTCGGCTGCATCTCGACAAGCTCGGTGTGAAGCTCACAAGGCTCAGCGAAAAGCAGGCCAACTACATCGGCGTTTCCGCCGAAGGGCCGTTCAAGCCCGACCACTACCGCTACTGACGCGCGGCGCGGTCGGGCGACAGCCACGGTCCGACAAATTCGACGAAGGGGCGGCCACTGTGGCGGCCACGGCGACGCTGCGCCCCTCGTTTGCCTAGTGGCGCAGACGATCATAAGTCACTGAGACTCAACGAAATGTCTCATAGCTGTAATGTGACATTAATGTAACACGACTCGGGAGAACGCGAGTCGAAATCGAAACTGATCTTTTCTTTTAATCGATGCCTCTACACAACGCGGCGCATTAGTCCTGTTGGGTTCGAGGGGAACCGATCCATGCGTCGTCTGACTTCTTCCATTCTCAGCTCCGTCTCCTTTGCTGCGCTGGCGACGCCGGCGTTCGCGCAAACCGCCCCTGCAGTGCCGGTCGAAACGACCCCGCAGAAGACGCAGGAGGAACAGACCGTCCCGGCGCCTCAGACAAACGCGCAGGGGCAGCCCACCCAGGGCCAGGGTGGCGAGAATATCGTCATCACCGGTTCGCGCATCCGCCGCAGCACGTTCACCACTCCGTCACCCGTCAATATCGTGACGCGCGACGATCGCGTCCTGGCCGGTGCGCGCAACACGGCCGAAGTCCTGCAAAGCTCGACGATCACGTCGGGTACGGCGCAGATCAACGGTTCGTTCCTCGGCTTCGTGTCCGAAGGCGGTCCGGCGGCGAGCACGATCGGTCTTCGCGGCTTGTCCGCGTCCCGAACGCTCGTCCTGCTCAACGGCCGCCGGCTGGCGCCTGCCGGCGTGGGCCCGCAGCTCATCGCGGCGGACCTCAACACGCTGCCGACCAGCGTCGTACAGCGCATCGAAGTGCTGCGCGAGGGTGCGTCATCGGTCTACGGTTCGGACGCCATCGCCGGCGTGGTCAATATCATCACAGATACGACGTTGAACGGAGTGACGGTCGACGGATTCGCCAACCACCCGCTTTACGGCGTGGGCGACAGGCTCCGCGGCTCGATCACCGCGGGCAAGACGTTCAGCCGCGGCCACATCATGGGCTCGTTCGAGTATAGCCAGCAGGACGGCGTCCGCGTTGGCGACCGGGCGGACTTCTCATGTCCGCGCGCGCGGTGGTTCATCAACGGTCAGGAAGTCGGGTCGATCGATCCGAACACTGGCGGGCTCGCGTGCTTCGGCTACGGCGCTGGCGAGGGTGCCGGCATCGCGTCCGGCTACGGCATTGCCCAAAGGGTCAACTTTGTAGCCCCGACGACAGCTGGAACGACGCGTCTCACCTACACCGACCTAACGAACCCCGCCACCCTTCGTGCGGTGAACGGCATCACTCGTGTGGCCCCGAGCCCGCAGCAGCTCTTGGATCATGTGATCTCTCCGGTGCGGACCTACACGGCCTATGCGAACGGATCTTACGAGCTGGGCATTCTCGGTGACGCCGAGATCTACGGCGAAGGCCTGTGGACCCGGCGTTCTTCGCATCAGGACTTCACGCCGCAGCTGAGTATCGACCTCACGCAACTCGATCCGACCGTGACCGAGGTCTACGCTCCCGGCACTGCTGGGCACACCGCCAGCCCGTTCTTTCCGAACTTCATCGCCTCAGGTTCGGCCGTTGCGGGTCCCAGGCAGGTCTTTACGCCGTTCATCATTCCTGACCGGGAATCGCACACCAGGCAGCGGGTCGACTACCTCCGCGCCAACGGCGGTCTGCGCGGTAAGCTTCCGTTCGCCGACTGGCGCTACGACGCGAACCTGCAGTGGTCGAAGACCTGGGGCTGGTACAGCGTCACCGGCATCGAAACGCCAAACCTCCAGAATGCCCTGTCGACTGTTGCGGCACCGGCGGGGACTCCAGCTGACGTGATCACGGTTGCACTTCCCGGCCAGGCGGGCGCCGGCGGCTCCTTCACCTGTGCGAGCAACGTGACGGCGGGCGCATATAACGGGGGCAGCTGCGTGCCGCTGAACCTGTACGATCCGAATATCATGATCGGCGGCCATATGCCGCAGAACGTCTACGACTATCTGTATCGCGATTACGTGGGCCGGTCATACTACGACCAGTATACGTTCGAAGCGAACGCCGACGGAACGGTCATGCAGCTGCCGGGTGGCGCGATGAAGGCTGCCTTCGGCTTCGTGCATCGCCAGGACAAGGTGAAAGACGTGCCGTCGATCGCCGCGCAGAACCGTCAGCTGTACAACTACAGCTCGTCGGGAATCACGAAGGGCAAGGATACCGTCGACGAGGTCTATGGGGAGTTGGACATGCCGATCCTGAGGGATCAGCCGTTCGCCAACCTTCTCGAGTTCCAGCCCTCCGCGCGTTACACGCACTACAAGTCGGTCGGATCCAAGTTCACCTATCACTTGAACCTGCAGTGGGCGCCGATCAGCGAGATCCGCTTCCGCGGCAACTACGGCACGAACTTCCGTGCGCCGAACCTGTATGAGCTGTTCGTCAACGGAATCTCGGGCTTCTTCGGATCCAACGCGGACCCGTGCAGCGGGTTCGGCTCGCTTTCACCGCAGTCCACGGTATTCCAGAACTGCCTGGCCGCGCTCACTCCGATCCTCGGAGCCGGAGCAACCGGGTTCGTCGCAACCGCTGGACCCCAAGTGTTCACGGTGGGCAACGCGAGCACTCTGAAGCCGGAGACCGCGAAGACCTACGGCTTCGGCGTGGTGCTGACGGCGCCGCGCCGGATCGCCGACCTGACCTTCGCCGCCGACTATTGGCACATCAAGGTGAAGGACGAGGTGACGACCCTCGGGACGATCATTCTCCAGCGCTGCTATGAGTCGCCGGACTTCCCAAACACTCCTGACTGCGCTTTGATCGCTCCGCGCCTTCCGGCCGGCAACTCGCAGCAGGGTAACCTCTCGTCGTTCAACAACCCGTTCTTCAACGTCTCCCAGCAGACCGTTTCGGGTATCGACTTCGACGCGCGCTACGCGACTCCGGTGCTGGGCAACGGGGACCGGTTCATTGCCGAGCTGCAGGCGACCCGGAACCTCAAGATGATCTTCCAGCAGTTTGATACGGATGAGCCGTTCGACTTCGTTGGTACCCTCGGCGTCCAGGGCTTCCCTGCCGGTCCCAAGTGGACTGGCAACCTCGACCTGCGTTACGTCACTCCGAACGACATCACGTTCCGCTGGGGCATCAACTATGTCGGCAAGCAGAGCTCGATGAAGCTGGTGAGCCCCGGACCTCCGGGCTTCGAGCTGTGCAACGGCAACTTTATTGCCGCATTCGGAGCAGTTTGCGCGACGGGTGATCTCACTGCCAACACCTACATCACGCATGGCGCGTCGATTCAGTGGCGCTGGCGGAACGTCGGTCAGTTCACGCTCGGCATGAACAACATCTTCAACAAGAAGCCGCCGACGATCAGCACCTGGACGACGTCGACCGGCAGCTATCCGCGCATCGGCAACTACTTCAACTCGAGCGCGTACGACTTCTTCGGCCGGTCGGTTTTCGCGAACTTCACGAAGACCTTCAAATAAGCTGGATCAGTCGACACTCTTTGAAGGGCGGGAGAAATCCCGCCCTTCTTTTTTTGTGCAGCCCAAAGGTCCCTTTTGACCTTTGGAGACCGGTGCTTCTTAAGCTAGACCAATAGCAAATGGCGGGTCGGGGGCTGGCGAGCGCGTGAACGGCTATGGCGCCGTGACATACCTGGCCGTTGGGGGCCTCGCCGTGCTGTGGCTCGCGATGGCGGTCGTGATGACTCTGATGGCCGCGCGTCGCTTCCGGTTGGCGGAGCAAGTGCTCGATGCGGCGAGAGCCAATGCCGCCTTGCTCGAGCTCACTCCGGCTCGACCTTTGGTCGTTCGTCCCGACCAGCGCATCGAAGCCGATGCGCAGCTTGTCCGCGATCTCGGACTTCACGGCACGCCCAGCCGCCTCAGTGATCTGACCGGCAATGACAGCGGCATCGCCGCGGAGGATCTCCAGGCGCTCGCCGAGGATGTCGAAGCCGCGCGAGTGTCGGCAGCGCGCATCTCGCGCAAGGTTCGGGCAAACGGATCGGGCCGCGTCTTCGAGGTTCGGGGCGGACCGGCGCCATCGTCGTCGCCTGCGGGCACCTTGCTGCTCTGGTTTTTCGATACGAGCGCTGGGGAGGAGGAACGATCGAGACTCGCGCTGAGGCTTCGCCAGACCGAAGCGGCGCTCAACTCGCTCACCCACCTGATCGAAGCGGCGCCATTCCCGATGTGGTACCGCGGACCCGACCTGAAGCTTGGGCTGGTCAACAGCTCCTTCGTCCACGCCGTCGAGGCGAACGATGCCAGCGAGGTCATCGAGCGCGGCTTTGAGCTGATCGATGCGGAGGGGGAGAACAGCGCCGTCGCTTCGGCGCGCAAGGCGCAGGAGACCGGCCGTATCGTTTCCCTCATGCAGCCGGCCATCCTGCGCGGCGAGCGGCGGATGCTGAGGATCGTGAATGTTCCGCTCGCGACCGGCGCTGTCGCGGGGTTCGCAGTCGACGTCCAGGATCTGCAGGATGCTCGGACCGAGCTTTCGCGGCACATGGAATCGCAGCGCGAACTTGCCGACCGCATGACCGCAGGAACGGCGCAGTTCGACGCCGACCGAACGCTCAGCTTCTTCAATCGGCCGTTCGCCGTGATGACCCAGCTCGATCCTGACTGGCTCGCCGAAGGCCCCGAGTTCGACCGTATCCTCGAGCGCATGAGGGACAACCAGCGGCTTCCGGAAGTTCGCGACTTTCCCGCGTGGAAGAACGAGCGGCGCGAATGGTTCACCAGCGCAGAGGAGGTCGTCGAGGAGGAATGGACGCTTCCCCACGGCGATCACATCCGCGTGGTCGCCCAGGCGCTTCCCGACGGCGGCCTTCGATTGTTCCTCGAGGATCGAACCGAGCAACTGCGCCTGGCCTCCGCACGCGACACCTTGCTGCGGGTCCGCGCTGCCACGTTCGACAATCTCTTCGAAGCGATCAGCGTGTTTGCGAGCGATGGACGCCTCTATCTCTGGAATCGGCGTTTCCTCGAGGATTGGGAGCTCGACGAGGAGTGGCTAGCCGAGCATCCGCGCGTCGACGAGTTGGTGCCGGCGATGGCGCGCAAGCTCGTGAATCCCACGGCGGCCGCTCAGATCCGGGAGATGGTCCGCCAGACGACGAACGAGCGGCAGTCCTCCAACGGCCGTATCTCGATGACTGACGGCCGTCATTTCCAGTTCGCGGCGGTTCCGTTGCCCGACGGGAATGCGCTGTTCACCATGGTGGACGTGACCGATTCCAGCCGGATCGAGGCGGCCCTCCGCGAGCGCGCCGCGGCGCTCGAGGAAGCGGACAGGGTGAAGACCGATTTCGTCGCCAACATGAGCTACGAGTTGAGAACGCCGCTCACCTCGATTGGCGGTTTCACGGAGCTGCTTGGCGCGGGATATGCGGGCAAGCTGAGTCCCAAGGGCGAGGATTATGTCGCGGCCATCCTCGAATCCGTCGACCGGCTGTCGAAACTCATCAACGATGTTCTCGACCTGACGACCGGCGATACACGCGGAGTGGCTCTGGAGAGTGAGCGGGTGGACGTCGCTGGCCTCTGCAGAGCTGCGCTCGAGACCGGGCGTGTGCGCGCCGCGGAAAAGTCTCAGAAGCTCGAAGCTGAGATCTCACCCGCCGCCGGCTATGTGTTCGGCGACGCCCGACGGCTGCGTGAATCGGTGGAGCATGTTCTGAACAACGCGGTCGCGTACACCGATCGAAAGGGGCGTATCCTTCTCACCGCGGATGGCGACGAGGAGAAGGCTGTCATCCGTATTGCCGACAATGGCTCGGGGATCGCACCTGAGGACCTGCCTCGCGTGTTCGACCGGTTCGATCGCATCGTTGAAGCAGGCGTGCGCGGAGAAGCGGCGCTGGGCCTCGGACTTCCACTGACCCGCCAGTTCATCGAGGCGCACGGCGGAACGGTCGAACTCGAATCGGTCAAGGGCAAGGGCACTACGGTCACGCTGACCATTCCGCGCGGCTCCAAATGAACCTTCCGGACGAGGAGGCGACTGCGGCTTTCGGAAGGACGCTTGCCGCGGCAGCGAAAGCGGGGGACGTTATCGCTCTCTCCGGCCCACTGGGCGTGGGCAAGACAGCGCTGGCGCGGGCATTCCTGGCGGCGCTAGGCCATGAGGGCGAGGTGCCCAGCCCCACCTTCGCAATCGTCCAGCCCTACGAGGACCTTCAGCCGCTGGTCTGGCATGTGGATCTGTATCGGATCGCGGACCCCTCGGAAATGGACGAGGTGGGACTGGATTCCGCAGCCGACGCCGTGCTGCTGGTTGAATGGCCGGAGCGCGCAAGGCCTAACATGTGGCCTGAAGCGCTCACCTTGCGAATGGACTTCGGGCGAGGGGGCGAGAGAATCTTGACAGCAGAGGTGCCCCCGTCATGGGAAGGGCGGTGGCCGCTCCAATGAAACCGCCTGCATATGCATCTGAGTTCCTTGCCGCCTGCGGTTGGGAAGGGGCTGAGATTCTGCCGCTCGCGGGCGATGCGTCCTTCCGGCGTTATTTCCGCGTGGTGGACGGAGACCGCAGTGCAGTGCTGATGGATGCGCCACCGCCGCACGAGGACCCGCGCCCCTTCATCGCGGTCGCCGAGTGGCTCGTGTCCCGGGGCCTCAGCGCGCCGGACATCCTTGCCCGCGACCTCGACAAGGGATTGCTGCTGCTCGCCGACTTCGGCGATGCCCGTCTCCGCGAAACGCTCGACACGGATCCTCACCGCGAACGGGAGCTGTACGAGCTCGCAACGGACGTGCTGGTCCACCTCCATCGTCATCCTCCGATGCAGGGGCTTCCTCCACACGGCCTCGAGCAGTGGCTGACGGAGCTAGAGCTGTTCACCGATTGGTACTGTCCTGCGGTCGGAGCCGAAGTCGACCGGGAGGGATACCGCCAGGCATGGACGGAAGTCCTGCAGCCGGTCGCCAACGACGGTCTGGGGCCAGTCACCGTACTTCGCGACTATCATGCCGAGAACATCATGCTGGTCGGCGGCCGCGAAGGGGTCGCGCATTTCGGGTTGCTCGACTTCCAGGACGCGCTGGCGGGACATCCGGCCTACGACCTCGCCTCGGTCCTCGAAGACGCTCGCCGTGACGTCCCTGTAGAGGTCGAACGCGCCATGCTCGAACGCTACGTCGCCGCGACGGGCGGGGGACACGCGTTCGAACGTGCCTATTGGGCACTCGCGGCCCAGCGCAACACGCGCATCCTCGGTGTGTTCACGCGTCTGTGGAAGCGTGACGACAAGCCGGGCTACCGCCGCTTCCAGCCGCGCATGTGGGGCTTGCTCGAACGCGATCTAGCGCAACCGCATCTCAGGCCGGTTCGCGATTGGTTCGACGCCAACATCCTGCCCGGGCACCGGCGCGAACCCTGGAAGCAGGCCGCGTGAACAGGGCGAAGCGGGCACTCAGCCTGAAGGCCGAGATTCCCGTAGAGGTCCCGCGTACTGCGATGGTCATGGCTGCGGGCCTCGGCAAGCGGATGCGTCCGCTCACGGCAACCAAGCCCAAGCCGCTGATCGAAGTCTGCGGCAAGCCGTTGCTCGATCATGTGCTCGAGAAGCTGTGCGCCGCCGGAGTGAAGAAGGTTGTCGTCAACGTCCATTATCTCGCCGATGCTGTGGAAGCGCATCTCGTCAGCCGCAGGCACGGCCTCGACGTCATTATTTCCGACGAGCGCCGTCTGTTGATGGAAACGGGCGGAGGCCTCGTTCAGGCTGAGCCGCTGATCGACAGCGATCCGTTCCTATCCGTGAACAGTGACAATCTCTGGATTGACGGACCGGCAGACACGCTGAAGCTTCTCGCGTCCCATTGGGACGATGCCAAGATGGATGCCCTCCTGCTCCTCGTCCCTCTTGCGCGCGCGGAAAACCACAAAGGCATGGGCGACTTCCACATGGACCGCACCGGCCGCCTTCGCCGCCGCGACCGCAGCCACGTGGCCCCGTTCGTGTTCACGGGGGTCCAGATGGTCTCGAAGCGCCTGCTGCGCGATGCTCCCGACGGCCCGTTCTCGACCAATCTCCTGTGGGACCGCGCGATCGAGGAAGGCCGCTGCTTCGGCGCGGTGCACCAGGGCCTGTGGTTCGATGTCGGAACACCCAAGTCGATCCCGATGACGGAAGCGGCGCTCGAGAATGCCTGACCCGCAGCGGGTCGCCGTCTACACGATTCCATCCCATCGCTCCTTCGCCGATGCGCTCGCCGCTGGGCTGATCGCGCGTTTCGGCAAGGATCCCCTCGGGCTGGCGCAAGGGCGCATCCTGCTGCCGAACAACCGGGCGCTGCGGGCAGTCACCGACGCATTCGTGCGCGCAAGCGGGAGCGGGCTGCTCCTTCCGCGGCTGGTCCCGGTCGGTGACCCCGAGCTCGACGAACGAGTCGGCGGGGCACTCGACCGGATCGATGAAGACGATCCCGTGCCGCCGGCCATCGATCCGACCGAGCGCCTCCTGCGCCTTGCATCCATCGTGCGCGGCAACGGCAGCGCGGAAAGTCTGCGATTGGCGGCTGACCTCGCCCGGACGCTCGACGCGCTCCTGGTCGAGGAAATCGCGCCGAAGCGGCTGCGGAATGCCGTCTCCGGAACGAGCGACCTGGCGCGGCATTGGGAGAAATCGCTCGAGAAGCTGCAGCTAATTTACGAGCAATGGCCTGAGGTGCTTGCTGGTGAGGGAGCAATCGATCTTGCCGAGCGGCGCAACCGCCTCCTCAAACGCCTGGCCGAGCGGTGGAAGCATGAGCCGCCTCCAGCCTTCACTGTGGCTGCCGGCATCACCACTGCAGCCCCGGCTGTCGCGGCGCTCGTCGCCCGCGTCGCCCGGATGCCCGAGGGCCTGGTCGTGCTGCCGGGCCTCTGGCTTTCGAACAGCTTTCCCGATGCGGAATGGGATGCGCTTGGGCCGGACGAGAATGGACGAGGCGAGGCGACCCACCCCCAATTCCACCTGAAGCTCCTGCTCGACCGGCTGGGCGTGGCGCGCGACGAGGTGCAGCAATGGCGCTGGTCCGGCGGAGGGGCCTCGCCGCCCGCGCGGGGCCGCGCCGTCATCAATGCGATGGCAGCTCCGGAATTCTCGCACAAATGGGAGACACTCGCGCCTGCGGAGCGTCGCTTGAGCGACGTCCGGCTCGCCGAACTGCCGGACTCCGCATCGGAGGCCCAGGCAATCGCTCTTGCGCTGCGGGAAGCGCTGAAAACGCCAGCCAAGACCGCAGCCCTGATCACCCCCGATCGCCTGCTCGCGGGCCGCGTGTCGGCGCTCCTCGCGCGATGGGGCATCGAGGCCGACGATAGCGCCGGCAAGCCGTTGTCTACCACCCCTGCGGGCACGTTGCTTCTCGGCATCGCCAGTGCCGCCGCCGAAGAGCTCGCGCCCGTTCCGCTGCTCGCGCTGCTCAAGCATCCGCTCGTCGGCGGTGAAGGTGACGACAGGATTGCGTGGCTCGATTCAGTGCGCGAGCTCGATCTCAAGCTGCGCGGACCTCGCCCACCGGCGGGAATTGCCGGGCTCGACGCGCATTTCGGCGCCCGCGCTCACTGGCAGCGCGTTCGGCCGCGAATTGAAGCGGTCGACGGATTGCTCGCGGGACCCACATCGCTGGCTCAGCTCGCACAATCCTTGTCGAACGCCGCGCAGCGACTTTCGGGTGACGCGGCGTGGCGAGGTCCGACCGGACGCTTGGCGGCAGAGGCGCTCGCCGAGCTTGAGGCCTCCGAAGCTGCACAGCTGTTGATGGTCGCCTCCGAGGACGTCGTTCCTCTGCTCCGCCAGCTGCTCGACGCGCAGGCCGTTCGGCCACCCTACGGCGGACATCCGCGCATCTTCATCTGGGGTCTTCTCGAAGCCCGTCTGCAGCGTGCGGATCTCGTCATACTCGGTGGCCTGAACGAAGGCGTGTGGCCGGCGCTTCCGGCGCCCGATCCGTGGCTGCCGCCGAAGGTCCGCGCGACGCTCAACATGCCGACGCTCGACAATCGCATCGGACTTTCGGCTCACGATTTCGCAAGCGCGCTCGGTGCGCCCGAAGTTCTGATCACCAGGGCTCGACGCGATTCCAAGTCGCCGACCGTGGCGTCGCGTTTCCTGTTGCGTCTGGACGCCATCAGCGGCGGTCTGCCTCGAGACATTCCGCTCGAGCGGCTCACTGCTGCCCTCGACGACCCCGGCTCGCCGCAGCCGGTCGATCGTCCCGCTCCGTCCCCACCTTCCGAGCAGCGGCCGGACAGAATTTCCGTCACTCAAGTGGACCGGCTCAAGGCCGATCCATTCGCCTTCTACGCGCAGGCGATCCTGAAGCTTCGGGCGATCGACCGGCTCGACGACGATCATACCGCCCGGTGGAAGGGGATTGCGGTCCACGAGGTGCTGCAGGAGTGGCAGCAGCACGACGAGTGCGATTCCGATAAGCTTCGCGCCCGGACCGAGCGGCTGCTGAGGGACGAGGTGATCCACCCGATGCTTCGTGCTTTATGGGCGCCGCGGCTGCTCGAAGCGATCGACTGGATCGCGGCCATGGAGCGCGAAAACCAGGCGGCGGGGCGCAAGCCACTCGCGGCGGAGGTGTCCGGGGAGACGGCGCTGGCGGGTGTGACGGTGCAGGGCCGTGTCGATCGCATCGATCGCTTGCCTGAGGGCGGGCTGGCGATCATCGACTATAAGACCGGCCAGCCGCCGACTCAGAAGTCCGTTATCGAAGGCTTCGCGCTCCAGCTCGGCCTGCTTGGCCTTATCGGCCGCGCTGGAGGCTTCGAGGGCGTGTCAGGCGATCCCGAGGCGTTCGAATATTGGTCGCTCGCGAGATATCGCGGCGCCTTCGGCCGGTTGATGCGCCCCGACAGGGACATGGAAGCGGGCGAATTCCTTGAACACGCCTATCGAAACTTCGCGGAAGCTGCCGCCAAATGGCTGACCGGCAGTGAGGCGTTCACGGCCAAGCTCAACCCGGCTTACGCGCCCTACGGCGACTACGATCAGCTGATGCGGCTCCAGGAATGGTACGGCCGCACATGAGATGCGATCTGGGGCTATCGCCGCGGCTTCTTCTTGACCTTGGAGGCGTAAAGCAGCGCGGCGACGATCGCTGCGGACCCAATGCCTACGGCCACTCCCGCCTTCACCAGCTTGTTGCGGCGTTCCTCGTTGGCGCGGTCGGGGTCATTGCTGTCCGTCATTCGCGAACCTCTATGGCGTTCGGCCTGCGTTTGGAAGTCGTATGAGCGTCCGTTTCAAGCCCCTCCCCGAGCTGAAGGACGAACAGGCGCAGGCGTCGGACCCTATTGCTCATGCCTCGTTGTCCGCGTCGGCAGGGACGGGAAAGACGCAGGTCCTCACCGCGCGGGTGCTGCGACTGCTGCTCAAGGGCGCCCGGCCCGAATCGATTCTCTGCGTTACGTTCACCAAGGCCGCGGCGGCCGAGATGGCCAATCGCATCGGCGCACGTCTGGCCGCATGGGTCAGGCTCAAGCGAAGCGAGCTGTGGAACGACCTCGAGGCTCTCGGTGAAGAGCCTGACGAGCGCTTGATAGAGAACGCTCGCCAGCTGTT
Organism: Pseudomonadota bacterium; assembly: GCA_046733935.1. GTDB lineage: Bacteria > Pseudomonadota > Alphaproteobacteria > Sphingomonadales > Sphingomonadaceae > Sphingomicrobium. The sequence goes on from JBKPQH010000011.1 coordinate 11,739, forward strand.
CGCCAAGGTGCTCGACTGCCCCGGCGGGCTGAAGATCCAGACCATCCACAGCTTCGCCCAATCGTTGCTCGCCGCCTTTCCGGCAGAGGCCGGGGTCACGCCGGGCTTTCAGCCGATCGAGGGCAGGGCAGAGCAGGAACTGGTGCGGCGCACACTCGCAGACCTCATGGCTGACGCTGAGGCCAGCGGCGATGACGCGCTGATCGGCGACGTGCAGTGCCTAAGCCGGCGCCTCGGCGAAGCTGGAGCAATCGAATATCTGCAGGCCTGCGCGAGAAGGCCCGAAGCGCTGGCTGCGCTTGGCCCGCGCGAGGGTATCGAAGCTCAGATCCACCGGCTCATGGATCTGCCGGCCGAGTCTGTCGAAGACTATATCGCCCACCATTGCGGGGACGATCGTTTCGATTGCGATTTGCTCCGCGCGGTCGCCGACGCGAACCGGAAGTGGGGGGTGCAGACTGGGCACGGTCACGCGGACGTGATCGAAGAGTGGCTTGCGCTCACGCCGATCGAGCGCGCCGCGGCATTGCCGAAGCTCCGGAAAGTCGTGCTCACCGACAGAGGCATGCCTCGCGTTTCCGCTGGGCAGACCAAAGCCGAGCCGCACTATGAATCTCATGCTGGCCGTCTTGCGAATCTGATCGGGGACCTCCTGCGCATCCAGACCGCAGCCAAGCTCGCCCGTGACATCGCGGCGGGGCTGCGCGCCGGCCAGGCGTTCGCAAGAGCCTACACCCAGGCAAAGCGGGCTGCGGGCGTTGCCGATTTCAATGACTTGATCGAATGGACTCGGCACCTGCTACGGCAGCCGGGAATGGGCGAATGGGTCCGCTACAAGCTCGATCGGCAGGTCGATCATGTGCTGGTCGACGAGGCGCAGGACACGAACGCGGCGCAGTGGGAAATCATCGACCAGCTCGTGGACGAATTCTTCAGCGGCTCCAGCGAAAGCGAAGGGCGCAACCGAACCTTGTTCATGGTCGGCGATTTCAAGCAGGCCATTTACGGTTTCCAGGGCTCGGACCCGCGCAAGTTCCAGCAGGCAAAGGAGGCGTTCAAGGAGCGTGCGGCGGCGGTCAGCACGGGCGACGATCTCTTCTCCTATCAAAGGCAGGCGAGCGAGTTTCGCGACCTGTCGATCGCTGCCAGCTTTCGCTCGGCGCAACCGGTGCTCGATGTCGTCGACGCGGTAATCGAGACGGTCGGGCCGCAAGCGCTCGCTCTGAGCGAACCCCCGCAGCCGCATCGCGCGCATCATCGAGATCGACCTGGTTCGGTCGAGCTATGGCAGCTCTTCGCGGTCGATGAATCTCCGGACGACAGCGACGAGGCCGAGGAGCGGTGGGTGGCCCTGCGGGATCGCCAATATGCCGACGTGCTCGCGGAGCGCATCAGCCTGATGGTCGAGGAGGCGCCTGTGCTTGCCTCGACCGGGCGCCCGTTAAGCCCAGGCGACATCCTCGTGCTGGTCCGCAGCCGCGGTGAGCTTGCTTCGCTCATCGTGGCGCGGCTTTTTTCGGCGGGAGTGCCCGTGGCCGGCGTCGACCGGCTCCATCTGCACGAGCCGCTGGCGGTTCAGGATCTGCTCGCCGCGGTGAAGTTCGCCGTGCAGCCTAACGACGATCTCAGCCTGGCCTGCCTGCTCGTCTCGCCGCTGATCGGCTGGGACCAGGAACGGCTCCGCGAGCTCGCCTTCGGCCGGTCTGTGAGCCTGTGGCGCGAGCTCCGGCGAAGGGCACGGGAGAACGAGGCGTTCGCCGCGGCCCACGAAGCTCTTGCTGAGCTATTGCGCATCGCCGACTTCACCATGCCGTCGCGCTTCCTGGAAACGATCCTCACCGGGCCGATGGAGGGCCGTCGGAAACTTTACTCCCGCCTGGGAATGGCGGCGCGTGATCCGGTCGACGAACTGATGAACAGCGCGCTCGAGTTCGAACGCACCGAGACGGCCTCCCTCGACCGCTTCCTCTCCTGGTTTTTGCGGGGCACCGTCGACGTGCAGCGCGATCCCGGACAGCCGGCGAACGAGGTCCGCGTGATGACCGTTCATGGTGCCAAGGGCCTCGAAGCGCCGGTGGTCATCCTGGCCGACGCGACCGCCGACCCGGCGCGGCTCGGCCGCACGCCGCTGACCGTCGACATCGAAGTGGCAGGAGCCGGTGTCGCGCCGCTCCTCCGCCCCAAAAAGGACGAGATCAGCCCCCCCTTCGACGCGATCATCGCCGACGAGGAGAAGCGCGACCTCGAGGAGCATATGCGCCTGCTCTATGTCGCGCTGACCCGCGCGGCCGACCGGCTGATCGTTAGCGGAGTGATGCCCAAGGCGAAGAAGGACGGCTCGGACCCGCGGCCGGCCAATTGCTGGCACCGCATCGTCGAGGAGGCGATGGGCAACATCGATGCGCTGCCTGCTGTCGGCCATGTCGCGCTCTGGTATGGCGCAGCCGGGGCTGCTCCGCCGAAGCGGACGAAGGACAGGGTTGCGCTGCCTCCAGTGGTCGTGCCCGAATGGGCGCGCGATCCGGCACCCGTCGAAGCCCGGCCGCCGCGGCCACTGGCGCCCTCGGCGATCGGCGTGGATGACGAGAGCGCACCTCCGCCAAGCGAAGCGATGCGCGCCGCTGCATTGCGCGGGACCTGGATCCATCAGCTCCTGGAGCGCTTGCCGGCGGTCGAACCGAGCGCACGTCCTGACATTGCCGAGCGATGGCTGGAACGCTCGGCAGGAGTCAGCGACGCTGCAGTCCGCGACGAGATCGTCGCTCAGGTTTGCGCCATCCTGTCCGATCCACGATTCGCGCCGCTATTCGGCCCGAACTCGCTGGGTGAAGCACCGCTTGCCGCGACCTTGCCGGACGGCCGCGTGATCGCCGGCACCGCCGACCGCCTCCTGATCGAAGAAACGACTGTCTCCGTGCTAGACTTCAAGACTGGCCGCGTCCCCGCGACCGCCGCGTCGATCCCAGCGGCCCACCTCGCGCAAATGCAGGCTTACACCACCGCTCTGCAGGTCATCTTCCCAAACCGAGAGATACGCGCGGCGCTGCTCTACACCGGCGGACCGCAACTGTTCGAGCTGCCGCCTTGAGAGGCGCTGCCGAACCACCCATATGCACGTTAACACTTGACCGGAGATTCGCCGCCATGGGCACCAAGACCGTCACCGACCAGAGCTTTGCTTCCGATGTTTTGGGAGCCGAAGGTCCCGTCCTCGTCGATTTCTGGGCCGAATGGTGCGGCCCCTGCCGAATGATTGCTCCGGCGCTCGAGGAAATCTCCAAAGAGCTCGGCGACAAGGTTACCGTGGCGAAGCTCAATATCGACGAGAATCCCGACGTTCCGGGCCGTTATGGCGTCCGCGGAATCCCGACGATGCTTCTGTTCAAGGGCGGCCAGCCCGTCGCACAGAAGGTCGGCGCTGCTCCGCGAAGCCAGATCCAGCAGTGGCTGGAAGGTAACCTCTAAGCTCCGCCCACGAGGGAAGAGTCGTCAGGTGGCTCGGTACCCTCGAGTCCGCGGGTGTCAGGCCGAAACTGCTCGTGCTTGGGCAGGTCGTCGCCCGGATTGAACCAGTCGACCTTGCTTCCCCAGAAAATGTGGAATTCAGGCTCGATTGTACTCGGATCATCGAGCGTGACGACGCTAAAGTCGACCGTCTCCGGCTGGTGATCGACCCTGACATAGAGCGGAGTGCCGCACTCTCCGCAGGATGCGCGATGCCCGAAACTGCTGGAGCGGATGGTCCGGATCTTGTCCTCGCCTTTGGTCGCGACCCAATCGGGGCTCCGCACGCTGGCGAACGCCATCGCCGGTGCTCCGCTGTTCAACTGGCAGGTGCGGCAGTGGCACCAGCCGCAGTCGAAAGGCTGACTTTCAAGCTCGAACCGCACCGCACCGCACATGCATCCACCCGTCAGGCCCGTCACAGTCACCTCCGCTTAATTGACTAGCGCTAGGGGGCTCCTTACATCGCCCGCGACGGTTTCCCGAGAGCGTCGGCGAGAGGTTTTCGCCCGATCCTGAACGCCCGGGCTTTTAAGGGAATTTCATGTTCGCCGCAGTGGCAAAGAGCATCTTCGGATCGGCCAACGATCGCTATGTCCGCAGCCTCGGCAAGTATGTCGATGCCGTCAACGGATTCGAGCCGAACATTTCCGCGCTGACCGATGACGAGTTGGGCGGGCAAACGGATGTCTTCCGGCAGCGGCTGGCCAATGGCGACAAGCTCGACGATTTGCTTCCCGAGGCATTCGCGACGGTCCGGGAGGCCGCCATCCGCACCCTCGGTCAGCGCCATTATGACGTCCAGCTGATCGGCGGCATTGCGCTCCACCGCGGCGAGATCGCGGAGATGAAGACCGGCGAGGGAAAGACGCTGGTCGCCACCCTCGCGGTCTACCTCAACGCATTGGAAGGGAAGGGCGTCCACGTCGTCACGGTCAACGACTATCTGGCCCGCCGCGATGCGGACTGGATGGGCCAGATCTACCGCTTCCTCGGAATGACGGTCGGGGTGATTGTCCCGAACCTCTCCGACCAGGAGCGGCGCGACGCCTACAATGCCGACATCACTTACGCGACGAACAATGAGCTCGGTTTCGATTACCTGCGCGACAATATGAAATACTCGCGGGACCAGATGGTCCAGCGGCCGTTCAATTTCGCGATCGTCGACGAGGTGGACTCGATCCTCATCGACGAAGCCCGCACGCCGCTGATCATCTCCGGACCGACCGACGACAAGTCGGATCTCTACATCAACGTCGACCGCCTAGTGAAAACACTGACGCCGGCCGATTACGAAAAGGACGAGAAGCAGAAGAGCGTCGTCCTCACCGAGGACGGCACCGAAAAGGCCGAGCGGATGCTTGAGGAAGCTGGCCTGATCGAGGGTCGCAACCTCTACGACATCGCCAACACCCAGGTCGTCCACCACTTGAACCAGGCCCTGAAGGCCAACGTCATGTTCAAGAAGGACATCGACTACATCGTCAAGGACGGGAAAGTCGTCATCATCGACGAATTCACCGGCCGAATGATGGAAGGCCGGCGCTGGTCGGACGGGCTCCACCAGGCAGTGGAAGCCAAGGAAGGCGTCGATATCGAGCCAGAGAACCAGACGCTCGCCTCGATCACCTTCCAGAACTACTTCCGCATGTATCCGAAGCTGTCGGGCATGACCGGTACGGCGATGACCGAAGCGCCTGAATTCTTCGACATCTACAAGATGAATGTGGTCGCGATTCCGACGAACGTGCCGGTTCTCCGCGCCGACGAGGACGACGAATTCTACAAGTCGATGCCGGAGAAGTTTGCCGCGATTACGAAGGAGATTCAGGCGAAGCAGGCGGCTGGCCAGCCGGTTCTCGTCGGTACGGTGTCGATCGAGAAATCGGAGATGCTGTCCGAATACTTCCAGCAGGCCGGCATCAAGCATTCCGTGCTCAACGCGCGCTTCCACGAGCAGGAAGCTCATATCGTCGCTCAGGCCGGGCGGATCGGTGCGGTGACGATCGCCACCAACATGGCCGGCCGCGGCACCGACATCCAACTCGGCGGCAACCTCGAGTTCCGGATGCTGGACGAGTTTCCGGACCTGGTGGCCGGGACACCTGAATATCAGGCCCAGGCGGAGAAGGTTCGAGCGGAGGTTGCCCAGGAAAGGCAGCGCGTGCTCGACGCTGGCGGCCTATTCGTGCTCGGCACCGAACGCCACGAAAGCCGGCGCATCGACAATCAGCTCCGCGGCCGTTCAGGCCGTCAGGGTGACCCCGGCCTGTCGCGCTTCTATCTGAGCCTAGACGACGATCTCCTGCGAATCTTCGGCCCGCAGACCATGTTCGCGCGGCTGATGAACAAGAATCTCGAGGACGGCGAGGCGATCGTCAGCCCATGGATTTCCAAGGCCATCGAGACCGCGCAGAAGAAGGTCGAGGCGCGCAACTACGACATCCGCAAGCAGGTCGTCGAATTCGACGACGTGATGAACGATCAGCGCAAGGTCATCTACGAACAGCGCGCCGACATCATGGATGCCGAGAGCGTCAGCGACATCATCGCAGACATGCGCGCCGAAACTGCGGCATCGATCGTCGCGGTCAGCTGCCCGCCCGGCACGTACCCCGAGCAGTGGGACGTTGCGGCGCTCAAGGAAAGTGTCGACGTGGTCTTCGGGCTTCAGCCGCCGATCGAAGACTGGCTGGAAGAAGAGGCGGTCGAGCCCGACATGATCGTCGAGCGTGTGCAAAGGCTCGCCGACGACGCCATGACGTCGAAGCTTGAGGGCGTGGATCCGGAGCGGTGGAACGATATCGAAAAGCAGATCCTGATCCAGACACTCGACCATCACTGGAAGGAGCATCTGGCGACGCTCGATGCGCTTCGTCAGGTGATCCACCTTCGCAGCTACGCGCAGAAGAAACCCATCGACGAATATAAGCAGGAGGCGTTCCTGCTGTTCGAGCGGCTCCTGATTGCCATTCGCGAAGAAGTGACGCGAATTCTGATGCGTGCGCAGCTGCAGATGGAGGAAGCGCCGCCCCCCGTGCTCCCGGAATTCATCACGCAGCACCTCGACCCCTTCTCGGGTGACGACGACACCGCGGATATCGACGCGGCGACCGGAACGGTGCTGTCCAACCTGCCGCCGCTGAATATCCCGCAGCCGGGCCTGCCCCAGCGTGAGGCCCAGGGCGGCGTGGTCGAAGCGCCGATCAGCCGCAACGCGCCGTGCCCCTGCGGCTCTGGCCGGAAATACAAGCATTGCCACGGGCAGCTCGCGTAACGGCTCGGGCGGCGAGCCCGATCGACCGGACCGAGCTCAGGCGCGCGTACCGGCCTGACGAAGAGGAGATTGCGGCAGAGCGCATAGAGCAGGCGCGCCTGGCACCGGAAACGCAAGGCGAAGCGGCGGCCACCGCCCGGGCGCTGGTCAAAGGCGTGCGGGCGCATAAGCCGTCGGGCGTCGACGCTTTCCTCCACGCCTACGACCTCGGCTCGGACGAAGGCATTGCGATGATGTGCCTGGCCGAGGCGTTGCTGCGAATCCCCGACGCGCACACCGCGGACGAGCTGATTGCGGACAAGCTCTCGGGTCCCGACTGGTCCGACAAGCTCGGGCAGTCGGATTCCGCCTTCGTGAATGCGGCGACCTTCTCGCTGCTGCTCACCGGCAGGGTGCTGGAGAGCGCTCAGGATCGTTCTGGCAATTGGAAGGCTGCGCTCGGTCGTGCGGTCGGGCGCCTTGGCGAGCCCGTCGTTCGGACGGCGGTGCGGGAAGCGATGAAGATCCTTGGCCGTAACTTCGTTTTCGGCCGGACGATCGATGAGGCGCTGAAGCGCGCCGAGCCGGAACAGCGCCGGAGACTGAGCCACAGCTTCGACATGCTGGGCGAAGCGGCGAAGACGTATGAAGACGCGGAACGCTATGCCGAGGCCTATCGCGACGCCTTGGATCGCATTGGCGAACAGGCGAAGGGCGGTTTCCGCAAAGCCCCTGGCATCTCGGTCAAGCTCACCGCTCTTCACCCGCGCTTCGAATATACGCAGCGGGAGGAAGCCCTCGCAGCGGTGATCCCGGTGGTGCGGGAGCTCGCGCTCAAGGCGGCGAAAGCCGACGTGCACTTCACGATCGACGCAGAGGAATCCGATCGCCTCGAGCTGCAGATGGACGTGTTCGAGGCCTTGCTTGCGGACGACGAGCTATTCGCAAACGACTGGGCCGGCTTCGGAATGGCGATCCAGGCATATCAGAAGCGCGCTGCCCCGCTGTGCGACTGGGTGATCGAGGCGGCCCGCGCGCATGGCCGCAAGCTCATGTGCCGCCTTGTTAAAGGCGCCTATTGGGACACCGAGATCAAGCTCGCCCAAGTCGCTGGCCTCACGGACTATCCGGTGTGGACGCGCAAGGTCGCGACGGACGTCTCCTATCTCGCCTGCGCCAAGAAGCTGCTCGATGCGACCGACGCGATCTATCCGGCCTTCGCCACGCACAACGCCAACACGATCGGCCAGGTGAAGGCGCTCGCAGCCGGCCGCGAGTTCGAGTTCCAGCGCCTGCACGGCATGGGCGAGGAGCTTTACGAGGAGCTCGCCAAGCTCGAGGAGGGGATCGGCGACAAGCGCACGCCGGTGCGCATTTATGCGCCCGTCGGCAGCCACAAGGAGTTGCTGGCTTATCTAGTCCGGCGGTTGCTCGAGAACGGGGCCAATTCGAGCTTCGTGAATCGCATCGCCGATGAGCAGGTCTCGCTCGACGACCTGGTGAGGGACCCTGTAGCCGAGCTCGAGGCGCTTACGCCCAAGCGCAACCCCAAGATCATCCTGCCGACCGATCTCTTCGGCGCTGGACGCCGCAACAGCGCGGGTGTCGACCTGAGCGACCCCTTGGTGCGCGAGCCCTTGCTCGAACGGCTGGAAGCGCTCGAAGCCCGCAGCTGGACCGCGAAGCCGGGCTTGGGAAAGGGCGAGGCCAGGCCGATCCTATCGCCCCAGGACCATAGGGTGACTGTGGGAACCACCTTCGAAGCGAGGGCCGATGAAGTCGATCGGATGGTCCGCGCCGGACATGCCGCGCAAGTCGGCTGGGATTCGCTCGGCGGCGAGGCCCGGGCGAAATTGCTCGAGCGCACGGCAGACCTCTACGAGGCGCATGCCGAAGAATTCTTCTCTCTGTGCATTCGCGAAGCCGGGAAGACCCTGATCGACGCAGTGCTTGAAGTGCGCGAGGCGGTCGATTTCTTGCGTTTCTACGCTTCCGAAGCGCGGCGCCAGTTTACAAGACCGCTTCCACTTCCGGGTCCGACCGGGGAGCAGAACGAGCTGCGATTGCACGGCCGGGGAGTGATCGCCGCCATTTCGCCGTGGAATTTCCCTCTCGCCATCTTCACCGGCCTCGTGTCCGCGCCGTTGGCCGCCGGCAATGCAGTCATCGCCAAGCCCGCCGGGCAAACTCCGCTGATCGCCGCTCTGGCAGTCGAGCTGATGCACGAGGCGGGGATTCCGAAGGATATCGTCCAGCTCGCACCGGGCTCGGGCCGGGTCGTCGGCGGCACGCTGACCGCGCATCCGCTGCTCGCCGGCGTCGTTTTCACTGGATCGACCGAAACGGCGCGCATGATCAACCGCACGCTGGCCGAGCGCGACGGTCCGATCATCCCGTTCGTCGCTGAAACCGGCGGCCAGAATGCGATGATCGTGGATAGCTCGGCTCTGCCGGAGCAGGTCACGCGCGATGTCATTTCCTCGGCATTCCAGAGCGCGGGCCAACGCTGCTCGGCCTTGCGAGTGCTGTTCGTCCAGGAGGATGTCGCCGACGGCATGATCAAGATGATCGCGGGCGCGATGGAGGCACTGAAGGTCGGTGATCCGTCGGACCTGTCGACCGATGTCGGCCCGGTCATCGATCAGGCCGCCAAGAAGGTGCTCGACGAGCACCTCGAATGGCTCGACGAGAATGCGAAGAAGATCTGCAGGCTGGACCTGCCGAAGGAGGCCGCGCACGGCTGCTTCGTTCCTCCCGCCTTCTATGAGATTCAGTCGCTAAGCCAATTGAATCGCGAGAATTTTGGCGCGATCCTTCACGTCATCCGCTTTGCCGGCGACAAGCTCGGTGAGGTCGTCGAGGCAATCAACACGACCGGCTACGGACTCACCCTCGGCCTTCAGAGCCGCATCGACACTGTCCGCGACTATGTCGAGGAGCATGCGCGCGTGGGCAATTTCTACGTCAACCGCAACCAGATCGGCGCCGTGGTCGAAAGCCAGCCCTTCGGAGGAGAAGGACTCAGCGGAACAGGTCCCAAAGCCGGCGGACCGCATTACGTGGCGCGCTTCGCGACCGAACGCGTTACCTGCATTGACACGACCGCAGCCGGCGGGAACGCCTCGCTTATGGCTTCGATCGACGGCTGATCCCACTCTCTCAGGCGACATTCCAATACAAATCAACATCTTAGTCATGTCCCAGTAAGGGACAATTTCTTAATTAGCGTTGAGTAAGGTAGGGAATTAGCGGTTTGACCATGCTGGAGCCGCTGCGGGAGTAGGGGAGTTCATGCGATCGATGGTTCTTGCGCGCACACCGCAATGGAGCCGCACATCCGGAGCGACGGCTTGAAGCTCGCCGGCGTCCAGCTTCCCCGGATTCTCTCCGATGCGCTCGGCGACTGCCGCCAGCATTTCGTTGCTGCAGCGGTCTTCAGCCTGCTCATCAACATCCTCTATCTCGCGCCTACGCTCTACATGTTGCAGGTGTACGACCGCGTCGTTCCGACGGCCGGCAAGACGACGTTGCTGTTCGTGACTCTTGCGCTTGCGCTGGCGCTGCTGACCTTGTCCGCGCTCGACATGGTCCGAAACCGGCTGCTCGTTCGGGCCAGCGAGCGCATCGACGCACTCGTCGCTCCGCGCATCCTGAAGCAGATGATGGCCACGGATTCAGGCGCCGCCGGGCAGGCGATGCGCGATTTCGACAATATCCGCACCGCGATGGCGACCCCCGCAATCGCGGCGATTTTCGATTTGCCCTGGACGCCGGTGTTTCTGCTCGTGTCGTTCATGCTTCACTTCTGGATCGGCATCCTTGCGATCGTGGCGATGATCCTTCTGGTGACGCTCGCGTACCTCAACCAGCGGGCGACGCAGAAGAAGATGGAGATCGCGACCTCCGCAATGGCATCGGCCCACAACAGCCAGCAGGCCGCCGCGGTGCACGGCACGACCGTGAAAGGCCTTGGCATGACCGGAGCCATGGTGGAGCGTCAGCTCGCCCATCGCCGGATTGCGCTTGCGAACATGGTCAATGCCCAGTTCGCCGGCAGCAAGCTGACGGCGACAAGCCGGTTCTTCCGCCTGTTCGTCCAGTCCGTCGCGCTCGGCGTCGGCGCCCTGCTGGCAATTGCCGGCGAGATCTCTGCTGGGGCGATCATCGCTTCATCGGTCCTGCTGAGCCGCGCGCTGCAGCCGGTCGAAAGCATCATCGCCGCCTGGTCGCCGCTCGCGGGGGCAAGAGCATCGGTCATGCGGCTCGCCCGCACCTTCGAAAATCTCGAGGAGCAGCGCGTCTACACTGCGCTGCCGGCGCCTACTGGCGCGCTGCAGGTCGAAGAGGTGGGCGTGCGCGGACGCGAGGGCCGTCCGATCTTGGTCGGGATCAGCTTCCGAGCCGATCCGGGCCAAATCCTTGGCATCATCGGCCCGAGCGGCTCGGGCAAGACGACGCTGGGCAAGGTCATCGTGGGCGCCATCCAGCCGACAATCGGGACGGTGCGGATCGACGGCGCACGCCTCACCGACTGGGACCAGGATGAGCTTGGCAAATATCTTGGTTACATGCCCCAGGAGCCCTCCCTGTTCGAAGGTACGATCAAGGAAAATATCGCTCGCTTCCGAAAGGGCACGGACAGTGAGGACATCAAGGCGATCGACGAAGCGGTGATTGCCGCGGCCAGGGAAGCCGGCGTCCACGAGATGATCCTGCAGCTTTCGCAAGGCTATGATACGCAGCTCGGACTGATGGGAGCCGGCCTCTCGGCGGGTCAGGCGCAGCGCGTGGCGCTCGCCCGGGCTCTGTTCGGTGAGCCGCGGCTGTTGCTGCTGGACGAGCCTAACGCCTTTCTCGACCAGAGCGGCGAGACGGCGCTGGTGGCCGCCATTGCCAAGGCACGGTCGCGCGGCGCGACGGTGATCGTGATCGCTCATCGGCGCGGCGTACTTGCGGCTGTCGATCGTTTGCTCGTGATCGAGGACGGCAAGCCGAGGATGCTGGGCCCGGCGAAAGAGGTCGTCGCTCGCCTCACCGGTCCGAAGACGTCGGAGAATGCCGCGTGAGCGACGCATTGGTCCTGACCTCTCCCCTACACAGCGAGGTCGGCAATCCGACGCGCGAGATTCGCCTGGGATTGATCATCGCCGCGGCTTTCTTCGTGCTCTTCCTGGGCTGGGCGGCGTTCGTCCCGCTCGATGCGGGCGTTCACGCGGCGGGTACCATCGCCGTTGCCGGCAACCGCCAGACGGTGCAGCACAAGGACGGCGGCGTCGTGAACGCGATCCACGTTCGAGAGGGGCAGCATGTCCGTGCGGGGGACGTGCTGATCGAGCTTGCGGCGCCTGAACTGAAGGCGGCCGAGCGCGCCATGACCAGCGACTATCTGACGCTCCTCGCACAACGGGCACGACTGCTCGCCGAGCGGTCCGGACAGCGCGACTTCGCTCCTCCCGCCGAATTCGCAACCCTGCGCCCGGTGGACCGGGACATCGCGGCCCAGGTCATGCAGCTTCAGCGTGCGGAAATGCGCGCCCGCGCAGGTTCCATGTCGGCGCAGCAGTCCGTCCTTGGCCAGCGCGCGGGGCAACTCGTGCAGCAGCAGTCGGGATATATCCAGCAGCGCAACGCGCTGATCGAGCAGCAGCGGCTGATCAAGGAAGAGCTGGATGGCCTGCGCAAGATTGCCGAGAAGGGCTTTGCGTCCATGAACCGCGTCCGTCAGCTCGAGCGCGCGCAGGCGGACCTGAAGGGGCAGCAGGCTGCGATGGAGGCCGAATATGCGCGGGCCGGGGAAGGGATCGGCGAGACGAAGATGCAATCGCTGAGCGTGAGCAGCCAGCGGCTTGAACAGATCGAGGCCGATCTCAAGGACACTCAAAGCAAGATATCTGAAACGCTTCCCAAGCTGGTGGCGACCCGCGAACAGCTGGAGCATTCGCAGGTCCGCGCACCCGCCACGGGCCAGGTCGTCGGCCTTCAAGTCTTCACCGTCGGAGGCGTCGTCGCGCCGGGTCAGAAGCTGATGGATATCGTTCCGGACGGCCGCGAACTCATGATCCAGGCGCAGCTCGCTCCGACGGATGCCGACGATGCGTTCCCCGGACAGAAGGTGCAGATCCGCTTTTTGAGCGTCCATAACCGTTCGCTGCCGCTGTTCACGGGAACGGTTCGAACGGTTTCCGCCGACAGTTTCACGGACGAAAAGACAGGCAAGTCCTATTTCCGCGCCGAGATCGTGGTTCCCGAAGCCGAATTGAACCGGGTGCGTTCGGTGCTCGGTCAGGGCGAGCTTCGGCCAGGGCTTCCCGTGGAGGCGGTGCTCAAGGTGCGTTCCCGCACCGCGCTTCAATATTTGCTGGAACCGCTCACCGCCGCGCTTTGGCGCTCCGGCCACGAAGATTGAGCAAATGGCTCCCCGGGCCTGATTCGAACAGGCGGCCGTCCGATTAACAGTCGGATGCTCTACCGCTGAGCTACCGGGGAGCAGCTCCGCGACCATGCCGCGGGGCAGGCGGGCTAGATAGCGGAGACTTCCTTAAAGGCAAGTGTTCTCCGGGCAATTCAGGTCGCGAATTGCTCCATCGCAATCCGTTCGTCGAGCGCATGTTCGGGATCGAACAGGAGAGTTAGCGAACGATTCCGGTCGAGCTTGATCTCGACCCGATCGACGTCGCGCACTTCGACTTGGTCGGCGACGGCGGAAACCGGGCGATTCTCGGCTTCGAGCACCTGCAGGCAAACCGCAGTGTCGTCCGGCAGGATGGCTCCGGACCAGCGCCTCGGCCGGAACGGGCTGATCGGCGTCAGTGCGAGCATCTTCGCTTGCAGCGGCAGGATCGGCCCGCGGGCGGACAGATTGTAGGCGGTGGACCCCGCCGGGGTCGCCACGAGCACGCCGTCGCAGGCGAGCTCGGGCAAGGCCACGCGCCCGTTGACCGAAATCTCGATCTTCGCGGTCTGGCGCGTTTCGCGCAGAAGCGAGACTTCGTTGATTGCCGCATGCACGAACGTCGTGCCCGCGACGGTGGTCGCTTTCATCTCGAGTGGCGCCACGCGGATCGCCTTGGCGCCTTTCAAACGCTCGGGAAGGCAATCGATCCGCCAGTCGTTCATCAGGAATCCGACGGTGCCGCGGTTCATGCCGAAAACCGGTCGTGGCCGTCCCTGGTCGAGCATCGCGTGGAGCGTCTGGAGCATGAAGCCATCGCCGCCGAGAGCGACCAGAGTTTCGGCTTCATCGCTCGGCAAGAAGTCGTAGCGCTGCCGAAGGAGCGCTTCGGCCGTCTTGGCGACGTCGGTATGCGAAGAGACAAGTCCGACACCGAGCTCGCGCAGATCCTCGCGCTCTCGGTCGTCGCGTGAATGCGGCGCGTCGGCGTTCAATCGCAGCTCCTTGGGCACCGTTCTACTGCGCGAAAGATAGAGGCATTAGCGTTCCGCGTCACTGTGCCGTTTCGGGTCTACGGTCGATCCCGCGCTTCCACGCTTTCGGACCGAACGTTAGTCGCTGGAGCCATGCCGGGGTTTGACACGATATTCGAGTGGGGGAGGCGGGCGTCAGATGGGGGGAGGCCGGCGCCTGCGGCCCCTCTCCAGGATCCGCTCTTGGAAGCCGCGATCGCACATGAACAGATAGAGGTCCTCTATCAGCCGTTGATCGAGCCTAGCACGGGACGGATCGTCGGCGCGGAGGCGCTTGCGCGTTCTCCGATCGTGCCGTCGGCCGAAGCGCTGTTTGCGCGCGCTTCAGGCGCGGGGCTTGCGGAGCGTCTGTCGCGGCTCGTGCAGCGCAAGGCGCTGCGATGCGCCGCCGTATGGGAGGGGCCGCTCAAGAAGCTCCGGATTTCAGTCAACCTGCTTCCGCAGGATCTTTCGCGCGACGGCTTCGATAAGTGGCTCCTTGATGAGATCGAGAGTGCCGGCATCGATCCGGCGCGCGTGACCATCGAGATAACCGAGAGCGGTCTGCTGATCGACCAGAGTGCGGTCGCGGAGCGTCTTTCGCGACTGCGGGAGGCAGGGCTCAGCATCGCTGTCGACGATTTCGGCACGGGCTATGCGAGCCTGGCCTATCTCATCTCCCTTCCGCTCGACATGCTTAAGATCGACCGGGGTCTTATCACCCATATCGTAGGTGGGGAGCGCGACCGGATCGTGGTCAAGGCGATGATCCAGCTTGCGCGCGAGCTTGGCCTCCAAGTGGTGGTCGAGGGGGTTGAGAGTACCGGACAGCTGAAGCTTCTCGCTGAGTGGGGCTGCGATCTTTACCAGGGGTTCCTGGGCGCCGGCGCGCTCACGCACGAAGAGCTGACTCGCTTCGTCGCCGCCGCGCAGGTCGAAGCCGTCTAGCCGTTCCGTCGAAAAACAGCAGCAACGCTCTTCATCCTGTGCTCCGTCGCCTCCCGAGGAGCATGAGCATGAAGCGCATCATTCTAGCGGCAGCGATTGGTGTCACTGCCCTGACGGGCTGCAAGAAAGCGGAAGCGCCGCGGCAATTCTCCCAAGCTGCGCTAGATGCCGCGCTCGCCGATCCCGGCCGTAAGGATCAACGCTTGGCTGCGGATGCTCGGCGGAAGCCCGGGCCGCTCATTGCCCTTGCCGGAGTGAAGCCCGGCGACAAGGTGCTCGATCTCATTCCGGGCACCGGCTATTGGACGAAGATCTTCAGCAAGGTCGTTGGCCCTGACGGCAAGGTCTACGCGGTCTGGCCGCAGGCCTATGCGCGAACCGCGATGGGAAATGTCGCGGATCTCCGGAAGGTCGCCGCTGACAAATATTACGGCAACATCGTCGTCGAGGTTCAGCCGTCAACCAAGCTGACTGCCCCGGAACCGCTCGACGTAATTTGGACGTCGCAGAACTTTCACGATTATCCTGATGAATTCATGGGCAAGGGCGATCCAGCTTCGCTCGCGCGTGACGCCTTTAAGATTCTCAAGCCCGGCGGCACGTTTATGATCGTCGATCATATGGCCAAGCGGGGGCGGGGACTTGGCGACACCGACACGCTTCACCGGATCGACCCGGCTGCCGTACGAAAGATCGTCGAAGCGGCGGGCTTCCGCTTCGCCGGCGAGAGCAACGTGCTGAACAATCCCGGCGACCCGCTCGACATCCCCGTGTTCGACAAGTCGATCCGGGGGCGGACGAGCCAGTTCGCCTACAAGTTCGTCAAACCGGCCTAGGCCGGTTCGAGCTCCTTCATTGCCCCTTCGCCGGCGGCGACGACGCGGGCGAGGCCACGCGACAGCTGCAGGGCGCCGTTGAGGCGTGCGTCGGGCGTCGGCCAGTCGCGCGATACGATCATCTTGCTGTCCGGGCGTAACTTGGCCGCGCCCTTCAGGCGATCGATGTAGCCGAGCAGCGCTCCCAAGTTCGGGAAGCCGCCGTCGCCAAATGTCACGACCGCTCCCCGTGGACCGATGTCGAGCTTGGCGACCATCGCGTGGCGGCAGTTGAGCTTCACCTCGACGATCTTCATGAGGTTGGCCGTCTCGGGCGGGAGCGCGCCGAAGCGATCGATCAGCTCGGCGGCAAAGGCATCGATTGCCGGCCGGCCGTCGAGCTCGCCGAGGCGCCTGTAAAGCCCCATTCGCAGGTCCAGGTCGGGGACATAGTCTTCGGGGATCATGATCGGCGCATCGACGCTGATCTGCGGCGTGAATTCCTCAGTGCGTTGCACCGCGCTCCCCGCTTTCATTTCGACGATCGCGTCCTCGAGCATCGATTGGTAGAGTTCGAACCCAACCTCCTTGATGTGCCCCGACTGTTCGTCGCCGAGCAGGTTGCCGGCTCCCCGGATGTCGAGATCGTGGCTTGCGAGCTGGAAGCCCGCGCCGAGGCTGTCGAGCTCGGCCAGAACCTGAAGCCGCTTCTCCGCCGCGTCCGTAATCGAGCGGGTGGCGGGCATCGTCAGATAGGCATAGGCACGCGCCTTCGAGCGCCCGACCCGCCCGCGCAGCTGATAGAGCTGCGCGAGGCCGAAGCGGTCCGAGCGATAGACGATGAGCGTGTTCGCGCTCGGGATGTCCAAGCCGCTTTCGACGATCGTCGTCGAGAGCAGCACATCATATTTGCGGTCGTAGAATGCGCTCATGCGCTCCTCGACCTGGGTCGCGCTCATCTGGCCGTGAGCCGTGACGAACTTCACCTCCGGAACCTGCTCACGCAGCCACTCCTCGATGTCGGGCAGGTCGGCGATACGCGGAGCGACGAAGAAGCTTTGGCCGCCGCGATAATGTTCCCGCAGGAGCGCCTCGCGCAGCACCACGCCGTCGAACGGCGTCACATATGTTCGTACGGCGAGGCGGTCGATGGGTGGCGTCTGGATGACCGAAAGGTCGCGCAGGCCGGACATCGCCATCTGCAGCGTGCGCGGGATCGGTGTCGCCGTCAGGGTGAGAACGTGAACGTCGGCCCTTAGCGCCTTGAGCCGCTCCTTGTGGGTGACTCCGAAATGCTGCTCCTCGTCGACGATGACCAATCCGAGCCGCTTGAACTCTATGCCTTTGGCGAGCAGCGCGTGCGTGCCGATCACGATATCGACGGTCCCGTCCGCGATGCCTTCCTTCGTCTTCTTGGCTTCAGCGGCCGGCACGAGCCGCGAGAGGCGCCCGACATTGATCGGAAAGCCCTGGAGCCGTTCGACGAAGTTCCGATAGTGCTGACGCGCGAGCAAGGTCGTCGGGCAAACCAGCGCAACCTGCTTGCCGGACATCGCCATGACGAACGCCGCCCGGAGCGCGACCTCGGTCTTGCCGAAGCCGACGTCGCCGCAAACCAGCCGGTCCATCGGCTTGCCGGCTTCGAGATCCTGCAGCACGTCCTCGATCGCCCGTTCCTGGTCGTCGGTCTCCTCGTACGGAAAACGGTCGACGAATTGCGGAAAAGCGCTGTCGGGTTGAGCGATCACCCCGGCACGCGTGGCGCGGAGGGCGGCCGTCTTGATGAGCTCGCCCGCAATCTCGCGGATCCGCTCCTTCATGCGCGCCTTGCGCCGCTGCCATGCCTCTCCGCCGAGGCTGTCGAGGCTCACGCCCTCGCTCTCGCTGCCATAGCGCGAGAGGAGCTCGATATTCTCGACCGGCACATAGAGCTTGTCGCCCCGCGCATATTCGAGTGCGACGCAGTCGTGCGGCACCTTGCTGACCGGGATCTGGGTGAGGCCTTCGTAGCGGCCGATGCCGTGGTCGGCGTGGACGACGAGGTCGCCCGGCGAGAGTGTCGCCAGCTCCTGCAGGAAGGCATCCGCTGCCCTGCGCTTCTTCCGCCGCCGGACGAGCCGGTCGCCGAGCATGTCCTGCTCGGTGAGGACGGCGACGTCGGGCGTGGTGAAGCCGTGCTCGAGCGGCAGGACGATTAGCGTGGGCTGGGTCTTACTTCCGAGCGCTTCCTGCCAGGTGTCGACAAGCTTGTGCGCCTTCAGCCCGTGCTCCTCGAGAAGGCCGAGCAGCCGCTCGCGCGCACCGCGGGTGTAGCTGGCGAGCACGACCTTGTGTCCGCTCTTGCGCAGCTTCCCAACGTGGTCGGCAACCGCTTCATAGACATTCGCCTGCTGCGCGCGCTCGGGCGTGAAATCGCGGGGCGGCTCGACGCCGAAGCCGATCGTCGTTGCGGACTCAGGCTCGGGGAACGGGGACGTCCGGTGGATTGCCCGGTCGGTCACGATTGCATCCCAGTCGCCGTTCAGCACGTACAAGGATTGCGGCTGAAGCGGCCGATAGCTTCCCGGCTCTGCTTCCATCGCGCGATCGCGGTTATTGTAATAGTCCTCGATCGCCTCGCGCCGGCTCTCGATGGCCTTGTCGGCGCCCGTGTCGCGGACGATGATGTCGTTCTCGCCGAGATGATCGAAGAGCGTCGCGAGCTTCTCTTCGAGGAGCGGAATCCAATGTTCCATGCCGGCCATACGGCGGCCCTCGGAAACTGCCTGGTACAGCGGGTCCTGTGTCGAGGTGGCGCCGAACGTCTCGCGATACCGCGAGCGGAAGCGCTTGATGCTCTCGTCGTCCAAAAGCGCTTCGGACGCCGGCATCAGGGTGAAAGCATCGGCCTTGTCGGTCGACCGCTGATCGGCGGTATCGAACCGGCGCACGCTGTCTATCTCGTCTCCGAAGAAGTCGAGCCTCAGTGCCGTTTCCGCGCCTGCGGGGAAAACATCGATCAGCGAACCACGGACGGCATATTCGCCATGCTCGGCGACCGTGTCGGTTCGCTCGTAGCCGAGCGCGCTAAGTTGCTGGACCAGGGTTTCGCGCTCCATTCGCTCGCCCTCGGCGAGGCGCCGCGTGAGCTGGCGGATGCGGAAGGGAGTCAGCACCCGCTGCGTCGCGGCACTCGCGGTGGCGACCAGCAATTGCGGCTTTTCGCCTTTCGCCTGCAGCGCGTTCAGGGTGCCCAGCCGTTCGGCCATCACGCGAAGCGCGGGGGAGGCGCGGTCGTAGGGAAGGCAGTCCCAGCCGGGCAGGGTCACGACGTCGACCTCAGGCGCGAATAGTGGAACCGTCTCCGCAACTGCGCGCATTGCCGCTTCGTCCGCCGCAATCACAACCGCTCGGCCGCCTTTGCCGGTCCCGTGTGCGGCCCGCGCCAGATCGGCTGCGAGCCACGGCAGGAATCCGGAGGGCACCCCAGAAAGCGTCAGCGGGTTATCGGCGCGGAGGACGCGCTGAAGCGGGTCGATGCTGCTCATCGCGCGCTCCGGATGTAGTCGAGCTTCTTCAGTGCCTCGATCATGGGACCGGCGAAGCGCTCCGGTGCGTCGGCGGTTCCGTGCGCCCAGGCCATGATGTCGACGTCCTGCTCTTCGAGCATCGCGGTGAACAGTGCGCGCTCGTCGGCATTCCAGGACGCGTGATGAGCGTCGAAGAATCCGCCGATCAGCATGTCGGCTTCGCGCGTACCGCGATGATGCGCGCGCCAGTGCAGGCGCTTCAGTTCCGCTTCGGAAGGCATGCAAACCATGTAGTCGCAAGGCTCTGACTGGGGAAGGGGAACGGCCCGAGCTTGCGCCTTCTACGGCTATTTCCTAGCTCTTCATCGTGGAGGTCATCGGCGATTACCACGAGGAGGGCTACGCGCATTTGCGCGGCCTGATCCCGCAAGAGGTCGCCAGAGCCTATATGACGAGGCTGAAGGCGGCGACGCGCGGCCAATCGCTCCCCGTCAACCAGCCGCAAAGGTATCCCGCCGTGCTCTCGCGGCCAGCGTTCGACGTCAACTCGAAGATGTTCGAGCCGATGGATTTCTTCCTCTGGGGCCTCACTCCAATCATCGGTCAGATCGTCGGCCGCGAGGTTCTGCCGACTTACAACTACTTCCGCATCTATCGCGAAGGTGACATCTGCCGGATCCATTCAGATCGGCCAGCGAGCCAGCACGGCGTGTCTTTGACGCTCGATTACAGCGACGGGGAAGTTTGGGACCTGCAAATCGGCAAGAAGAGGACAGAGACGCTTTACCCGTTGGCAGACGATTTCGGAGCGGACGAGTACGCGTCGATCGGGATGCAGGTCGGCGACGCGGTCCTTTATCAGGCGAGCCACTATCCTCACGGACGCATGCGGCCCAATCCCAACGCATGGTCCGCTCATCTCTTTCTGTTCTTCGCCGATCGGGACGGGCCCTTTCGCGATCACGCTTTTGACGGCGAAGTGATCGGCGAAAAGGTCAACTTCAGCTTCGTCTGATTTTTAGGCCGCGGTGCGCCCGGATATTCTCAATGCATTGTTCGCTGAGGCGGAGGTGCTGAAAGGCGTCGGACCGCAGGTGGCGAAACTCCTGAAGCGGCTCGACCTAACGCGCGTAGTTGACGTGCTGTATCACCTTCCGACGGGAGCGATCGAGCGGATCAAGGCGCCGGCGGCAAGCGCGTCACTGCTCGGCCGCAACGTGATCCTTGAGCTGACGCCCTACCAGACGCGCGAGAACCGCTCGGGACGGGGACCGATGCGCGTATTCGCCTCGGACGCCGACGGGAACACGATCAGCCTCATCTACTTCAACAATCCGGGATGGGCGAAACGCAGTCTCCCGACGGGGGAGAAGCGCATCGTCTCGGGCAAGCTCGAGGCTTATGGCGACGAGTGGCAGATCATCCATCCGGAAGTCGCTGAACCGGGCAAGGGGCCGACGCCGGCGATCCGTGAACCCGTCTATCCGCTCACCGAAGGCCTCACCAACCGCCGCATGGGCGAGCTGGCACGGGAAGCGCTGGAGCGCGCGCCGGAGCTGCCGGAATGGATCGAGCCCGGGCTGGCGAGCCGCGAATCCTGGGGGAGCTGGCGCGCATCTCTCGGTCTGGTCCATCGAGAGCCTGGTGCCGAGGAAGGGCGGAAGCGCCTCGCCTATGACGAGATCTTCGCCAATCAGCTCGCGCTGTTGCTTCTGCGCCAATCGCAACGGCGTCATCGGACCGTGCCGCTGCCCGGGACTGGCGAGCTCATTGCCAAGCTTAAGTTGCCGTACCCGCTGACCGGCGCTCAACGGCGCGTGATCGGCGAGATCCACGGTGACATGGCCCAGTCGGCTCCGATGTTGCGGCTTCTTCAGGGCGATGTCGGATCGGGCAAGACGCTTGTCGCGGTCCTGGCGATGCTTGCTGCCGTGGAGTCCGGAGCTCAGGCCGCGCTGCTCAGCCCAACGGAGATCCTCGCGCGACAGCATCATGCGACTTTGCTCGGCCAGCTCGACAGCATCGGCGTGCGCGTGGCGATTCTCACGGGCCGCGAAAAGGGCCGTGCGCGCGACAGCGTGCTGATGGGCCTGGCTGACGGCTCGATCGATATCCTCGTCGGCACTCATGCGATCTTCCAGGAGAAGGTCGCCTACAGGAATCTCGGCCTCGCCGTCATCGACGAGCAGCATCGCTTTGGCGTGTCGCAGCGGCTCTTGCTGTCGTCGAAGGCGCAACGTCCGCCACATCTGTTGGTGATGACTGCCACCCCGATCCCGCGGACACTGACCCTTACCCAATATGGCGAGATGGACGTGAGCGGGATCGACGAGATGCCTCCGGGCCGAACTCCGGTCGAAACGCGGGTGATCAGCGAGGAGAAGCTGGGGGACGTGATCGACGGACTTGGCCGTCACGTCGCGAACGGCGGGCAGGCCTATTGGGTCTGCCCCCTCGTCGAGGAGAGCGAGAAATCCGACGCGGCTGCTGCGGAAGAACGGGCCCGCGTGCTCCGTCAGCGCTTTGGGGAAGACAAGGTCGGGCTGGTCCATGGACGCATGAAGGGCCCGGACAAGGACGCGGTCATGGCGCGCTTCGCGTCGGGAGAGCTGGGGGCCTTGGTTGCGACCACCGTCATCGAGGTGGGCGTGGACGTGCCGAATTCGACCTTGATGATCGTCGAGGGAGCGGACCGCTTCGGGCTTGCGCAGCTTCACCAGTTGCGCGGACGCGTCGGCCGCGGCTCGGGGAAGAGCACGTGCCTGCTGATCCGCGGACAAACGCTGACCGATGTGGGTCGCGCCCGGCTTGGGCTTATGCGCGAAACCAACGACGGCTTCCGCATCGCCGAGGAAGATCTGCGCCTCCGCGGTCCGGGGGAGATTCTGGGCACCCGCCAATCCGGCGAGGAGGCATTTCGTGTTGCCACGGCGGAGGACGTTCAAACGTTGGCGCCGATCGCTCAAAACGACGCGCAGCTTCTTCTCGACCGCGACGGCGGCCTGTCAGGCGCGCGCGGTCAGGCAGCGCGTATTTGCCTCTATCTGTTTGAACGTGACCAGGCGGTCGATCTGATCCGCTCCGGCTAGCGGACGAGCAGGCCGTGCTTCTTGCGGCCGAAGCTTAGCTTCAGCGGCTGAGCGGCGGCTGCGACGACCAACCCCGGATCGCTCACCACCTCGTCATCCAGCCGAACTGCGCCCTCGGCGATCTTGCGTTTCGCTTCCTTGTTCGAGGGCGTGAAGCCGATCGCCGTCAAGATGTGGGCGATGTTCATTCCGTCACCGAGCGACAGCGTCGGCAGGTCTTCTCCTGCGCCGCCGCCTTCGAACGTCTGCCGCGCGGTTTGCTCGGCTGCGACTGCCGCCTCGTGCCCATGAAGCATTGTCGTCGTTTCGGTCGCCAGGACGATCTTGGCCTGGTTGATCTCCGCGCCCTCGAGGCTCTCGAGCCGCGCGATTTCGTCGAGCGGCAGGTCCGTGAAAAGCCGAAGGAAGCGTCCGACGTCTGCGTCCGCCGTGTTTCGCCAAAATTGCCAATAATCGTATGGGCTCAGCAGCTCGGCATTGAGCCAGACCGCGCCCGATGCGGTCTTGCCCATCTTTGCGCCGTCGGCGGTCGTGATCAGCGGGCTGGTGACGCCGAACATCTCGGTGCCGTCGATCCGCCGCGCGAGCTCGATTCCGTTGACGATATTGCCCCATTGGTCCGAGCCGCCGAGTTGCATCCGGCAGCCCACGCGCCGCGACAGCTCGAGGAAGTCGTAGGCCTGCAGGATCATGTAGTTGAACTCGAGGAACGTGAGCGGCTGCTCGCGATCGAGCCTGAGCCGGACGCTGTCGAAGGTCAGCATCCGGTTGATCGTGAAGTGCTTGCCGACCTCCCGCAGGAACGGGATGTACTCGAGCGTGTCGAGCCAATCGGCGTTGTCGACCATGATCGCGTCCGATGGGCCGTCGCCGAACGTCAGGAAGCGCTCGAACACCCGGCGGATTCCCGCGATGTTCGCGCCGATCTCCTCGTGCGTGAGCAGCTTGCGGCTCTCGTCCTTGCCTGACGGGTCACCGACCTTGGTCGTACCGCCGCCCATCAGCACGATGGGCTTGTGCCCGGACTGCTGCATCCGCCGTAGGAGCATGATCTGGAGCAGGCTGCCGACGTGCAGGCTCGGCGCCGTTGCGTCGAAGCCGATGTAGCCGGGTACGACTTGCTTCGCCGCCAGCGTATCGAGCGCCGTGGCATCCGTCAGCTGGTGGATGTAGCCGCGCTCGGAGAGAAGCTTGAGCAGGGAGGAACGATACTCGGTCATTGCCGATCGCTTACCCAACTCGTCACCCCCGCGAAAGCGGGGGCCCAGAAATGCTGGGTTCCCGCTTTCGCGGGAATGACGATAGAATGCGAAGATGCAGCTGAACCTCGTGCCGCATCCGGCCACTCCGTCCGCGAAACCGGAGTTCAAAGTCTGGGCGAGCGTGGAGCATGCGGCATCGCTTGCGGCAGTTGCGACGACCAACATCTGGTTCGGGGTGGGAGCGCCCGCAGAGCGCTTCGCCATAGCTGAAGCGACAGAACCGGAGCGCGCCGACGAGCTCTGGCAGACGACCTGCTTCGAGGCGTTCCTGCGGCCGCTGGGCGAGGAGGGCTACCGCGAATGGAATTTCGCTCCCTCGACGCAATGGGCGGCCTACGATTTCTCCGCCTATCGGAAGAATATGGCGGAGGCCGAGGTCGACACTCCGCCTTACGTGCGCATGGAAGACAATTTCACCTGGTGGGCGCTCGGCGCGACGATCGCCGTGCCAGCCGATACGAACTGGGAGCTTGGCCTGGCGGCCGTGCTGGAAGAGAAGGACGGCACCAAATCTTACTGGGCGCTCGCCCACCCGGGAAAGAAGCCGGATTTCCACGACCCCGGTTGCTTCGCCGCGCACCTCCCTTAAGCAGCGACGCATGACCCTGTTCGGAATCGACCGGCTTCTGGCCGAGCCTGAGCTTCGCCGTCCGCTCGAAAGCAGGCGCGTCGCCTTGCTCGCGCATCCTGCGTCCGTGACCAGGGAGCTGACTCATAGTCTCGATGCGCTCGTCGCGGCCGGACTGAAGGTCTCGGCAGTCTTCGGCCCGCAGCACGGCGTTCGCGGCGATCTCCAGGACAATATGATGGAATCGCCGGACTTCACCGATCCGATTTACGGCGTGCCGGTGTTCAGCCTCTACGGCGAAGTCCGGAGGCCGACGGGCCAGTCGATGGGCACGTTCGACACGATCCTCGTCGATCTCCAGGATCTCGGCTGCCGCATCTACACCTACGTCACGACCCTCCTCTACGTGCTCGAAGCAGCGGCCGAGCACGGCAAGGGCGTCTGGGTACTCGACCGGCCGAACCCTGCAGGCCGGCCAGTCGAGGGTCTGACGCTGCGCCACGGCTGGGAGAGCTTCGTCGGCGCGGGCCCGATGCCGATGCGACACGGACTCACCTTGGGCGAGCTCGGCCGCTGGTTCGTCGATCATTTCAAGCTCGACGTCGACTATCGCGTGATTGAGATGGAGGGCTGGCGGCCCGATGAGGGGCCCGGCTTCGGGTGGCCGGCCGAACGCGTCTGGATCAATCCCAGCCCAAACGCCGCGAACCTCAACATGGCGCGCGCTTATGCAGGCACGGTCATGCTGGAAGGTACGACTCTCAGCGAGGGCAGAGGCACCACGCGCCCGCTGGAGCTGTTCGGCGCGCCCGACCTCGAGCCGCGTCGGATCATCGCCGAGATGGAGCGCCTGGCGCCGGAGTGGCTGGCCGGCTGCAAGTTGCGGGACATCTATTTCCAGCCGACCTTCCACAAGCATGTCGGGCAGCTCAACCACGGTGTCTTCATCCACGCCGAAGGCGATTTCTACGACCACCCGTCGTTCAAGCCGTGGCGGCTGCAGGCGCTCGCCTTCAAGGCGGTCCGGAACCTCTATCCGGATTACGACCTGTGGCGGGATTTCCCCTACGAATATGAATTCGACAAGCTCGCGATCGACGTGATCAACGGGTCGCCCTTGCTGCGCGAGTGGGTCGACAATCCTGGCGCTGCAGCCTCCGATCTCGACGGCATTGCGGTGCCGGACGAGCGCGCATGGGAGGAAGAGGGAAGGCGGCACCTGATCTACTGAGCGCTCCTGCAGCCGCGTGGTTAACGAAGAAGTAGGAGCTTCTTCGTATGCCGCTTGCGAATAGTTTCGGGAGCGGGACGGTCGATGGCCACTCAGGGGATTGAGGAAGTCACTGAAAATGCGATCCGGGCGGTGGCCCGCGATTGCGGATCGCTGTCGATGGAGTGCAGCGACGTCGCCGGTTACGTCAAAGGCGTCGGCGAGCGCATCGGCGAGCATCTCAAGATGCTCGACCAGCTGGAGGAAGTGACCACCCGCCTGCTCGGCGACCAGGCCCGCGTTTCCGATTCGACCGACGAAGCGCGGCTCCTTTCCGAGCAGGCTAAGGCCAAGCTCGACGCCGGCCGCGAAGCGATCGAAGGCACGATCGACGGGTTCAAGGGCCTCACCGAGCTGATCGTGCAGCTGGGTGAGCGAATGGCTGGCTTCGCGACTGCGATGAGCCAGGTCCAGACGGTGTCCTCCACCATCGAGACGATCGCCCGCAAGACCAATATGCTCGCACTCAATGCGACCATCGAGGCCGCGCGAGCCGGCGACGCCGGCCGAAGCTTCGCGGTGGTTGCGGCCGAGGTGAAGAAGCTAGCCCACGACACGCGCGCGGCGACCAGCCAGATCGCATCCACGATCGGCGAGCTGACACGCGAAGCGGGCGCGGTCACCACCGAGATCAAGACCGGGGTGGAGCGCAGCCGCGCCGCTCAGTCGGGCTTCAGCACCATCAGCGACACCGTCCGCGAGGTTAGCGAGATCGTCGACATGGTCGACCGCCAGACCGAGGGCATCGCTCACTCGACCAGCATGATCCAGACCAGCGTCGATCGCGTGAAGGCCGGTCTTACCGATTTTGCGGCTGATGCTCGCGACAATGGCAAGGAGCTGCTCACCGCCGAAAAACGCCTCGCGCACTTGGAGCTGCTCTCGAATACCATGCTCGACACGCTCGCCAATTCGGGCGCCGAGATCGACGACACGCCGTTCATTCTGAAAGCCCAGGAGGCTTGCCGCCAGATCCAGGCGGCGATCGAGCATGCCGTCGATTCGGGCGAGCTCGGGCTCGAGGATGTGTTCGACCGCGATTATCAGATCGTCGAGGGATCGAACCCGGTCCAGTACACCGTCCGC
>JBKPQH010000012.1:0-103103 GCA_046733935.1 Pseudomonadota bacterium
CATCAGCTACAACCACAAGGACCGGGCCTGGGCCGGCTGGCTTCATCGCGAGCTTGAACGGTACCGCTTGCCCGAGGGCGTTCTAGGGCGGCCGGCACCCTGGGGTTCGCTCGAGCGAAGGCTGCCTCCGGTCTTCCAGGATCGCGAGGAGCTGGCGGCCTCGGCAAATCTCGCCGATTCCGTGCGAAAGGCGCTCAGCGAGGCGTCGAGCCTGATCGTCATCTGCTCGACCAACGCCGCAAAGTCCCGCTGGGTCAATGAAGAGGTGAAGGCCTTCACCGAGCTTGGAAGGCGCGATCGGATCCATTGTCTGATCGTTCCCGAGGCTGACGACCCCGCCGTTGCGCATCCTGAGTCCGAGCTGTTCCCGCCAGCCTTGCTGGACCTCGGCGTGGAGCCGCTTGCCGCGGACGCTCGCAAGACGGGAGACGGCAAGCGCTCGGCGCTCCTCAAGATCATCGCCGGCGTCACCGGCGTTCGCTACGACGAGCTTCGCCAACGCGAACAGTCGCGCCGCCACAAGCGGCTGCTTGCCCTCGCTGCCGCCGCAAGCGTGGGATTCATCCTAATGAGCGGCCTCGCCGCTTTCGCCCTCGTATCGCGCGCGGAGGCGGTCCACGAGCGCGATGTCGCCCGGCAAAAGACGATTACGGCGCAACGCACGACCGACTTCGTCAAGGGATTATTCGCGGTGTCCGACCCTTCCGAAGCGAAGGGCCGAAAAATCACGGCGCTCGAGGTCCTCGACCGCGGCGCGCGCCAGATCCAGGGCGAGCTGGGCAACGAACCTGACGTCAAGGCTGAACTCATCAGCACGCTCAGCGAGGTCTACATTGGGCTCGGCTTTTTCCGTCGGGCGGACGATCTCATTCGCGGGTCGCTTTCGCTGAAAGCACGAAGCCCTGAGACCCGCGCGCGCCAGCTCGGAGTTCTCGGCGCGTCGCGGACCTTGCAGGGAGAATACGATCAGGCGCAGAAGATTTTTGGAAGCGCGCTCCGTGGGCTCGGACCTCCGGAGAAACTCACGGATCCGACGCTTTATTCGCAGCTGCTCGTCGGCCGGGCCGAAGCCCTCGGGGCCCTCGAACGGTACGGAGAAGCGCGCCAGCTGATTGCCCGGGCCTTGAAATGGGACCGGGCGCACGCGGGGACGAATTCCGCGGCGGTCGCGCGCGATCTTGAAGCTCTCGGCCTGACCGATCAATCCGCTGGCGACCTCGATTCATCCACGCGCAGCTATACGCGAGCCCTGGCCATCCGAACGGCTGCGCAAGGGCAGCTGCATCCGAAGGTCTCCGAGGACATCAACCAGCTCGGCACGAATGCATATTTCAAAGGCGATTCGGCGGCTGCCGAAGGATATTTGCGGCGGTCGCTCGCACTCGATGAGCAGGTGCTCGGGCCAAATCACCCCGATTTCGCAGCATCGCTGAGCAACCTTGCGCGATTGCTTTTGGAGCAGCGCAAATTCCGCGAGGCGCTTCCGCTGCTCAAGCGCAGCGCGACCATCTACCTCGCCCAGCGCGAGGACACCCACGACGATCTCGCCTTCATCTTCTCCAACCTTGCCCTGACGCTTCGAGGCATCGGCGATGATGCTGCAGCCGAAACCTATTTCCGGCGGGCTCTCGTCGCAGCGGAGGTTCACAACAATCGTCTCATCGCGCCCATACTGACCGATCTTGCGGACCTGCTTTGCGCGCACGGGCGTGCCAAGGACGCCATGCAGATGCTCGATCGCGCCGCGCTGATCATGCGCGAACGCTATCCTGACGATCCCTGGCGCCCGGCCTGGGTCGAGAACACCCGGGGCGCGTGCCTCGTGCGGAACCATGACCTGTCAGGAAAGAAGCTCGTGCAGGCGAGCGCGCCCGTCATTTTGAAACGGTGGCCGGGGAACACGATGTACGGCGCGCAGGTTCAGAGCCGCCTTCGCTCGAGCGGCTGAGTGGAATGGTTGTGAATTTTTGAGACTTCGGCCAGCGTCTGGAAGGTGAAACGCCCAGCTGTGCCCAATGCGTCCGTTTCAGTTGCGATGGCTACCTACAATGGCGCGAAATATATCGCCGAGCAGCTGGACTCGATCGCCGCTCAGACGGTCCGGCCGCTGGAGCTTGTGATCTCGGACGACGGGTCGACCGACGAGACGCTCAAGCTTGCCGCCGATTTCGCCGACCGATCGCCCTTCCCCGTCCACATCCATCGCAATGAGCGCAACCTGCGTTACGCGCGCAACTTTCGCGAAGCGGCGCGACGCTGCAAGGGCGAGCTCATCGCCTTTTCCGACCAGGACGACTGGTGGTCCCCCGATCGGCTCGAAAAATGCATTGCGCGCTTCGCCGATCCCGAGCTGCAGCTGCTTTATCACAATGCATGGCTGGTCGACGACGAGCGCCGCAAGGCGCGCCGTCTGTACGACCGCGAGACGGAAGACCGGGCGTTGAAGCTTCAGCCTCTGGGGCCCTGGAACCACAGCTATGGCCTGGTGCAAATCTTTCGCTCAGGACTGCGCGAGTTCGACGACTTGTGGGACGAAAGTCTCAGCCACATCACCGAGCCGCAGGACATCCTCACGCACGATCAATGGTATTTCTTTCTCGCCGAGGCCCTCGGACGCGTGGAATTCCTCGACGAGGCGCTGGTCGAATACCGGCAGCACGGCTCAAACCAGGTGAGCGCCAGCCAGATGCGGCCTGCCGTGGCAACTCGCCTGCTATCGCGGCTGGAGCATTATGGAGACCAGGACCTGCGGCTCGCGAAGGCTGCGCAATCGCGGGCGCGGATCATGCGCAAGATCGCCGAACGGGTTCCGCCGAAACGGGAACGGCTCCTTGCCATCGCCGAATGCTACGAGATTCTGGCGGAGCGCAACGAGCGGCGCTTTCGCACCTATTCCGACCGCGGACCAGCGCGGCGCCTGCGGAACCTCCTCCACTCCTGGATGCGGGGCGATTATTCGAATTGGCCGTGGGGCTTCGACAGGCGATCGGTCGTTCGCGATCTCTGGAGCGGCGTTTTGCTCGCTCGCACCAAATCGCCAGCCTAGAGTCCGGCGGCGGAAATCCTTGTCCTATTAGGGGAAGTTCGTCGGTAACGAATTGACATCGGCGGCAAACGTGCATGAACTGCCGCGCGTGTGGGGGCACGAGGATGGCGTTCAGGAAAGAGGACCACGACTATTTCGTTGCCGCCCGAATTGTCTCCAAGCTCGTCCGGCGGGAGTTTGGCGGCGATTTGGGCGACTTGCCGGCCATTGAGGAAGATCTCGCCCGGGAAGTCATACGGACTGCGCAGCGCAACAAGCTTCTGAAGCCGGTCCTCAAGGAGCTGGAAGCGCTCGGCGTAAGAGTGCCCGAGGACATCCAGCCCGAGGTCGACATCTATTTGCGCAAGACGATGAAGAGGACTGCGGCCGCGCTCGCTACCCTCCGCGAGGCGTCGCAGAAGCTGTCCGAAGCAGGCGTGATGCACGCCGCGTTCAAGGGACCGGCGCGGCAGATCGCATTGGGCCAGGATCTCTTCGAACGGCCGGTCGCGGATGTCGACATCCTCGTATCGTCGCAAGACTTCGCACGCGCGACCGCACTGCTTCGCGAACTGGGATTCTTCGTTCCCAACATGTGCGACTCACCATGGTGGCGGCATTTTCTCGGTGAGCATCCGCTATTCCCCACCAAGTCCGGACGATGCCAGATCGATCTTCATCATCATGTCCAGCATCCAAGCTGCCCGCGCCCTCGCGACGAGAGAGCAGCGATGTTCGAACAACTCGAGTCGATCGACGTCAGTGGGCAGAAGGTCCCCAGGCTCAGCGCGGATGCACTCTTCCTGCACACCGTGATGAGCGTGGTCAAAGGGCTGATGAACCGCGAGCCCACCGGTGCACATGTGCTCGACCTTGCCCGCCAGCTTCGTTCGGCGAGCGCGGAGCAACGACTTAGGTTCGAGGCGCTGGCGACCGCTCAGCGACTGGCAAAATCCTACGCGGTCGCGCGGCGGGCAGTCCTCGTTCTCACCGGCGTCGATGCCGGTCGGACGCCGCGATGGTTCGTGTCGGACGGAAGGCTGCTGGCGATGCTGCTGGTACCGGATGCCTGGAACATCCGCTGGCCGGAGCGCCGGCTCATGCTGTGGAATCTGGTCGACGGCGCATCGATCGCCAAAGCCGCGAATTTCGCACGCGAATGCGCATGGTGGGCCGCAGCCGAAGCAACTCGCCGGACGCACGACGTCAGCCTGGCCTCGGATCCCAAGGATGAACGCGCGACGATTCTCGCCGCTCAGATGAAGTAGGCGATTTCCTTCAGATCGTCTTCGACCGGGAAGCCCGTGATCTCCACGGTTGCAGTATTCAACCAGGCGTGCGCGCGTAGCGCGTCATCCGCGTCCGCGCCGTTCCGGGCGACGCCGAAATGCATGACGCTCGGCACCCCGCGCTGCTCGAGCATGAGCTTCGCGACCAGCGCCTGATGGATGCAAACGGCGCGGAAAGGGACGTTCTTCGCGGCGCGCTGAACGGCTTCGGAAACGCGCCGCGCCAGCTCCTCCTCGTCGTCGCGCGCAGGCTTGAGGATGTTGTGAGGCGCGGCTGCCGAATGCGGCGTTCCAAGCTTCTCCGCGACTTTGCGGAACGGCACCACGAGCAACGCGACGCGCGCCACCCCGAGCAGGACCGCGGCTTCGAAGGTCATGACCTGGTCTTTGTTCCCGAGCCGCGAGAAGCGCTTCAGCTTGTTCACCTTACGACGCACACGACGAACACTGTTCATCTGGACACCACCTCTGGAGCAGCAATTCCGGAATCGCCGACGAGCCGGCCTTCTTCGAAGCGGATCACTCGATCGCACATTGCAAGCGTGCTCGGGCGATGCGCGACGACGATGACCGTCAATGTCGGTCTTGCGGCGGACAGCCGCTTGAAGATTGCTTCTTCCGTGTCGATGTCGATCGCAGCCGTCGCCTCGTCGAGGATCAGGACCTCCGGTTCACGGAGCAAGGCACGTGCGAGCGCGATGCGCTGACGCTCGCCGCCGGAAAAGCGCATCCCGCGCTCGCTGACCTCGGTTTCGAGACCATCCGGAGTCCTGCGTACGACGAGGTCCATCCTGACGATCGCCAGAGCTTCCCAAAGCTTGTCTTCGTCAAGATCCTCCCCGCCCCAGGTGAGGTTCCGGCGGATCGTGTCGTTGATCAGGAACGTGTCCTGGGTGACGTACGAGATCCTGTCGCGCCATAGCTTCGCCAGCGATTCATCGAGCGGCATGCCATTGAGGCGGATGACGCCCGAATCGGGCAAGACGAGACCAGCGACCGTATCGAGGAACGTCGTCTTCCCCGCGCCCGACGTTCCGCTGACGCCCAGGACTTCGCCCGCGCGCAACACGACGCTCACTTGCGACAGGCGCGGTTCCTCGTCGCCGCCTACGCTGACGTTCTCGAACTCGATCCGCTTTACGGGCGGAAGCGTTCCTGGCGGATGCGTCCACGCCGGATCGCGGTCGCGTTCGAGCTCGTTCAGGAGCTCGGTGAGTTCCCCGTGAGCCGGCGCATTATTGGCGAGCTGCTGAGTGCATTGGATGAAGAGCACGGCGGCGGCGTTCATGCGCGCGAAGATCGCGAACGAAGCGAGCAGCTGGGCGATCGGCGTACCGAGCAGGTAGCCAGCCAGCAGCAGCACGCAGCCCGCAATCGCCGCTCCAAAGGTCAATATCCCCTTGGTCGAGATCTGGCGCCACTGGAAAGCGTAGCGGCGGTTCTTCAACTCGCGCGCGACGTGGACATATTCGCGAACGAACGCCGGCTGCATGTTCTGCGCGAACGACAATTTGAGGCCGCCGAGCAGCTGGCTCGTCGTATGAACCAGCGACAGGCTGCCGCTGCTCATCTCGCGCCCGAGCGCCGATGAGCCCTTGAGAGCGCGGATCAACGGCACGGCTCCGAGGGCCGCGATGACCAGAAAGATCAGCGCGACCGCGGGTGCGATGAGGAAGGTCACCGCCCATTGCGCAAGCAGCATCGCCAGCTGCACCGCGGCCTGGAGCATCAGCTGGACCGCGCTCGTCACGCGCGCCATGCTCCCGCCGATCGCCTGGGTCACCCGGGCATGCTTGAGGCCTTCAATGTCGCGCCAGCGCGCGCCCGCGAGTCCCTGGAGGAGACGGACCTGGAGCGCTTCGCCATAGTCGAGCTGCAGGCGGCCCGTCGCCCGGTCGCGCGCCATCACCACGACCGTGCGCAGAGCCATGACCGCCACGAACATCAGGAGGACGAGCGTCAGCTTGGTTGCCATGGAGGCATTGGCCGGCAGCGCGAAAGAGAAGAGCCGGCCGAAGAAGCCCTTGTGCCCGGAGTCGGTGAAGATCGCGAAGAGCGGGACCAGGAGCGCCAGGGAAAGGCTCTCGAGAAGTCCGCCGAGAATCATGAGCGTGAGCGTTCCGGCAGTCCTCCGCCCGCCGAATCGCATGAGGTCCCTTGCGAGTCCGACGACCTCTCGCTCTTGCACTGCTGCCTTACCCACGAGCCATACCTACCAACCGGCCGGTGCCGCGTCACGCAAACCGGCTGTTAACGTCCCAAAGCGGGACGGATCGGTTAACTTTCCGTTTTATTTTTATCAATCTTTTGTTATCCATGCCGAGTCGAAGCGGAATCATCCGCAAGACCCAACACAGGGAGGCTTTAATGGCCAAGACTTGGACCGCTCCGGTTCTCGAAGAGCTGAGCATCCCCGCTGGTACCCTCGGTGGTACTCCGGGTGACGACTACACCGGCAACGCCCCGGGCGACGACTTCGTTTCGTAAGCCTTGAGGTATGATTGACGAGCTCGCCGTGCTAGGATGTTCTCGTCGCCAATGACGTAAAAATCATCGAGCGATGAACCGCGTTAAAAGGGGCAAATCGAGCGATGGGGGAACTTCCATTAGGCGAGCTCGTCAACTCTTCGGCTGGAGCGCATCCGCTCGCCGAATCTGAGTTTCTTGGTCCGGTCGCGGACCTCACCTTCGCCGACATCGTGAATTCGGAACCGGGGATCGATTCGATTCTCGAATCGGACTTCGTGAAGCATTTCTGCGCGAAGAAGATGCTTCACATTACCCAGGACGACCGCACGCGGTTCGAGCATCTGCTCTCCTGGGACATGATCAACCGCATATTGTCGGAAAATTTGCTGGATTCGAAACGCTTCCGGCTCACGCGCGACGGGACCGACATCCCGCTTGCCTTCTATCGAGACATTTCGAACGATCGTCAGCCGGTGATCTGGTCCAAAGCCAAGGATCTCGTGAAGCAAAATGCAAGCGTGGTCATGAACCGCGTCCAGGACTTGTCGCCGGCTGTGCGCCGGCTGTCCTGCCAGATCGAAACTGCGCTGGACCAGAAGGTCAACGTGAACGGCTACATGACGTTCGGTTCGGGCGGCGCCTTCGCCATGCATTACGACCCGCACGATGTGCTGGTGCTGCAGCTCTACGGCACGAAGCACTGGTTCCTCTACGAGGATCCGGAGCCGAGCCCGACGTACCAGGAGAAGAAGACCGCTCCGAAGCCTGCTCCGCGCGAGGTTGCGTTCGAAACCGTCCTGCAGCCGGGCGACGCGATCTACGTTCCGCGCGGCCATTATCACCGGGCGGCCGTCACGGACACGCACTCCGTCCATCTCACCTTCGGTATCCACACCGCGAAGGCGATGGACTTCATCGACTGGATCCATACGAACCTTCTGACCGACGAGCTTTTCCGCAAGGACGTTCTCACCATTCGGGGCACGGATGCGCTCGTCGAGCAAGGGCAAGCGATCAAGGACCGCCTCTGCGACGTCATCAACGGTGCGTCCCTGCCGGACTTCCTGGATAAATGGCAGACCGAGCGAAATCGCGTTTCCGAAGTTCGCCTCGGCCCGCCGGCGGACATCCAGGAGGATACCCTGCTGGCGCCGCTGCTTCGCTATCCTATGGCCTGGAGGCGCAGCGTCGAGAAGAAGGGCAAGGAGCCCTCGCCCGAGGTCGAGAAGATTCTCGCGTTCATGATCGAAAACCCCGTCTCCACGGCCGGAGAAATCCGGCGCGGGATCGAGAACGTGCTAGATCAGGACGCTTTGAACTCCACTCTTGCGGAACTCGTAAATGACTGCTGGATTGAGATAATCCGCTGAATCTCGATCTAGGGGGTACGAGCATGAGTGAGACGCAGCCCAAGGAAGTGCAACCGACATCGACCGTGTCGTTGGCGAACAATCACTTCCGCGCGGACCACGAGGGTTCGGCGATCATCATGAGCATCAACTCGGGCAAGTTCTTCTCGTTCGACGAAATTGCCTTCGAAATCTGGGATGCGATCGAGAGCCCTGTCCGCGTCGACGCGCTCGTCGCAGACCTCGCCGCGAAGCATAACGCGCCGGCCGACGTCGTCATGCCGGATGTGCTGACGTTCCTGAACAAGCTCTCGGACAACGAACTGATCCGCGTTGAATGACGTTCAGCAGCGCCATCACTCACCCCGATTACTATCTCTCCGGTTGGCGCTTTCGATCCGAGATTCCCGTCGAAGCCTTACCGGCCTGGGACGGGGATCCGGATCGCACTCCCGACATTGAGCTCACCCGCGGCGACGTCGCGGAAGTTGAATGCGACGACGATCCGGTTGAGGTCATCGTCGGCGGAAGCGACCTTGCCACCGTCGTAGCGGTCGATGCCGGCCGCTTCGCGGTCCGGAACGGGAGGGAGATCGTCGCCGACGTCCAATCCGACGCACTGCCGGGAGTCGTCGAGAACACGATCGTCGGCCCGGTGCTCGGCACCGTCTGCTACCGGCGTGGCATCGTCCCGCTTCATTGCAACACAGTCGTCATCGACGGCAAGGCCGTTGCTCTCTCCGGCCGGTCGGGAGCGGGCAAGTCGACGCTCGCAGCGATCCTTCTGAGGCGCGGGCACCGGCTCATCTCGGACGACGTCTTGCCGTTGCACCAGGCGCAAGGACGAACCTATGCGCTTCCCGGCAGCCAACATCTGCGGCTGTGGGGCGAAACGCTGGACCTCATCGGCGAGGAGAAGAGCAGGCTGCGCCGCGTGGGCGTCGGAGCGCGCGAGAAATATTATCTCCCAACCGTCGAAAAGACGACGCGCAGCTTTCCGCTGGCTGCCCTGATCTGGCTGGAGCGCGCCGCCAAGGAGCGCCACTTCCTGCGGCCGTGCAGCGGCATCTTCCGTACGCGGGCTATCGTCAAGGCGACATACGGGTCGCATCTGGCCCGAGAATTCGCCGCCTTCGGCAACAAGGGCATCACCAACATTTCATTGCCGGGCGTCGCAGTGTTCGACCTCCTGCGTCCCCGGAGCCTGGAGCTGCTGGAGGAGCAGGCGGACCTGATCGAGCGGCTCGTCACATCGCCCGACCTGACCGATTTCAATGCCGCGCCGGAGTTGAAAGCAGCTCGTCAATAATTTCGGCGAGCGCGGTCTTGCCCAGCGGTCCGGTGCGGATCTGGTGCTGCGCGGCGCTCCAGCTGACATTGGTCTCGAGCAGCGCAGGCCCCTCCCCTGTCAGGGCCACGTCCCATCCGAGCGTCACGAAAGCAGGAAAAGCCTGGTCGTGTGCCCTGCGCACGAGGTCGAGGGTCTCGGTCCAATAAGGAAGCTGCGCCTTTAGCAAAGCATCCCATTCGCGGGCCTTGCCGGCGCGATCCTTCTCGCGAACCGCGCCCGCCTGGATGATGACGCCTTCGTCGACGCTGATCCCGCACATCGTCCCCGGATGGCTGATAACCGAGTCCGGCTTGTTCGCGAGGCTGAGCAGCGCGGCGATCGCGGTTGCGGACCCGGTGCCCTTCGCCGTCACGATGCGGACGCTGGACAGCGCGACCGATCCCATCTTCCGAAGCTCTTCGCAGTCTTCCAGTACGGGCTGGACGATACAGCTCAGCGGCCGGAAGCCGGACACGAACTCGTCGATCGTCAGCTCGCGCCCGTCGGGGGACAGGAAACCCCGGCGGGTCCGCGACCACAGCTCGGCTCCGGCGCCCTTGTTGCCTTTTAGCGCCTTGACGAAGATCGGCCCGCGCCACTCGTGCAGCCTCTCCTCACCGCTCGCCGCGCCGTTATCGAACGACGCCAGGGTGGTGACGCAGGGCAGCCCGTGCGCCTGGCACATCCGTTCGAACCTGACCTTGTCCTGCGCATCGTCGAGCGCCGCCCCGCGCCGGATGCTCATCCTGGTGAGCATGCGCTGATCCGCCGGAAGCAGCAGATCGGCCATGTCGGCGGCATCACGGCCGAGGATGATTTGGTAGAAGGAGTTCAGATGCGGCGGCACGTTCCGTTTGAGCGCCGCCGCATAAAGGCTGCCGAAGCTGGGCAAGAAGCCCGCGCGATTTTCCTTCGCCAGCTCCCGCGCTCCCGAAACCGAACTGCCCAGCCCGACCGTCGGCCAGGCTGCAGCCATCCCTCCGACCAGCGCTGCTCGCTTCCAGACCGGGCGTTCGGTCCACACCTCCTTCGCGGCAGCCTCACGCAAGCGCTCCAGCGCCGTGCGCGGTCTTGAAAGGAAGAACGGAAGCCCTCGTCTCGAAAGCGGGAGACCACCGCGCGTCCAGACGCTCATCGCGGAGTCCCAGATGTGAACGGGTATGATCGAAGCACAGGCCCGCCCCTCATCAACTTTCCCCCAGAGCCGCTATAGAAGTGAAAGCTCGACGAGAGGGAAGCAAGGGGCATGTATCAGTACGTCTTGTGCGGCCTGCGGGTCGAAAGCCATCTTGCATTCCCCGAGCTGACGGAATGGGACGGCGCGGACGACGTTCCCGTCGAGATCGAATTTCGTCTCGGGCGCGTCGAACCGCTCAAGGATCCAGACGAGACTCGTTCCAGGTTCGAGATCCGAGGTCCGGGCACGATCGTGTTTCTTATCCGCGACGTCGGTCGAGTGCTGATCGAACATGGGCGGCGGGTGGTGTTCGACGCCTTCGCAGGCGTGAGTCCGCTTGCAATCCGGACGAACTTCATCGGAATCATCCAGGCGCTCATCTGGCATCAGCGCGGGTACCTCCCGCTGCACGGCAGCGCCGTAATGGTCGGAGGTCGAGCGATCGCGGTCGCGGGCCCTTCCACCGCAGGCAAGTCGGTCACGGCGGCCGCTCTGACGCGGCGCGGATATCCGCTTGTAGCGGACGATTTCACGGTCATCGACTGGAGCCGCGAACCGCCCGTGGTGCTTCCCGGATATCAGAAGCTGCGATTGCGCAAGGATGCGTGCGAAGAGCTGGATCTCCTCGGCGCGGCCTTGGCCGGGGCGCATTCGACCGAGGAAAAATATGTTCTCGCGACCCAGGCGGCGCCTTCGAACGCGGCCGTGCCGATCACAGACATCTTCATCCTCGCAGATGAACGGGGGAGCGCGTTCAGCGCCGAGAAGCTCGGTCCCGTTCAGGGCGTCCAGAACCTGCTCACCTCGGTCCACATGCTCGACGCGGCCTACGCGCTGGGACTTCAGAAGCAGGTCTTTTCGGCCATCAATGCAATAGTCGCGAACGTCCAGCTGTGGCGGATCGTCGTGCCCGATGGCCTCGATCGCACCGGAGAAACTGCTGAATCTATTGCCGCACTCGTCTGGGATTGATCGGTGGTCGCGGGACGATCGTCACAACCCAGAAGTCCGGAGGAGCTCCCAGGCGGAGGGGAATGTTGCTCACGCCAAGTCCGGCCGTGACGATGTTCGTGCGCGAGCCATCGCGACTCACCCCGCAACCAAATCGCGCGCCATATCGCGATCCCCAGTCGAGCACGCCCACCAACGGCAAGACGATCTGGCCGCAGTGCGTGTGGCCGGCGAACGCAAGCTGCACGCTTGGAGGAAGACCGACGAGGTCGTCCGGAGTGTGCGCCACGAGGACATGGGGCCGCGGCATCTTCCGCGCGGCGGCGAGCGCGCGGCCAGGTTTGTCGTGGCTCGTAATTGAGTCGCTGACGCCGACGATTGTCAGCGGTCCCCCTCGGACTACCTCATTATCGAGGACCTGGATTCCGAGCTTTTGCAACTCGTCCGTGAGGACGCGCGAGACGGCGTCCCTATAATCGTGATTGCCCAGAACAGCGAAAACGCCGAGCCGCGCCTTGAGACCCGCAAGCGGCGCCACAGAAGGCACGACCGGATAGCCGCCATGTATTCCGGGTGTCATGAAGTCGCCGCCGAGCAGCACGATGTCCGGATGAAGCGCGGAGACGCGTTCAACCGTGTGCCGCAACCGTTCCGGCGTGTCGCCCATGCTTGCGACGTGGAAATCGGACAGGAAGACAAGCCGCAACGGATGCGTCCCCTGCGGCAAGCCATCCAGTTGCACCGTCAGCTCGCGCTGAATCGGAGTCGCGCCGGCGAGCCGAACCATTGCGACCAGCAGGGCGACCGCGGCGCATGCCACGATCAGCAAGATGTACCGAAGCCGGCCTCTCATCTACGCGCGCGCGTCTCCGGACGGCTGTCGCAGTTCGGTGCTTGGATCTCGATGTTCTGGTCCTTAGCGGCCACGTAACCGAGGCGCCCCTCGTTCCGAGAGTCACCCGCAACCTCTTGGACGATGTAGAGCGGCCGCTGCTTCGCCTCGTTATAGAGGCGGCCGATATATTCCCCCATCAGCGCCAGAACAAACATCTGGACGGCGCCGAGCACGACGACGACGAGCATAAGCGACGTCCAGCCGGGGATGCTTCGGCCCGCAATCCACGCGTAAGAGATGTAGAGGATCAGCACGACGGACCCGATCGAGAGCGCCAGTCCCGCATGGCTCGCAAGCTTCAGCGGCGCGGAGGAGAAGCCGGTCAGCGCATCGAGAGCGAAACGGACCATCTTCTTCAACGGATATTTGGTCTCGCCAGCAAAGCGCTCCTCACGATCGTAGGCGAACGGCACCTGGCGGAAGCCGATCCAGGCGACCATCCCGCGAATGAACCGCGCCTGCTCGGGCATTGCAAGCAAGGCGTCGAGCGCGCGCCGGCTCATGAGCCGGAAGTCGCCGGCGTCCAACGGAATATCTACGTCCGTCGCTCGCGAAAGCAGCCGGTAGAAGCCGTGAGCCGTGGCGCGCTTGAAGGCCGTCTCTCCGCGGCGGCTCTTGCGGACACCGTAAACGACGTCCGCCGAAGCCTCGCGCATGGTTTCCAGCATCGCCGGCAGGAGCTCGGGCGGATCCTGAAGATCGGCATCGATGATCAGGATCTTCTGGCCGCGACAAAGGTCTAAACCCGCTGTCAGCGCGAGCTGGTGTCCATGGTTGCGCGACAGGTTGATCGCGACCACTCGATCATCCTGCTCGGCGAGCTCGCGCATGAGCGGCCAGCTGCGGTCGCGAGAGCCGTCGTCGACCAAGACCAGCTCATAATCGGTCCCGACGGACGCTCGGGCTGCGGCCGTCAGCCGGTCGTACAATGCGCGGAGACACGCCTCCTCGTTGAAGCACGGGACAACGATCGACAGCTCAGGCGCAGCGGAAGCCGAAAGAGAACCACCGCTCGCCATTTCTACTCCCCCAGGGACGCCATCACACTTGGGCTACACGACTTGGACGTGTCGCGGAAGCTGGCTCCCCGCACGCCGTCAAGCCGCTGCACCTTCGGGCGCAGGCGGCCCGCCTATTTCAACTGGACGCCTCAGGCTTCCGCGCCGCAGCTGCAATTGCATCAGCAACGCGACGCCGGCCATGAGCGGGACCAACCAGATGAGCCGACCCTGGTAGCGATATTGCGGATCCGCGACCGCTCCGCCGAAGAAGGAACAGACGAGCATGCCGGCGAAACCGAGAACAAGCCATTCCCGAAGCAACAACCATCTACGGCGATTGAGCCTTGCGACCTGGCGACCGGAGACGAGAAGGACCGCCAGCGACCCCACGACCACCAAGTAGAGCAGCGCATTCATCCACTTCTGCGGCCAAATTGCGCGGCCGCTCGGAGATGCGCGAAGCTCGGCGCGAAGCTCGGGAGGAAGCGAGGACCAGCAATTGGGCCGATACCAGCAGGTCTGGTTCAGTCCGTCGTAATCGATCCAGAATAGCTGCCGAACGGTGTTCCGAGCGATCATCGCCAGCTCACCGAGCGGATCGTATTTCAGCACCGCGAGGGCGAAACCGACGTCCTGTTCGCCCATCATCCGTCGTTCCTCGGTATTCCTGAGCATATATGCCCCGGTCCGAGGATTGAGGCTGAACAGAATCAGCGCGTCATTATCGGGCCGCCCGATAGGGATGTGACAAATCAGGAAGTCGCCGCCCGGGCAGCCTGCGTCGATATACTTCTTGCCTGGCCCATCCGCGATGAAACGTGCCGAAAGCAGCGGCAGCAATTGCGGCGGTCGGCCGAACGCGAGCCTCGTCGCGACGTCCGTGAGCTGTACCGACCCAAAGCCGATCACGACTGCACCGATCCCGGCGATCCAGGCGCGCCGGGGTGGCTTCGCCACCCATCCGGCCAATCTCGATATCGCCAGGGCGACCGTCATGCCGAGAATGATCATGATGTGCGTGAGATGGGCCGTGACCGAAGTCACCAGCACGAGCCCGAGAAAGATCAGCTCGCCCCGCGAGAGCCTCCCGGGGCTTGCGATCAGAAGGAAAGCTAACATGCCGAACGCAGCGAACGCGTCGGCAAGGAGGAGGCCGTTGTAGGTCGGAAGTGCGGTTGTCGCGGCGAGCGCAAGCGTCAGGCCCGTCACGTTGACCGGCGTTGCGACCCGGAATCGCCGCAGCGTCAGGATGATCAGAGCATAGGCCGTGCACGCCTGAAGCAGAACAAACGGCCAGAAGTTACCCGCCAGATATCCCAGGTACATGAGAGCGCCGATGTACGGCGATCGGCCGGCCATGATCTGGCCGCTTCCCACGTCATTGACGCTCTCGATCCGACGTGGGGAATCTGCCTTGGCGGCTGGCTGATCTGCGGCTGCGGACTTCGCCTGCGCGGCTCGCGGCATGTGAGCCTTGTATCGGTTCGTCCATATGGTGCTGAAGCGGCCGCCCGTTGCAACGTGCACCGCTGCATCCGCGGCGCGGACGTAATTGGTGGTGTCGGATTCGAAGAAGAATGGCTGGCCGTTCACCAACGGCGTCCACATCAGAGCCAGAATGCAGAACAGGTGGCGCAAAGCGGCTTTTACGGCCGACGTTGCCTCCGGCTTCATCGCTGGCTGCCAATCCCGTTCGATGATTGCCCCCGCCTGCAAAACTGCCCCAACGATCGAATGTCTATTTCAAAATTCGACTATGGAACAAGCGGGTGCGGGGACCCTCGTCCCGTCTGGAGACGGCTGCGGTGCAGGCATCGTTCATGCCGCGAGCGCGCTTGACTGTCCCAACTTGACACAGGTTCTAGTAATCGAGCAAAAAAAACCGCCTTCGGCGGGTGCTAAATGCCCATTACCCGCTTTTGGTTAATTCCGGAATCTGTTAACTCGATGTTAACCGCTGCGACTCGGTCGGCGGGGCAGGCGTGTTGAAGAAAAGGGGCGGACAGATGAGAGCCTTCACAAGAGCGATGATGACCGCAGCGGCGACAGTGGGCCTCGCGTCCGCAGCCAATGCGACCATTACGGTAACGGCCGTTCCGGGCAGCAATCCGTACGCGGGCCCGACGCCGACATATGATTTCGATACTCCGGCGACCACTCCGGTTACGCAACCGCCCGGCACGACTCCGCCGGGGCCGGGTGGAATCATCACGATCGGAAGCTTTGGGCTTCTGTTCGCGCAGCCCTACGGGAGCACCGGCTATTACTATGCAGTTGGCCCATCGACGGCCACTCCTGGGACGGTCCTGTTCGGTCTTCCGGGAATCGCCCAGATCAGCTTCATCTGGGGTTCGATCGACCAGTACAATTCGCTGACGTTTACGGACGCCGCCGGCAATCCGCTCGGCGCGGCTTACACCTTCACGGGAAGCCAGATCGCCGCGATGATCCCGGCGCTCGCGAACGGCAACCGGACCAGTGCGAACACGAACCCGCTGGTCACCTTCCTGTTTGGCGGCTCGGACATCGGCTTGATCGGGGGAATGCAGCTGACCTCGCTGCAAAATGCGTTCGAGATCGACGACATCGCCATCACGAGCGGTGTGCCGGAGCCCGGCACCTGGGCGATGATGCTGCTGGGTCTGGGCGTCGTCGGCTTCGCGATCCGTCGCCGGCGGAGCGTGCAGGAGCTCACGCAGCTCGCATAGTTTTTGACTGAAGGCTCTCTCAAAAGCGCTCCGGGGTCCCACACCCGGAGCGCTTTCTTTCATCCGCAGACCTCTTGCCGTCCTGAAGTGGGACAATTTTTGCTTTCCGGTTCACCATAGAAGTGTTAACGAGTTTTTAACCACCTTCGACTCGCGCGTCGGAGGGGTTCAGGGGCGACGTGAGAAGCGGCACCGAAGCGGCGCCGCAGCTTGGCCGCGAAAAAGGAGGTTTAACATGCGCAAGCTGACTTTACTCGCGGCTGCAACTCTCGCCGCGACGGCGGTGCCAGCATCGGCGACCGTCAACATCTGTACCACTCCGAATTGTATTTCCCCGACCGATAACGTGCTGATCACGGCGGCAACCAATTCGGCGACCATCACCGGAACCACGAACCAATCGAACGTAGGTGTGTTGTTCACGAGCACCACGGATTTGCTGAACGGGGATGCAA
Source organism: Pseudomonadota bacterium (assembly GCA_046733935.1). Taxonomy (GTDB): domain Bacteria; phylum Pseudomonadota; class Alphaproteobacteria; order Sphingomonadales; family Sphingomonadaceae; genus Sphingomicrobium. The sequence continues at coordinate 16,650 of JBKPQH010000012.1, forward strand.
ACGGCCAGGCGGACGTGTCCGCAGTCGATGGCCTGCTCAATTCGCTCTTCTTCTCGACCCCGGGCTATTATTTCACGAGCGCGGTGTTCAATCTGTTCCCGCTGCCCGGAAACCCCGCCAATCAGGCGACTTCCGTGATCATCAGCTACTTCACGCCGGGGCTCGGGACGCAAACCGTTACGATCGGGATCAACGGACAGAACTTCCTTGGTATTTCCGGCGACGCCGGGGAGCAATTCCTCTCGGTCGGTTTCACTGGAAACCCAGTAACGACCGGCATTCAGGATATGCGCCAGCTTAGGTTGGGCGGAGTGACACCATTGCAGCCGTCGATTCCAGAACCCGCCACTTGGGCGATGATGCTTCTCGGCTTTGGAGTCGCGGGTGCCGCGATGCGTCGCAGCCGCCGCCGCAAGGCGCTGCTCGAGCAGATCGCCTAAGCCCAGGTTCAAGCATTCTTACGGCGCTCCGCGGCATCTGCCTCGGAGCGCCGTTTCTTTGGTTCGAGTTCTCGTGGAGCGTGCGGCTTTAAATCACCGCTGCGCGAACGAAATGTTTGCGTTAACCACAGCTATTATCGACTCGCGCCTCTCCGTGCGGCTGTAAAAAATTCCAGTTTTGATACAATTAGGCGATCCCAATCCAAAAAGTCCCCTTTCCTTATTCACCATACCTAATTTAACGTCTGTTTAACCGACAGTGATTCGTACGTGTCGGGAGAAAGGGGCGATGATGTACAGGATTACAAAACTGCTTGGTGCCGCCGCAATTGCCGCCGCATCTCTCGCAGTCACAACGCCGGCCGCGGCTTCGGTCCCGGTCAGCCTCAACAATTGCTCGGGCTCGCTTGCGCTGCCGACACCCGATGCCATCCAGTGCATCGGCTATTACACCGGCAACGTCTTGAACGGCAGCTCGGATGACGTTGCCGCTCAGCAGGCAGCCGTGGCTGCCCTAGGGGGTAGCTTCAACGGAAACTGGTCAGCGCTCGCGTCGTCGACCAATCCGTACTTCGTGCTCGATACGGACCCAACGACTCCGAACCCGGGCCTGACCAACGGGAATCAGCTCAATTTCGGCACGATGCTGTCCGGGCTGACGATTATCGGCGCGCACTTCGGGAACATTCCCGACCCGTTCGCGAACCCGAACAACAACGGCCAAACGGGCAATGTTTCGGTCTTCTGGCTCTTCAATCTGACGACGCCGACAGACCATATCACGCTGGATAACACCCAGGGCTGGTCGAACGCCGCGCTCTACCAGACGCAGCCGCCGCCGCCGCCGGGAGTTCCCGAGCCGGCGACCTGGGCGATGATGCTCATGGGCTTCGGCGCGACCGGTTTCGCGATGCGCCGCAGCCGCCGCAAGGCGCTGCTCGCGCAGATCGCCTAACGCATTCGTCACCAAGCAGAGAAGATGCCGTCGCTCACGCGGCGGCATCTTTTTCTGACTCAAAGCACGGCAGGCCTCAGCTGCGGCCGTATTCGTCGTCCAGCCTGACGATATCGTCCTCGCCGAGATACGTCCCGCACTGAACCTCGATCAGGTGCAAAGGCACCTTCCCGGGGTTCGCCAGGCGATGCGCGGTTCCTGCCGGGATGAAGGTCGACTCATTCTCCTGCAGAAGCCGGGTTTGGTCCCCTACCGTCACCTCGGCAGTGCCGGTCACGACGACCCAATGCTCTGAACGGTGGTGATGCTTCTGGAGTGACAGCTTGCCGCCGGGCTTCACGATAATCCGCTTGGTCTGGAACCGGTCGCCTCGATCCATCGTCTGGTAGGTTCCCCACGGCCGGTAGACTCGGGCGGGCTCATCCGCGCGCGGATGACCGCGCTCGCGGAGCTCTTCCACCACGCGCTTCACGTCCTGCGCGCGGTCGAGAGGCGCAATGACAGCGGCATCGTCGGTAATCACGCATAGAATCCCCTCGAGGCCGATGGCCGCTATCGTCAAATCGGCATCGCTTCGGATGAGCGATTCACGAACGTCGAGCGCAAGCACGTCCCCCTTGAGGATATTGCCCTGTTCGTCCCTGGGCATAAGCTCGCGCACGGCTTCCCAGCTTCCGACGTCGGACCAGGGAAAGCTGACGGGAACGACCTGGACCTGGTGCGATCGCTCCATGACGGCATAGTCGACCGAGATGTTCGGCGAGGCGCCGAAGGCTTCGGGATTCGGCCGGACAAACACGCCGTCTTTCGTCGCCGCGCTCATCGCCGCTTTGACATGCTCGGCAACCTCAGGCGCATGCAGCTCGAGCTCGCGCACGTACGCGCTAGGCCGGAACAAGAAGATGCCGCTGTTCCAATAATAGCTTCCGTCGGCGACGAATTGCTCGGCCAGCTCTGCGCTCGGCTTTTCCACAAAGCGTTCGACATTACGGACCGGCGCATCGTCTGGCCCCGTTGCTTGTATGTAGCCGTAGCCGGTGTGCGGCCGGGTCGGGTGGATGCCAAAGGTCAGCAACTTGCCTTCGAGCGCCGCGGGGAGCGCGGCCTCGATCGCCAGGTGAAGCGCTGCCGTATCTCCGATGAGGTGGTCGGAGGGCATCACCAACAGTGGATCGTCATTGTCGCGGGAGATCGCCCAATATGCCGCCATGGCGATCGCCGGCGCCGTATTTCGGGGGACCGGCTCGAGCAGGATTGCGGCGGGCGCAACCGCCACTCCTTCCAGCTGGTCGACGACAAAAAAACGCTGTTCCTCCCCCGTCGATATGAGCGGAGGGTGAAACCGGCCGCCGCGGCAGCGCTTGACGGTCGCCTGCAGCAGCGAATCATCGCCCAGCAACGGGATGAACTGCTTGGGATTGCCGTTGCGCGAAAGCGGCCACAAACGCGTACCGCCGCCACCAGACAGGATTACGGGCCGGATCATAGACAATTAGGACGGTACAGCCGAATCACTGCCCCACTCCAGCGTTCAATTCGATTGAGTCCGCCGGAAATAGTCGACCGTCCGCTCGAGACCCTGGTCCAGGGCGATCGTCGGCTCCCAGCCCAGCACCTGCTTGGCCAGGCCGATGTCCGGCTGCCGCTGCTTGGGATCGTCGGCTGGAAGCGGCTGCTGCACGAGCTCGGAGCGAGCGCCCGTCAGTTCGATCACCTTGGTCGCGAGCTCGCGGATCGTGAATTCGTTCGGGTTGCCGATGTTGATCGGGCCCGTGACCTCCGGCCCCGTCTCCATCAGCCGGATCATGCCTTCGATCAGATCGTCGACGTAGCAGAAGGAGCGGGTCTGGTTCCCGTCGCCATAAATGGTGATCGGAGCGCCCTTCAGTGCCTGGACGATGAAGTTCGAGACCACGCGTCCATCGGCGGGATGCATTCGCGGGCCGTAGGTATTGAAGATGCGCATGACCTTGATCGGCAGGCCGTGCTGGCGGTGGTAATCGAAGAACAGGGTCTCGGCGCAGCGCTTGCCCTCGTCATAGCAGGAGCGCGGCCCGATCGGGTTCACATGTCCCCAATAGTCCTCCGTCTGGGGGTGGACCGCAGGATCGCCGTAGACTTCGCTCGTCGAGGCCTGAAGAATCTTGATCCCGAGGCGCTTCGCGAGCCCGAGCATGTTGATCGCGCCGTGCACCGATGTCTTCGTGGTCTGGACCGGATCGTGCTGGTAGTGAACCGGCGATGCGGGACAGGCGAGATTGTAGATCTCGTCCACCTCCACGAAGAGTGGGAAGGTAATGTCGTGGCGCATGAACTCGAACAGCCGATGATCCCGCAGATGCGCGATATTCTCCTTGCTGCCGGTGAACAGATTGTCGACGCAGAGGACCTCGTGTCCCTTTTCGAGCAGGCGATCGATCAAGTGTGATCCGAGGAAGCCTGCGCCGCCCGTAACCATCACACGTCTCCGCGCATTGTAAGTGCGGGCCAACGTCCACTCCCCCTTCACTCGGAACAGCAACGGATGAGTTGGCCGATATTGCAGCGGAAATCCAGCGCAGCTGGCACGACGGCCAAGAGTGGGACAGGGACCTGCCGTCGCCTTCAGCAGCATTGGAAGAAGCTAGGCGTTGTGGCACATCGCCTGCGTCCGTCAGGGAACGGCCTTCGGTCCCGGCTCTGGTGAAATGCTCAGAACGTCCAGTATTGCGGCTTATGGATCGATCGGAAGATAACGGAGACGAATTGGTCGGGGCGGCATCTGGGAAGAGCGGAACAGGCTCGGCCAATCGCCGAATCCCGCGAATCATCCATCAGCTCTTTATCGGGGGCAAGCTGACCCCCGAGCTGCAGGCCAATGTCGACCAGCTCAAGGCGCGGAATCCCGGGTGGGAGCACCGGTTCTACGATGACTCGCAGGCAGAGGAATTCATCCGGGAGGTCTACGGGAAGGAGATGCTCGCCATCTACCGCAAGATCGACCCGCGATATGTCGCTGCGCGCGTCGACCTGCTCAGCAATCTGATCATCCATCACGCCGGCGGCGTCTATCTCGACATCAAGAGCACGATCGAACGTCCACTCGATGAAGTGGTGAAGGATGATGACTGCTACCTGCTCGCGCAGTGGCGAAACGGACCGGGAGAGCCCAACGAAGGCTGGGGCCTGCACCGCGATCTCGCCCACGTTCCAGGCGGTGAATATGTGAAATATTTCATCATTGCCGAGCCCGGGCACGCATACAGCAAGGCGGTCATCGACAGGATCGTCGAGAACGTCAAAAGCTATCACCCCTGGAGCGCCGTCGGACGAAGGGGAGTGCTCCGGACGACCGGGTCCATCGCTTACACGTTGGCGATCCACCCGATCCGCGACGTCCATCCGCATCGGTTCACGAGCGAAGAGGAACTTACGGCGAGGCCGAGCATCGGCGGCGGCTATGACCACAACGCGGTCTTCACGCGCCATTATTCGACGCTGACCAGGCCGGTGGTGACTTTATCGGCGCTGGGGACCGTGTTCGGCCGGCCGTTCGTGATCCTGCGGAAGATCAAATATGCCTTCGTCACCCCATCGACCGACCCGCGCGATCCCGACGTCCGGTAAGGTCCTGCTAACCATTTTTCCCGATAGAAGCTGAGCAATGATCGAAAAGCTCGCGATCGCCGGAACGATTGTGGCGGGGGTGGCCATCGGGCTGCTCTGGCCGACGTCACATCCTGCCCGGGTGCCGGGATCGGCTGCCGCAACGGAGGTCGTAATCGAGCGCAATTCCGATCATCATTATTACGCCGACGCGAGCGTCAACGGGCGTTCGGTTCATTTCATGATCGACACAGGAGCAAGCGAAACCGCGCTCACGGAGGACGATGCGAAAGCGATCGGTCTCCCTGTCGATCCGAACAGGTATGAAGTGATCGGCGATGGCGCGTCAGGAATGGTTCGCGGCCAGTATGTCGACCTTAAGAGCATCGATCTGCAGGGCATCAAGCAAGAGAATGCAAAGGCGGTGGTCGTGCCCGGGGCGACGGTTTCGCTTCTGGGTCAGCCGTTCCTGGAGAAAATCGACGAGATCGTCATTCGCAAAGGCGAGATGCGGCTGAAGGCAGGCGCGGCCTCGTAGTCGAAGGCATCTTTTGCTTGCGTTTGCGAGTCCATTCCCGAACCCTTCGCGTGATCGGCTGCTCGAAATAGCGCGTTGAGCAATGAGCCAGAGCGAAAGTGGCTCCGAAGAGCAGCGGCCGCTTCAAATATCTGACGGTCTTGTCGCCCGCCCCGAGCCAGGTCGCGGACAGCATGCCGTGGATGACGTAGAGAGCGTATGAGATCTCGGCGACATAGGCCATTGGCCTCGAAACGAGCAGCTGACGGAGGCGCGGCGGGCAGTTGGTGAGCGTCGCCCCAACGAGAAACGACGCCGCGTAGGGCCGCAGATATTGAAGCGCTCCCGACGCGGGATGACTGCAGACGAGCAGGGCAATCGCGAACGGCCAAACCGGCAGCTTCTTCAGGATCTCCGCCGCGCGCGCCCCAAACCATCCTGAGTAGATCAACGCAATGATGCCGCCGGCAAGGATCTCGTCGATCCTTTGCCACGTGACGATGCTGATGTGCGCTTCGGTGGCAATCCGCACGCCCGTCACGGTCAGCGCGAGCACCGGGATCAAATACAGGCCGCGGCGACCGAGCAGCGCGCAGATGAGCGCGATCGAGGCGTAGAACTGCATCTCGACGCATAGCGACCAGAGATGCTCGCCTCCCTCGAGCAACGATGCGGGCGGCAGGTTCGACACGAACAGATAGTTCCGGAGCCCTGTGCCGAAGTCGTAGCTGTGCCAGAGCAGCAGAACCGACACCGCCACCCACCCCAGCGGGATGATCCTTGCGAGTCGCCGCGCGAGGAAGTCCGGGATCGCCATGCCCCCGGCGAGGAACTGCGTGATCAGGAATCCCGACAGGGTGAAGAACAGCGCCATCCCGGCGGCGCCGGCGACGAAATTGAGCTCCATCCAGTGCGGTCCGAGGGGGACCAGGTGGGAGCCGAGGACGAACAGGATGCTCGTTGCGCGCCAGCCGTCGAGCACCGGCAAGCGCTTGTCCGGGCGCGAAGGGGCAAGCTCTACGACCGGTCCGGTCGGACCTTTCTCGGTCGGCCTGCCGCTAAACGCGCTTTCTTCACGCATGAGCGGGCTCTGCCCGCGGCATCATAACTGGGCGAGCCTGCGCGCTCTTTCGAGTCCGCGCTGCGACCGCGACCATCAATCCGGCGGCAACGGCGAACATGTAGTGAAGCAGGGCGGTCATGAAGACCCATTCATAGGACATGTGAACGGCCGCCACGATCATGGTCGCAAGGAGGCCCGGCATGATCTCGTTCATCTCGTCATCGGACCGCACGCGGAGCTTGCGGAAGCCGAGGGCGATGAGGGAAGCGATCGTGGCGAGAGCACCCGCCACGCCGAGCCAGCCCAGCTCTGCGGCCCACAAGTAATAAACGTCGTGCACCGGCGCGGCCCGACTGTTGAAGTTCCACGCGAGCCCCGCTCGTTCGGCGTAACCACCCGTGTTGTTGACCATCACATATTGGTTCGCTCCGATGCCGAGCGGATGGTCGTCGATAATCATCTTGGCCGCGATCTTCATGACGCTGCGTTCGAGATCGCTGTCCGTCAGCGATTGTTCGGTCCTCCGATGGACCGACGAGATCATCGCCGGCGCAGCGGCAAGCAGCATGAGAACGACAGCAAGCCCGAAGCCGACCTTGCGGCCAGCGACGCCGTGCACGAGCGAGAAAAAGAAGGTTAGCATGACTCCGATTGCGAAGAGGCCCATCGATGCTCGCGACCCACCCACGACGGTGATCATGAGGCCGCTGACCACGACCAAGGCGGGCCAGAAACGGCGCGTGCTGAGCAATAGAGCAAGCAACGGGAAGGTAACGAAGTCCGAGGCCAGGCCAAGGAAGTTCGAGTGGCCCAGATTGCCGCCCGGCCGGAACACGCCATTCACATAATGCTGGTAGGTCGCGTTGAGCGCCTCGTACGTCAGCCCCACTCCCAGCCCGGCAAGCAAAGCGTGCGGAGCGTATTTCACAGTTCCACAAACTCGCGCGACCGCAAGGAACAGGAAAAGCGAGCGCAGCACCTGAACGAGGTAGAAAAGCGCGGGCATGAACAGATATGCCACCATCGTGGAAACTGCGAGACCCACGCAGAACAGTCCGAAAGCGAGCTTGACGGATAATGGAATGCGGACGGGCTTCGTCGCGAGGATCATCGCGATCGTCAGGCCATCGATGCACGAAACCTCAAGCCCGTGAATGGGTCCCATCCAGCCGGGCCATGGGATTGGCGCCGACCAGATGCTCGGCACCCACAGGAACAGGCCGGCGCCCAGCAGGAAGCAGCCCCAGACCAGATGTTTCTCGCTGTTTCGAAACACCCGTGTGAGGACCGGGATCGACAGCAATACTGCGAGGAGGAAAACCCACTTCACGCGCGCCCTGCCCCTTCTCGTCTAAAGCGTTGACCGGGACCGATCATACCGCTCCTTGCGGCGCTGGTAAGCTCGAAATCTGCGAGCAGCTCCTCGAAAAAGTCCGCATATTGGCCTGCGATGCCCGACCAGCTGAACGCCTGCGCCCGTTCGCGATTGTCCTTTGCGGCCGATCCCGCGCCCGACAGCGCCATGGAAATGACTTCGGCAAGCGCTTCGACGGAGCGTGTCTCCGGAAAGAAGCCCCCATCGCCGATGATCCAGCGGGTCCGTGCCGTGTCATAGGCGATCACGGGCAGGCCGGTCGCCATCGCCTCCACGAACACGTTCCCGAAGGACTCGTCCGTCGACAGGTGCATGAATGCGCCCGCACTCCGGTAAAGGGCCGGCATGTCGGCCGCAGGCACGGTCAGCTGACGATAGCGGCCGGGCAGGAGGTCGCTTGCTAGGTTCGACAGCTCATCCCGAAGGGGGCCGTCGCCGGCGACGACCAGCGTCGCATGCGGGAGCCGGGCGGCGGCCCTGATGCCCTCCGCGACATTCTTGCTCGGGATGAGAGCGCTGACCATGAGGACGATCGGGCCCTCCTCTGGAAGTCCGAAGCGCGCGCGTTCGCCCGGTCCAGGAGCGAACGCGGCGAGGTCCGCACCGTTGGGAATGAGCGCGCACCTGTACCGATCGCGGTTCCGTTCGAAGTAATCCGGGTTGGTGCAGACGAGGCCGTCGCAGTCGAACAAGCGGAACTCGGCCCTGTTCGAATAAGCGGGCCAGTCGCCGTTCTGGGTGATGAACACGTGCCGGGGCCGCCTGCCTCCGATAACGGGGCGGCGCAGCGCCCAATGCGTGAACGGAAAGGCGCAGGTGGCCGTGATGTCGAAATCGGCGGGCCGAAATTTGGCGAGCAATCCGGGCGCGAAGCTCGCGTCTTCCCATGCGGTCTCGTTCCTCAATGTCGGAAGCTTCGGGAAGGATTCGAACCGCTTACGATCCACGGCCGGAGCCTGGAGATAGCGATAGGGCCTGCCCGGCCGCTGCGGCCCCGAGCCGATCAGGGTCACATCGTGTCCGGCCTTCGCGAGCTCGGTTGCGACCGCGATGAAGGCGACTTCGGCCCCGCGATCCACACGGTGCAATCCCGCGAGGGTAAACAATATTCTCACTTGATCGATGCTACCGCCGCTGGCCATGGATGGTCTAGGCGCATGTAAGGGTAGTCAATTCGTGGGCGTCCCGCGCTGAGACTTGGGCCGGGGGGACATTTAGGTCGGTCATGTTCTTGGGAGTGCCTCGAAAGGTCGTCGTGCGGCTGGGCTGGGTCACCCTCAGCTATGGGGCGGTGCAGGTCCTTCGCCTCGTCAACAACGTCATCCTGACGCGGCTCCTCGACCCGACGATCTTCGGCATCATGTCCCTGGTGATGGCCATTCGCGTCGGCATGGAGCTCGTTTCCGACGTCGGCGTCACACAGAACATCGTGAGCAACCCACGCGGGAGCGACCCGGCATTCTACGACACGGGATGGACCCTCCAGGCGTTGCGGGGGGTCTTCCTGGGCGGCCTGTGCGCCCTACTCAGCGCACCGGTGGCACATTTCTTCGATCACGCTGAGCTCGCGCTGATCCTTCCGATCATCGCCGTCTCCTTCATTTACGGAGGATTGGATTCGACCGCCCGTGGACTGCTGTACAAGCAGATCAACGTCGCGCGCCTGGGGCTGTTCGAGATCGCGCAGGCGGCCTTGGCCATCGGCATATATGCCGCGGCTGCGCTCCTGTTTCACAATGTCTGGGCGGTCGTGGTCGGGCTGATCGCGACCTCGGCTGTGACGCTCATCTGCAGCTTCATGTACGTGCCTGGCATGCGGCACCGGTTCATCATCGACAGGGACAGCGCGCGCCAGCTCATCCATTTCGGCAAGTGGGTCTATTTTTCGTCGATCGTCTACTTCTTCGCGATGAACTTTGACCGGCTCTATTTCGCCAAGCAGATCAGCCTCGCCGAGCTCGGCATTTACGGAATTGCGCGCAACCTCGCCGACGTCGTGAGCCAGCTTGCGGTTCGAGGAAGCTCCTTCATTTTGTATCCGACGGTGGCCGCCGCCGGGCTGGCGCCGCCAGACCTGCGCAAGAGGCTTCTTCGCGGTCGCCGGACGCTGCTCCTAGCGGCAGCGGTCGGTTTAGGCGGAATCGCGGCCCTTTCGGACATCATTGTCGGCGTCCTCTACGACCCGCGGTACCAGGAAGCGGGCGTCATCCTGCCCATCCTCTGCGGAGGCGTGTGGTTCGCAATCCTCACCTCGACGAACGACGCGATCCTGATGGGCCTGTCCCGCCCGGCCTACCCGGCCGTTTCGAACGCCACCAAGCTCATCACCTATCTCGTCGGAATGCCGCTCGCCTTCCATTTCTACGGCTTCATGGGAGCGGTGGGGGTCATCGCCGGTGGTGAAGTCGTGAAATATCTCACGCTCTGGGCGCTGAGCCACAAGGAGCATCTGCGGTTTGGCCGTGACGACCTGGCGCTCACCCTTGCGTTCGTGCTCACCGCCTGGGGCTGTCGTGAGCTTATTCACTTGCTCGGCTGGAGCGGCACTGTTCACCAGCTTCACCCAACGGCTCTCCTGAGAGTGCTCGGCCTGTGACGGGCGACGAACACCATGTCGCGATGGAGACCACGGGCTTCGTCGTCATCGGCCGGAACGAAGGCTCGCGTCTCGAGCAATGTCTTCGATCGGTCTTCGCGGTTTGCGATCGCGTCGTCTACGCGGACTCCGCTTCAACGGATGGAAGTGTCCAGCTTGCGAAGAGGCTCGGCGCAGTCGTGGTTGCCCTTCCACAGGATGGCAAGCTCACCGCCGCGCGTGGGCGCAATGCCGGATATGCGGAACTCAAGAAGCGCTTTCCCGACTGTCGAGCAGCGCAGTTCCTGGACGGCGACTGCATCCTCCAACCCGGCTGGGTCGAGAGGGCCTTGGCGTTCATGCGAGCCAACCTCAAGGTGGCCGTGGTTTGCGGGCGCCGGTTCGAGGCACACCCCCATGCCTCGATTTACAACGCTCTGTGCGATGAAGAATGGAACACGCCGGTGGGCCCGGCGGACGAATGTGGCGGCGACGCGCTCGTACGATGCGAAGCCTTCGAACAGGTGGGCGGCTATTGCTCCGACCTTCTCGCCGGCGAGGAGCCCGAGATGAGCGCACGGATGCGCGCGGCCGGCTGGCAGATCTGGCGCATCGACGCACCGATGACAGAGCATGATGCAAGGATACTCACGCTCAGGCAGTGGTGGCGCCGCACGCAGCGAGGCGGCTTCGGCTACGCCCAGGTCGGGCAGGCGACGAAGTCGCTTCCGCGGCCGCTCTATGGCCGCCAGTTGCGGAGCGCGTTCCTGTGGGCAGTCGCATTGCCGCTCGTGATCATTGTTCTCGCCGTCATTGCGAAGCAGCCGCTGATCCTGCTCGCGATGCCGGTTGGATACGGACTGCAGCTCGCCCGGATCGCTGCGCGGTCGTGTGGACCAGCCGCATGGACCGGGGCGTGCCTGATCCTGCTGGCGAAGTTTCCCGAGGCCATCGGAGCAGCGCGATACTTCCTGACAAGCGGCGCGCGGCACATGCCCGAATATAAGGCGATCGCCTGAGATGCGCGTCGCCTACCTCACGAGCCAATATCCGGCGACCTCGCACACCTTCGTCAGCCGTGAAGTCGCAGCGCTGCGCGAGCTCGGGCTTCCGGTCGATACGTTCAGCATCAGGCCTCCGTCGGACGCCGAGATGAAGGACGCTTTGTTGAGCAAGGAAGCCGAAGCGACCTTCACCGTCCTTCGGCAGCCGTTGACAGGCTTTCTCTCGGCCCAATTCGGGCTGCTGTTCACCCGCCCGGGAGCCTATTTCCGGGCGTTGGGGCGTGCGTTCGGTCACCGGCCGCCGGGACTGCGCGGCATCGCCATGTCGCCCGTCTATTTCGCCGAGGCTGTGCTCCTCGCGCGCGAGCTGAAACGGCGCAAGATCGATCGGCTTCACAATCATTTTGCGAACGCCGGGGCGATCGTCGGCTATCTCGCCGCATGCCTGGTCGGCCTGCCGTGGAGCTTCACGATGCACGGCATTTCGGAGACGGATTATCCGGCAGGGCTTCTTCTGGGGAAGAAGATCGAAGCGGCGAAGTTCGTCGCCTGCGTATCCTATTTCGGGCGGGCGCAGGCCATGCGCCTGGTTGGGCCCGACCAGTGGGAAAAGCTGCACGTCGTACGCTGCGGGTTGCCCCTTTCGACGCTACCCAAGCACGTGCGCTCAGGTGCCGCAAAGCGGATCATCTGTGTCGGCAGGCTATCCCCCGAGAAAGGCCAGGCCGGGCTCCTCGAAGCATTCGCTCAGCTCAGTGCCGACCGCGCGAATGTCGAGCTGATGCTCGTCGGTGACGGTCCCGAGCGAGCGGATCTTCGATCTCGAGCAAAGGCTCTAGGAATCGCCGAGAAGGTGACCTTCACCGGCCGGCTCGGCGAGAAAGAGACGCTCGAGCGGATCGCCGAATCCGACATCCTGGTGCTCTCGAGTTTCATGGAAGGCCTGCCGATCGTGCTCATGGAAGCGATGGCGATGGGAACGGCGGTCGTTGCCAGCCGGGTCGCGGGCATCCCGGAACTCGTCGAGGACGGCCGCTCCGGACTGCTGTTCACGCCTTCGAATTGGGACGAGCTCACTGGGTGCATTGGCCGCTTGCTCGACGATCAAACGCTGCGTCAGACGCTTGCCCGGAACGCTCGCCAAGCCGTTTCATCGGAGTTCGACATTCGGAATTCAGCGTCGCAGCTGGCCGCCCTTTTCAGCGGGAAGAGCAGCCAGTGACCATCTTCGCTGGATTCGACCGCATTCGGATCATCAACCTGCCGTCGAGGCCGGACCGGCGCGCGGAAATGGCCGCCGAGCTTCGCCGGATCGGCCTCGGCGGCGATCCGCGCGTACAGTTCGTCGATGGAGTGGTGGTCGAGGATATGAAGCCTTTCCGCCGACCAGGCGAGAAAGGCGTCTTCCTCGCGCAATTGGGCATCATCACCGATGCGGCGGCGGCTGGCGAGAGCGTCCTCATCCTCGAAGACGACGTCGATTTCACGCGCGCCGCCACAACCTGGAAGCCGTCGCCCGAGTGCGACATCGCATATGGCGGCTATGAAGCAGCCGATCCGGTCAATCTTGCGTCGAGCGACATTATCGGCGCGCATTGCATCGGCCTCAGCGCGCGCGCAGTTCAAGCGCTCGCACCCTTCCTCAGCGATCTTCTTCGTCACGAAGCCCCCCCGCCGATCGATGGCGCTTACGTCTGGTTCCGGCGCCAGCACGAGGGCTTCCGCACCGAATTCGCCGAGCCGGTGGTGGCGGTGCAGCGCCCGTCCCGCTCGGACATTACAAGCGGTGGTCTCGACAGGTTCGGGTTGCTGCGCCCGGGGCTGTCCGTCGGACGCAAGATCAAACGGACGCTTCAGCGCGGCAACCTGACGTTCGGCCTGCGCGAAGCGATCATTCTGTCGGTGATCGGCGTCGCCGTCACCCTGGCAGTCGCGTTCCACTACAGCGGTCGTTAGTTCCGGCCGGTCCTCAGCCATTCGTCCGGTGCGCCGCGGCGGGCAAGGCCCAAGTACAATGGCAGCTTCCATAGAACGTAAATCGGCAGACGCAGAAGGGTTCTGCCGGACACAAAGCGCCTGCCCTCTCGCGCCCAGGTGATGGCCAATGCCGCCGCCGCAATCGCTCCGACCACGATTTGCGCAAAAAGCGGCCAGGCCGCCGCGCCGGCCGCAGCCGCGACGAGCGCGACGGTGAAAGCGAGCGCGTTCAGCATGAACAAGAGCGTCAATGGCGGAACGGACAGGTCCAGCGCGGCAACGACCCCCTTCAAATCGCCGCGCGCGAGGCTCCGCGCCAGCATCCGGGGGGCTGCCCGAAAAGCAGTTGCAAGGTAGCCCCCTTCCCAGCGGCGCCGCTGGACGAGCGTACCTACAGCGGATGCTGGTGCGCTCAAGACCGTTGCTCGCTCGACCAGCATCGGCGGGGCCGAACGTTCGGCGAGTTCGAGGCCGAGCGCCAGGTCCTCGACGATGTTCGACCCGCCAAGGCTCGCGTTTTGGAAGATTCGCCACGGGAGGGCCATTCCTGTGCCCGTCAAATGGGCCCGGCCCGCCAGCCTCTCCAACCCGCGTTGCCGAACGAGGTTCTTGATCATGAAAGCGAAGGTTGAAATCTGCACTACGGCCGCACCGTCAGGAGCCGGAGCAAGGAGATTGACCGCCTGGCAGGGACGGCCGGTCGAGACGGCGGATTGGGACAGGGCACGAAGGCTCGACCCGTCGATGCTGCAATCGGCATCGACGACGATCACGACGTCAGGCGGGTCTTGGTCGAGATGTATGCGCGCGGCGGAAAGTGCGAATCCCTTTCCCCTGCGATCCGGATCGTTCCGAATGATGACGTCGGCGCCGGCCGCGCGCGCGATTGCCGCCGTCTCGTCGAGGCAATTGTCGGCGACCACCAACACGCGATATTCGGTCAGGCCTGCAACGGTCCGGCAGATGACGGCTTGCTCGTCATGGGCCGGGACGATGATGACGGCGCGCGCGCCGGTTTCGGCCACATGACTCCTTTCAAGCCGCGCGAGACCCGCCAGTAATTCGACTGCGAAGAAGGCGGTGACGATCACGACGGGCGCGAGGATCGCGGCGGTAAGGATGGAGATTGCGATCAAGGCTTGGTCCGACCTCATCGTTAGCGCGCCGACAATATGCGCGCGAGCATCCAAAGCGAACGGTCCGATTTTGGGGCAGGGGGGACGCGCGCCGCGGGAGGAACCTTGCGGGGAATCAGACCGCGGTCTAGCCTGCTGTTTAGTCGGGGAGATTCCGCTTTGCTAACACGAGGGTCCGCTTTTGCTCCTCGTTAAGACCGAACCCACGAGCGTCCTCGATCGGTCGCTGCGATGGCCGCACGCCATCCTGCTTCTCGGCATAGCGGCGATCCTGCTACCGACGATGTTCGACGTCGCGCGGCTTACCTGGACGACCGAGCAGGGCGGTCACGCCCCGATCATCGTGGCGACGGGCGCATGGCTGCTCTATCGCGAGCTGCAGACCACCAAGGCGAGGGCGCGGCCCGGGAGGCTGTGGCTCGGTTCGCTCGCGCTTGGGCTTTCGCTCGTGGGCTATGTGATCGCGAGGATCACCGGGATCCTCGAGATCGAAGGCGCCGCAATGTACGTGGCGATCATTTCAGCCTTCTATCTGCTGGTCGGGGGGGCGCTGTTGCGGGCGCTATGGTTCCCCCTTGTCTATCTCGCCGTCGCTCTGCCGCCTCCCGACACGTTGGTCAGCCTGATCACGCAACCCCTGAAGATCGGCATCTCCCAAAGCGCCGTCGCGCTCCTTCACGGCCTCGGTTATCCGGTTGCCAGTTCCGGGGTCACGATCCAGATCGCGAATTATGAGCTGCTCGTCGCGGCGGCCTGCGCCGGGCTCAACTCCATCATCACGCTGTCTGCGATCTGCCTGTTCTACGTTTACCTGCGGCATCGGTCGGACCTGGTCGCGTTCCTGATCGTGGGTGTGCTGATCATCCCTGTGGCGATCTTTTCCAACTTCATACGAGTGCTGACCCTCATTCTGATCACTTATTATCTCGGAGAAGCCGCGGCCCAGGGCTTCTTGCACGATTTCGCGGGATTGACGTTGTTCCTGGTCGCGCTCGTATCCATCATTGCGCTGGACTCCCTGTTCACCAGCCTGCGCGCGCGGAAGAAAGCTCCAGAATGAGCGCCCAGTTTCCACCCGACAAAACGCGGTCCTTGTCGAGACGTGAAGTTGTCGCCGGTCTGGCAATGCTTGGCGCAGCGGGCGTGGCGGTTGCGCGCAAACCCGACATCAAGCTGGATTATCTGGGCGACAAGAAGCTGGAGGATATTCTTCCCGGCCAGATCGGGCGCTGGAAGTTCGTCACCACGAGCGGCCTTGTCGTACCTCCCAAAGACCAGCTCGTGCTGGCGCTCTACAGCCAGTTGCTGACCCGGATCTATTACGACGGCACGACACCGATCATGCTCCTCGTCGCCTATAGCGCCGCCGAAACCGGGTTCCTTCAGGTTCATCGGCCGGAGTTCTGCTATACGGCCGCCGGTTATACCCTGTCGGACTTCGCCGCCCGCGACGTGCCCTTGAGTCCAGAGCGCTCGATCCGGGTCAACACGCTCAGCGCGACCCGCGATGGATCGGCCGAGAAGCTTGTCTATTGGACGCGTATCGGGAAGCACATCCCGTTGAGCTGGACCGAACAAAAGCTCGTCTTTGCCGAAGACAATCTGCGGCGATTGATACCCGACGCCGCCTTGATCCGCGTGTCGACGCCTCTGGCGGACGACGCAACCGCGATCGCGAGTGTCGGCGAGTTCATCCGCGAGATGATCGCGGCGATGGCGCCGCCGCTTCGGCGAATTCTGGTGGCCTGACCCACTTCAGGTCCGAGGCCAGATCTTAAAGGGCCGAAGGTAATAGAGAATGAAGAGGATGGTCGCGGCAATCAGGGGGATCGCGATCAGGTGCATCCCCTTGTTGCCGAAATAGTTGGAAACTGCGCAGCCAAGGCCGGCGCCTAGATAAAGAAGCAGCGAGTCATGCTCCGGCGCCTGCTCTTCCGTGGTCGAGCGCTGCACGAACAGCACCACGAGGCCGGCGAAGATTGCGACCGTGACCCAATCGTAGACTGTTTCCACGCGGAGCCCTCTCCTTCTGGAACGGCTGAATGTGCCATGCTATGACGACTGTTGTCTAATTCTTAAGCGGGGTGGCAGGTGAAGTATCGGATTTTAGCAGCAATTTCGCTTGCTGTTCTCGCGTCAGGTTGCACCCGCAAAGCGGAAGGCCAGACGGTTGCCGTCGTGAACGGCGATGAAATCACCGTACCCGATCTGAACTTCGCACTATCGCAGGCGAAAGTGCCGGAAGGTGCCGACAAGACCGCGGCGCGTTCACAGGTCCTGCAGCAGCTCATCGACCGCCGGTTGCTGGCTCAGCAGGCGCGTGAGGAAGGCATCGACAAGACCGCAGACTATCTGAACGCGCAGCGCCGCGCGAATGAGGATCTGCTCATTTCGATGCTGGCGAACCGGCGCCTCAAGACGGCCCAGCTGCCGTCCAATCGCGAGATCGACAATTATATCGCGTCGCATCCCGAAACGTTCGCGAACCGGCAGACCTGGTCGCTAACGCAGGTGATGTATCCAACGCCGACGGACAACAAGATCAAGACGGACGTCGTTGCAGCCAAGACGATGGAGCAGCTGATCGCCGTTCTGAAGAAGGACAATGTCGCCTTCCAGCAGCAGCAAAATCGGCTCGATACGGCCGTCATTCCGCCAGAGCTCTATGGAAAGCTCAACGCCGTGCCGGCGGGCGAGCCCTTCGCGATTTCAGCGGGCAACCGGACGATCGCGAGCGTTGTCACCGCGCGCGAGCCTCATCCGCTGACGGGCGATCAGGCAAAGCCGGTCGCGGTGGACGCAATGCGCAAGGCGCAGACCGCAACGGCGCTGGAGGCCCTCCTCAAGTCACGGCGAAACTCGGCCAAGATCGAATATCAGGCCGGTTACGGCCCGCCGTCGTCGACCAAGAAGTAAGGAGAACTCGGCGGCGGGCGTCGCCCGCGGGGAGCCTCAGCCTGCGGACTCGTCTCCGCGACGGCCGTAATAATAGCCGGCCGCATAATAATTATCGGCTCCGTAGCCCTCGCTGACGAGGCCGCCACGGTATTTGTTGAGGATCACGCCGGCGAGCCGATGATGGCCGAGCAACCCGACCACGTCCTTCATCTCGCGCGTCGTGGTCCTGCCCTCTTCGACGACGACGATGTACGAATCTAGCCGGGCCATGGTCGTGACCGCATCGTCGTTGGCGAACACCGGCGGCAAGTCGACGACGAAGAAGCTGTTGTCCGGGGACTCCCGCATGCCTTTGAACAAGGCCTGCGCACGCGTGCCCGCGAGCAGCTCGGCCGAGCGGGTCGGGCCCGGCGTTGTCGGAAGGATCATCAGCCGCTCGCCTTCAAGCCCATAGCCGGTCGGGACGTCTGCGCCCTCCTCTCCTTCGAGGTAGGCCCGGACACTCACCCGCGGTTCGATATTGAACACGTCCGAGAGTGAGGCGCGACGCAGGTCGAGGTCGAGAACCGTCGTATCGAACCGCGGGTCGCGGCTCAAAGATGCGGCTACGTTGGCTGCGATGAACGACTTGCCGACCTTCGGTGTAGCCGACACGATCCCGAACAGCCTCCATCCGCGCTGCGCGCGCAATTCGTGGATCTTGGCCCTGATCATATTGAACGCGCGCGATCGTGCATCGAGGCTGTCGAAGCCGTAGATGCCCTTCGACTTCGCCGTCGCGGCATCCCAGGACAGCATTTCGGAGCTGCCGAGTGTCGGAAGCGCAAGCGGGGGCACGCGCTCATCGTTGACGGCTGCCGGGTCGGTGACGTTCGTCAAGGGACTATGCAAGCTCCGGCTCCTGGCGGCGGAAGAATCGCCACCCGCGGCGCTCGCCCGGGCGTTCGATGATGGGGACGATGCCGACCACGGGAACCCCAAGGCTCTCCAGCTGAGCCGGGCTCCGAAGCGGCCGCCTCAGCACTTCGATGCCGAGCGCGAGAAGCAGCCCGAGGACCAGACCCGCCAGCGCGCCGCCTCCGATGACCAGCGGCCGGTTCGGCCAGTGCGGCTGATCCGGAAGACTCGCCGGTTCGACGAGCGACAACCGGTCCGCGCGCTGCTCGCCGGCCATGCGCGCCGTAGCCTCCGCGTTCATTAGTCTGTCGGCGACATCCTTGTACTGGGAGCGAAGCTGCCCGGCCTTGTCCTCCAGCTGCGAGGCTTGCTCGAGGATCGCGGGCGCGCGGGTTTGGCCGGCGAGCTTCGCGTTGACCTCTGCGATGGCGGCCGCGCGCTGACCGCGAAGCGTTCCGATGGCCTGATTGTTGGCTCGGATCTGCTCCTCGACCGTGCTGTCGCCGCCGCTCGTATCGGTCTCGGGAACGGTGGTGCGCAGCGCCTTGAGGCGTTCGCGGGCGGCAACGACGTCCGGATGCTTTTCCGAAAATTGCGACCGGGCTGCCGCAAGAGCCGCTTCGGCCGCGACGATCTGCTGATCGCGGGCCGGGCCCTTTTGAGTCTGCAGCATGAGCTGGCGGTTCTGGTTCTCCAGGTCGACGATCTGCGCACTGTAGGTTCCGGTGTCGAGCATCGCCGGCGCGCCGCCGGAGACGAGAACGCTGCCGTTCCGCGCCTTGAGCTCGGTAATCTCGGCCTCGATCTGCTGGATCTGGCTTTGAAGCCTCTGTGCCTGGTCGCGCAGGAAGCGGACCGTCAGCTGGGCCTGGTCCTCCACGACGTCGCTATCCATTCGAAGGAAGCTCTGGACGAAGCTTTGCAGCACGTCCTGGGCCTTGTTGGGGTCCGGGTAGTCGAAGGACATCTTCAGCGCGATGATGTTGCTCTGGCCGGGCGCGGGATTGGCCGTCCCGATGTCCTGCTGCAGCGCTCCAACGGTGGTCGCCTTGCGCATCTTGTCGACGATCGTCGACAAAGGCTGCGACCGCCGTTCCGATGGGTAGAGATCATATTGCTCGATCAATCCGATCAAGTCGCCGCGGCTCAGCACCCGCTCACGGATCTTGGAGATGCGCTGCTCGATTTGGCCCGTGCCCGGACTATCGGCGACCGCCCTCGGCAACTCCTGCGATTCAATCAGCAGGGTTGCGGAGGACCGATACAGTGTCGGAAGCGCAAACGCCGCGATCGTCGCGACGATCAGGAATGCGACGAAAACCGAAAGGGCGTAGTATCTCCGCTGCCACATGATAGTCGGCAGGTGATTGACCATCCAGCCGAAGCCGGCGTCACGAGTTTCGAAATTGTGTGTTTCGATCATTGGATATCGCCGAGCCGGTAGCGCAGGTAGATATTCGCGTTAACGTCTGTTTTCGGGTCTGGCCCAACTTGGAACAGTTTCCGCACGCCGCCCTGGACGCCGGCACCGAGGCGATGCCCGACCCGGCGATCATAACCGGCAACCGCCGAGAAATAGGTCGTCGTAAGGCGGGTGGAGGGCGGCGTAGACGAACCGGTAGACGAGTAACGTGTCGCCGTGAATTGACCCGAGATCGAATCGTCAGCACTGAGCTGCCGATAGTAATTCGCCCCGATAGTCGTGTGAATAGTGGCGCGCGTCCCAAGATTGGCGACGCGCGTATCGAGCGCGGAACTCGCATCGCGGGTGATCCGGGCACAGAATCGGCTCAGCGTTCCAGCATTGCAGACAGACGCCGAAAACGAGGGACTCACGCTATGATCCCTGACGCCCGAATTCTTCTGCTCGATGTACAGCACGCCGGCCGTGCCATCGGCGCTCCAGGTCTCTGAGAGCTGAGTATGGGCAGTCAGGACGGGATTCACCACATTGGCCCATCCGCCGTGCGAGTAGTCCTGGTGCTGGAGAAAGACGGTCGCGCCGAGGGATGTTCGTTCGGAAACGGAACGCGAATAACCGACGCTCCCGAAGTAACCCGTGTAATTGGCATCCGAATCGCCCGTGAACCACGAGTGCTGCGCGCCCGCGGTTAGGCTCACGGTGCTTAGCTCGCTGGTCCGGATTGTCGCTCCGCCTTGGGCATTCAGCCGATAATTGTGGCCATTAAAGCCCAGTACGTCCGGAATGACCGTCGGCGGTGGGAGCGGATTGTTGGGATCGATCACTATCGGCGGCCCGGTCGGCGTGGTCAGCAGGCGGTTCGAAAGCTGCCCGTTGATATCTCCGGAGAAATTGATGCCTCCATAGAGCGACACCGTAGGGCTGGCGAGGTAGCTGGTGTTCGCGCCAACGTCGAAAATCTGCTGCGACCCATAGTTCCTGAGATAAGTCGTGTTCTCGATGTAGCCGTGAATCGAGGTTGAGCTGCGCTCGGTGCTCCAGGAGTGAACGCCAGAAGCGGAAATGCGGCCGAACGCACTCGATCGGCTCGTGAAGCCGAGCCGCGGATTACTCGAAAAGCCAGCTCCCACCTGGAGATCGACGTAGTTGGCGATATGCGTTTCGGACGCTTCGCCGGTCGTCGATGTCTCCGGCGGGGCGGCCCCAGCCGCTGCGCCAGTAAGGAGGAATGCGCCCGCCAGCATCCTGGCGGCGAAGGATCTATGTCGTGGAAAGCTGGTCATGGCACCACCATCGTATCGCCGCTTAGGATCGGGGGAATTGCCGTTAGGTGGCTGAAGTCGCCCTTGAGCGCGGGGCCCACCTGAACGGGAATGGTGACGACCCGCCCGCCTACCTTTCGAACGATGCGGATCCTGTTGATGTCAGCGAATTCGGTCGGCCCACCGGCAATGCCGATGGCTTCGAGGGCACTGACGTAGCGTCCCGGCGTGTAGGTACCCGGCCCCTTGACCTTTCCGATCACGGAGAACTGATAGCCATTGGGGTTCTTCACCGTCACAGTGACCTGCGGGACGACGTCGCGATATTGTGGCCGGAGCGCCACAGTGATCACCCGCTCGAGCTCTGATGGCAACATCCCCGCCGCCATCACCTGCCCGATGAGGGGAAACCCGAAAGACCCATCCGGAAGCACGCGAACGGTCCTTTGCAGCCGTTCGTCTCCCCAGACCATGATTTCGAGATCATCCCCGGGACTGATGCGGTAGGCTGGACCGGCGACGCCGCCGGGCTGTTGAGCAGGAGCCGCGACAGGCGCGAGCGCGAAGACCGCAAGCGCGAACAAAAACGCCAGAATTTTCCTCATGCGAAGGATTACCCCTCCTACCGTACCGATACGGGACACTTTCGGATCGCACCGGTATTCCCCGAACCGTTACAAACGTCTCATAATCCGTAGTATATGCAAATAGTGAAGAACCGAATTTTAATTTTCCCCTTGGTCTGTTGCAGCTTAGCACTCACGGCGCTGTCGCTGGGAGGCTGCGGCTACCTCAAGGATCGCGAGACCCGCGCCAACTATAATGAGTACCAGCAAGCACTGGCGTCGGGCGATTTGCGGGCGGCCCGCAGGGCGCTCGTCAAAGTGGTCCGAACGGAACAGGACGTCCCTGAATATTGGATGGCTTTGGCACGGCTTCAGCTTCAGCTGGGTAGCTATCGGGGAGCCTACAACGCTTACGCCCATGCTCACGAGCTCGATCGAAGCAACGTCGAAGCGTTGGCCGCAATGGCGCAACTCGCCCTGGCGAGCGGCGAGGCTGAAGTCGCCACTGAGCACGCGCGCTCGCTGGCTCTCATCGCTCCGGCGAATCCAATGGTTGCGATGGTCCGCGCATATACGGATCTCCAGGCCGGCAATCTCGACAAGGCCGAAGCGGGCGTCAACGGCGTCCTGGCGAATGCGCCGAATGATTCCTTCGCAACGCGCCTCAAGGCGCGCGTGCTGCTTGCGAAGACCGAGTTCGACGACGCGGTCTCCCTGCTTGAGGCCCAGCATCGAGCCATGCCGGAGGACAAGGCTACCACGCAGAACCTCGCCGCCATGTACAGGCTTCGCGGCGATTGGCGGAACGTCGCCCGCCTCCAATATGATGCTCACCGGCTAGAGCCCAAGAACCTCAGGATTGCGCGCGATACGGTCGAAGCGTTCCTTCGTGCCGGCAACGTTGCGGCCGCTGCCAAGCTTTCCGCTCCGCTGCTGCAACCCTCGGCCAATCCAAAACTCATCGACGATGTGCTCCTGTTGTGGGCTGATTATGGCCCGCGCGGAACAGCGTTTCCGGATGCGAAGCTCGCCGAGGCGATGTCGGGCGACCGTCGAGTCTCCTTTGCGAACTATTACAATCGCGTTGGAAGGCCGGAGGCGGCGGTCGCGTTGCTAGGTGGAAGCCAGCTTCCGGTCCGGCAGTCGAACGCGCGCTGGAATGCGGTGTTTGCTCAGGCACTGGCCCTGCAGGGGCGCGGCGCCGACGCAAAGCGCCTGCTCGACCTGGTGCTCGCCCGCGAGCCCGATCAAGTTGACGCGCTTCGAGCGCGCTCTGTCCTCGGGGCGAAAACGGGTCTCGCGCGACAATCCATCATCGACGCGCAACGGCTGGTCACCGTCGAACCGGATTCGGGTGAAGATCGTCTGTTGTTGGCACAGGCCTTCCTCGCCTCCGGCAATCGCGATGAGGTGAGGCGCACCCTCTGGCAAGCTTTCCAGGACCTCCCGGCGGACGAACGCGTCTTTTTGGCACTCAAGAGCGTTCTCGGTTCAAACAAGGACCTCGACGGGCAGCGCCGGTTGGAAGGGGAGTTCAACGACCGCCGTATGGCCCAGCTTGAGCGAGAATTGGTTTGATGAAGCCGGCTGGGGACTTCGCCGTGCCTGCAGAGGGGGAGCCGCTCGAGGATCTTCCGAAGAAGCCGGTGCCGCTAAAAACCGTCAAGCGGCGGCAAGTCCGGTTCACGTCCAACATTGCCGGCCCGATCATACTGATTGCGGACGTCGCGTGCCTCCTCATCGCTGTCCCGCTCGCCATCCTCGCCTATAAGTTCGTGCGCGCCGGCTGGCTGGTCGGTTCGGTGCAGGAATTCGCCTTTTGCGCGATGGCAGGGACCTTCCTCCTGATCCGCGCGTCGCGTCACGCTTATCAGCGGACCCTCGCCAACATGTTCGACCATGAGGCCGATATCGTCATCGATGCCCTGGCGAGCGTTCTGATCGCCTCGGCGTTGGTCTGGCAGTTCGGAATGATCTATCACCTGTCCCGAGGGATCACGCTTCTTTACCTCGGGATATTCTCCGTCTGCCTGGTTGCGTCCCGACCGTTGATCCGCGCTACGATCCGCCGCCTCGCTCACGACGGCGCGATCGAGCAGCGGATCGCCTTCTACGGTGCCGATCCGGACTCGCTGGCAATCATCCGAAAGGTTCTCGACGGAATCAATATGCCGCACGTGCGCTTTGTGGGCGTCGCGGACGATCGGCCCAAAGTCCGGTACATCGACGGCCTGCCAATGATCGGCGGTCTCGATGAGCTTCTGGCCCTCGCTCGAAGCGGGGAGCTCGATCAGGTCCTGTTCTGCGTGCCCAATCTCCCCCGTGACCGCCTCCACTCCATCATGGATCAGCTGAGCAACGTTTCCGTCGATGTCGCCGTGATTCCGGCCGAGGCGATCCATCTCGCCCCCGACTATCGGGTCCAGCTCTTGGGGCAGCTTCCGGTCCTGACCTTGTGGCAGCGCCCGTTCCGCGACGTGAGCGGACTGCTGAAGCGCGGCGAGGACCTGCTGATCGCGGGCGCCGCGGTCGTGGTCCTCTCGCCCGTCCTCTTGCTGACAGCGTTGCTGGTACGCCTCTCGAGCCCCGGCCCGATCTTCTTCATCCAGCCGCGCATCGGCTTCAACAACGAGCTGATCCGAGTGCTGAAGTTCCGCACCATGTATGCGGACCAGTCAGACCTTCGGGCGGAGCGAACGACAACGGCCGACGATCCGCGGATCACTCCCATCGGCCGCATGTTGCGCAAGCTCAGCCTCGATGAGCTACCCCAGCTGTTCAACGTGATCCGCGGCGACATGTCGCTCGTCGGCCCGCGGCCGCACGCCACCCACATGAAGGTCGGTGATCGCTACTATCAGGATGCGGTGCGTGGATACGCGGGCCGGCACCGGGTGAAGCCTGGCATCACCGGCCTTGCGCAGGTGAAGGGCGTCCGCGGCGAGATCCGGACGATCGAGCGCGCGAAGCTCCGCGTCGAGCTGGATACCAGATATATCGAGAAATGGTCGCTGCCGCTCGACCTCTGGATCCTGGTCCTGACGCTCCGCGCAGTGATTTGGGACCGTGATGCCTATTGAGCGCAGCGAGTTCCTGGGCCTTCGCTTCGATCTGCAGTCGGAGACGCAGGTTCTTGAGCGCCTGTCGCGCGTGACGGGCGACGAGCCCCTTTCGTACGTCGTCACTCCCAACGTCGATCATGTCGTGCGGCTTTATGAATCGGACCAGACGCGCTCGTCGCTGAAGCCGCTCTACGATGGCGCCGACCTCTGCCTGTGCGACAGCAAGATCCTGCATCTCCTCGCGCGCGCGCGCGGTGTTGATCTGCCGGTCGTGCCCGGAAGCGAGCTGACGGCTTTGATGTTCGAGCACGTGATCCGCGCTGGCGATCGCATCGCAGTGGTCGGAGGTAACTCCGACCTGCTAAAGGGCCTCCGATCGCGATACCCCGAAATCGACTTCCTTCAGCACCGCCCGCCGATGGGCCTTCGAACCAATGCCGCCGCACGGCGCGAGGCTGCCCGGTTCATTGCCGAGAGCGGCGCCCGCTTCTCGTTCCTCGCGGTAGGCTCGCCGCAGCAGGAAATGATCGCGGCCGAGGCTAAGGCGATTGCGGGCGCCACGGGCACGGCCCTATGCATCGGCGCATCGCTCGAATTCCTTGCTGGGCAGCTGAAGCGGGCACCGCGGATCGCGCAGCGCCTCTACCTCGAGTGGGCCCACCGGCTGATCAGCGAACCACGGCGGACGTGGCGGCGCTATCTCGTCGAAGGCCCCAGAATCTTCCTTCTAACCTATCGCTGGGCCGGACCGCAGCGAAGTCAGGCGGCCGAATGAACGCCGACCCCAATTGGTTCGTCGACAGCCCGCCGTCGCGGAGGAAATGGCTCGTCCCTGCCGCCTTCGCCCTGGTGGCCATCGTGCTTATCGCCGCGGGACTCCTGGCAAACGTGAACCGAAAGGACGACTTCAGCCGCCTTCGCCCAACGGTCCGGACCAGCTTGCCTCGCTCGCAATCCCCCGTGGCGCCGCTGAACCTGGTGAAGCCGCTCTCGCCCGAGGAAGCGATCCAGGAAAACCGTGAGCGGCCGTTCGACGCCGCACCGGACACCGCGGCGCGGCAATTCAGGCTCCGGGCCGATGAAAACAGCCGGGGCCGCGCCGTCGATTGCCTGACCCAGGCCGTCTATTACGAGGCAGCGACAGAGGGGGCCGACGGCCAGCGCGCTGTCGCTCAGGTAGTGCTGAACCGCATGCGGCATCCGGGCTTTCCCTCGACCGTCTGCGGAGTCGTCTATCAGGGATCGCAGCTGCCCACGGGCTGCCAGTTCACATTCACATGCGACGGCTCGCTGTTGCGGACGCCGATCCCGGCGATCTGGGCGCAGGCGAAGAAAATCGCCGTCGATGCGCTCGCCGGACACGTCTTTGCGCCCGTCGGTCACGCCACCCATTACCACGCGGACTATGTGCTTCCCTATTGGGCCGATGCGCTGCTTAAGCAGGTCCAGATCGGTCACCACATCTTCTATCGGCTCCGCGGCGGCCTTGGCACCGACGCAGCCTTCTCGCAGCGTTACGGGGGCAAGGAGCCCGACCTTCCACCGCCGCCATCCGCGCTTGCCGTAGCCGCGGACGCGACCGGCCAGGCGCAGGCGCTCACAGGCTTGGTCAGCGATGTGCGGGCGCCGCCCAGGGTGGTTGCGGATGCGGCCGGCATCGCCGCGGCCACGCTGCCCAAGCAGGTGCTGCTCGCGGACGGCAACAAGGGATCGCTGCTTATCGACAACGGTGCCGCAGTGGACGCGAACGCAGGCGGCGGGAAGCGGAAGACCGCGGACGACTGCCCAGCCGCAAGCGGCAAGCGGATGAAAGCCGTTTCTCCCAACGATTACCACGCCCGCGCCTCGGCGAGCGGTTGCTGACGCGCACTTCTCGCGAATTCAGCCTAGCTGAACTGAGTTGAGAAGATCGATCGTAGAAACACCCATCAGCGCGGGTGCAAAATCGGTCCCCAAACCATCGCGAGGATGAGCACGACAATAGCGAATACCCAGGCGAGGATCTTGTCTTCGCGCGTAATCTTGTAATCACTCATGGGCGGTCCTCAACGGAACAAGCAAGCGGTGGAGCGCGGCCCTGATCGCACCCATCTGGACGATCGGTGCGATCTGCTGCGAGTAATGCTGCGGGAACGCGCCTTGGTGGTCATATTCGATGGAGTAATAGAGGCCGTCGAACGGAACGAACCGGTGCGGATGTTCCGAAAGGATCGGATGAATTGCGAGCGTGTAGGCGATCGGTCCGGCGAGTTGCAGGGCCCCGGTTCGTCCGAACCCGCTCCACGAAGTATAAGTGGCGACGTTCTTCACCATGGTCGAAATCATCGCAGCCGAAAAGGGATGAGCGGGTTCGGCAGCGACGAACCAGGTCACGAACTCGCCGCCGGGAATGTGCGCCAGGGCACGGTGAGGATAGGAACACGGATGCCCCTCGGGCCACTGCGCCAACAGATAGGAATCGTCCGGGCGGATCAGTTCATCCAGGGGCGTTTCGCAGCCGCTCTTGATATCGAAATAGACCCCGCCAAGCGTATGCAGCAGTAAGTGCCTGACGAAGTCCGAGCGCGGCGCTCCATATCTCGGATCGATCATCCGGTAGGTGTTCAGCATCTCGTCGCCATAGAAGGCGCGGATGTGGCTTTCTGCCTGCAAGTTATCCCACAACCGATGATTCCAGCCGGGATTGAGAGCTTTTAGCCGATCGACGTTCCGCTGAAGGTCAGCGGGCGGATCACCCTGGAAATAGATTTGGTGGATCGTGCGCGGGATCACTGCATCCTCCTCATCCTCGGCGACAACCAAGTCACCTTATCAAATCGCAGCGCAAAGCAAACATGATCGTTCCAACAGTTCCGAACCGGGGCACACGACCCGTGCCCGGGGCCGGAAACGTCATCAAAACTTGGCTCACACGCGCGTCTGGATGGCCGGCAGCACGTGGATCGCTGCTCATCGACAAGTGCGCTCCGCCCGCCGCTAATGGGTTCGCGACAGACCAGGAAGCTCTCGCCCGAGCGTGCAAGCGGGGACGATCGACTGACGGCTGTTTCTCCTGACAAATAAGATGCTTGTCTGGCCCTAGGGGCTAGGCCTCAGCCAATCAGCGTTCCGATCTGCTCGTTTACCAAATCGTTCGGAACCCGTTTTCAATGCCATTGGTGATCGTAGCGTTAAGCACTCTTTTACCTTATATTCACGAAACAAACCCACCCTCACGGCCAGAAAACCCGGGGGGCTGGGAGGATCAAGAATGAGTGACGGATTCCTGGCGTTCAAAGGACTCGGCTGGGGTGCTGCCGCGCTGCTCGCAGTGGCGGTTGTCATGCCGGCGAGCTCCAATTCGCAGTGGGACGCCCTGCGCACGCGCGACAGAACGGCGCGCAGCGAAATAACGCGCACTTCCGAGTTGCAGCGGCCCAGCCTGCTTAAGAAATTGTGGCGGTCGGTGACGGGTTCGACCGACGGCGGCACCTCGACCGGGACGACGACCGGGACGACCACGGGAACTACATCGGGTTCGACCGACGGCGGTACGACCACCGGCACAACCACGGGGACCACCACCGGGACGACGACGGGGACGACCACCGGCACCACGACGGGCACGGGCGCGACCGGCACGTCGACGAACACGACCACGACGTTCAGTTACCCCGAACTCTCGATGATTCCGTCCAACTTCAACGTCAGCAGCGAGATCCTCCCTTCCGGAGTTCCCGGCACGGCCGCTCCTGACAACGTCGGCGCGTTCCGCTTCATATGCGGCGCGGGGCAGATACTGGCGGACGATCCGATCATGTATCCAGGGCAGCCCGGCAAGTCGCACTTGCACCAGTTCTACGGGAACACGGCCGCCGACGCGTATTCGGACTACAGCTCGCTCCGCACCACCGGCCAGTCGACATGCATGTCGCCGCTGAACCGGTCGGCCTATTGGATGCCCGCGCTTCTCGACGGCAACGGCAACGTCATCCGTCCTGATTACGTCGCCATCTACTACAAGCGAATGCCGGCCAGCGACCCGCATTGCAACGCGGCCAACCCTGGCGCGATGGGCAATTGCATTCCGCTGCCGAACGGCCTGCGCTTCATCTTCGGTCGCGACATGACCAATTTGGCCGCCCCGCCGACCGGAAATTACAACTTTCTTTGCCAGACCCCCGCCGGAGGTGTGATCGGCGCTCCGTCGACGGACATGAACGCCATCCTGAGCATGTGTCCGCCAGGCAACCAGTTCGCGGCCGGCCTCAATTCTCCGTCGTGCTGGGACGGCAAGAACCTGGATAGCGCCAACCATCGCTCGCACGTCAGCTATCCGAGCTACGGCAGCTGGGGCTATCTCAAGTGCGATCCCATGCACCCGTACGTCATCGCGCAATTCTCGATGGGCGCTCGCTGGACGATCGGGGCGGGCGACGACACCAGCAAATGGATATTCAGCTCCGACGTCGCGATGAATCAGCCGCGCGGAACGACCTTCCACGGCGACTGGTTCGGAGCGTGGGACAACACCGTCATGGCGACTTGGCACAACTTCTGCATCAACAAGCTGCTGAGCTGCTCTGGTGGCCAGCTCGGCAACGGCACCATCATGCGGATGTATTCCGGCTTTAGCTGGACGGCCAACCCCCGTCTGGTCCCGATCCCGGGATGAGCCGTTCGATGAAAGCAGGCACAGCGCTCCGGCTGCTGTGCCTGCCACTGACCCTCAGCATGCTCGCGGCCTGCGGGCGCCAGGCCGAGGCCCAGGCCCCGGCAAAGCCGCAGCCGCAGGAGCACGTGACGAAAGAATCGTTGGAGGTCTTCCAGCTGGTTGAAGCGACCAAGAATAATCCGTCGCTTCAGCCCGGCTCGAAGCTGGCGGGCCCTCCGATCCACGTGAATCCTTATCCCAAGTCCGCAGGGATGGCGCACGACGAGCATGGCCATCATGGCACGGCGAAGCATTAGGAGCTTCGCCCGAATGTCGCCCCGAGACATCCCGACAAAGCTGACGGGACGGATCCTCCAGCGCTTGCGACGGATCCTTCCTGATCAGCGCGGCAACATCGCGATGGTCGTGGCGGCGATCTTTCCGCTCCTGATCGGCGCCGCCGGCCTAGCGGTCGACGGCGTCGAATGGGTCATGCAAAAGCGCCAGATCCAGGCCGCAGCCGATGGCGCTGCAATGGCCGGGGTCTACGGCCTCATTGCCAGTCAGGACCTCGACAACAGCGTCAACCGCAGCATCATTGGTGCCGGCACTGTTCCCGGCAACGCCAGCATCCAGGCCATCAAGGGCCCGCCCGGCCGCGAAACCGACCCGTTCGCCGTGTCGGTGAAGATCGCCGTGCCGGCGTACATGACCTTCTCGTCGATGTTCATGAAGCATCCGCCGGTGATCAGCGCGGAAGCGACGGCGACCGTGGTCAAGAACGGCAAGTATTGCGCATTCGCTTTGGGACCGATGGAGGACCAGGCCGGACTCGTCCTTCGGCCCGATTCCGAAGTTCAGGCGAACTGCGGGATCACCACCAATGCGATGTCGAAGCGCGCTCTGGAGGCGCAAGGCACGTCTACGATCGATGCGAAAGCTCTTCGCTCCTTTGGCAGCCTCGGAGACTTCAAGGCCGCAATGAAGTCCGGAATCCGCGAGCACGCGCTGCTCCAGGACGATCCGCTAGGCGACACCGATCCGCCGCTCGTTCCGAATACCGGCTGCCCAAACGTAACCGTCAACCCCGACGTGTCGGATCTGGCGCTCGATCCGGGCTGCTACGGCAACATGAACCTCAACGGCACGGTTCGCCTGCAGGACGGCGAATATATTCTCAGCCGCGGCAATTTCGTCGTCGGCCCGCACGGCCATGTCGAATGCGACGCCTGCACCATTTTCCTGACGAGCGACGACCCGGTTTCGGAGCCCGGCTCGATCGGCAAGGTCAAGATTTCGTCTGACGCGACGGTCAAGATGAGCGCCACGCGCGAGGGGCCGAACGCTGGAATCCTGTTCTACCAGGACCGGCACGCGACAAGCGACTTGCCTGGCGACGAGAACCGGCTCGGCGGAAGCAGCTTTTCCAAGCTGAGCGGGCTAATCTACTTCCCTTCAGAGACCGTTTACGTCGATGGCAACATGCGTCCGGACATCCAATGCACGCGCTTCATCGCGCGCCGTCTCGTGTTCGCAGGCCACGTCTATATCGGCGAGGGATGCGACGGCCTCGACAAGGTCACTTTCGCCGCGACCGAGGTTCGGCTGATCGGCTGAACGGCCTAGCCGATCGTGCCGAGACGAGTGACGGCGCGATCGACCTGGAACATGATCCGGTGGATCTGGCGGTTGATCATGTTCAGCTCCGCGATCAGATCCTTGGCGCGAAGCCGAGGCGGCTCCGAGCCGCCCGACGCCGAGCCGACCGGTGCTCCGCTGATCAGGTTTTCCGATCCTTCGCCGTAAAATGATCGCTCGACCGCCCCGACGCTGGTGTCGACCGTGCCTCTCCTCCCCCCAACGTCTCCGACGTCAGGTGAAATCAGCGCGGCGAAGCCAAGCAGCGCAGAGATCTGCAGGGAGTCGCCCGCAGTCCGCACTTCAACATCCTTGCCAATGTTATCGAACATCAAGCGCTGGCGGCTCCGAGCAAGAGAGATCACACAACGCACAAGGCGTTCGCCGCAGCGACTCGCTCCCGTTAAACTTCTGTTTACTCCCCCCGTGTGAGTGGCTGTCAAGCACCTGTGATAGTAACTGTGCACCATGTTCCAGAACCGCCGCGGGGGGCGACTTCACCCTCGATGACCAGCTACCGGCCCGATCCTCGAATCCTGGCGCTCGGGAGCGAATTCTACGATCCCGTTGAGCCGGCGCGTTTCGATCAGTGCAAACCCCGGTTTCTCAACGACCGCTGGGCCGAGCGCGTGGGTCTCGATCTAGGCGATACTTGGGCGGCGCATTTCTGCCGGTTCGAGCCGCTGCCGAGAAATTTGGACGCGCCGCTGGCGCTGCGGTACCACGGGCATCAGTTCCGCGTGTACAATCCCGAGATCGGCGACGGGCGCGGTTTCACCTTTGCGCAGCTGCGCGACGACCGAGGCCGGCTCCTCGACCTCGGCACCAAGGGATCGGGCCAGACCCCCTACAGCCGCCACGCCGACGGTCGCCTGACGCTCAAGGGCGGCGTTCGCGAGGTCCTCGCTACGGAGATGCTCGAGGCTCTCCGCGTGAACACGTCGAAGAGCTTCGCGCTCTTCGAAACCGGCGAGGCGCTGGAGCGCGGCGACGAGCCATCGCCGACACGATCCTCGGTTCTGACGCGGCTCAGTCACGGCCACATCCGCATCGGCACGTTCCAGCGCCTGGCCTTCTTCGGCCAAGTCGAGAACATCAAGAAGCTCGTTCGCTATTGCCTCGAGAATCTCTACTCCGAAACTGCGGTCGAGAAGGACGGCGAGAATGCGCTTCGGCTGTTCGACCTCGTCAGCGACGCGACCGCATCCCTGGCGGCTTCATATCTCGCAGCAGGGTTCGTCCACGGCGTGCTGAACAGCGATAATATCAACGTCACCGGCGAGAGCTTCGATTACGGCCCGTGGCGCTTCACTCCGGAATGGGAGCCGGACTTCACGGCGGCCTATTTCGACCACTACGGCCTTTATGCCTTCGGACGGCAGCCGGAAGCCATTCATTGGGATTTGGCGCAGTTCGCGGGCTGCCTCTCGCTTGTGGCGGAGGCCTCCGCTCTTTCCGAGATGTTGGCCGGCTGGAGCGCGCGCTTCGAGGAGGCGCTTGTTGGGGCGATGCTCCGCCGCCTGGGCCTGTCCAAAGGAGCCACCGATCGTGCGGTTGCCGCAGCCCTCATCAAGGCGCTCGCCACCCGCGAAGCGCCGATCGATCGCATATTCTTCGACTGGCGCGGGGGACGCGATCCGGGCGACAAACGATACAAGTCGGAACCGTTCCGAGACCTGGCGAAAGCGCTCGAGGGTCGTGAACGCGCGCAATCGCACCCATATTGGTCCGGACCCAGTCCCTGCTCGATGCACATCGATGAGGTCGAGGCGATCTGGTCGGCCATCGCGGAACGCGATGACTGGCAGCCATTCAAGGACAAGGTTACAGCGGTAAGGTTAATGGGCGAGGCAATGGAGCAGGATGCACCGACAGCTTGACGAAAAGCCAGAGCTCGTCGAGCGCGTGGCGGTGTCTCACACACTGACGTCCACCAACCCGGTGACAGGCGAGGAGATCTGGTCCGGCAGGATCGGCGATGCCTCCGCGGAGGTCGCCGCCGCGCGCGCCGCTCAACCGGCGTGGGCCGCCCACTCGCTAGCTTATCGCGTCGAAGCCGCCCGGCGCTTCGCCAACGTCGTGCGCAAGAAGGAAGCCGAATTCGCCGAGCTGATCTCGAAGGAGACCGGCAAGCCATTCTGGGAAGCCCGGACCGAGGTCGGGGCGGTCGTCAACAAGGTCGACATTTCGGTCGAGGCCTATGCCGAGCGCACCCCGCAACGGAAGCTCGAAGCGGCGCTCGGCAACCGGATAGCGGTCCGGCACAAGCCGCACGGCGTGCTCGCCGTGCTCGGGCCCTACAATTTCCCCGCGCACCTTCCGAACGGCCACATCGTGCCGTCCGTGATCGCTGGCAATGCGGTCGTCTTCAAGCCATCGGAGAAGACGCCGGCCGTAGGCGAATTTCTCGTCCGCTGTTTCCACGAAGCCAAGATCCCGGAAGGTATTGTCCGGCTTCTGATCGGCGGGCCCGAACAGGGCAAGGCGCTCGCGGCGGAGCCCGGAATCGACGGACTGCTCTTCACCGGCTCTGTACGTGGCGGCCAATCGCTGCACCGCCAGTTTGCCGAATTCCCGCAGAAGATCCTCGCGCTTGAGCTGGGCGGCAACAATCCGCTCGTCGTCTGGCATTCCAAGGACATTGAAGCGGCAGCGATCATGGTGGTTCAGTCGGCCTATCTCACGGCCGGGCAGCGCTGCACGGCGGCGAGGCGTCTGATCGTGGAGGACGGCCACGAAGGCGAACTGCTCGACGCGATCAGCAAGCTGATCGACCGGCTGGTCGTCGATGAACCTTTCGCCGACCCGCAGCCCTTCATGGGGCCGGTCATCGACCTCGCCGCGGCCGATCAGGTCCAGGAGCAATGGCTCGAGCTGATGATGAAGGGGGGCAAGCCCCTGCGCCGACTCGACCGGCCCTTTCCCGACCGCCCGTTCCTGACGCCGGGACTGATCGACGTGACCGACGTTCGCGAGCGGCCGGACGAAGAGATTTTCGGGCCAGTGCTACAGGTGATTCGAGTGCGCGACTTCGATGCTGCGATCAACGAGGCGAACAATACCCGTTTCGGCCTGGCGGCGAGCCTGATCGGCGGCGGACCGGACCTGTTCGACAAATTCTGGTCGAACGTCCGCGCGGGGGTGATCAACCGCAACAAGCCGACCAATGGCGCTCCCTCCAACGCACCGTTCGGCGGAGTCGGCCTCTCGGGCAATCATCGCCCGAGCGCTTTCTATGCGGCCGATTATTGCGCCTATCCGGTCACTAGCAGCGAGGCCGACCGGCCGCGCGCCGCCATCGGCGAGGGTCTGCGCGATCCGAACATGCAGGAAGACTGACGCTTCATTTCGCAACAGCAATGGATCGCTTTTCGCGCACAAGGCGTTGAGCGGCCTGTGAAAAAGAGTTCCTGGGCTGGCAAGGCCCTCATCCTTGCCCTGTTGAGCGTACCCATTTCCGCCTGCGGCAGCGGCCTTCCCTTTGGAACCAAGCAAGCCGACGCAGGCTCTCTCCAATCGAGCGTCACCGATCCGCAGGCCCGCGCCTTCTACCAGGCGCGCCAGTGGAAGGACGCGTGGGACAAGAAGGCAGAAAAGCAGCTTCTTGACGTCATCGCCGGCGCGCCCGCGAACGGGTTGAAACCCGACCTCTTCCTGAAGGAGCCGCTTCCGAAGGATCCTGCCGCGCGAGAGACGGTGCTGACGAATGCGGCCCTTCGCTACGCCTCTGCGCTGGCCCGAGGCTATGCCGATCCGAAGAAGATCAGCGCGATTTACACGATCCCTCGCCCCAACCCCGATTTGGCGAAGGGCCTCGCGGAGGCTTTGGCCAAAGACGATCTCGCTGACTGGTACGCGTCGCTCCCTCCGCAAACGGAGGAATATCGGGCGCTTAGCGAGGCGCATTTGCGCTATCTGAAACAAGCGGCGCAGGTCCGCCTGCAGCCGGTGCCGGCTGGCAAGCCGATCAAGCCCGGCAGACGCGACCCCCGCCTCCCAGCCGTCGCCGCGGCCCTCCACGCGCTCGGCTATCTCCCCGCGAGCGGCGCCCCTCCGCAGCGCTACAATCAGGCGATGGTCGCGGCCGTGAAGCGGCTTCAGTCCGACTGGCGCATCAAGCCGGACGGCGTGATCGGCGAGACCACGCTCGATGCGATCAATCTCGGTCCGGCAGGATTTGCGCGGCAGCTCGCGATCAACATGGAGCGGCTGCGCTGGCTCGAGCGGACGCCGCCGGCGACGCGGATCGACGTCAACACCGCCGCGACCTTCCTCGATTACTGGCGCGACGGACAGCATATCGATCACCGCAACGTCGTTGCCGGCGAACCCGACAAGCAGACGCCGCAGCTCCAGGCGAGCTTTGCGCAGCTTGTCGCCAACCCGAAATGGCGGGTTCCGGACTCGATCGCTGCAAAAGAGCTGGCAACCAAGGGATCAGGCTGGCTCCAAGCGAATGATTTCACGATCGAGAACGGCCGCTACGTCCAGCAATCCGGCGACAGGAATTCGCTCGGACTAGTCAAGTTCGACATGAACGACCGGCAGCAGATCTACATGCACGATACGCCTGCAAAGGCGCTATTCGACCTACCCGAGCGCCACCGTAGTCACGGCTGCGTGCGAGTCGAGAATGCGCTCCAGTTCGCCTCGATGCTGACGACTGAGGACAATGTCTTCGACAAGTTCGAGGAGGCGATGGCGAGCGGCGACGAGAAATGGGTCGAGCTCAAGACGGAAATCCCGGTCCGCCTGCTCTACCACACGGCTTTCCTCGACAACGGCCGTTTGCAATTCAGGCCTGACGTCTACGGCTGGGACGACGACCTCGCCGCCGCACTGGGCCTCGTCCGCGGTGGCCCGCGCAAGGTTGTCCAGCAGTCGGGAGACATCGGACCGTAACCGCCAACGAAGTGAGGGCGCCGGACCAAGCCAGCGCCCTCATCCCCCTCCCAATGATCACGCCCCTCGTTCGGATGAGACGAGCGCGACCTCCCAACTCAGCTGCCGCGCATCTCCGGCAGATAGCCTTCGTCGACGGCGTCGCTGAACTTGGTGATCCGGCTGTCGAACTTGACCCGCACCTTGCCGGTCGAGCCGTGGCGCTGTTTGGCGACGATGATCTCCGCGCGCCCGTAATTGCGCGCCATCTCTTCCTGCCACGCAGCGAAGTCCGGATGGTCATCGGCGGGCTGCTTGGCCGCCAGATAATAATCCTCGCGGTAGATGAACATGACGATGTCGGCGTCCTGCTCAATCGAGCCGGATTCTCGAAGGTCGGAGAGCTGCGGCCTCTTGTCCTCGCGCTGCTCTACCGCGCGGCTGAGCTGCGACAGCGCCATCACGGGGACGTCGAGCTCCTTGGCGAGCTGCTTGAGGCCGCGGCTGATCTCCGAGATTTCCTGGACCCGGTTGTCGCCCGCGCTTCCCCTGCCGGAGCCCTGGAGCAGCTGGAGATAGTCGATGATGACCATTCCGATGCCCTTCTGACGCTTCAGGCGGCGCGCTCGGGTGCGAAGCGCGGCGATGGTCAGGCCGGGCGTGTCGTCGATGTACAGCGGAAGGCTCTGAAGCTCGGCCGCGGCCCGAGCCAGTTGGCGGAATTCCTGCTGGCTGATTCTTCCCATGCGCAGGTTTTCAGAGCTGATTCCCGACTGCTCGGCGAGGATTCGAGTCGCGAGCTGGTCGGCCGACATTTCGAGGCTGAACAATGCTACCGGCGTTCCCGCCGACTTGGCCTGCTCCACCCCATCCTCGCGGTCGCGGAGCAGCCGCTGCGCGCAGGCAAATCCGATATTCGTCGCGAGCGAGCTCTTGCCCATGCCCGGCCGTCCCGCGACGATGATCAGGTCCGATTTATGGAGACCGCCGATCTTCGAGTTGAGACTCTCGAGTCCGGTCGTGAATCCAGAGAGATG
The DNA here is from genome assembly GCA_046733935.1 of Pseudomonadota bacterium. Classification (GTDB taxonomy): domain Bacteria; phylum Pseudomonadota; class Alphaproteobacteria; order Sphingomonadales; family Sphingomonadaceae; genus Sphingomicrobium. Next base: position 53,574 of record JBKPQH010000012.1, read on the forward strand.
GCCGCCGCTGTTGAGCGCGCGTTCGGCCATTTCGAGGGCTTCCTTGGTGGCATCGGAGAAGGATTTTGCCCGCCCCTCGGCACCCCCCTCCTCTGCCACCTTGTATAACTCGGTCTCGGCGCGCTCGATTTGAGCGAGGGGGGCAACGTCCTCACTCGTGTCGAGCGCGCCTTCGACCAGGTCGCGGCCTACGCCGACCAGAGCCCGGAGCAGCGCGAGATCATAGATCTGCTGCGCAAAGTCCCGGGCGCCGATCACAGCCGCGCCCGATCCGGTCAATTGCGCCAAATAAGCCGGGCCGCCAACTTCTTTTATCGATTCGTCGGAATCAAACAGCGGACGCAACGTGACCGGATTTGCGATCCGGTTCGCGTCCGTCATCCTCAGAATCGCCTCGTAAATACGCCCATGCAAGGGCTCGTAAAAGTGGTGCGGCTGAAGCTTCAGCTGCACGTCCTCGACGATTCGGTTGTCGATCATCAGAGCGCCCAGAAGCGCGGCCTCTGCTTCCACGTTTTGGGGGAGAGATTGGGTGCCGGTTTCGACCGGTTCTGCGATACGCACGACTTCAGCCATCACGAATCCCTTAGGCTCGGTGCGGCCCCACACCCAAGCGGAACATATGTAGCACGATTGTGGATAGCTTGTGCACGAATCAAACGCGCGTTCACAGGAAGTGGGAGAAACGCAAAAAAATGGTCATCCACAGAAATAATCTGCTCCAAATTGATGCGGTCCGACCGCCCCGTTAGGCACTCGTCATGGCGATTTTGTCGGACCGCTGGATTCGCGAGCAGGCGCAGGCAAACGGCATGATCGAGCCGTTCGTCGAGGCGCAGCGGCGCGAGGGCTGCATCAGCTACGGCCTATCGTCCTACGGCTACGACGCGCGCGTCGCGGACGAGTTCAAGATCTTCACCAACGTGGATTCGGCGACGGTCGACCCGAAGGATTTCGCGTCGAACAGCTTCGTCGATCGCCAGACCGATGTCTGCATCATCCCGCCCAACAGCTTCGCACTGGCGAGGACGGTCGAATATTTTCGAGTGCCGCGCGACGTGCTCGTCATCTGCCTCGGCAAATCCACCTATGCCCGCTGCGGGATCATCGTGAACGTGACCCCTCTCGAGCCCGGCTGGGAAGGCCATGTGACCCTGGAATTCTCCAACACGACGCCGCTGCCCGCGAAGGTCTACGCCAACGAGGGCGCCTGCCAGTTCCTCTTCCTGCAAGGCAACGAGCCGTGCGAAATCAGCTACGCCGACCGGGCAGGCAAATATATGGGCCAGAAGGGGGTTACGCTGCCCAAGCTTTGACGGGGTCAAAGCTGACGCGTTACTCGCTCGGCTGTGACTGTCGACGAAGCCACCCGGCTGGACGCATCCGATCCCCTCGCCTTTGCGCGCGAGCGCTTCCGCCTCCCTGACGGCGTCATCTATCTCGACGGAAACTCGCTGGGGCCCCTTCCCGCGGCCACTCCCCTCGCTCTGCGCCGGACCATGGAGCAGCAATGGGGGAAGGACCTCATCGCAAGCTGGAACAAGCACGGCTGGATCGACTGGCCTACCAACGTCGCGGCCAAGCTGGCGCCGCTCCTAGGCGCGCAGCTGAACGAGCTGCTCGTGGCCGATTCCACCAGCGTGTGCCTGTTCAAGCTGCTCGCGGCGGCGGCGTGCGCGCGCCCCGAACGGCGCACCATCCTGACGCAGAGGGGCAATTTCCCGACCGACACCTACGTCGCGGAAGGCGTCGCGAATATGCTCGGCCTCGAGCTGAAGGCCGTCGCGGCAGACAAGGTACTCAAGGCGATCAACCGCGACACCGCCGTCGTCACGCTGACCCACGTCGATTATCGCTCCGGAGCGATCCACGACATGCGCGCGATCAACGAAGCCGCGCACGCGGCGGATGCGCTGACGGTCTGGGACCTCTCGCACACCGCCGGAGCGCTTGAGCTCGATCTCAAAAGCGACGTCTGCGACCTCGCCGTGGGCTGCGGCTACAAATATCTCAACGGCGGACCCGGAGCTCCGGCTTTCATCTTCGTCGCCTCGATGCTCCAGGACAGGCTTCGTTCGCCGCTCCAGGGCTGGATGGGCCATGCGGAGCCCTTCGCGTTTGATGACTCTTACCGGCCCGCGAAGGGCATGGAGCGCTTCCTCACCGGCACGCCGTCGATCCTCGCTCTGGCGGCGCTCTATGTGGGCCTATCGACCTTCGACGGTGTCGCGATGGCCGACCTCCAGGAGAAGTCTCGCAAGCTCTCGCAACTGTTCATCGACGAGGTCGAGGTGCGTTGCGGCGAGGAGGTCCGTCTCGCCTCGCCGCGCGATCCCGCCGCGCGCGGAAGCCACGTCGTCTTCGCCCACCCGAATGGCTATGCGATCATGCAGGCGCTGATCGCCCGGGGCGTGATCGGCGATTTCCGCGCCCCGGACCTGATGCGCTTCGGCTTCGCGCCGCTCTACAACAGCTTCGCCGAAATGGTCCGCGCCGCGGAAATCCTCGCCGAGATTCTCGCCACTCGCGAATGGGACCAACCTCGCTTTCACGAGCGTGCCAAGGTAACCTGACGCGGCTCGGTTGAGCCCTTCGCGCGGGGAACTCCATGGTCGCGTTAGTCGAGCCCGTATCGCCGCTTGCCGACAGGAAGCCGCGCGGACCCTCTCCCGGAATCGCCATCGCCGTGTCGGGCGGCGGCTATCGCGCGATGCTGTTTCATCTCGGCGTCTTCTTGCGCCTGTTCGAGCTTGGCCTAATTCACAAGGCGAACCGCATCTCCAGTGTCTCCGGAGGCTCGATCACCTCCGCCAAGATTGCCCTGGAATGGCATCGGCTCGGGACGCGGCAGGACTTCATCGACCATGTGGTCGAGCCGATCCGGCACGTCGCGGGGATTACCATCGACGTGCCTGCCGTCATCGCGGGCATCGTTCTTCCCGGCCGCGTTGCGGATTATGTGGCTTGGGCCTACCGGCGGCTCCTGTTCGGCGGTGCGACGCTGCAGGACCTTCCCGGAAAGCCCGAGTTCGTCATCAACGCCACTAACGTCGAGACCGGGACGCTGTGGCGTTTCACCCGTGCCGCGATGGCGGATTACCAGGTCGGGCAAATCAATCGGCCTACGCTGTCCCTCGCGAGCGCGGTTGCCGCCTCCTCCGCCTTCCCCCCGTTTCTGTCGCCTTACCTGCTCCGCGTGAGGGCGTCCGACTTCAGCAAGGTCGTAACCAAGGACCCGGCGCTGCTCGACAATATCAGCCTTAGTGACGGCGGAGTGTACGACAATCTCGGTCTCGAGACGGCATGGAAGGCGTACCGCAACCTGCTCGTCTCCGATGCCGGAGCCCAGCTCCAGCCCGACCCTGACCCTTCGGCGGCCTGGGCGAGGCAGGCAAAGCGCGACATCGACATCATCTACGGCCAGGTCTCATCGCTTCGGAAGCGGCAGCTGATCGCGTCCTTCAAAGCCAAGGAAGGCGAGCGGGGCTGGCGCCGCGGCACTTACTGGGGGGTGGGATCCGACATCGCCCATTATCATTTGCCGGGAGCGCTTCCCGCGCCGCACGAGCGCACCTTCGAGCTCGCGCAGGTGAAGACTCGGCTCAAGCGCCTGCCGCCAGAGCTTCAGGAGCGCCTGATCAACTGGGGCTACGCCATCTGCGACACGGCGGTGCGTAAGCATTTCCGCCAGCCCAACGAGCCGCCGGCGGCATTCCCTTACCCGAGAGGCGTCTAGGTTCGAACGGTCCTCGCCCGCGCTCCGTCGACGCTCCATGCGCCCGCACCGGCGGCGGCAAGGTAGAGGAAGATGAAGCAGTAAAGGATCGCGGCTTCCCCTTTGTTGACGGCCGGCCAGAAGCCCTGCGGGAAATGGCCGATGAAATATGCGGCCGCCATCTCGCCCGCTGCGATGAAGGCGGCGAGGCGAGTGAACAGGCCAAGAGTCACCAGCGTGCCGGCAACCAGCTCGATCGCGCCCGCCGCAATGAGCATCGGGGGCAGTGGCGCAGGCATCGGAAAGGGGGCCGGAAATGCGAAGAACTTCTGAGTAGCATGCTCGAGGAACAGCAGCCCGGTGACAATCCTCAGGAGCGCGAGCAGCTGCGGCTGCCAGCGCGAAAGCCAGGTGAACTCCACGTCCCGTTCTCCCTCAATGTCGTTGCCGCTGCTTATCGGTGGCCGCCCCGCCCGCGCCAAGTGTCAGGCGTGTTCCCGCTGCTTCGCCGCGTGAGCTGCATCTTCCGCCAGCAATTGGCGGGACCGCTGGATCATCTCGACCCAGTCGTGAAAGGCGTGAGCGAGCGTCCTTACCAGATCCTTCAGCGCCCCGTCCTTGAGGCACCCCGTCTCATCGAAGCTGTCGTCGGTCACATGGCCGAGATAGGCCTCCGGCTGCTGCATCACCGGCATGTTGAGAAACACGCACGCCTGGCGGATCTGATGGTTCGCGCCGAACCCGCCGATGCTTCCCGGTGAAGCCGTCACGATCGCCGCCGGCTTCTTGTCGAACACGCTCTGCCCATAGGGCCGCGAGCCGACGTCGATCGCATTCTTGAGAACGCCGGGGATGCCGCGATTATACTCCGGACTGCAGAACAGAACCCCGTCAGCTTCCGCGATCTGCCTGCGGAAGCGGACATATTGTTCCGGCGGGTTCGCGTCATGATCCTGATTGTAGAGAGGCAGGTCGCCGATCTCGATCATGGAGCAATCGAGATTCTCACCCCGCATCGCGCAAATCGACCGGGCAACCTTGCGGTTCAGGCTGTCCTTGCGAAGGCTGCCGACGATGATCGCGATCTTGTAGGCCATTGAGCTGCTCCTCTCCGGTGCAACCCCAATACTCCTCGAGGGCAAAGGTTTCGACGGTCGTTCAGCGCCGCCGGGATTGATGGCGTATGTTCGGCGGCCGTCCGCGCCGTCCGGCTGCCCTCGTGCGGTCCCGGCGGACCGGCGCCGACGCTCCACTATAGCTTCCTTCCGGAAGTTCGTAGCGCAGCGATCCGGAGACCGGGTTGGCCTCTGCGAGCCGCAGCGTCAGGCGTTGACCGACGCGGTAGGTTTCGCCCGTCTCCTCCCCGACCAGAGCCCGCGCCGCCTCGTCGTAGCGGAAATATTCCTGGCCAAGGTCCTTCGCCAGCACGAGCCCGTCTCCGCCGAGGCCCTCGACCGACGCGAAAAAGCCGAACGGCTGCACGCCGGTGATCCGGCACTCGACGAGTTGCCCGACCTGATCTGCCAGGTAGGCCGCGACGTAGCGGTCGATCGTCTCGCGCTCGGCCTCCATCGCGCGCCGCTCGAGCATCGAGATCTGCTCGCCGATCTGCTCGAACCGCTTCTCTTCGTCCTGCGGAGGTCCCCCATCGCCCAGCTTGTAGGCCTTCACCAGCGATCGATGGACGAGCAGGTCCGCATAACGTCGGATCGGGGAGGTGAAGTGGGCGTAGGTAGCGAGCGCCAATCCGAAATGGCCGAGCCGCTCCGGACCATAGCGCGCCTGCATCTGCGTACGAAGTAGCTGCTCCATGATCTCCTCGCGCCCGTCCGCGTCGCCGATACGCTCGATGATCCGGTTGAACGTGCCCGGCTTGATCACCTGCCCGAGCGAGAATTCGATCCCGAAGGTCTTCAGATAATCCTTGAGCGCGACCAGTTTCTCGCGGCTCGGCGGCTCGTGGACACGATACATGACCGGCGCCTTCTTCGCCTCGAGCGCCCGGGCAGCCGCGACGTTGGCGGCGATCATGAAATCCTCCACCAGCCGGTGCGCATCCAGCCGGTCCCTCGGGGCGATCGAGGTGATCCGGCCCTTCTCGTCGAGCATCACGCGCCGCTCCGGCAGGTCGAGCTCTAGCGGATCGCGCTTCTGGCGCGCGGCGAACAGCGCCCGCCAGCAAGCCCACAAGGGCTTCAGCGCCTTCTCGACGAGCTCCTGTGGAACGGCGCCCTCGATCGGCGGCATGAGGCACACTGGCGAGGAGACGTCGACGCGGTCTTCGTCCGCGGTGTCCATCGCCGCCTGGGCATCTTCGTAGGCAATGTTTGCAGCTATGCAAACTTTTGCTCGCGTAAAACGCCAGCTTTTGAGCGTGCCGTCCTTCGCGATCTCGAGGTGGCAGGCCATCGCCGCCCGGGGCTCGCCGGCCTTGAGCGAACAGATGTCCGCCGAAAGCTCCTCCGGAAGCATCGGCACCACGCGATCCGGGAAATAGACGCTGTTCCCCCTCGCGCGCGCCTCTCGATCCAGCTCCGATCCGGGCCGGACGTAGAAGCTGACATCGGCAATCGCGACAATCGCGTTCCATCCGCCAGCACCGTCGGCTTCGGCCCAGATCGCATCGTCATGGTCGCGGGCGTCCTCCGGGTCGATGGCGACGATCGGCAGGTGCGTCAGGTCTTCGCGCTCCCCAAGCGGCTGCTTCGAGACCCGATGCGCTTCGTCGATGGCTTCCTTTGCAAATTCATGCCGAAGGCCGTGCTTGTGGATCGCGATCAGGCTGAAGCTGCGCGGCGCGAACGGGTCGCCAAGCACAGCGTCGACGCGAGCGCTGACCCGCGGCGGCCGGCCCGTGACTTCGCACAGCACGAGGTCGCCGGCTTCGGCATCCTTCACATCGCTGATGAACAATTCGCGCCGCTCGCGCTTGTCGACGGGCGAAAGCCAGAAGCGCTCGCCGTCGCGTCGCACGACGCCCAGCACCAGCTCCGCCGAACCCGCCAGCTTCTTCAGCGGATGCGCGACCAAGCCCTGTCCCCTCTCCTCGGTGCGCGCGAGAACCCGATCGCCGAGCCCGAGGGCGCTCCGCTTTCCACGTTCGAGCACACGCAGCCGGGGCGCTGGCCCTTCCGCATGCCATTGTTCGGGAACCGCCCAAACCGAGCCGGCGTCATCGACCGAAGCGACGCGAAGCACCGTAACCTTCGGCACACCGCCTGCCTGGTGGAACGCGCGTCCCGGCGAGCTGTCGATCAGCCCCTCGTCGGCCATGTCCTTGAGGAGGCGCTTGAGGTCGATCTTGTCTTGTCCGGAGAGCCCAAACGCCCGTGCGATCTCGCGCTTCCCAGCCGGCTGGTCGGAGGAAGCGATGAAATCGAGGATCTGCTTGCGGCTGGGCAGGCCTGCGGAGCGCTTGCGGGACATTATGCGGCCCTAAACGCTGCAGACGCGGGAAGCGACCACCGGCTAACGCAGACCGCTTTTGCCAAGCACACTATCGATCTCCCGCACTCGCGCCTTGAACCGGGGATCGTCGACTCCGCCGTAGCGCTGCACGAACTCCTTGTTGGTGAGCCCGTCCTCGCGCTGGACCAGCTGCTCCGGCAGGAGCTGTTCGGGCGTGACGTTCGCCAGCTCTTCGGCCACGCGCTGCGCGCTCTCCGCTCGCACCGCCGAGCTCGCTGCCTGGAAGCCGGCGCGGTCGGCGGCGAGGTCCGCCATCGAAAAGCCGGTCGGATCGCCGACCGCGAACTGCGACCGCCGCGCCAGGCTGTCGGCCAGCTCCTTCCACTCGCCCGCAGCCTCACTCAGCTGCACACCCGCACCGACGGAGATCGCCGCTGACAGCGTCCAGTGCATCGTCCAGTCGAAACGCCCGTAGATGGACGCGGGCACGACCGGAATGCGGCAGTGCCCGAGATCGGCTTCGGAGAGCTGGGCAAAGTCGCCCACTCGCTGATCCACCAGAAGCATGCCGAGCGCGATGAATGCGGCGCGGTTGAAGTCCGACTGCGCAGAGCCTTCTGGAGCGATCGAGAAGGCACGCCTGACCTGCTCGGCGAAATCGCCGCTCGGTTCATTGCGTTGCCGGTCGGCCAGTGTGCAGTAGACGCGGAGCACCTGGTCGCCGTCGACCGGAGCCGCGATCGCGCCGGCCATCTGGTCGACCAGCTGGGATTTGCCGGGCAGACTGACCAGCGCTCGGACGGTCCCGGCGCGAACGGAGAAATCCCGAACCATCCGGTCGAGCGGCGGAACCTCGGCGCGCCGCTCGAGCAGCCAGCGTGCTACTTCCAGCGCCCAGCGGCTGAGCAACGGCGGCAAGCTCCAAATGCCGACCCTCAGATGAGTCCGCGGGAATTGCTTGCTCGGGCTTTCGGCCCGCAGGCTCAGGTTGAGCCAGCGGCCAAGCGGCAAGCGATGGCTGGCCTGCACGAGGAAGAGCGGCCCGTCAGTGCCGAGCCACAGGCCGTCCGGCCGAAACCCGTGGCTCGCCACCGCGCCCAATCCCGCGAGCTGTGCCGGCCCCAGGTTTACCGGACTGCCTCCCGGCTTCCCGCGAGCCTCGCGGAGCTGGTGATAGGCATCGCGGCCGGCGCCGACCTCCTCCGCAGTCGGAGCGGCGCGCAGCTGGACAATGGGCCGCGAGCTCGTCACCGTAAACCAGAGGATCAACGCGGTAACGGCAAGTCCCGCCGCAATGAAGGCGAGCCTTCTGCCTGTACGCGCCCCCCGTTTCGGCCTCACCGCAGCTGGCTATCCTTGCTGCCGCGGCGGTTGATGGTTGAATGCACGACGTGCCTGTCGCGTTCGGACTGGCAGGCGATGCAGGTGCGGACGCCCGGCAGCGCCACACGGCGCTTCTCGGGAATCGGCTCGCCGCAATCGTCGCATTCCGCGGCGCTCTCACCCTTGGGCGTGAGCGCTCGGGCGCGAAGGATCGCGTCCTTCACGGTATCGTCGATCTGGTCCTGAACCGCGCCGTCGCGCGTCCAACCGCCGGCCATGCTACTCTCCTTACGCCGCGTAACGCGCGACGCGCATTACGGCTTCTTTGGAGGGGCAATATAGGGATGGAATGCCCCGCCCGGTACCGCCGAGGCGACGGGGCTTTCGAACCCATCTTTGCTGACCGACGAGACGCCGAAGACCCAGTCGTCGACGCGGATGTGAGGAAGCTTCACCGTCCAGACACAGCCGCCGGCGTTTGCGCTCGACTTCACGGCACAAGTGACGTTGCCGCTCCGCGGTGCGCTTCCCCCGGCTTCGCGCGAAACTTGCCAATTGTTCGCGTCCGTCCTGCGCCACCAGATTCTGTAGGCCGACCTGCCCTGGACATAGGGCCAAGTCACCGTCGCATCCGTGCTGACTGCTCCTTCGACCTTCGGCTCGGGCGGCGGCGGCGCGCTGGCGATGGCGGCGAGCGCGGCGACGTTCAGCTTGGTCATCTTGGCGAGATATGCAAAATCGACATGGTCGATCGTATCGCCGTAGCGGACGCCCTTCTCGGTCCTAAGGTCCTGGTGCTGCCAATTATAGTTTTCGACGGCGACGCTGATCCGCGCGGCGGGAAAGCCCTGCTGCAGGAAGGGAATATGGTCGCCGCCGCGGCTGAACCGGTCGGTGCGCCAGATCTGGCGGACGTCGAGTCCGATCTTCAGGCGGTCGGCCAGGCTGTCGAGGTAGCGCGAGATGTTTCTCGACGGCGCGTCGTTCTCGCCGCCGAGGCTGTGCGTCGCCGCCATCAAGTCCACCTGCCCCTGCGATCGCGGCCCTTCGGACAGCACGCGGGCATGCGTGGAATCGCAGACGCCGTCCGACCCGCAGCTATTGCCGATGATGTCGTTGTTGAGGACGGCGATGACGTTCCAGCCCTGCTTCTTGGCGTAAGCGGCCAACACCTTGCCGCCGTAGAGTCCCTGCTCTTCCCCCATCAGCGTCGCATAGACGATCGTGCCCGGGAACTTGTGCTGACTGAGCACCCGGGCCGCCTCGAGCACCGCGGCCGTGCCTGACCCATCGTCGTTCGCGCCCGGAGCATCCTTCGTCGCGTCCATCGGGTCGCTGACGCGGCTGTCGATATGACCCTGGATGATGACGACGTCGTTCGGCCGCTCGGCTCCGCGCTGAATGGCGAACACGTCCGTGATCCTGGTGGGCGTTGGAAGCCGATCCCCGCTAAACGTGTCGCTCGTCCGCTCCACCCTGAGGCAATTGCCGCACGCTTCCGAATAGCGGTTGAACTCCGCTTGGGCCCAGTTCAGCGCCGCGCCGATCCCGCGCTTCGGATCGGTTTGCGAGGAGAGCGTGTGCCGCGTTCCGAAGCTGACCAGCGTCTCGATCGTGTGCCGGAGCTGCGTCTCGCTGACGGGCTGGATGATCGCTCGAAGCCGTGCATCCGGCGAGGGCGGCGGAGCCGCGGCGATCAGGGCCAGACTGCCCACAGCGATCAATTTACGCATCGCGACTCTCCCTCTCTCCGCCGCGCCCAACTGGCATTTGTGCTGTGCTGGGTCTAGTGGAGCCGCGATTCCAAAATTCTAGGACGCGTACTTACATGCTTCGCAGCATCGACCATTTCATCGGCGGTTCCACCTTCGCTTCCGGCGAGCGTCAGGGCGAGGTGTTCGACCCCAACCAAGGCCAGGTCCAGGCCCACGTCCGCCTCGGCACCGCGGCAGACCTGCAGAAGGCCGTCGATGCGGCGAAGGCCGCCCAGCCGGCATGGGCCGCGACCAACCCGCAGCGCCGGGCCCGGGTCATGTTCAAGTTCAAGGAGTTGGTCGAGAAGAACATGGACTCGCTCGCCGAGCTTCTCTCCAGCGAGCACGGCAAGGTCATCGCCGACGCCAAGGGCGACGTTCAGCGGGGGCTCGAGGTCATCGAATTCTGCTGCGGAATCCCGCAGGCGCTCAAGGGCGAATATACCGTCGGCGCGGGGCCTGGCATCGACGTCTATTCGATGCGCCAGCCGCTTGGCATTGGCGCCGGCATCACCCCGTTCAATTTCCCGGCGATGATCCCGATGTGGATGTTCGGGATGGCGATCGCCTGCGGAAACGCCTTCATCCTCAAGCCCTCCGAGCGCGATCCCAGCGTTCCCAACCGCCTCGCCGAGCTGATGAAGGAAGCCGGTCTTCCCGACGGCATCCTCAATGTCGTCCACGGCGACAAGGAAATGGTCGACGCGATCCTCGACCACCCGGACATTGCCGCGGTCAGTTTCGTCGGCTCGTCCGATATCGCGCAGTACATCTATGCCCGCGGCACAGCCCACAACAAGCGCGTCCAGGCGTTCGGCGGCGCCAAGAACCACGGAATCGTCATGCCCGACGCGGACCTCGACCAGGTCGTCAACGACCTCGCCGGCGCCGCCTTCGGTTCGGCCGGCGAGCGCTGCATGGCGCTTCCGGTGGTCGTGCCGGTCGGCGACGAGACCGCCGATCGCCTGCGCGAGAAGCTCATCCCCGCGATCGAATCCCTGCGCGTCGGCGTCTCGACCGATCCGGAGGCCCACTACGGCCCGGTGGTCAGCAAGGCGCACAAGGAGCGCATCGAGAATTACATCCAGATGTGCATCGACGAAGGCGGCGAGCTCGTCGTCGACGGCCGCGGCTTCACGCTGCAGGGCCATGAGCAAGGCTTCTTCATCGGCCCGACCTTGTTCGACCGCGTCACTCCCTCCATGAAGAGCTACCAGGACGAGATTTTCGGCCCGGTGCTCCAGATGGTTCGCGCCAAGGATTTCGAGGAAGCCGTGCGCCTCCCCTCCGAGCACGCCTACGGCAACGGCGTCGCGATCTTCACTCGCAACGGCCACGCAGCCCGGGAGTTCACCGCCCGCGTTAACGTCGGCATGGTGGGCATCAATGTGCCGATCCCCGTGCCGGTCAGCTACCACAGCTTCGGCGGCTGGAAGCGCTCCGGTTTCGGCGACATCGGCCAGTACGGCATGGAAGGCCTGCGCTTCTGGACCAAGAACAAGGTCGTGACGCAGCGCTGGCCGGACGGCGGCGCCCACGGCGAAAGCGCCTTCATCATCCCGACCTTCGGCTGATCGCGGCGCTTGGCTGCACGCTGCCTTTGGCGGTAAATGCCCTCATCGTTTCGACGATGGGGGTAATCCATGATCCTACTCACGCTCGCGGCCGCGGCTGCGCTCACCCAATGGAGCCGCGAAGGCCAGGAGATTTACACCGGTCCCGGCTGGTTCTGCGGCGGCGGCTACCGCGTCCGCCTGTCGGCGCATGACCGCGTGGTGGCTCAACCGCAGGCCGGAGGAGCGGCAGGCGCGCAACTGAGTCTCAGCGGGCGCCAGGTCAGCATCTGGACCGGCGCTCAGGGCGCCGCGGGCCCCGTCGTGTTCAGGTTCCGCGGCGGCGCGATCCACCAGGCCAATGACGGACCGAACGTCGTCTACAGCGTTACCGACGAGACGCCCTACGGCGTCCGGGTAACGAGCGATGGCTTCCGCGGCTTCAAGCGAGACGCCTGGTTCTTCAGCCACGCCAACTTCGACGCCGACGCCGAAGAGGCGGTCCGCTGTCTCGCGGCGGAGACGGAACGCTGAACGGCATCCTCGGGGGATACGGCTATTCGATTGAGCGTTCATCACAGCGTACATCGACCGGGAGCCCGATCATGCGCGCTGCAACCTCGTTACTTCTCCTCGGAGTCGCGCCCTTTGCGCTCTCCGGCTGCAAGAAGAACCAGCAGCCGCAGGACCAGAATATCGCGATCGACCAGCCGGTGACGAACGAAACCCTCGCGAATGCCGACGTCGAGATGCTCCCGCCCGACGAAAGCAGCGCAGACAGCTCGAACGAGCTTGCAACGGGCAGCGACAATCCCGACGTCAACGACCTGAACGCGTCGGCCAATTCCTATTAGCGGAAGGACGGAGCCATGAAGCTCTATTATTCTCCGGGCGCCTGCTCCCAGGCGCCGCATATCCTCTTGCACGAGATTGGCCTCAGCCACGATGCCGAGCGTGTGGACCTCAGGAACAAGGTCACCGAGCGCGGCCGGCCCTACCTCGAGATCAATCCCAAGGGCGCGGTTCCCGCGCTCGAGCTCGCCAATGGCGAGGTCCTGACGGAGAATGCCGTCATCCTGCAATATCTCGGCGACCGCGCCGGTTCGGCGGACGTCCTGCCCGCCGTCGGCAATTTCCGCCGCTACCGCGTTCTCGAGCTGGTCAATTTCATCACGACCGAGCTGCACAAGCGCTTCGGCTTCCTGTTCAGTCCGACGTCCACGGATGAAATGAAAAAGATCGTCGCCGACGAGCTCGGCAAGAAGCTCGACTGGATCGAGGGGCAGCTCGGTGCGGGTCCGTTCCTGCTTGGCGACGAGCTGACGCTGCCCGACGCCTATCTGTTCGTCATTACCGGCTGGACGGAGAAGGTTATGGGCGGCCTCGATCGCTGGCCGAACCTACGTGATTTTCGCGAGCGAATGATGCGGCGTCCTTCGGTCCGCAACGTGCTTCAGTTCGAAGGCTTGCTGGAAGCCGAACCCGCGGGCTAGAGCGCCCGCGCGATGACGCAATTCGACCTCACCGACGACCAGCTCCAGATCCAGGAGATGGCGCGCAAGTTCACCGCCGACGCGATCACGCCGAACGCCGCGGAGTGGGATGAGAGGCATATCTTCCCCCGCGACACGATCCGCGAGGCGGCCGAGCTCGGTTTCGGCTCGATTTACGTCAGTGAGGAGAGCGGCGGGATCGGTCTCGGCCGGCTCGAGGCGGCGCTGATCATGGAGGCGATGGCCTACGGCTGCCCGTCCACCAGCGCCTTCATCTCGATCCACAACATGGCGAGCTGGATGATCGACCGGTTCGGCTCTGCGGAGGTAAAGCAGAAATATCTGCCCTCCATGATCACCATGGAGCGGATGGGCAGCTATTGCCTGACCGAGCCCTCGTCGGGCTCCGACGCCGCGGCGCTCAAGACCAAGGCGGTGCTCGACGGCGATCACTATGTCGTTTCGGGCTCCAAGGCCTTCATTTCGGGCGGGGGCGAGAACGAAATCTACGTCACGATGGTCCGCACCGGCGAGGAAGGTCCCAAGGGAATCTCCTGCCTGGTCATCGAAAAGGACACGCCGGGCGTCAGCTTCGGCGCGCAGGAGAAGAAGCTCGGCTGGCATTCGCAGCCGACCGCGCAGGTCAATTTCGACGAGGTCCGAGTGCCCGTCGCCAACCGCGTCGGCGGTGAAGGCGAAGGCTTCCGCATCGCGATGATGGGTCTCGACGGCGGCCGGCTGAACATCGGCGCCTGCTCGCTCGGCGGAGCGCAGCGGTGTCTCGACGAGGCCGTCAAATATACCAAGGAACGCAAGCAATTCGGCTCGCCGATCGCCGATTTCCAGGCGACGCAATTCACGCTCGCCGACATGGAGACCGAGCTGCAGGCGGCTCGCTACCTGCTCTATGTCGCCGCGGCGAAGGTCACCGCCAATGCCCCTGACAAGACGAAGTTTGCGGCCATGGCGAAGCGTCTCGCGACCGACAGCGGCTCATCCATCGTCGACCGCGCGCTGCAGCTCCACGGCGGCTACGGCTATCTCATGGATTACCCGATCGAGCGGTTCTGGCGCGACTTGCGCGTCCACTCGATCCTCGAGGGTACCAATCAAGTCATGCGCGTGATCGTCAGTCGCGACATGCTGCGTCAGTAGGGGCGATGAAGAAAGCGCCGCTTCCCTTCGATCCGTTCGCACTCGCGCAAGCCGCGGGCGAAGCCGCGATCGGCCTCGCCGCCCGGCCGGCCGAATTGCTCAACGTCCAGCTCGAAGCCGCGAAACAATGGAGCGACTTCTGGTCTGGCGCGCTGTCGGGCAAGCCATCGGAGAAACCGCGCGACCGCCGCTTCTCGGCGCCGGAATGGCAGGACGATCCATATTACCGCGCGATCCGCGACTCCTATTTGCTAGCTTCGCGGCAGCTGCGTGACGTCGTCGACCGGACCGCCGGCCAGGGCTCGAACGGAGCGATGGCCCGCTTCCTCCTCGACCAATATCTGAACGCGGTCGCACCCAGCAATTTCGCGACGACCAACCCTGAAGTGGTGAAGCGGGTGCAGGAGACGGGCGGCGCGAACCTCGTCCAGGGATTCATGAACCTGCTGGAGGACGTTGGCAGCGGCAAGGGCATCGTCCAGCGCCGCACGGACCCGAACGCGTTCGAAAAAGGCAAGACGATCGCCGTCACGCCCGGGTCCGTCGTCTACGAGAACGAGCTGTTCCAGCTGATCCAGTACAAGCCGGCGACGGACAAGGTCGCCGCCGAGCCCCTGCTCTACGTACCGCCGCTGGTGAATCGCTATTACATGATCGACCTCGTGCCGCGGCAGAGCCTCGTCAAATGGCTGGTCGAGGAAGGTCGAACGGTATTCGTCATCAGCTGGGTGAATCCCGGGCCCGAGCACAAGGACAAGAATGTCGGCGATTACGTCCTCGGCGGCGTCATCGAGGCGATCGAAGAAGTCCGCAAGCGCACCGCGAGCGCGCCCGACCTCTTCTCCTTCTGTCTCGGCGGAACCTTGGTCGCCATCGCCCTTGCGTGGCTCGCCGCGAAGGGCCGCGCGGAAGAGGTCAACTCCGCGACCCTGATCGGCGCCCTCGTCGACTTTTCCGACATGCGCGACTGGTCGGCCTTCGTCCACGAAGCGCATTTGGGTGCGCTCGAAAGCCATCTCGAGGCGCAGGGGTTCGCCGACAGCCTGGAGCTTCAGCGGCTGTTTGCTGCGATGCGGGCGAACGACCTTATCTGGTCGTCGGTGGTGAACCACTATTTGCTCGATAAGCCGGCGCCGCCATCCGACCTGCTCTATTGGTTCGAGGACGGAGCGCGGATTCCCGCGGCTTTCCTCAAAAGCTATAACCGCGAGCTTCTGCTCGAAAACCGACTAAAGGAGCCTGCAGGCTTCACCGTCGATGACGTCGCCATCGATCTCGCAGCGATCACGACCCCGGTGCTGGTCATCGCTCTCAAGGACGATCACGTTTCCGCGTGGGAGGCGGTGTACGGGGGTGCGCGCCACCTCGGCGCCGACTTCATCCTGGGCGGCTCCGGCCACAATGCCGGCATCGTCAACCCGCCCGCCGCCAACAAGCACGGCTATTGGACCAACGACCAGCAACCTGCCGACGCAAAGACATGGCTCGCCACCGCCACGCGCCACGAGGGAAGCTGGTGGCCGTGGTGGACTCGGTGGCTGAGCTCGAAGGGCAGCAAGAAAGAGGTCCACGCCCGCGAGCCCAAAAATCCGATCGAACCGGCGCCCGGCCGTTACGCCATGATGCCGTGATGGACGCCGTGACGACCCACCAGGACGTCCTGACAATCAAGGAAGGGCTGGCAGGGCGCTTGCGCCTCAACCGGCCGCAGGCGCTCCACAGCCTGAATCGCCAGATGGTCCGGGACATGGCCAACGCGCTGATCGAGTGGCGGGACGATCCCGATGTGCGGATCATCCTGATCGATCATGCCGAGGGCCGCGGATTCTGCGCCGGCGGGGACGTCGTCGGCATTTCCCAGGACGTCGAAGGCCATGAGGCCGCGGCGCGAGCCTTCTTCTTCGACGAATACCGGCTCAATCACCTGGAATATACCTACGCCAAACCGGGCGTCTCCTTCATGGACGGAATCACCATGGGCGGCGGTGTCGGCATCGCCCTGCCCTGCCGCTATCGAATTGCGACCGAGCGCACCGTGCTGGCGATGCCGGAAACCACGATCGGCATCTTCCCCGACGTCGGTGGCGGCCGGTATCTGTCGCGGCTCCGCGGCCGGCTGGCCCAGTTCCTCGCGCTGACCGGCGCGCGGCTGGACGGCGTCGAGTGCCTGCGCCTGAGGCTGGCCACGCATTACCTCCCGTCCGACCGTCTCGAGGAGGCAAAGGAACGGATCATCGCCCAGCCGTTCCGCACCCAGGCCGTGCTTGACGAACTGAGTGAGGAATATGTTCCCGAAGCGCCGATCATGGCCAATCTGCCGAAGATCGACCGTTACTTCGCGTCGGACCGGCTGGAAGATATCCTCGACGCCCTCGATGCCGGAGCAGCGGATGGCGACGAATGGGCGGCGAAAGAAGCGGCGATCATCCGCGCCAAGTCGCCAATCGCCTGCAAGGTCAGCCTGAAGTTGCTTCAGGAGAGCCCCTACCAGCTCCACTTCGTCGACGAGATGCGGATGGAATATGGAATCATGGTCCGCCTGATTCATCATCCCGACTTCAAGGAAGGCGTCCGGGCGCTCCTCATCGACAAGGACAACAAGCCCAACTGGCGTCCGGCGCGGCCCGAGGTCATCGGCGACCGCGACGTCGAGGAATTTTTCAAGCCGCTGCCGCCGGAGGAGCAGTGGCGGCCGTTCGATTTCTAGAGGAGCTCATGAATTACGAGACGATCCTGGTCGAGCAGCGTGGAGCGGTGACGCTCGTCACGCTCAATCGACCGGAAGCACTTAACGCGCTGAACAGCCAGGTGCTAAAGGAGCTGATTGAGGTCTTTGCGGCGTACGACGCTGACGACGGCCAGCACTGCCTCGTTCTCACCGGTTCCGAGAAGGCCTTCGCCGCGGGCGCCGACATCAAGGAGATGTCGAGCCAGGGCTTCGCCGACATGTACTCGTCCGACTTCTTCGCCCGCTGGGAACGGGTGACGGCGACGCGCAAGCCATGGATCGCGGCGGTCGCGGGCTATGCTCTCGGCGGCGGCTGCGAGGTCGCGATGATGGCCGATTTTATCATCGCGGCGGACAGCGCCAAGTTCGGCCAGCCGGAAATCAAGCTTGGAGTCACGCCGGGCATGGGAGGTTCGCAGCGGCTGACCTGGGCGATTGGCAAGGCCAAGGCCATGGAAATGTGCCTGACCGGGCGCATGATGGACGCCACGGAAGCGGAGCGCTCCGGCCTCGTCGCCAAGGTCGTCCCTGCCGCCGAGCTGCTCGACGAAGCGCTCAAGACGGCCGCAACTATCGCCGCGATGCCGCCGCTCGCGGCGATCGCGGCCAAGGAAATGGTCAACGCCGCGTTCGAGATCCCGCTGTCGCAGGGCATCCGTTTCGAGCGCCGCCTTTTCCACGGGCTGTTCGGCACCGAGGACCAGAAGGAAGGCATGGCCGCTTTCGTCGAGAAACGGCCGGGTAACTGGAAGGGCAGGTAATGGCGAAGATCGCATTCATCGGCCTTGGCCACATGGGGGGCGGAATGGCGCCGAACCTCGCCAAGGCGGGTCATGAGGTGCGCGCGTTCGACCTCGTATCGCAAGCCGTCGAACAGGCGGTCGGGAAAGGCTGCACGGAGGCATCCTCGACGGCCGCGGCCGTCAAGGACGCGGACGTGGTCATCACCATGCTCCCCGCGTCGACGCACGTGCGCGCCATCTATCGCGACGACGTGGCTCCCAATGCAAATCCCGGCACTCTGCTGATCGATTGCTCGACCATCGACGTCGCGAGCGCACGTGAGGTTGGGGAGGACCTCAAGACTCGCGGCTTCGACTTCGTCGACGCTCCGGTTTCGGGCGGCATCGCAGCCGCGGCCGGCGGATCCCTGACCTTCATGGTCGGCGGGACCGACGAGCAGTTCGAACGGGCCAAGCCCTTCCTCGAACCCATGGCCAAGGCCGTGATCCACGCTGGCCAGCTTGGCGCCGGGCAGGCCGCGAAAATCTGCAACAACATGATCCTCGGCGCGACGATGGTCGCCACCTGCGAAGCCTTTGTCCTCGCGCAGAAGCTCGGGCTCGACCTCCAGACCTTCTTCGACATTTCCTCGAAGGCTTCGGGCCAGAGCTGGTCGATGACCAGCTACGCGCCGGTACCGGGCGTCGGCCCGGATACCCCCGCCGACCACGATTACGAAGGCGGCTTCGCGGCGGCTTTGATGCTCAAGGACCTGAAGCTCGCCGCCGATGCCGCACGGAGCGTCGGCGCCTACACGCCGATGGGCGGCGAGGCAGAAGAGCTGTTCCAGCGCTTCGTCGACCGGGGCGGCGGGAACAAGGACTTCTCCGGGATCATCAAAATGATCGACGACAGCTGGAACGTACCCGACAACCAATAGGAGAGCCTATGCGCATTACCATGTTTGCCGCGGCGGGAGCCTGTGCGTTCCTAGCAGGCTGCGGAGGTCCTCAGACGAGCCAGGCCAACAATGCGCAGGCCAACATCAGCAACGAGTCCCGCGACGAGAATGCCGCCACCGCGTCCAACGCGGCGGTCATGCTGGCCATGAAGTCCGTGAGCGGGCCGGAGACAGCCAAGGTGATGCACGAGCGTCATGAGGGCATGGAGACGATCGGCAAAGCCAACAAGGCGATCAAGCGGGCACTCGACAGCGGCTCGCCGAACATGACTGCCGTCCGTGCAGGAGCGGCGCAGATCGCCGATCTCTCTCGCAAGGCCTCGGGGTGGTTTCCGGCGGGCACGGGGCCGGAGGTCGGCAAGACGGGCGCCAAGCCGGAAATCTGGCAAAACCCGCAGGACTTCGCATCCAAGCTACGCAACTTTCAGTCCGCCGCCGCGGCATTCAACCACGCGGCGATGTCGGGCGACGTCAACCTGATCAAGGGCAAGTTCGGCGAGCTCGGCCAGGCCTGCAAAGCATGTCACGACAAGTACCGGTCGGAGATGCACCACTGAGCGACGTTCCGAGCGCGAAGCAGCCAGTATGGGACTTGCCGGTCCGGCTGTTCCACTGGCTGCTCGCCGCCCTGATCGCCTTCAGCTGGTGGACGGTCCGCAACCACCACACCGACTGGCACATCTGGTCGGGCTGCGCGATCCTGACGCTCCTGCTCTTTCGGCTGCAGTGGGGGTTTGTCGGGAGTTCGACGGCGCGGTTCGGAAGCTTTGTGCGCGGCCCCAAGCACGTCGTCCGCTTTTTGCGCGGAGAGTGGACCGGCGTCGGCCACACCCCGCTCGGAGCGCTGAGCGTCATCGCCCTATTGCTCGCCGTTGCATTCCAGGTCGGCCTGGGCCTGATCTCGCAGGACGAGGACGGCATCTATGCTGGACCGCTTTCCCGGCTGGTCAGCTCCGACACCTCGGATGCGGCCCGCGACATCCACGAGCTGTGGTTCAACGTCGTCCTTGGCCTAATCGTCCTCCACGTCGGAGCGATCATCTTCTACCGACTGCGGGGAAAGCGCCTGACCAAACCGATGATCACCGGACGCGCCAGCCTTCGTTTGGACGTCACGCCGATGCGACCTGCGAAGTGGTGGGTCGCGCTCATCTGCCTGGCCGTCGCTCTCGGGATCGTCCGCTGGATCGTAGCCGGCGCTCCGCCCTTTGGGGCTCCGCCCTTTGGTTCTTGATTGAAAGGGGCCTGAGGGCCACATCGCACCCATGCTGATCCGCACCGAGCAAACGCCGAATCCGGCGACGCGCAAGTT
The DNA here is from genome assembly GCA_046733935.1 of Pseudomonadota bacterium. Lineage (GTDB taxonomy): Bacteria > Pseudomonadota > Alphaproteobacteria > Sphingomonadales > Sphingomonadaceae > Sphingomicrobium. The sequence continues at coordinate 73,699 of JBKPQH010000012.1, forward strand.
CCTTCCCGGCCAAGTGGTCGTTGGTGCCGGCACACGCGACTTCGCGGACGCCCAATCCGCCGAGGCCTCGCCGCTCGCTCGTGCGCTGTTCGACAGCGGTATGGTCGAAGGCGTGTTTTACGGCCGCGATTTCGTGTCGGTCACTGCGGCGCCGGCAGTGTCGTGGACCGATCTCGAGCCCCTTGTCGTGGAGATCCTTCTCGACCATTTCGTCAGCGGCGCGCCGCTCTTCACTCCGGGCACGGCTGCGGGGATCCATGTGGCCGACGATACGGCGTTCGAGGAAGATCCCGCCGACGCTGAGATCATCGACCAGATCAAGGAGCTGATCGAAACGCGCGTGAGGCCCGCTGTCGCCCAAGACGGCGGCGACATCGCCTACAAGGGCTATCGCGACGGAAGGCTGTTTCTATCGATGCACGGAGCGTGCTCCGGCTGCCCCTCCTCGACGGTGACTCTAAAGCGGGGCATCGAAAGCCTAATCCGCCATTATGTCCCGGAAGTAGAGACCGTAGAAGCGGTCTAACGCCGCTCAGCGACTTCGGGGGTTGTGGCTTCGCGCCGCATGTGCCCACTATCTCCTTGATGATTCTCGCGTTCGACACGTCGAGTTCCGCATGCACCGCCGCTTTGTTCGACGGTTCGGGCACGTGCATTGCGCGCGGTGACGAGCTGATCGGTCGCGGTCATGCCGAACGATTGGTCCCGATGATCGCCGAGCTTCTCGAAGGTCGCTCTGCCACCCGCGTTCTCGTCGGCGTTGGGCCCGGAAGCTTTACCGGAATCCGGGTTGCCATCGCCGCCGCACATGGGCTCGCAATCGGCTGGAATGCAGAACTGGCCGGGATGTCCTCGCTTGCCCTGATCGCTGCTGGCGCGGACGGCGGCGACCTCGCGGTTGCGGTCATCGGCGGTCACGGCGAGCTTTTCGTGCAGGAATTCGACGCTTCGGGTCAGCCCGCCTCGGAGCTGCGCAACCTCCCTCCGGCCGCGGCCGCGGCCGAGACGAAATCCACGCTCGTGATCGGCTCGGGCTCACCAGAGCTGATCCAGGCGCGCGGCTGGGGCGAGGCCCGCGAGGCCTGGCCTTCCGCGGCAAATGCCCTCCACCTTCCCGAGAGCCTCCGCAGCATGCCGGCCAAGCCGGTCTACGCTCGTGCTCCCGACGCGCGGGCGAAGGAAGCTGCGTGATGGCGACCCCTGCGATCGACAGCGAAGTGCGCTTGCGCGCGGGCAATTCAGAAGACCTCGACGATGTCATGGAGGTCATGGATGCGGCGTTCGGCAGCCGCTTCGGAGAGGCATGGACGCGCTCGCAGTGCGCGGGGATCCTGCCGATGACGGGCGTTTCCCTGATGATCGCCCGCGAGCCGGCGAGCGCGAACGTGATTGGCTTCTCGTTGACGCGCACCGTTGCAGGCGAGTCGGAGCTTCTCCTTCTCGCCGTCCTTCCAAGATACCATCGCCGCGGTATCGGCGGCCGGTTGCTCGAGGACTTCATGCAGCGTGCGAGCGATGAAGGTGCCACCCGCGTTCACCTTGAAGTCCGCGACGGTAATCCGGCCATCCAAATGTATCGAAACGCCGGCTTTCGTGCTGTTGGGCGCCGGCGCAACTATTATCGTGCTGCCGATGGCGCCCGTTTCGACGCTCTCACATTCGCTCGAGAACTTTAATCTTAACATCATTTAAGTTTCGGCTTGCCGTTCGTTGCAAGTAACAAGCGCAAAGCGTAATGCTGTTACCGGGCAGTTCTTTGAACTGCGCCATGCCTCTGCTCGATTTTAGGAACTCGCCATGGCCGAAGATTCAGCTTCCGAAGACACTTTACTGACTCTTACTGCCGACATCGTTGCCGCGCACGTCAGCAATAATAGCGTTGCAGTTAACGACTTACCTGGACTTATCCAGAACGTGCATTCTGCGCTGACCGGTATTTCGGGCGCGGCCTCGGCACCAGAGCCGAAGCCCGAACCGAAGGTCTCGATCCGCTCGTCGATCAAGCCGGATTACATTGTCTGCCTCGAAGACGGGAAGCGTCTCAAGATGCTCAAGCGGCATTTGATGACGCATTACAACATGACTCCCGATCAGTACCGGCAGAAATGGGGACTTTCGGCGGACTATCCGATGGTCGCTCCCAACTATGCCGAGCAGCGGCGTTCGCTCGCCAAGTCCATTGGGCTCGGCACCAAGCGCAAGCGCGCGCGCGGGGCAAAGTAATCGGCGCAGTGCTGGACGATGTGCTGTCCGGTGCCTAATTCTGCGCCATGAGCCGCGACATCGACATCGAGGCGCTGTGCGCCGACAAGGGCCTTCGCATCACCGAGCAGCGCAAGACCATTGCGCGGGTGCTCGGTGACAGCGAGGATCATCCGGACGTCGAAACGCTTCACGCGCGTGCGGCGGCGATCGATCCGAACATCTCGATTGCCACTGTCTATCGAACGGTCCGCCTGTTCGAAGAGGCCGGAATCCTCGAGCGGCACGAGTTCGGCGACGGGCGCTCGCGCTATGAGGCCGCGTCGGAAGCGCACCACGATCATCTAATCGACGTCGAGACCGGCAACGTCATCGAGTTCGCGGACGACGAACTCGAGGCGCTGCAAAAGCGCATCGCCGAGAAGCTGGGCTTCCGGCTGGTCGACCATCGCATGGAGCTCTACGGCGTCGCCCTCAACCGCGATCGCTGATCGGCCGGCCCGCCTGACGCCCAGGGCCGCTGCGCGCATCGGCGGGCTGGTTCTCCTGCTCCTCGTCGTCGCGCCGATTCACATCGCGAGCAAGGTGCTGCGTGGGCGTTCGCCGTGGCCGCCTCGGTTCCTTGCCGCTGCCGCCTGGATCCTCGGCGTGCGCGTCCGTCTGAGAGGAAGGAAAGCCGGCCCGCACACCCTCCTCATCTCCAACCACACGAGCTGGCTCGACATCCTCGTGCTCGGCGGCTGGACGAATTGCGCGTTCGTGTCGAAAGACGATCTCGGGCACGGCCTATTCCACTGGCTCGCCGACCAAAATGCGACCGTCTACGTGAAGCGCGCGCATCGCAAGGGCGCCAAGGACCAGGCGATCGCGGTCGCGAAAGCACTCGAAGGAGAGAAGCCGGTCACGGTTTTCCCGGAAGGAACGACCGGTCCCGGCGCTCATCTGCTACCCTTTCGCTCGACGCTTCTCGAGGCAGCGAACTATGCGGCGAAAGACGTGCAGGTTCGGCCCGTCGCGATGGATTACGGGCGGGCAGCACCGGAGATCGCATGGTGGCACGAACCGGGCACGGACAATATCCTGCGGATCATCGGTCGTCCTGGAACGCTGCGCGTTACGGTGAACCTCCTTCCTCCCCTCGATCGCTCCGCGGACCGCAAGAGGCTGGCCGCCGAGGCGCGCGAGGCCATTGCCGCAACGCTCGACTTCAAGTCAGACGTCCACTCGCCTATAGCCGCTGACGAATGACTCCCAAGACTTTCAAAATCAAAAGCTTCGGCTGCCAGATGAACGTCTATGACGGTGAACGGATGGCCGAATTGCTGGCCGGCGAAGGTATGGCCGCGGCCGCCGAGGGCGAGGATGCAGACCTCGTCGTCCTGAACACGTGCCACATCCGCGAGAAGGCTGCCGAGAAGGCATATTCCGATATCGGCCGCTTGAGGCGCGAGGATGGATCGAAACCACTGATCGCGCTCGCCGGCTGTGTCGCGCAGGCGGAGGGCGCGGAAGCCCAGCGCCGGTCCCGGATGATCGACATTGTGGTCGGCCCTCAAGCCTATCACCGGCTGCCGCAGATGGTCGCCCAGGCTGGCCGGGGTGCTCGCCCCGTCGATACCGACATGCCGGCGATCAGCAAGTTCGACGCCTTCCCAACGCGCCGCCGCGCGAACCCGAGCGCGTTTCTCACCGTCCAGGAGGGATGCGACAAGTTCTGCACTTATTGCGTCGTGCCCTACACGCGCGGCGCCGAGATTTCGCGCCCGTGGCAGGACATCGTCGACGAGGCGCAGGAACTCGTCCACGCCGGTGCTCGCGAGATAGTGCTGCTCGGCCAGAACGTGAATGCATGGACTGACGGCAATGGCGGCCTCGCGGACCTGATCCGTGCACTCGCCAACATCGATGGGCTCGAGCGCATCCGCTACACCACCAGCCACCCGGCGGACATGACCGACGCGCTGATCGCGGCGCACGGCGAGGTCGACAAGCTAATGCCCTACCTCCACCTGCCGGTGCAGTCGGGCAGCAATCGAATCCTCAGAGCCATGAACCGGAGTCACACCACGGAAACCTATCTCGCCATTCTCGAGAAGATGCGTGCGGTCCGCGCCGATATCGCTCTGTCGGGTGACTTCATCGTCGGCTTTCCGGGTGAAACCGAAGAGGATTTCGAGGCGACCCTGCAGATCGTGGACGAAGTCCGCTACGCCTCGGCTTATTCGTTCAAATATAGCGCGCGGCCGGGAACGCCCGCCGCAAGCATGGAGGACCAGATCGCCCGCGAAGTCATGGATGAACGGCTCCAGCGACTGCAGGACCGGATCAACGCGCACCAGCTCGCCTTCAACCGGTCGAAAGTGGGCTGCGACACGCAGCTCCTGATCGAACGGAAGGGCAAGCTGCCCGGCCAGATGATCGGCCGTTCACCGTGGCTGCAATCGGTGCACGTGGAGACCGCTGCTCAGCCGGGAGACATCACTGACGTGACGCTCGTCGCTGCCGGTCCGAACAGCATGACCGGCGCCGCGCGCAGGAAAGAAGCCGCCTGATGGCCCGCCGCGACCTCGCCGCCGTTCCGGACCGCGCCCGCCTCGAGCTCGAGTTCGACCAGCCGTACCTGCTCGGCCCCCTGTTCGGCGATTATGATCGTCACCTGATCACCATCGAACAGCGGCTCGGAGTTCACATTGCCGCGCGCGGCAACAAAGTGCAGATCGAGGGGGACCCCGACGCCGCTTCGCGCGCACGCGATGTGCTGATCGGTCTCTACAACCGCCTCGACCAAGGGCATGACGTCGACGCCGAGGCCGTGGAGGCCGTGCTCGGAATGGCCGCGCAACCGAACCTCGATGGAATCATCCAGGAGGAAGTGACCTCCGCTCCGCGCGTGATGATCCGCACGCGCAAAAAGACCATCGTTCCGCGCTCCGCCGTGCAGACCACCTACATGGAGGCTCTTGCCCGCGACGAAATGATCTTCGCGCTCGGTCCTGCCGGAACCGGCAAGACCTACCTCGCCGTCGCGCAGGCCGTTTCGCAGCTGATCACCGGCAGCGTCGACCGGTTGATCCTTTCGCGCCCCGCAGTCGAGGCGGGCGAGCGGCTCGGGTTCCTCCCCGGCGACATGAAGGAGAAGGTCGATCCCTATCTCCGGCCGCTCTACGACGCGCTTTACGACATGCTCCCGACCGAACAGGTCGAGAGGCGCATCGCGTCCGGTGAGATCGAGATCGCTCCTCTCGCCTTCATGCGCGGCCGCACCTTGAACGACGCCTTCATCATTCTCGACGAGGCGCAAAACACCACGCCGCTGCAGATGAAGATGTTCCTGACCCGCTTCGGCATGCGCAGCCGCATGGTGATCTGCGGAGACCCGCACCAGGTCGACTTGCCCGATCCGAGCAAGTCGGGGCTCGCCGACGCGGTCAACAAGCTCGAGCGGGTGAAGGGCGTCGCCACCGTCCGCTTCACTGCCGCCGACGTCGTGCGGCACCCGCTCGTCGGACGCATCGTCGAGGCCTATGAGGGACCCGGACGATGATGCTCGAAGTCGCGGTCGAAGCCGACGAGGAATGGGACAGTAGCAGCCCCTGGGAGAAGCTCGCCAGGAAAGCCGCTGAAGCGGCCATCGCGGAGAGCCGCTATCCGGAACTCTCGGACTCGGACCGCTCGGTCGAAATCTCCGTAACCTTCACCGGCGACGAGCAGGTGCGCGCGCTCAATGCGGAATGGCGCGGCAAAGACAAGGCGACCAACGTCCTGTCCTTCCCAATGGCCGACGAGCGCGATCTCGGGCGGGCAAGTCTTGCCGGTCCTGAGCTGCTGCTCGGCGACATCATCCTTGCCCACGGCGTTTGCGAAGCCGAGGCGGCAGAGAAGGGCGTCGCGGTCGAGCAGCACGCCAGCCATCTCGTCGTCCATGGGACGCTGCACCTGCTGGGCTACGATCATCACAACGAGGCTGAGGCCGCCGACATGGAAGCGCGCGAAGTCCGCGCGCTCGCGCGTCTCGGCATTGCCAACCCGTACGAGGTTCCGGCCTGATGGCGACGCGTCAGGATGACGGCGGCTCTCGCCTTTGGCGCGGCATGCGCCACCTGATCTTCGGCGAAGACGCCGAGCCGACTCTGCGGGAGGAGATCGAAGACGCGATCGACGAGGCGGAGGATTCACGCCCCGTCGCCGGCGACCTGTCGCCCGCGGAACGGCAGATGCTCCGCAACCTGCTGCATTTCGGGGAGCAAACGGCAGGCGACATTTGCGTCACTCGCGGCGACATCATGGCGGTGCCGTCGAGCATCAGCTTCGACGATCTCGTTCGCGCTTTCGTCGATGCCGGCCACAGCCGCTTGCCGGTCTTCGGACAGAGCCTCGATAACGTCATAGGGATGATCCATATCAAGGACGTCTTCATGGCGAACGTCGACGCAAGCCGCGAACGCTCCGTGGCCGCACTGATGCGCGACCCGCTGTTCGTGCCGGAGTCCATGGGTGTCATCGAGCTCCTTGCCCGCATGCGCCAGCAGCGCATCCACCTCGCCATCGTAGTCGACGAGTTCGGCGGCACCGAAGGCCTCGTCACGATCGAAGACGTGGTCGAGGAGATCGTCGGCGACATCGAGGACGAGCATGACGAAGCCGAGGCCGGCATGCTCACCATGATCGACGAGGGCCTGTGGGAAGCCGACGCACGGCTCGAGCTGGATGAACTCGCCCAGGCGGTCGACCCGCGGCTTTCGTCCGCTGACGATGAGGTCGATACCGTCGGTGGTCTGGTCTTCCTGCTTGCCGGCCACATTCCGGCAAAAGGGGAGTGCGTCAGTCATCCTTCTGGCTGGACGATCGAGGCGCTCGACTCCGATCCGCGGCGGATCATCCGCGTGCGGCTCCACGCGCCGGATCGCGAAGTGTCGGAAGCCTAATCCTTCGCGAACAGGTTGGCCGGCTCGGCCATCGCCTTGAACTCGAGCGCGTTCCCAGCGGGATCGAGCAGGAACATCGTCGCTTGTTCACCCGGCTGGCCCGCAAAGCGCACCGTCGGCTCGATCACGAAGTCCACGCCTGCACCCTCGAGCTTCGCCGCGAGCGCTTTCCAATCCTCCATCTCCAGAACCAGCCCGAAGTGCGGTACCGGCACGTGCTCGCCGTCGACGTCGTTCGTCGCCCGGGGAGGCGCTGAGCCAGGCGCGAGATGTGCGACGATCTGGTGTCCGTAGAGGTCGAAATCGACCCATTCGTCGGCGCTACGTCCTTCGGGGCAGCCCAGCAGCTCACCATAGAAACGGCGGGCCGCGGCGAGATCGTCGACAGGGAAAGCGAGGTGGAACTGCGGAAGGCTCATGCCCCGCCCCTGCTCGGGACAGCGCCGATTGTCGAGACTTTCGTTGACTGCAGGTAACGGCTAGCCATCGGGCCCGATGATCTACCTACTATACGCCTTCATCACCGGCGCTGTGTCCGCGTTTTCGTTCGAGCCGGTCGGCCTGTGGCCGCTGCTTCCGGTGGCCTTCGGCGTGCTTTGCGAGCTGATCGACCGGACGCGCAAGTTCGGCCAGGCGTTGCTCATTGGCTGGGCCTTCGGCCTCGGGCAGTTCGCGATCGGCCTGAACTGGATCGCCACGGCCTTCACCTACCAGGCCGCCATGCCTGCCTGGCTCGGATGGATAGCGGTCGTCCTGCTGTCGCTCTACCTGGCGATCTATCCGGCGATGGCGACCGGGCTCGCATGGCGCTTCGGACGCGACAACCGCATGGCCCTGCTGCTCGTTCTGGCCGGTGCCTGGTCAGTGACCGAATGGCTCCGTGGGACCATGTTCACGGGCTTTCCGTGGAACCCCGCGGCAGCCGTTCTCGTACCGACGCCGCTGATCGGCATCGCTCCGTTGCTCGGGACTTATGCACTGTCTGGGCTGGTGGTCCTGCTCGGCGGGGCGATATGGCTCGAATATTATCGGCGCTGGCTGCCACTGGTAGCGATCTTCGGCGTCACTGCAGTGATGCTGGTGCTTCCGTCCGCCGCCGTCCCGCCTGACCCGCTGACCGTGCGCAATGTCCGCATTGTCCAGCCCAACATCGGCCAGCAGGACAAGTGGCGACCGGGCTTCGACGAGGAGGCGGCAAGGCGCCTGGCCGCGCTGTCCGGCCCGCCCGCGCCCGACGCTCGCCTGCTGCTGTGGCCGGAGGCGGCAATTACCGATCCGGTCGAAGATGCGCGCACGGACGAGCACCAGGCGCTCGCCCAGTTCCAGCGCACCCGGGCCGCGTCTCTCCTCGGCGCGAGCGACGTGCTCCTGACGGGCGGCATCGCCATCGCGGCCCGCGACGGTGTCCACGTGGACGGCGCCGCCAACAGCATCTACGCCTTGGCTCCGGGGGGCCGCATCCTCGGCCGGTATGACAAGGCTCACCTTGTCCCCTATGGCGAATATCTTCCGATGCGGCCGGTGCTCTCCGCCATCGGGCTGTCGCGGCTCGCACCGGGGGATATCGACTTTACGCCAGGACCCGGGCCGCGCACGATCGATCTTGGCCTCCAGTGGGGCAAAGTGGGCTTCCAACTCTGCTACGAAATCATCTTTTCGGGCCATGTCGTGGACGAGAGCAATCGCCCGGCCTTCATCTTCAACCCGTCAAATGACGCATGGTTCGGCCGATGGGGCCCGCCGCAGCACCTCGCCCAGGCGCGGCTGCGCGCCGCGGAGGAGGGCCTGCCGGTGTTGCGCGCAACTCCGACGGGCATCAGCGCCGTGATCGACGCGCGCGGCAAGCTCGTCAAACAGCTCCCGTGGCGCACGGCGGGCGTGATCGACGCGGTGCTCCCGCCGCCAGCCAATTCGGCGACTCCATTCGCCCGGCTAGGCAATTCCATCCCCTTGCTGCTGGGGTTCGGCTTCATCGCAGCCGGCATTGCCGTGGGCCGCAAGCGCCGCTAGAGCATCATATAAAGCTTTCTTTATATCCCACATCGAAGGACCTGCTCCCGCATATGCGCAGCTCTTATTTGTTCACGTCCGAATCGGTTTCCGAAGGTCATCCGGACAAGGTCGCGGACCAGATTTCGGATTCGATCGTCGACCTGTTCCTGACCAAGGATCCCGAAGCGCGCGTTGCCTGTGAGACGATGACCACGACCAACCGCGTGGTCCTCGCCGGCGAGATCCGCGGTCAGGGCATTATGGACGAAGAGGGCAATTGGGCTCCGGGCGTTCGCGAGGAGATCGAGCAGGCCGTTCGCAACGTTGTGAAGCGCATCGGCTACGAACAGCAGGGCTTTCACTGGGACCGTTTCGACTTCGCCAACCACCTGCACCCGCAGTCCGCGCATATCGCGCAGGGCGTGGATGCCGGTGAGAACAAGGACGAGGGTGCGGGCGACCAGGGGATCATGTTCGGCTTCGCGTGCGACGAAACCCCGGACTTGATGCCGGCGACGCTGGACTACAGCCACAAGATCCTGATGGAGATGGCGAAGGACCGCCACAGCGGCGCGGCGCCGTTCCTGGAGCCCGACGCCAAGAGCCAGGTCACCCTGCGCTTCGAGGACGGCAAGCCGGCGAAGGCAACCGCGATCGTCGTGTCGACCCAGCACAAGCACGGCTACGACAAGGGCGAGAAGCGCGCCCAGCTCCACGCTTATGTGAAGGACGTCGTCGCCCGAGTGATGCCGCAGCACCTGCTCGGTAACGAGACCGTCTATCACATCAACCCGACCGGCGCGTTCGAGATCGGCGGTCCTGACGGCGACGCCGGAGTCACCGGTCGCAAGATCATCGTCGATACGTACGGCGGCGCCGCTCCGCACGGCGGCGGAGCTTTCTCCGGAAAGGACCCGACCAAGGTCGACCGTTCGGCAGCCTATGCCGCGCGCTATCTCGCCAAGAACATCGTCGCCGCGGGCCTGGCGAAGCGCTGCACGATCCAGCTCGCCTACGCGATCGGAGTCAGCGAGCCGCTGTCGCTCTACGTGGATACGCATGGCACAGGCACAGTTCCGGACGACGCGATCGAAGCGGCGATCGGCCGGATCGGCAAGCTCGGCCGGCTGACCCCGCGCGGCATCCGCACCCACCTCGGGCTCAATAAGCCGATCTACGAGGCGACCGCCGCTTATGGCCACTTCGGGCGCAAGCCCGAGGGCGATCGCTTTCCCTGGGAGCGCGTGGACCTCGTCGAAGACTTGAAGACGGCCGTGGCGGTCTAGTCACGGCTTCGGGCGCTTGACTCGCGGGGTGCCGGTCGTCGGACCCACACGGCGCGCCGCGGTTTCGATGCTCTCATGCAGCGGACGGTGGATGAAGGGATGGGCCAAGCCCAACGCCGCGCCCCAAACGACCAGCGAGAGGAATAACCCGATCGCGGCCTTGCCGGCCGGAGCGAGGCCGCCGGTCGCGAGCGGGATGAGCATCACCGCGCCCGAGGCCCAGAGCACGAAGCCGAACGCCATTCCGAACAGCCATCCGCCACGGCTTTCATTTGCTGCGCGGCCGAACAGCCGTGCGTACACCGCGCCAGCCAGCGCCATCACCGGCAGCCCAAGCCCGATGGTCCTCACCGGCGACGTTCCAAGGATGCCGGCCTCCACTTCGAGCGAACCGAAGACGTGAAGGATTGCTACGGCCGGAATTGTCGCAACCAGCCCCGAGATGACGCCGGCCAGCAGCGGACGCTGCGTCGGGCCCGGATCATACCCATGCGCTCCGAGGAAGCCCTGCATCATGCAAGCACCTCCTTTAGGGCTTTACACTCGCGATACTCCGGCTTGTCCCGGTGCAGGTTGATCAGATGGACGTAAGCCAGGCCGACGGGGCGTGGGTCGCGGTTAAGGTCGAACAGTCCGACGGGATCGACCGTGCCTGTCGCTTCCGACAAGGCGATGCCCCAATCGATCTGATCGGTCAGGCTGTACCAGGTGAAGCCGACCAGCGGCACGCCGGCGCGCCGGAGCAGCTGGACGTTATGCCATTGCCGCCATAGCCAGCGCGGGGCGTCGGACGCGTCGATCCGGTTGGTCTCGGTGTGCATCATCGTGCGCCGATAGCGCTCCCAATAATGGCTCGCGATGACGTACCAGCCGAACAGCTCGCCGAGCGCACGCTTGCGCCCGTCCTGGTCGATCAGCTTCTCGTTCCACTCATAATAATCGACGCCGAGAATCGTGCGCCGCGGAGCCTCGCGCGCCATGAAGCGGCGATACTCCTCCTCCCAGCCGTCCTCCTTCAGCCGATCGAGCATGAGGTCGCTGACCTCGTGCCCGTAAAGAAGATCGAGCGGCAGGAAGCGGCGGTCGTTCTCAAGCCGCGCCAGGGCCTCGATCTGCGGATCCGGGCAGCATGGCTGATAGAATTCGCTGCTCTCGCTGTTGACGAAAACAGCGTCCGGCCGGGCGCCGAGCACCGCGTCGGTCATGCCTACGCTTGCCGCGGCAAGGTTGAAGGAAGCGGTGATGAAGGCCGCTTCGTCCTGGAGCTGCTCGTTCCAGACGCCATCGAGTGCGCTCATCCGGGCGCAGACGTACATTTCGTTGACCGGCGTATAGAAGCGCACCCACGGATATCGCTGGGAGAACGCGGCTGCATATTCGGTCAGCGCGGGGGCGATATCCGGATTCTGGAAATCGCGCAGCCAATCGGGAATTCCAAAGTGGCAGAGGTCGACGATGGGCTCCGGCCCGTGCTGCTCGAGGTCAGCCATCGCCTCATCGATCAGGTCCCAGCGGAAGATGCCCGGCGCCGCATAGATCAGGTGCAGCGGCGGACCGTAGCGCAGGTGCGAAACGCCGATTTCGCGCGCCAGGTCGAAATCCCGCTGCCACAGGTCGTAGTGCCGCATCGCGTCCATCTCGTCGCGGCGCCAGCTTCCTTGCTCGATCGTCGGATAGCTGCACTCTATCCCCGTGGCGAAAATGAAAGCGCCATCGGGCTTCCGGCGCCCAGCGGTTGAACGACTTCGGTTGCGTCGCGGAGCGCAGCGCAGGTCCGGCGCATGGTCGATGCGATATCCAACGGGATGTGTGTAGATCGATCCGATCGTCAGTCCGAACACCACATGCCCAATTAGAAGGCCGGCGAGCTTGGTCTGTTCAAGGCCGCCGAGATACCAGTGCCAATCCAGCCGCACGGCATTCTCCGGCAGATGCATCAGCTGCAGCTGCGGCACGACGATCAGGATCGCGAGAAGCGCGGGAATCGCCGCGAACACGAGCCCCTGAACCGCTGGACGCCACCGGAAGCGCGCCCAGAAGAAATAGGCGTAGAACAAAGCCCATCCGGCCCCCACGAGCGCGTGGGCGGCGATGCCGGCGGGCCACCACTCCATCGGGCGTCCGCCCGGAAACACCAACGTCCCGAGCTCTCGAACCATGTCGAAGATGGGAACGCCGACGAACGCGAGAATCAGAATGGCGGCTTCCCAAGCGATCGCACCGGCCGCACCAGCGAGGATCGCCTTCTTGAACGCGACGACCCTCAGCATCGCGTCGAACCGCTAAACGTCGTCGTTCACGCCGATGCCGTGCCGGTAGACGAGCTTGCCGCCCATCCAGCCGCTGTAGAGCAGGATCAGCACGACCACGAGCGAGATGTAGACACCGGTCGAGCCGATGAAGTCGGGATTTTTCAGCCGCAGAACGAGGTTCACGAGCTCGAGAACAACCGCGGTGACATTGGCCAGCATGTGCTTGATCGCGTCGGCCCCCTGGATCCTTTTGTCACCGAGAAAGTCCGTCAGCCCCGCAACTGCGGCCAGGGCGCCCATGACAAGACCGATGATCAGAAGCCAGTTCGACCACTCGGCAACGTCGGTGTTGCCCCGGGTGTAGAGCACGTCGAGGACCAAGGTCAGAATGAAGCAGACGATCGGGAATTGGACGAGCATCGGATGAATCGGATGACCGCCGATCTGCGCCGTGCTTCGCGGATGGCCGTGCGGGCCTTCATTTCTCGTAGCCATGACTTTCCTCCTCCTTCGAGGGAATTGACGCCGATGGGCGCTGGCGGGTTCCCAAATCAGCGCGGCGGAGCTCCCGCGTAGCTCACCCGCCAGACCACGTTTCCGACATCGTCGGCGATGATCAGGGCGCCCATCCGGTCGACCGCCACGCCGACAGGACGGCCCCGCACCTTCCCTTCCCTGTTGAGAAACCCGCCGACGAAATTGACCGGAGCTCCGGCCGGATGGCCCCCGGCGAAGGGGACGAACACGACCTTGTAACCGTTGAGCTCGGCCCGGTTCCAACTGCCATGCTCGCCGACGAACGCGCCGCCGCGGAACATCGGCGGGAAACTGCTGCCGGCGTAGAAGGTGAGGCCGAGCGGAGCGACGTGCGAGCTCAGCGCATAGTCCGGACGTATGGCGCGCGCGACCAGCTCCGGATTCTGCGGGCGCACCCGACGATCGACATTCTGGCCGTAGTAGCTGAATGGCCAGCCATACCAGCCGCCGTCGCGCACGGAGGTCATGTAATCTGGCACCAGATTTGAACCCAACTCGTCGCGTTCGTTGACGACCGCCCAGAGTGTGTTGCTCCCCGGGTAGAAGGTGAGACCGTTGGGATTACGAAGGCCGCTCGCGAAGGTACGGAACGAGCGCGTCTTGGGATCGACCTCCCAGATCGACGCACGGCCCGTTTCGGCTTCCGCGCCCCGCTCCTGCACATTGCTGTTCGAGCCGACGCCGACATAGAGCTTCGACCCGTCTGGGCTCGCGGTCAGGCTTTTGGTCCAGTGATGATTGATCAGCCCGGCGGGCAGGTCGATCACTTTCTGCCCGATCGTCGCGATCCTGGTCTGACCCGGAGTGAACGGGTAGCGCATGATTTTGTCCGTCTCTGCGACGTAGAGATCGCTTCCGACTAACACGATTCCGAACGGGGAATTGAGATGATCGAGAAGAACGGTCTGAAGCTCGGGCACGCCGTTGCCGTCGGCGTCGCGCAGGAGCGTGATGCGATTGGTCGGCCCCTTCGTGCTGCTCTTGTGCGTGGAGGCGAAGATCAGGTCGAAGAAGGGGTTCTTGAGGCGGTCGACCGGCTCTTTTGCTTCCTTGAGAGCCTGGACGACCAGAATGTCGCCGTTCGAAAGCGGATAGACGTTCCGGGGGCTCATCAGCCCCTCGCCCGCGCTCGCCATCGGTTCGACCCGGAACCCCGCCGGAACGTCCGGCGCTTCGCCCTTTTTCCAGCCGACCACTTCCGGAATGTTCGTCCGCGGCAGAAGGATCGGTTCGTTCACTTTCGGCAAAAGCGGGTTGGCGCCCACCTGCTGTGACGGGTCGATTTTCTGCGAGCTGCTGCACCCGGCGAGCGTAACGATGGCGGCGCAGCTGATTGCCACCCGAATCACTGCGCCAACTCCACCGCCGGCCGTCGCAGCCAGGCCGCGATGAGGATGAGCACCGCGCCGACCGCCGACAGGACGAACCCGGGACCCGCCACGGCCGTCCAGCCATCGCGTTCATGGATGAAGCTACTCAATAGCTCGACGAGCAGAGCCGCGTAGAACAGCAGCACGTGCCCCCATCCGACCGCGGATCGCACCGCCGGACTGCGGATGAAATCGATCAGCAGCATGAGCGCGGCGAGACCTCCGACGAGTGTCCCGGCAAGCAGCAGCCAGCTCGAGAAGGACAGCCAAAGGAGGTTTCCGCCGCTCTTCAGATAAGCCAGGTCGGTGAGCAGCACGCCGAGAAAGCACACTACCGGGACCGGCATCAGCATGCTGTAGACGGGATGGCGCGCAATCGAGAGCACGCGCGCGCCTGCCACAGGTTCGGCCATGGCTCTCTCTTTTCCAGATGAATGGACGCCAAAACGGTCGAGAGGTTCCCAAAGCCGCGTACGAGCCCTAGGCGCACAGCCTTCATGTCTTCGAACAAGCCTGGCGATCCTCTCACCCTCAATCGGCTCTATGGGCGCTCAAGCGGCCACAAGCTGCGCAAGGGGCAGCAGGAGCTTGTCGACAAGCTGCTTCCGCAGATCGAGGTGCCCACGGACGGGGTCGTCACCGCGGCGCGGCTGTTCGGCGAGGACCGGCCGCTTCACTTCGAGATCGGCTTCGGTTCGGGCGAGCATCTCGCCAACCGCGCAGACATGCTGCCTGACCATGGGTTCGTTGGCGCCGAGCCATTCCTTAACGGAGTCGCCGCCGCGCTAGGGCACCTCCGCGAGAAGCATCTGGCGAACGTGCGCCTTTGGCGCGGTGACGCGCTCGAAGTGCTCCAGCGCGTGCCGGACGAAGCGTTGAGCTTTCTCTATCTCCTCCATCCCGACCCCTGGCCCAAGGCGCGCCACGCCAAGCGGCGCATGGTCAACGATCGGCCCGTCGACCTGTTTGCCGCGAAGCTCAAACCCGGCGGCGAATTCCGCCTTGCGACCGATGACCCGACCTACCTCGCCTGGTCGCTGATGATCATGCAGCGCCACGCGCGGCAATTCGACTGGCTCGCCGAGCGGCCGAAGAACTTCCTCGAGCCGTCCGGCGGATGGATCGAGACGCGCTACGGCGCCAAATCGCGGCGCGAAGGGCGCCGTCCCTATTATTTACGCTATCTGCGGATCTCGTGACGAATTTGCCTCTTAGAATCCGCCATTTTCGTGTTCTCGCGAAGCGTCACGGTCCGGCTTCGCCGCTGTGGCGACGGCGCTTTGCGACTGTGATCGGCGCGGTTCTGGTCGGCGTGATGGCCCTGCTCTTCGCTCGTGCGGCGGACGAAGCCATGGCGCTGTTCGACCGGGTGAGCGGCGCAGCGCCATGGTTGCCGATGTTCCTGACGCCCGCCGGAGTCCTCGCCCTCGCCGCTCTCACTCGCTGGCTGACACCGGAGGCCCGCGGCTCGGGGATTCCCCAGGTCATCGCCGCTGCGCGCGACGCGAAGGGGCCGATCGGACCGCTGGTCTCCCTCAAGACGGGTTTCGCGAAGCTCGCAATGACGGTTGCCGCCCTGCTCATCGGCGCATCGGTTGGGCGCGAGGGGCCGACGGTCCAGGTCTCGGCGTCCATCCTCGTCAAGGTCCATCGCATGTTTCGAGTCCCGTTCACGGCGGGAGTCATCATCGCCGGCGGAGCCGCCGGCGTTGCGGCGGCCTTCAACACGCCCCTCGCCGGGGTTGCGTTCGCCATCGAAGAGCTTGCGAATGCGTTCGAGCAGCGCGTGACGATGCTCGTCATGACGGCGATCCTGATCTCGGGGATGGTCAGCCTCGGGGTCGCGGGAGACTATGTCTATTTCGGGGCTCTGCCGGAGAGTCTCACGGTGAGCCGGGTCTTGATCGTGGCGCCGGTGGCGGGCCTGATTGGCGGGATCGCCGGCGGTTGCTTTGCCCGCCTCATCCTAAACGTCACCCGGCGACGCGAGCGCTTCCTCGGACCCTTCGCCAAGCGTCCACTCCTGTGGGCGCTGGTGTGCGGCACCGGCATCGCCGTGATCGGCGTGGCGACGGGGATGACTTGGGGCACCGGCTATGCTGCCTCCAAGGCGATCATCGAGGGTGCGCGCGCCCCGTGGTACTTCGGACCGGCCAAGTTCCTGGCGACCGCGCTGTCGACACTCGCCGGCCTGCCGGGAGGAATATTTTCACCCTCGATCGCGACCGGAGCGGGGCTGGGCAACATCTTGTGCCTTTTGTTTCCCCACGATCCGCGCGGTGCCGTCGTCCTGCTGGGAATGATCGCCTATTTCACCGGCGTCGTGCGAGCGCCCCTCACGGCCGTCATCATCGTCATGGAAGCAACCGCTAGCCGCGGAATGATCCTTCCCCTCTTCGCTTCGGCGGTGATTGCCGATGGATCGGCGCAGATCATCTGCAAGGAGAAGCTTTATCACGGTCTCGCGCGCGAGTTCTTCACTACCTCTGAGCCGAAGTCGCCGGCGTGAGCCTCAGGAGCCGGGCCGAAGGGCCATCCTCGAGCAGATAGACCTCTCCGCTCGGCCCCTGGTCGGCAGCGCGAATTCGCTTCCCCATGGGCCATTGATCGGCCTTGCTCGCCTGATCCTCGCGGATCCGCACATGGATCAGAGCCTCGCCCGACAAGGCGGGGATCAACGCATCGTTCTTCCACTGCGGGAAAAGATCGCCGGTATAAATCAGAAGGTCGGCGGGGGAGACGGAGGGGTTCCACCACACTTTCGGCGCTTCGAAGCCGTCGCCGGGCCGGTGATCAGGGATGCCGACGCCGTTATAGTTGGTGCCGTTGGAAACGAGGGGATAGCCGTAGTTGCGGCCCTCGACGATCAGATTGAGCTCATCCCCGCCGCGCGGGCCCATCTCGATCTCCCACAAGCGTCCATCCCGCGCGAACGCGAGACCCAGCGGGTTGCGATGGCCGTACGTCCAAATTTCGGCGGGCGTGAGATTCGGCCCCGGCCAGCGGATCGTTCGGGCGGGCGCGTTCTTCGCGACGGCACTGTCCTCCGGCGGGTCTGTCACGCGCACGGTCGGGGCTCCGGTGCGGCCCTGCCAGGGATTCCCCGGGGCCGGCTTCCCCTCCAGCGTCAGGTGCAGCACCTTGCCGGCGGGCTGGTTGGGGTCCTGCGCTGGGAGGAAGCGCTGTCGGTCGCCCGCGCTCAAGAACAGGGAATTGCCGTCGGGCGCAAACGCGATCCGCGCGCCAAAATGACCGCCCAGCCCTCCGGTCGGATTGTGCCAGACGATCTGCAGGCCATTGAGCCGGGCCCCGCTCGCGCCGCGCACCAGCTTCGCCCGCGCAAGCGCGAGCTGGCTCCCGCCATTGGCCGACGGCTCCGCAAAGGTGAGATAGACCAGGCTATCTGTGGCGAAATGCGGGGAAACCATAACGTCGAGCAGGCCGCCCTGACCTTCCGCAACTACCGTGGGCGGTCCCGCGACTTGCTGCTTGCGGCCACTGCCGACGTCGATCAGCCACAAGCCGCCGGCTTTCTCTGTTACGAGAGCAGTGGACGAGCCCGGCAGAAAGCTCATGGCCCAGGGCGAATTGAAGGTCGTGACCTCCGCCACCGCAAAGGGCCGATCGGTCGAGGATTGCCCGGCGCTGGCCCAGGGCGCGGAACCGCACGCGGACAGGAGCATCAATAGTATGGCTTGCATTACGCGGAGGTTCATACGAACTGTTCCATGAACGAAACGGCAGTTGAGGGGTACAAAAGGGATGATATGCGACCCTGCAGCTTACTCTCACTGGCGACCGCGGTTCCCCCGCAAGTCGTAGAACAGCACGAAGCGAAGACCCGCGCCCGCGAGGCGTTCGGCGGAAAGAAAGCCCTCTTCGACCGGCTTTCGGGCGTGTTCGACAATGCCGGCATCGCTCGCCGCCACATTGTCGCTCCGCAGGATTGGTACATGGAGAGCCACGGCTGGCATGACCGTAACGCACTATACCTGCAAGCGTCGGAGAGCATGTTCGCCGAGGCGGCCAGCACGGCGATCGAAAAAGCGAATCTCCGCCCGCAGGACATTGACGGCGTGGTCACCGTCTCCACCACCGGCATCGCAACGCCGAGCCTCGACGCCCGCGTATGCCCGCGCATCGGTCTTCGAGACGACGTCCGGCGCGTGCCGGTCTTCGGACTAGGCTGCGCCGGCGGCGTCAACGGCCTGGCCACCGCGTCCCGCATGGCAGCGGCCGAGCCCGGCACCAACTGGCTGTTCGTCACCGTCGAGACCTGCTCCATCTCGATCCGGCTCGACAGCGACGATCCTGCAGCCGTCGTTGCGACAGCGCTGTTCGGCGATGGAGCCGCTGCCGCGGTGGTCACCGCCGGCGAGCACAGCCTCGCACGCATCACCGGTTCGGCCGAAAAGCTCTTTCCGGACACGCTTCGGATAATGGGTTGGGATGTGGAAGACCCCGGCCTGGCGGTCGTCTTCGACCGCGCGATCCCGCCGTTCATCGAGGAACATCTCGCGGATACCGTGAACGAGATGTGCGCCAAGTTCGGTGTCGAGTTTAAGGACATCGATCGCCTGTGCTGCCACCCGGGCGGCGTGAAGGTCATCGACGCGATCGAGACCGCGCTTCACCTCAACCAGGGCGAGCTCAACCTCGAGCGCGAGGTTTTGAACGATTACGGCAACATGAGCGCTCCGACGGTGATGTTCGTGCTCGAGCGGCTGCTCGAGCAGGGGCTCCCCGATCGCGTGCTCATGACGGCGTTTGGACCCGGCTTCACCTGTGCCGGGCTGATGCTCGAAGCCGCTTGACCCTCAATCTCATCATCCTCGCGCTGGTCACGCTACAGCGCCTTGGAGAGCTGTGGTTGTCGAACCGGCACACGAAGCGGCTCCTCGCCCAAGGGGCGCACGAAGTGGGTGCGAGCCACTACCCGCTGATCGTCGCCATTCACGTCCTGTGGCTCGCCGCCTTATGGTGGCTTGCACCTGGACGCCCCATCGACGGCTTCTGGCTCGCCGTCTTCGTGCTGATCGAGCTTGCTCGAATCTGGGTCCTCGCGTCGCTTGGAAAGCGGTGGACAACGCGCATCATCGTCCTCCCTGAAGCTCCCCTCGTCCGGCAAGGTCCCTATCGCTGGGTCAACCATCCCAATTATCTCGTCGTGATTGCCGAGATTGCGGTGCTTCCGTTGATTTTCGGGCTCTGGGAGCTCGCCTTGGTATTCTCCGTTCTGAACGCGGCGGTCCTCGCCATTCGCATTCGCGAAGAGAACCGCGCTCTTCGCCGCTAGCCTTCCGCTTGCGCCCGTTGTTGCATCGGCCTATATCGCGGGTCTCTCCTCGACATCGTTAGATGCCTGAGGCTGGTCCCTCGCGGGGCCGGTCCGAGAGTCGTTTGTAGTGCAGCGGGAGCATGAATGGCCGACGTCAAAGGCCTCGCCAGGATGATCGAGCCCGAGGTGAACAGCCTCGGCTACGATCTCGTACGCGTGTGCATGATCGGCGGAACCTCCGACCCGACGCTGCAGGTCATGGCCGAGCGGCCCGACACGCGCCAGCTGAGCATCGACGATTGCGAACGCATCTCGCGTCGGCTCAGCCACGTGCTCGACCTGTGCGATCCGATCGAAGGCAGCTACCGGCTGGAAGTCAGCTCGCCCGGCATCGACCGGCCGCTCACTCGACTCCAGGACTATAAGGACTGGTCCGGGCACGAAGCGCGGATCACGCTTCACGACCCCCGGGACGAGCGCAAGCAATTCTCGGGGACGCTGCAGGGCGTGGTCAGGGACCACGTCCATCTGATCGACAAGAGCGGGCAGGAACACACGTTCCACATGGACGATATTGCGTCCGCCAAGCTGCTCTTGACCGACAAGCTCATCAACGCCACCGCGCCGCTCAGCACCGAGGGCGCCGAACACATCGAAACCGTAGAGGAATAATTAGAATGGCCACCGCACCCGCTGCCGTCAGCGCGAACAAGGCAGAGCTGCTTGCGATCGCTGACGCAGTCGCCCGCGAGAAGCTGATCGACAAGGGCATCGTCATCGAAGCGATGGAGGACGCGATCCAGCGCGCCGCCCGCGCACGCTATGGCGCCGAGAACGACATTCGCGCCAAGCTCGACGCCGAAACCGGCGATCTTCGCCTGTGGCGGGTGCTCGAGGTCGTCGACGAGCCCGAGGATCATTTCAAGCAGATCGACCCGACGCGCGCGCAGAAGCTTCAGAAGGGCGCCGCCGTCGGCGACTTCATCGTCGACCCGCTTCCGCCGATCGAGTTCGGCCGCATCGCCGCCCAGGCCGCGAAGCAAGTGATCTTCCAGAAGGTCCGCGATGCCGAGCGCGAGCGCCAGTATGAGGAGTTCAAGGACCGCGCGAACGAGATCATTACCGGCGTCGTCAAGCGCGTGGAGTTCGGCCACGTGGTCGTCGACCTCGGCCGCGCCGAGGGCGTCATTCGCCGCGACCAGCAGATCCCGCGCGAGATGGTGCGCGTCGGCGACCGGATCCGTTCGCTGATCATGTCGGTCCGACGTGAAGCCCGCGGCCCGCAGATCTTCCTGTCACGCGCCCATCCCGAGTTCATGAAAAAGCTGTTCGCTCAGGAAGTGCCGGAGATTTACGACGGCATCATCGAGATCAAGGCCGCCGCCCGCGATCCGGGCAGCCGCGCCAAGATCGGGGTAATCAGCCACGACAGCTCGATCGACCCGGTCGGCGCCTGCGTCGGCATGAAGGGTAGCCGAGTCCAGGCAGTGGTCCAGGAGCTTCAGGGCGAGAAGATCGACATCATTCCCTGGTCGCAGGATCTCGCGACTTTCGTCGTAAATGCGCTTCAGCCGGCCACCGTCAGCCGCGTTGTCATCGACGAGGAAGAGAGCCGCATCGAAGTGGTCGTTCCCGACGACCAGCTGAGCCTCGCAATCGGCCGCCGCGGCCAGAACGTGCGCCTCGCCAGCCAGCTCACCGCCTCGCAGATCGACATCCTGACCGAGGCCGACGCGAGCGAGAAGCGCCAGCGCGAGTTCGTCGAGCGCTCGGCCCTGTTCCAGAACGAGCTCGACGTCGACGAGACGCTGTCGCAGCTGCTGGTCGCTGAAGGTTTCACCAGCCTCGAGGAAGTCGCCTACGTGCCGGTCGAAGAAATCGCGACGATCGAGGGCCTCGACGAGGACATTGCGACCGAGCTCCAGAGCCGCGCCACCGAGGCGCTCGAGCGCCGGGAAGCCGCGGCTCGCGAGGAGCGGCGCCAGCTCGGAGTCGAGGACGCTCTCGCGGAGCTTCCACACCTCACCGAGCAGATGCTGGTCACGCTGGGCAAGGCGAATATCCGCACCCTCGACGACCTGGCCGACCTCGCCACCGACGAACTGATCCAGAAGAAGCGCGTAGAGCCGCGCCGCCGCGAGCCGAGCAACCGGCCCGAGGACAAGGGCGGAATCCTCGCCGAGTACGGCCTTAGCGAAGAGCAGGGCAACGAGATCATCATGGCCGCTCGCGCCCACTGGTTCGCGGACGAAGAGCCCGCCAAAGCCGAGGAGGCCGCCGATGCGGAATCCCCGGAATGACCATCTCGCGCTAGCAGACAAGGAACGGCACGTCCCTGAGCGGACGTGCATCCTCACGCGCCGCAAGGGCATGAAGGACGAGCTGATCCGGCTCGCCCTGTCGGCTGAAGGTGAGGTCGCGCCGGACGTGCGCGCCCGCGCTCCCGGCCGCGGCGCGTGGATCGGCGTGACTCGTGCCGAACTCGACACCGCGAACGCCAACGGGAAACTCAAGAGCGCCGTCCAGCGCGCCTTCAAGACCAAGGACGTGCGCGTTCCCGCGGACCTCGGCGAGCGGATCGAGCAGGCGCTCCGGCAGACCGTCCTCGATCGCCTGGGGATGGAGGCGCGGGCGAGCAACCTCATCAACGGTGCCGAGCGCGTCGAGACCGCGGCCCGATCGGGCAAGGTTCACATGCTGGTCCACGCGGCCGACGCGAGCGAGGACGGGCGCAAACGCATGGACCAGGCCTGGCGGGTCGGCGGAGGCGATCCCGAGGGGGTGATATTCCCCGAGGGCCGCACTATCTTGTCGATGGCACTTGGGCGCGAGAATGTGGTACACGCCGCCCTGACCGATCCCGCTGCCGCTTCGCGTGTCCGTCACGCGCTTGCCCGGTGGCGAGCTTTCACTGGCCCCGATCGTGGTCTGGAAGGCGGAGAACCCGCCTTGAGGACCGGCTCGGCTGAAGAAGATTTGACGAAGGACTAGAATGGCAGACCAGACCGAAAAACCGAAGCTTGGCACCCGGCCCCCGCTGGGCATCAAGCGCACGGTCGAGACCGGCAAGGTCAAGCAGAGCTTCAGCCACGGCCGCTCCAACACGGTCGTGGTCGAGCGCAAGCAGCGGCGCGTGTTCACCAAGCCCGGTGAGGCCCCGCCGCCCGAGGCTCCGGCGCCGGTCGCCGAAGCGCCGGCTCCGGCGCCTTCGCCGAAACCCGCGGCTCCCGCTGCTCCGCAGGCGCGCAAGCCCTCTGCCGCCGACGAGATCGCTGCCCGCAAGGAAATGCAGACCCGCCTTCTTCGCGAAGCGGAGGAATCGCGTCTCACTGCGCTCGAGGAAGCGCGCCGCCGCGAAGAGCGCAGCAAGGTCGCCCAGTCCGAAGAGGAACGCCGCCGCGCCGAAGAGAACCGCCGCGCCGAAGAGGCCGCCGTCGAGGAGGCGCGCCTTGCGGCCGAGGAAGAAGCGCGGCGCGCCGCCGAAGGTCCTCCCCAGCCGGAGCGGGTCGTTTCGCCCATCCAGGAAGAACAAGAGGAGCGCACCGCGCGCCGTCCCGGTGGCCATGCTCCCGCCCCACGCAGGCCCGAGCCCGCTCGTCCGAGCCGTGGCCGCGACGACCACCGCCAGCGCGGCAAACTTACCGTCACCCGCGCCCTGTCGGACGAGGATGAAAGCCGCGCCCGCTCGCTCGCGGCGCTCCGCCGGGCCCGCGAGAAGGAAAAGCGCCATCACATGGAGACCGGCCCTGCGACCAAACAGGTCCGCGACGTCGTCGTGCCGGAAGCGATCACGGTGCAGGAGCTCGCCAACCGCATGGCCGAGCGAGGCGCCGACCTGGTCAAGGCGCTCTTCAAGATGGGATCACCGGTGACCCTCACGCAGACCATCGACCAGGACACCGCAGAGCTGCTCGTCACCGAGTTCGGGCACCGCATCAAGCGCGTCAGCGAAAGCGACATCGACATCGACACCTCCGAGGACGTCGATGCGCCCGAGACGCTTCAGCCGCGCCCGCCTGTCGTCACGATCATGGGCCACGTCGACCATGGCAAGACCTCGCTGCTCGACGCGATCCGCGGCGCGGACGTCGTGGCGCATGAAGCCGGCGGAATCACGCAGCACATCGGCGCCTATCAGGTGAGCCTGCCCGACAAGTCGAAGATCACCTTCCTCGATACCCCGGGCCACGAGGCTTTCTCGGAGATGCGCGCCCGCGGCGCAAACGTCACCGACATCGTCGTGCTGGTGGTTGCGGCCGACGACGGCCTGCGCCCGCAGACCATCGAAGCGATCAACCACACCAAGGCGGCGGGCGTGCCGATGATCGTTGCGATCAACAAGATCGACAAGCCCGAGGCCAAGCCGCAGAAGGTCCGCGAGGAGCTCCTGCAGCATGAGATCATCGTCGAGGACATGGGCGGCGACGTCCAGGACGTCGAGGTCTCGGCGACCAAGAAGACCAATCTCGACAAGCTGCTGGAGGCGATCCAGCTGCAGGCCGAAATCCTCGAGCTCAAGGCCAATCCCGGTCGCGCCGCCGAGGGTACGGTCGTCGAAGCCAAGCTCGACAAGGGCCGCGGCCCGCTTGCCACGGTGCTCGTGGAGCGCGGCACGCTTCGGGTCGGCGACGTGTTCGTCGCGGGCGCGTCGAGCGGCAAGGTCCGCGCGATGATCGACGACAAGGGCCGCCAGGTGAAGGAAGCAGGTCCGTCGGTCCCCGTCGAAGTGCTCGGGCTGTCGGCAGTGCCGGCCGCCGGCGATCCGTTCACAGTCGTCGAGAATGAGGCGCGGGCCCGCGAGGTCGCGGCCTACCGCCAGGGCGTCATCGATCGCAAGCGGACCACCTCGGCGCCGATGAGCCTCGAGAACATGTTCGCGACCCACGCGTCGACGACCAAGGAACTGCCTCTGGTCGTGAAGGCCGATGTGCAGGGCTCGGTCGAAGCGATCGTCCATGCGCTCAATCGCCTGTCGACCGACGAGATCAAGGTGCGCATCCTGCACTCCGGCGTCGGCGCGATCACCGAGAGCGACGTGACGCTGGCCAGTGCGAGCGGCGCGCCGATCATCGGCTTCAACGTCCGTCCGAACGCCAAGGCGCGCGAGGTCGCCGACCGCAACAAGGTCGAGTTCCGCTACTACGACGTCATCTACCACCTTACCGACTGGGTGAAGGGCGCGATGGCGGGCGAGCTTGGGCCCGAGATCATCGAGACCGTCGTCGGCCGCGCCAAGGTCCAGGAAGTCTTCCCCGCGGGCAAGAAGGACAAGGCCGCGGGCCTGCTCGTCCTCGAAGGCGTTATCCGCAAGGGCCTCAACGCCCGCCTCACTCGCGAGGACGTCATCGTTTCCAAGACGACGATCAGCTCGCTCCGCCGCTTCAAGGACGACGTGGCGGAAGTCACGTCGGGCCTCGAGTGCGGTGTGCTGCTTGCCGACACGAACGACATCAAGCCCGGCGACAGCCTCGAGGTGTTCGAGGTCGAGGAGCGCGCGCGGACGCTGTAAATGCGCCGCCAGGAGACCTCAGAAGGCCGTTCGGTCCGCCTCCTCCGCGTCGGCGAGCAGGTGCGGCACGTGCTGAGCGAATTGCTCCAGCGCGGCGACGTGCACGACGACGTGCTTCAATCGCATCTCGTCAGCGTCACCGAAGTGCGCATGTCGCCGGACCTCCGCCACGCAACCATCTTCGTGAAGCCGCTGCTCGGGCAGGACGAGGAAGCGGTGCTGAAGGCGCTGCGCCAGAACACGGCCTTCCTCCAGCGCGAGGTCGCCCACCGCATCCGGATGAAATATGCGGCGAAGCTCAAGTTCGTCGCCGACGAAAGCTTCGACGAAAGCAGCCACATCGAGCGCATCCTGCGCTCGGACAAGGTGGCGCAGGACCTGGATCGCGAATGATGCTGACGGGGGGCTTGCTTCTGCTGCTCGCCGCCCAATGGCCAGGCGACCAGAAGGTCCCGCCTGTGCGCTATCCTGAACTGGTCCGCCACGCAGCAACCGTCAACGCGTTCGTTCCGAAGGGCTGGAAGCTGACCGACAAAGCGCTAGGCGACCTCAACGGCGACCGCATTCGCGACGCGGCGCTGGCCATATGGATGGATGACCCGCGCAACAGGATCCATCCATCCTACGATTTGAAGACCCGCTACGATACCAACCCGATGATGCTCCTCGTCCTGTTCGGCGCAAAGGACGGCGGCTACGACCTCGTCGTTGCCAACCACAAGCTCATCCCACGGCGCGAAAACCCCAACCAGGACTCGCCATTCAACGGGCTGAGCATCGCCAACGGGGTGCTCCGGGTGAAGATGCACGAGTTCCTCGAGGGGGGCGGTTGGTGGCTCGGGAAGATGAGCTTCGCCTTTCGCTGGCAGCACGGAGCGCTACGGCTGATCGGCTACGACCGCGACGGGATCATCAAGAACAGCGGCGCGACCGACGTCGCCAGCGTTAACTACCCTGCTCGCCGAATGATGGTGAAAAGCGGTACGATGGCCGGGGACGCGGCGGACGAGATCAAGACCATCACGCTGCCCAACAAGCCGCTTCTCACCATTGACGAGGTCGGCGACGGCCTCGAATTCGATCCCGACGAACATTGATCGACTGCCTCGCTCAACCGATGACCGGCGACCACTGCCGCGCCGAGCTGTTCAGCGAGCAATATCGCGACCGGCTTCAGGCGGCGTGTGCCGAAGACCGCGAGATCTGGCAGATCTACGCCAACAACTTCGGCCCGGAAGGGTTCGACAAGAGCATCGAACGCTACATCTCAAATCCCCGAAACCGCACCTTCGTGCTGTTCGAAGGCGAAGAATTTGCCGGCATGTCGACCTTCATCGGCATCGACGAAGCGCGGCAGGTGCTGGAGATCGGCGGCACCTACTACCGCCCGCACCTTCGCGGCACCGGTTTCAACCGCCGCGTGAAAGACATGATGCTGAAGCGCGCCTTCGACTGCGGAATCCGCCGCGTCGAATTTCGCGTCGACAGCCGCAATGCGCGCTCACAAGCCGCGATGAAGAAGCTCGGCGCCGTCCGCGAAGCCATTTTGCGCGCGGACCGCATTACCTGGACAGGCCATGTCCGCAACACCGTCCTGTTCGCCATTCTCAAGGAAGAATGGCCCGTTTAGGGTGCCCGCTGTGGCCAAGCTCTATTTCTACTATGCAGCAATGAATGCGGGGAAATCGACGACCCTGCTGCAGGCAGACTTTAACTATCGCGAACGCGGCATGGAAACGATGCTGTGGACCGCGAAGCTCGACGAGCGCGCCGGCGCCGGAGTCATCGGCTCGCGCATCGCACTGTCGGCGCCTGCCCACACTTACGACGAAGGCGTCGATCTATTCGCCGCCATCACCGAGGAGCTGAAGCGCCGCAAGGTCGACTGCGTCCTCGTCGACGAGGCGCAGTTCCTCTCGCAGCGGCACGTGCTCCAGCTGTGCGAAGTCGCCGATAGCCTCGGCATTCCGGTGCTGTGCTACGGCCTCCGCACCGACTTCCAGGGCAAGCTCTTCCCCGGCTCCGCCGCCCTGCTCGCACTCGCGGATTCGATGGTCGAGCTCAAGGCGGTCTGCGAATGCGGGCGCAAGGCGACCATGAACCTGCGAGTCGACGAGGAGGGCAGTGCGGTCTCGACCGGAGCGCAGACCGAGATCGGGGGCAACGACCGCTACATCGCGCTCTGCCGCAAGCATTTTTTCGAGCGCCTCCGCGAAGGGGAAGCCCGGCAGCTGAGCCTCGGGCTGGCGCGGCGATGATCGCGCTCCTCGCCGCACTGGCGCTGACCGTACAAACGGGTGAAACCTGGCTGTTCAGCATCGATCGCGGCGAGCCCGCCCGCGCGCGCAAAGTCGACGCCGCGGCTAAGCCGGCGAGCGGCGAGATCAAGGTCGCCGTCCGCGCGCTGTTCGGCACCACCATGACGATCACCAACAACAGCCCGCAGGGTTACACCTTCCAGGCTCAGCTGATCGGTCCCGACGGCAAGACCGTCACCGCGCGCACCTGTACCCTGCCGCCCGGAAACCAGCCGACGCTCGAAAGCTGGCCGCAAAAGGCCGCCGCGGTTCGCATCGGCAATTTCAGGTCGGCGAAGGGCGGTCGCTGCTAAGCGCATGCTCCACGGCTGGATCATCCTCGACAAGCCGGTCGGTCTCGGCTCGACCACGGCCGTAAGCGCGGTCAAACGCATCCTCCGCGAGGCCGGCGAGCCGAAAACCAAGGTCGGCCATGGCGGCACCCTCGATCCGCTGGCGAGCGGCGTGCTCCCGATCGCGCTCGGCGAAGCGACCAAGCTCTGCGGCCGAATGCTCGATGCCACCAAGGCCTACGACTTCACGATCGATTTCGGCGAGGAGACGGATACACTCGATGGCGAAGGCCAGGTCGTCGCGACCAGCGACGCCCGGCCCCCACGCGAACGGGTCGAGGCGGTGCTCCCGAGCTTAACCGGCAACATCGAGCAGGTTCCACCCACTTACTCGGCGCTGAAAATCAGCGGAAAGGCAGCCTACAAGCGAGCGAGGGCCGGTGAAGAGGTCGAGTTGAAGCCTCGCCGCACTACCGTCTTTGAGCTTCGACCGCTGGAAATCGCAACTAATGCGGCAAGCTTCTCAACCACCGTCTCCAAGGGCACCTACATCCGCTCTCTCGCGCGCGACATCGCGCATGCGCTTGGAACCGTCGGTCACGTTTCCTATCTCAGACGTACGCGCGCAGGCCCGTTCGGCCTCGATTCAGCCGTTTCACTGGACTTTCTGGAAGAAACGGCTAAGGCGCGCCAACTGACGAGGGCGGTATTGCCGCTTGAAGCGGCGCTGGACGACATCCCGGCCCTCCCCGTCACTCCCGACCAGGCACGGCTGCTCCGTCATGGACAGCGCTTGAGCGGGTTCCCCGCAAAGCCGGGGCTTCAGCTTGCGACGTCGGAGTCCACTCCGGTCGCGCTGGTCGAAGCAACGGCCGACGGCCTCACGGTCGTCCGGGGGTTCAACCTTTGAAAAGAATAGGAGTGAAGAGATGTCGATTACCGTCGAGCGCAAGCAAGCGCTCATCAAGGAACATGCCCAAGGCAAGGGCGACACGGGTTCACCCGAGGTGCAGGTCGCGATCCTGACGGAGCGCATCAACAACCTGACCCAGCATTTCAAAGCCCATGCGAAGGACAATCATTCGCGCCGCGGTCTTCTGATGCTCGTCAACCAGCGTCGGTCGCTCCTCGATTATCTGCGTCGCAAGGACGAGCAGCGCTACACCGACTTGATCGGCAAGCTCGGTCTCCGCAAGTAACATACTGGAGCGGCCCATTCCGGGCCGCTTCGTATATCTGAAGTCCCGCAATTCGGCGGGGCGCAGTGGGGCCATAAGCGCCCCGAACCGCTGACGGACCGGAACGTCCGTCCACTGATGACCCGGCAGGCATACGGCCGCCGGTGAAGGGACAATAAATGTTCAATACGAAAACAGTCGAAATCGAGTGGGGCGGAAAGACCCTCAAGCTCGAAACGGGCCGCGTTGCCCGCCAGGCCGACGGCGCGGTTCTCGCGACCCTCGG
>JBKPQH010000013.1:0-130212 GCA_046733935.1 Pseudomonadota bacterium
TATGCCGCCCGGATCCTCCAGGACCAGCTGCAGCTGTTCGTCCACTTCGACGAGAGCCAGGTTCGCATGGCGCCGTCCGCGATGATCGGCCAGCCGACCGCCGCGATGCCGGTCGAGACGCAGGCCGACACGAACCAGCTCAACCGTTACCTCCTCAAGAAGGTCGACGAGCTCGAGCTGTCGGTGCGCAGCGCTAACTGCCTCAAGAACGACAACATCATCTACATCGGCGACCTCGTCCAGAAGACCGAGGCCGAGATGCTCCGCACGCCGAACTTCGGGCGCAAGTCCTTGAACGAGATCAAGGAAGTGCTGGCCAGCATGGGCCTCCGCCTCGGCATGGACATCCCCGGCTGGCCGCCCGAGAACATCGAAGAGATGGCCAAGAAGCTCGAGCAGGAAATGCTCGGCTAGGGGCCGTATCCGGTTTAGGAGCAAGGAAGGGTCGTCCGTCGGGCGGCCCTTTTTTCCTTTAGATTGTTCGTCGATGCAGAGCAGCGAAGGAGAACTCACATGGCTCTCGGGCTCATTCGATCGGGCACGGACGAGCGCTACGTGCGCAGGAACGATCAGGGCCGTTGCGTCGGCCACTGCAATCGCGGAGATCGCTGACGCTGGGGATTTCGTCTAGGTTCAGCTTCGGACTTCAGCCGAACCGATCGTTACCAAAGCCACGCGTGAGACTGTCTCTAAAGTCTTTTCGTCGCGGGAGTCTTCGCGAGTGATAGCGATCACGCCAGAAGAGCGCGGCGACACAAACAATCATGATAAAAACAGGAATTGCGACGATCAACCAAGTCGCAGTCGTCGAGTCCATCAGCGCTTCCTTTAGAAAGGAGCAGCCCCGAGCTCGGCGGCATCCGTAGGATGCCTAACATGTTGAAGCGTTTATTTCTCGCTAAAAGAATATGGACCAGTAAATTACTTGCCGAAAAGCCGTACAGCCCCCGCCGGACTCTTTTCAATGCGTCGTTTTGCCGAACGTGTTGGGAACAGCGTCAGTCCTGCTTGGTTCATGTTATCCTGCTCGGTGACAAACTGGTCCAGATCGGAGGTATAGCACCGCCGATCTGCAATCGGTTGCGGTTGCAAGGAGGAGCGATGGCCGCGAGGGGCGTGACGCTGAGCATCGATTGACGGACCACAGCGCGAAATTGGGACAGCATACTAAGATTACAGTCGGCGAACTGACCCGGCTGCTCGACGTCGTCATGGCCGTTGCGGAAGAATCGGGATGCACCGCGTCGCACGCCATTGAGCGAATTGAGCGGCTCATTACCGCCGACGCATTGGAAACCGTCGAAGATCGACGTGCTGCAATCGCGGACTTCGTCGGCAGCCTCCGCAGACTGCGGATGCGCAGGAAAGATCTGGTCGGTGCAGACCTTTTCCGCGATCCAGCATGGGACATGCTGCTTGAGTTGTACGCCGCCAATGAACGAGGAGAGAGACTGTCCGTCAGCTCGCTCTGCCTGGCATCAGGATCCCCTCAGACCACAGCGCTGCGCCACGTGCAGCGCCTCGAAAAGCATCGCTTGATCACGCGCGAATCCGATCCCGATGACGAGCGACGCGAATTCCTCATTCCTACCCAGCAGGCAATCCAAGGGATCGAAACAGCAGCCGAATTGCTGATCCAGCAGACCAAGTTCGTGGATCCTTCCGCGAGCAGCAAGAGCAAACGTTAGGAATTTGGCCGATACATTTTTCTATTGAACAAAGCGGACTGTTAACCATCCGCTTCTGACTCATCTCCAGGTGAAAACCGTCGTCTTCTCGTGTTCATCCATGAGCCGGGAGGTACGGCATGAAACGGTTTGTTTGCACTGCGTTGATCTTGGCTTGTTCGTCCACCGGAGCGCATTCGACGGTCACGACCTTCACGAGTTCGGCGCCTTTCTACGCGGCGAACCCGAACACGGCGCTGATCGAGGATTTCGAGGATTCAGACCCCGCAGTTCAGCACGGTGCGCTAACGACATACACGGGGCCAGGCGGCGAGATCACATTCACCGCAATTTCAAGCTACCCGTTCGCGCCGAACCTTTATCTCACGACTCCAGGGTTCATGAGCTACGGCCCGGGCCTGAATCCAATGGACTCCGTTGTCCTCGCCGCAACAGGCAACGAGGAGTGGCTCGCGACCCTCACCAGCCCCACTTACGCGATCGGCTTCGATGTCTTTCTGAACCCGTGGCCACTCGCGATAACCTTCTTCAGCGGCTCAACAGTGCTCGCCACGTTAAACTACGATTCCCCGCCTCCGTCGGGCGATTATCGCGCCTTCGCCGGGATTAATTCGACGCAGCCGATCACGAGCTTTCACTGGGAAGCGACAAATGGCGAGTACGTGGACACGGGGATTGACAACATCGTGGTGGGATCTGCGCCGAGCGTTCCCGAACCTTCCACATGGGCGATGATGCTCTTTGGCTTCGGGGCGGTGGGCGCTTGGGTGCGTCGTTCACGCAGACAGGTCCTTTCCCAGTTGGCGTGAACCCGCGTGAACCCGCGGGAACCTCGCGCGGGGCCGCGGATTCTTGCCGATGAAGGAGGATACCCATGCCACGCGAGCTCATCGATACGGGTACGGACAAGCGCTACGTACGCAGGGACGAAGAAGGCCGTTTCAAGGAATCCGACGATGTCGGCCGCAGCCTGACGGCGGATCGCCGGCAGCAGGCGAAAACCAAGGCGAAGAAGGGCGAAGGCGACCGCGGCGATCGCTAGGGCGAGCGCCTCGTCCGGGGCGGCCGCCGATTGCGGAACTGAGATCTAGCCGGAGCTGGATTCGAACCGATGCAGCCTCCGCCCACGGCACCAGAGCTCTGCCTTCCCGTGGTTCCGCCAGGCGTCAGCCATCTTGATAGCCTCGGCATCATCCTTGGCGTGGAACTCATGCACCTTGGTGATGTGGTTCAGCCCATCGAGGCAATAGAGCCGATATTGCTCGCGTCCGTTCGTGAACGACGACGAGGGTGGGACGATCGGCGGTTCAATGTGCAACGCAAGCCCCCGGTTTCGCGGCCTTTAATAACGGCCTGAAGTGGTTTGTCGATTGGCCGGCAATAGAGGCGGGCATGAGAAAAGGGACGGCCCCGACACTCCCACTCGGAAGGGACCGTCCCTAGTTCGCGCGCTGGCCCGGAGGGAAGATCCGGGCGCGGCCGAGTATAACGAGCGTGCTGAACGCGGGGGTCCACTGAAAAAGCAGGTGTCCCGATGTGAGGCGGCGCGCCCATGGCGCTGCCGCGGGCGGCCATGCCCCCTCCTCAGCTAAACGGCTTCGATTGCTCCTGGCGCCTGGTCTCGCTGAGCTGGAAGGCATATGCGTCCGCCAATTCCAGGTGCACGTCCCGAACCCTCTCGTCGGACGCCCGAATCGCGGCCTTGAGCTCCTGGTGAGCGCGTTGAATGAGATACTCGGCGTTGGACATGCGCCATCTCCTCGTCCTCGCTCGGTTGCGCTGCCCCGTGCGACTCGCCAAGCTGGACTTACGCACAATGGCAGAGGCCGCGCTTTTGGTGATTCACTTCGATTAAGAGACACGCCGGGTTCTTCGCGCCGCTTGGCGTGCCCGGCTGGCGCTAGAGATTGGCGGACGGCGTTGATTCACCGGGGGTATACCTAACGCTGCATTAGCCACGGACAGGGTGGTTTCTGCGGCGGCCCGAACTGGATTTTCCGGAGAAAGGGTCGGAGCCTCCGAGGCTTGGGAATCGAGAGAGCGGCGGCTGGAATCATGGACACTACGACGCGCGCGCGGCCGAACCATTATGAGGTGCTCGGGCTGACGCCGGAAGCGAGCGAACAGGAGATTGCCCAAGCGTTCGCGCGGGAGATGAGCCTGTTCCGGGCGCGTCCGGTGGCTGCGGTCGCCGAGATCAGCGCGGCCTATGAGACCCTTCGCAATCCGGACCGGCGCGAAGTCTATGACCGTTCGCTCGGCCTGAGGCCGGATCCGGAGCCGGAGCGGAGCGAGCCCGAGCCGCTGGGGTGGAGCTTCGCCGTGGCGCAGCAGCAATGGAGGCCGTTCCTCGCTTCACCGGTGAATGCACCGTGGCAGGTCGCGCCCAAGGCCGCGCCGCTGCCCGAGCTGCACGTGGCGGCCGAGCCGGAACCGGAAGCGCCCGCCGATCCTAGGATCGAATCGATCGCGGCCTCGCTTCGGGCGCTTGCGGAACCGCTCGCGAGCGAGCCCCCTGCATCTACGGAGCTGCCGCGGGAGCCCGTGCAGGCGGCCGGAAAGGTCGAGCTGAAGCTGGATCTCCGGGCCGACGACATCAAGGTCGCGCCCCAGGCCGCGCACGAGCCGCGCCTGCGCCGCACGCGCTGGAACGACGCCGACCGCGGCTCCCCATGGAAGCGGCCCGGACTGACGATCGGCGGGTTGCTCCTCGGCGTTGGGATCGTCGGCGGAGTGGCGGGAATCGCGGCCGGGGGCGATGTCCAGGCGAGCGTGACCGTGCCCGTTCCCGCGGCGAAGCCCGTGGCCAACGCAGACGCGCCGTCTGCCGTGCTGGGCGGGGCCGAAGCGCAGGCCGGCGAACCGGTCCGCTCCCGGGTCGCCCGGGCCCCGCGGACCCACCCGTTGTCGAGTCCCGGCTTGGCCGAGGAGGAGCTGGTGTCGCTGAGCCATGCGGTCGCGAGCGCGCCCCTGGAGACCGCGGAAGGCACGAGCGACGCGGCCGTGGCGCAGGCGGTTCCTGCAAGCTTGCCGCTTCCAAGCGCCGTCATCGCCCGCACCATCGAGCGGATCGGCTATTCGTGCGGCTCGGTCGCATCCGCTACTCCGGTCGAAGGCCGGCATGCGTTCAAGATCACCTGCAGCTCCGGGCAAGCGTACCAGGCGGCGCCGGTGGGCGGACGCTATCGCTTCCGGCGCTGGGACCGGCGCTAGCGCGCCTTCCGTCTGAGTGAGGAATGAGGAAGGGCGCCTCCGTTGGGGCAGCCCTTTCCTATGTGCTATGGGACCCTCGAACGGGGGGCGCACATGGGGGAACGGTTCGAGCGGCATCGGCAGCCCTGGCGGGCGGACGAGCTTCACAAATTGCGGACTCTGGCGGGCAAGGGAATGGCTCTGAAGGCGATCGCCAAGGCGCTCACCCGAAGCGAAGAGTCGGTCAAGCAACGGGCGAAGGAAGACGGCCTTCGAATCGCGAAGCTACGCTAGAGGAGCGCGTGGATGGCGAACCGCTTTGATCCGTACCGCAATTTCACGTTCCGGGTGGCCGTGGGCGCCGTCCTGGCAGTCGCCGGTCTGGGGCTGGTGAGCAGGCTGGTCAAGCGCTCCGGCTCGAGGCAGCTCGATCCCAAGGACTATATTCCGAAGGAGCCGCCACCGCTGCCGCCACCGATCATCTCGGTGGGCACCAGTACTGCGGGGCGCACGCGCGCGCGAGCGTCGTCGAGGACCCGGGGGAGCGGCGGAACGAAGAAGCGCTGAGCGGGCGGTCAGACGCCGAGGCGCGCGCGACGAGCGTCCTTGGCGGACTCGCCGGTCAAGAACTTGGCCCCGGCCCAGCCATCCCGGATCCAGCGGATCTGAGCGACGATTTCGCCACGGCCAGGGACCGACAGGACAACTGTCTGACCTTTGACGAACGGGCGGTTGGAGGAGAGCTTGCAGCCCTCATACGACATTTCGGTGAGGACGACGGTGTGCTTGGTCCCGTCCGGCATGAGAGCCCGCGCGGTGAGGCGAGCGGCCTGACGGCGCCCTCTCGCAATCCAGTCGGTGCTGTCTCTGTCCATCGTGTCCACTCCGGACGTCAATGCTAACCTAGGTATGTAAGCGAGTGGTAAACGATCAACGTTTGAGGAAGCCTTCGAGCTCGTCGCGAAGCTCGTCGACCGACATGCGGCTCCATGCATCGTCCCATGCCGAATCCGGACGGACCTCGTTCTTCAGGTAAGCCGGGCGCAGCCAGCGGGCGGGCGCCACCGTCGGCCTGGAATGCGACAGCCGCCGCATGTCGAACTCTTCGTCGAAGCTGAGGCCGGCGTGGTCGCCGACCGTCCAGCTCACCCTGGCATCGACGCTTCCGCCCTTGCCGAGGTCGAGAACGACTTCGCGGCCGAGCGGAAGCGGCTTGTCGCACTGGATCAGTGCGCCCGTCGCGGACACGTTGCGCAGGCGCACGCGGAAGCTTCCGCTGCGTGTGACGACCTCGGCCGACCAGATGAGCGGGTGCCGCGCGGCCCGACGCTCGTCGGACGAAGCGTCAGCCGGTGCCGCCGCAGGCGGTGTGCCCTTCTTGCGGTCCGGGAAGCTCCTGTCGATCGCATCCAGCAACAGCTCCGCTCGCTGCTCGTCGGAGCAGTCGAGATGCGTTTCGTGGGCGAACTCGAGGCCGACGCGGCCCCCCTTCACCCACCGAACGATCGCTTCGACGGTGCCGTCCTCGCCCAGGTGCAGGTGCAGCCGCTCGGCGATGTTGGGGGTCATCGGCGCGGACATCATCGCACCGCCGCCGGAGAGGTTCACAATTTCGACCTCGACCTCGCCGCCGCGATAGGTGACGCGGCAAGGCTGGCCGTTGGCCGCCACGCGGTCCAGCTCCCGAGCATCCTTCCGGCGCGCTTCCTCGCGGGCGATGGGCACGCTGCCGAGCCCGTCACCGGTTTTCCTTGGGCGTTTGTTCTTGAGCAGCGGAGACTGGTCTTCCCCGGCCCACTTGCCGACTGATCCCGAGCGCATATCCATGCCCGCGCGATAAACCCGCACCGGTTACGAATTCGTGTTTGCGGCAAAGAAAACAGCAATTTCATCGGAGCAGCCGCCGCCCGCAGGCGTTTCTCGCGACGAGGGCAGAATGCCCCAGGAGATTTGTCATGGACCCGAAAATCATCGGCCTGATCGTCGTTGTCGCGCTCGTCGCCATCGTCGCTGCGATCATGATCTCGCGCAAACGGCAGGCGGAGCGGCTGCGCGACTCGTTCGGGACTGAATATGACCGGCAGGTCGAAGCGGCGGGTGGAAGCCGGTCCAAGGCCGAAGCCGAGCTCCTGAAGCGCGAGAAAAGGGTCGAAAAGCTCGAGATCCGGCCGCTGCCGCCGGAGAAGCGAGAAGCCTTCCTTGCCGATTGGCAACAGGTCCAGGCGAGCTTCGTCGACGATCCTGAAAAGTCGATCGCCATGGCGGACGCGCTGGTCGGAGACGTGATGAAGGCGCGCGGCTATCCGGTCGAAGATTTCGAGCAGCGCGCAGCCGATATCAGCGTCGAGCATCCGGAGCTCGTCTCGAATTATCGAGCCGCGCACGAGATCGCCGTTCGGCATCGGCAAGGGAAGGCGGGGACGGAGGACCTGCGCGCGGGGTTCATCGGCTATCGGTCGATGTTCGAGGAGCTGCTCGGCACCAATGCAAAAGAGCCGGTGGGATAAAATTCAACCAATCGGTTGACAATCCCGGACGACTCGCTCACATTCAACCACATGGTTGAACTTGGGTCGCCACACCTCGATTCCGTTTTCCACGCTCTGGGGGACCCCACGCGGCGCATCATGCTGCGCGAGCTCGCGGACGGCGAGAGGACGGTCGGCAAGCTTGCCGAGCCGTTCGCAATGTCGCTCGCCGCCGCGTCCAAGCACATCAAGGTGCTGGAGAATGCCGGACTGGTGCGGCGCGAGGTTCGCGGGCGAACACATTGGTGCTCGCTCGAGCCCGAGCCGCTTACGGCGGCATCCGAACTTTTGAGTGAATATCAGCGCTTCTGGAGCCGGAGCCTCGATCGCCTGGCCGCACTCATCGAGCGCGACAATCGCAAGAAGGAGAAAGATAATGGCTGAAGCAGCAGCGCAAATCCGAGTGCCAATCGAACGGACCGCGCTCGATGCGATCCGGCTGGACCGCCTCCTCGACGCGCCGCCTGAGACCGTCTGGCGCTACCTCACCGAGGCGGACCTGCGCGAGCGCTGGTTCATGGGCGGAACGGATGCGAAGGGCGTCGGCGAGTTCCAGCTTCTCGTCGACCACGACAAGCTTTCCGACGAAGCCAACGTACCGTACCCCGAGAGCTACGAGGCCTTCAAAGGCGCGGTGTGGACGGAGAAAGTCACGCGCTTTGATCCGCCACGGTTGCTCGAGACCACTTTCCAGGGCGGGAAGAACGGTGTCGTCACCTACGAACTGTTCCCCGAAGGAGCGAAGACGCGGCTCGTGCTGACGCATAGCAAGATCACCAGCCCGAGCGGCTTCCAGGATTTCGGCGGCGGCTGGAACTCGCACCTGACGGTGCTCCAAGAGCGGCTCGCCGGACGTGGCGTCAGCAACTTCTGGGAGCTCCACGCCAAATCACGCGAGGACGTGCGCAAGGCGCTGGAAGGCTGAGCGATGTGCCCGCTCTGTCTCTCGACGCTCGGCTGCATCGCGCTCGGCGGAGGAGCGGGGAGCGGAACGTTCGCTGCGCTGATCGTGGCTGTAAGGCGACGCAAATCGAAGGAAGAAAGTGATGACCGATCATCCCACTGCGACGCTTGAAGAATTGCCGAAGTCCCATCCGCCGGTGGTCTCGCCAGGCGAATGGCAAGCGGTCTGGGAAAACATGCTCGTAAAGGAGAAGGCCCTCACCCGCGCTCGCGATGCGCTTGCCGCCGAGCGGCGGCGGATGCCGTGGATGGCCGTCGAGAAGGATTATCTATTCGAAGGGCCGGTCGGTAAGGTCAGCCTGCTCGATCTGT
Organism: Pseudomonadota bacterium; assembly: GCA_046733935.1. Classification (GTDB taxonomy): domain Bacteria; phylum Pseudomonadota; class Alphaproteobacteria; order Sphingomonadales; family Sphingomonadaceae; genus Sphingomicrobium. The sequence continues at coordinate 8,684 of JBKPQH010000013.1, forward strand.
TCGAAGGTAGGCGTCAGCTGATCGTCTATCGCGCCTTCTTCGAGCCTGGAGTGTACGGTTGGCCGGGGCATGCCTGCCGAGGATGCTCGCTGGGTGCGGACCAGGTCAGCCACCTCGCGCACCTCAATGCTCGCGACACGACGCTTGCCTACGCTTCGCGGGCGCCGCAGGCCGACATCGCCCGGTTGAAGGCCCGAATGGGCTGGGACATGCCGTGGTATACGATCACCGACGGCTTCGATGCGGACTTCGGCGTGGACGAATGGCATGGCCACAACGTGTTCGTCCGTGACGGCGACCGGATCTTTCGCACCTATTTCATCAACAATCGCGGCGACGAGGCGATGGGCACGGTGTGGAGTTATCTCGACGTGACCCCGCTCGGCCGCCAGGAAGTGTGGGAGGATTCGCCGAAAGGTTATCCGCAGTCACCCACCTACAAATGGTGGAACTGGCACGACAGCTATGTCGCCGGCGGCGCGCCCGACCGGGAATGGGTCGAGGTGTCGGACGCCGGAGAAGCGGCGTTCCGCAACAAGGATGTCGACGCGGAAGCCTAGCGGCTGAGCTCGGCCGCGGCCGAGTCTTTGGGCTGTTCGATCCCGAGACGCTTCTTTGCCCGATCGAGCATCGCCCGGAAGCGGTGGTCGTCGCGCAGGAGATCGAGATCGGTATCGGTCTCGGCGACGCGGACCTGGAATTCGCCGGCGCGGGGCAGCGTCGTCTGCAGCATCTTCAGCGCTTCTTCCTTGTCCCCCATCCCCGAGAGGACGCACGCGAAATTGTAACGCAGGTTGAGATTGTCGGGGTCGACCAGGAGGGCGCGGTCGATCCACTCCCGGGTCTTCGCTTCCTCGCCGAGCAGGGCATAACCGCCCGCGAGGATACCCAGCGCTGCACCATTGCTGGGGTCCTGCTGGACTGCGCGCTGCGCCTCCGAGATCATCATTTTTGCAGCTTCGCGCAGCTTGGCCGTTTGGCCGGAAGCCTGGTAGCAGCTCGAAAGCATCGCCCAGGCGTGAAAGTCGGACTCCATGAGCTCGGCCGCCTTCTCATAGTGGCGGGTCGCCGTCGGAACGTCGCGCGCCGAAAGATAGAAGCGGCCGGCTTCCTTGTTCACTTCCCATGATTCCGGGCCAAGCCGGATGGCGGTTTCCAGCTCCGCGGCCGCCTCGTCGAACTGGCGCCGATGCTGAAGCCGCTTGAACATTGTGAGGTGGGCCTCGGCGATGGTCGGATCGATGGCCAGCGCCGTATGGGCCGCGGCGTAGCCGTCATCGACATTCTGGCCGAAGCCGTAGCGCAAGCTCGACTGGGCCATGGCGAGCAAGGCCCAGGCCTGCGCGTAATAGGGGTCGAGCTCGACCGCTCGGCCGCAGATGCGCATCACACGCTCCTCGCGGCGCATGTCGCCGTGGTTGCCCGTGATCCAATATTGCCGCGCAAGCAGGTAGAAATTGTAGGCTTCGGGATTATTGGTCCCGCGCTTCTCGATCGCTTTCTTTTCTTCGGGCAGAAGCTTGAGCCTGAGCGCCCGGACGATCGCCTTCGAAATCTCGTCCTGGATGGTGAAGATGTCGGTGAGGTCGCGGTCGTAGCGGTCGGCCCAGACGTGGCCGCCCGTCTTTCCGTCGATCAGCTGGGCGGTGATGCGGACCTGGTTGCCGGCCTTGCGAACGCTGCCCTCGAGGACGTGAGTGACGTCGAGCTTCTTGGCGACCTCGCACACGTTCACCGACTGGCCCTTGAAGGTGAAGGCGGTGTTGCGGGCGATCACCTCGAGCGCGGAGACCTTGGAGAGGTCGGTGGTGATGTCTTCGCTGATCCCGTCGCTGAAATATTCCTGCTCGGCATCGCCGCTCATGTTCTGGAACGGCAGTACGCAAACGGAGAGGCTGCTCGACGTCGACCGGCGCTTGTCGTCCTTCGTCTCGGTCGAGCCGGCGAGCTCGATGACGCTGGCGAGCAGCTTGCGCCAACCCGGGGAGGTGCGCTGGCCGTCCCAGCCCTTGAGGTCAGCGCACTGGATCTGGTTGAAGGGCAGCGGTGGCATGGTCCCGTCCAGCGTCGCCTGAACCAGGGTCAGCGCGGAGCGTGCCGTGTCCGCTTCCGCCCGAACCCATTGCGACTTGCAGGCTTCGGCCGACCACAGGACCACGACGGCACTCGCGCCCTTGATTCGTTCCTCGATGACCTCCGCATAGGAGCGGTGCGCCGGCAGCTCGTCATCGCGCCAGACTTCGTATCCGGCCTCCCGAAGGCCGTCCGCGATGTCGGCCGCGAGATCCTCGTCGGACCGCGCATAAGAGACGAAGACGTGCCCCACTTCGCCCCGTCCCCGCCCTATTCGGCCGTGGTCGGATCTATCGTGCTTCGTACCCGCGAAATCTTGTTGGCCGGAAAGCCGCCGCGCTGCGCATGCTCGCGGATCATCTCCTCGTCGGGAGCGCGATAGATGCAGTAGATCTTGTTGTCGGTGACGTAGCTGTGAACCCACTGGATTTCGGGGCCGAGGTCCTTGAGGACCGAGCAGGACGTCTGCGACGCCATTTTCAGGTCCTCCGGGCTGAGACCGCCCGCTCCCGGCATTTCCCTCTCGATCACGAACTGGGGCAATGACACCTCCCGCACGTTAAATTCCGAGATATGACCGAACCATAACAGAAGCTGCGGAAATGTCGCGCAAATCGGCGCAATTATTCCTCGGTCTGAATCAGGACCGTCTCGCCGATCAGCAGGAAGAGCAGGAAGGGCGCCCAGGCGGCGACCATCGGCGGATAGGCGCCCGCATTGCCCATCGCGAGGCTGAAATTGTCTGCGACGAAATATGCGAAGCCGAGCGCCATTCCGACGCAGGCGCGGAGCAACACCTGGCCGGAGCGGGCGAGGCCGAAGGCGGCCACGGCCGCGAGAAGCGGCATCAGCAGGGTCGAGATAGGACCGGAGATCTTGTGCGCGAGGCCGGCGCGAGCTTCGTCGGCTGGACGTCCGGCCGCCTCGAGCTCGGCGACGCGGCGCTTGAGAGTCCAGTAATCGAGCTCGGCCGGATCGACCTTGGCGAGAGTGAACTGCTCTGGCGTCACTCCCGGAAGACCGGTCATTTCCGGGACCCGGCGGACGAGGTTCATGTTCGCGTCGTAGATGCGCACATCCTGGAGCAGCCAGTCGTTCGCGCCGGGACGCGGCAAGGCCCGCTTCGCAGTGATCACTCGCTGAAGGGCGATCCCGGCACGGTCGTAGATCGACACGTCCTGCGCGGTGAGCCTCGGCGAACGCCCCGTGACGATGCGCGCAACGACATAGTCGTCGCCGTTGAGCAGCCACACATTGCTGTTGATGCCCCGTTCCGGTGGGATCGGCTTGTAGTCGTTGTCCGACCAGGCATCGACCGTGCGTGCGGACTTGACGACGACGCCTTCGTTGAAGGCGAACAAGGCTCCTGCGACGACGATGCTGGCGACGATGAGCGGTGCGAGGATCTGATGCGCGGAGAGGCCCGCGGCCTTCATCGCAACGACCTCGCTGTGCTGGTTGAGCCCGACGAAAGCGATGAGCGTCCCGAGCAACACCGCGAAGGGAAGGAAGCGCGAGATGAGCAGGGGGATGCGCAACCCGACGTAGCGCCACAGGTCTGCGTCTCCGTTGCCGGGAACGGCAAGGATCTTTCCCGATTCGCCGAGCAGGTCGAGAGTCATGAGCACGAGCACCAGCGCGACGAGCACCGCGAGCGTTCGAGTGACGAACAGCCTCGTCATGTAGAACGCAAGCCGGCGGGAGGGGAAGAAGCTGAGGTTGATCATGCTTCGCGCACTCTAGGCAGCAGGGCGCGGGCACGCTTGACCGTCTTGGCGAAAAACCATTCGAGCGCGCCGATCGGCTGGCCGCCGGGCTTGTGCGCGAGGATGTGGTACATCCAGACGATCAGCACAGTCAGCACGACGAGCGGCGTCCACAAAGCGGCGACGGCATCGACCTGGCCCGCAGTCGCGACGCTCTCCGCATATTGGTTGACCTTGTGATAAGCGACCACGATCACGATCGACAGGAAGATGCCGAGCGAGGACGAGCTGCGCTTGGGCGGTACCGCGAGGGCAATCGCGAGCAGCGGCAACATCAGCATCATCAGGACCTCGACGAGGCGGAAGTTGAACGCGGCCCGAGTCTCCAGCCTTTGATGCTCGTTCGGGGCCTTTCCGCCATAACCTTCCGCCCAGAGCTCGTGCAGATAGAGCTCGTCCGACACGGTCCCGCCGCGGCCCCGGAACTTGTCGATCACCGGCAGACTGACGGGCAAGTCATAGGTATTGAACGCCAACGTCCGCGGGGTCGGGAACTTCGGCGAATCCTGCACCAGTCGCCCATGTTCCAGACGGAAGAGGATCACGTTGGGGTCGTCGGTCGACAGGAACTTGCCGTGGTCCGCAGTCGCGGCGACGCTCATTCCGTTAGCCGCGTCCATCTGGACGAATATGCCGTGAAGCTGCGTGCCGCCCTTTTCGCTCCGGTCGATGCGCAGCGTCAGGTGCTTGCCGAGGCGGTTGAACTCGCCGACCTTGATCGCGGCCCCGAGCGCGCCCGAGTTGAGGTCGAAACGCAGGCCCTCGTAGCGATAGTGGGTATAGGGCTCGAGATAGCCGACGATGAACAGGTTCAGGAACGCCAGCGGAATTGCAAAGGCGTACGGCACTCGCAGCAGCCGGCCATAGCCGACGCCGATTCCGCGAAGCGCGTCCAGTTCCGAGGAAAGCGCGAGCTTTCGAAACGCGAGCAGGATTCCGAGCATGAGCCCGATCGGGATCCCGAGGGCGAGATATTCCGGCAGCAGGTTGGCGAGCATCCGCCAAACGACGCTGACGGGCCCACCGGCGTCGACGACGTACTGGAAGAGCCGAAGCATCTTGTCGAGCACGAGCAGCATGGCGGCGAGCACCAGCGAACCGAGCAGCGGAACCGCGATCGATTTGGCGAGATAACGGTCGATCAATCCGAGTTGCCGCAATTTTGACCGTCCCGGCACCATGATTTGGCCGCAAAAGCGGCGTTAGAAGCACAACGGACGGATGCACCTTCGCTTGAAGGGGCGCTTGTCCGTGTCGCCCCTATAGCAATTGGTCCCGTGAATTCATGCCGAAATCGCTAGCCTCAGCGGAGATGACGGACCCCACGGGACAGCTGTGCCCATGGAGTCCGGCGGCAGCGAGCGTCGCTCGAAAATCGCGCCCGCGCATCGCCTTGTTGTCCAATCCGAAGTCCACCGGCAACCTCGCGCAGCTGCCGCGGATCCGCGAATATTGCTCGGATCACCCGGACGTCTTCCACTACGAGGTCGAAGAGGCGTCGCAGATCGGCGAGGCGATGAAGGTGATCGCGCGCGTGCGCCCGAGGGTGCTCGCGATCAACGGCGGCGACGGGACGGTGCAGGCCGCGCTGACCGAGCTCTACAACGGCGGGCATTTCGGCGAGGGCACTCCGCCGGTCGCAGTGCTTCCGAGCGGCAAAACCAACCTCATCGCGCTGGACCTTGGCGCGAAGGGCGATCCGATCGAGACGCTGGAACGGCTGATCGAGCTTGCCCGGACCGACGATCTGGCACCCTACACGGTGGCTCGCGAGCTCATCGAATTGCGCAGCGCCGATCGCGGCGACCGGCCGGTCATCGGCATGTTCCTCGGCGGGGCTGGCCTTGCCGATACGATGCTCTACTGCCGCGAAAAGATTTACCCGCTTGGGCTTCCCAACGGGATCGCGCATGGGCTGACCGCCTTTGCGGTCCTCGCGAAGATGTTCCTGAAAGCCAAGGCGAGCTTTCTTCCTCCCGATCCGCAGCCCCTGCAGGTATCCTTGCGCGAGAAGGAGCATCCGATCAGCGGGCGCTTCTCCGTGCTTGCGGTGACGACGCTGGAAAAGCTGCTGCTGAGGAGCGATCTCGGCGCCAATCGGCAGGGTTCGCTCAAGCTGCTGGCGGTCGAGCAGCGGCCGATGTCGCTGATCCGCGGCCTTGCAGCGAGCTTCGGTGGGAAGCTTGGCCGGACGGCTGTGCGCGGAGTCCATTTCGAGCAAGCGGACGAGATCACGATCGAAGCCGATAGCAGCGACGTGATCCTCGACGGTGAAACCTTCCGAGCTGAGCGCGGGCGGCCGATCAACCTCAGGCCCGCGCCACCGCTGTCTTTCGTCAAGCTGGCCGCCTAAGCCGCATCTCATGACCGAGCTTCGCAAGCTCGTTGCCGAGGAGCTTGGCTTGCCCGTGGATCCGCGGGTGAGCGCGATCGCCCGAGCAATCGCCGCCAAGCATGGCAAGGCGTCGCGGGCAGTCCTGTTTTACGGGTCATGCCTGCGCGAGAAGCAGCTCTATGGGCTTATGCTCGACTTCTACTTGATCGTGTCGACCTATCGCGCGGCGTACGAGAAGAGATGGCTTGCGGCGGCAAACCGGCTGATCCCGCCCAACGTCTTCTATTTCGAGCATGCCGGGCTGGCGGCAAAATATGCCGTTCTGAGCGAGGGGGACTTCTACCGCCTTAACGGGCCGGAGACGAACAGCGTGTCCGTGTGGGCGCGGTTCGCGCAGCCGTCCCGGTTGGTGTGGTCCGCCAACAAGGCGGCGCGGGAACGCGCGATCGAGGCGGTGAGCCGGGCCGCTCCGACGCTCCTGGCGGCCGCGGGACGGCGGGAGGGCGAGAAGCCGCTTGACTGGTGGCGGCGCGCTTTCTCGCTGACTTATTCCGCCGAGCTTCGGGCCGAGCGCGTGGGACGTCATGCGTCCGTGGTCGATTCCGACCGGGCACGGTTCATCCGCTTTGCGAAACCCGCGGCAGCGGCGATCGACCGTCGGCCGAAGGCGAGCTGGCGCCGGCGGCGGCTCCAAGGAAAGGCGCTGTCCGTGCTGCGGCTCGCCAAGGCGAGCGCGACCTTTGCCGGGGGTGCGGATTACATCGCATGGAAGATCAACCGCCACGCGGGCACCGAGATCAGCTTGAAGCCGTGGCAGAGGCGCCACCCCCTGCTTGCGGCAATCAGCCTATTGCCGAAACTGATCCGGTCCGGGGCGGTACGTTAGCCGTCCGTGCAAGGGCGGCGGAAACTGCCGTGGCCAGCGCGCCGACGGTGAAGGGCTTGCGCAGAAGCTCATGCCCGCGAAGCTCCTCGCTTTCGCCTTCGCCGACATATCCGGTCACGAACAGAACCGCGAAATCGTGCGCAGAGTTTAGCTTGAGGTAGCGGATCAGTTCCGGCCCCGTCATCTCTGGCATGATCACGTCCGTGATGACGAGGTCGAATGCCTGGGCATGGAAAAGGCGGATCGCTTCCTCGCCGCTGGCGCAGGCGATCGGCTCATAGTCGAGATCCTCCAGCGCATCGACGGTCGCCGTCAGGACGCGCGGATCGTCTTCGACCAGAAGGATTCGAGCGCCGGGGACGTGGACGTCCCGCTCCGTGCGCTGGGCCGCCGGATGGAGCCGCACGGGCGCCGCGACCGCGGTTCGTGGAAGGTAGATCGAAACGGTGGTCCCGCGTCCGACCTCGCTCTCGATGCCGACTTCGCCGCCGGATTCATGGGCGAAGCCGAAGATCTGGCTGAGGCCCAGGCCGGTGCCCTTGCCGACCGGCTTGGTGGTGAAGAAGGGCTCGAAGGCGCGCTCGAGCACATCGGGCGGCATCCCGCAGCCGGTGTCGGTCACGCTGATCTTCACATAGTCGCCGGCCCTAATGTCGCCGACCTGATTCGCGGTGACGGTGACGTTCTCGGTGGCGATCCGCATCAGACCGCGGCCTTCCATGGCATCGCGCGCGTTGACGGCGAGATTGACGATCGCGTTCTCGAGCTGGTGCGGGTCGACATAGGTCGGCCAGGTGTCGCGTCCGAGGTCGACGTCGACGCGGACCTGCTCGCCCAGCGTCCGGTCGAGCAGGTCGGACATGCCGCCGATCAGCTCGTTGCTGTCGATGCGCTCGGGTAGGAGCGGCTCGGAGCGGGCGAAGGACAGCAGGCGGCGGGTCAGGGCCGCTGCGCGGGTCGCGCCTTCCATCGCATTGTTGAGGTGCATCATCACCTCGCGGCGAGGGCCGTTGAGCCGCCTCAGCGCGAGGTCGATTCCGCCGACGACGACGGCGAGCATGTTGTTGAAGTCGTGCGCGATTCCGCCGGTGAGCTGACCCACGGCCTCCATCTTCTGGACCTGGCGGAGCTGGGCCTCGGCGGCTTCGCGTTCGCGGGCTTCCTCCTTCAGCGCCTGGTTGGCCTCCCACAACTCCTGTGTGCGCTCCCGGACGGCATTTTCGAGCTGCTCGGAACGCTCGGCCTCGCTCTCGATCCGGCGCCGCGCGGCCGCGTTCTGGCGGAGCGCCTGGACGGCGACCACTCCGAGGAAGATGGCCCCGAGGCCGACGAGGATGCCGACGACGCTGAGATAATCGCTGCGCTGGCTCGCCTTCTCGGAAAGGAATTGGCTTACGACGATGCGGGTGCGCAGCGACTGGCGCTCGGCGCGGATGATGTCGTTGAGCTTGTCGTCCAGCTCGATTCCGGTGCCGCTCTTCGCCGCCTGGTAGAAATAGCTGATTCCGGCGTCGCCCTGCTTGGCGAGCGCAGCTCGGGCGGCGATCGAGAGTTCGGCTCCGCGTTTGTTGTAAAGCTGCTGAACCTCCCCGACGCGATGCAGCTGCTCGGGGTTGGTCTTCATGAGATCGGTGAGCTGGCCGATCTGGAAACCGGCAAGTTGCCACGAGCTGGCGTAGATGTTCCCGCTATGCTTCACGTCTTCGTCGAGCACGAACCGCGCCAGTGCTGCCTCGGCCTTGGACACGTTGGAGCTGACGTTGCGAACGACCAAGGCGACTTCGTATGAATGGCGTTCTGCCGCGAGAGCCTTTTCGCGCGCGTCGTTGGTGTATTTCACGAGGAAGATCATCGCGACCAGGACGAGGGCCGCGAACAGGCCCGCGACTGCAGCGCCGCCACGACGCCAGTCGAACCGGACTTCTTCTTCGGCCCCAGCCCCGATCATTGGACCAGTCTAGCCTTGTTAACCTTTGGACGGAAGCTTTGGCCTGTTGATAAATTGTTCAGCTGATACAGCCGGTTGCACGGCCTGCCGCAGCGAACATGGTTAATATCTCCCCGACCTGCTCCTCGCTGTGCAACGCGCATAGCGAGCAACGCAGCAAAGTCATGCCCGCGGGGGTCGCCGGCGGGCGCGCGAGATTGACGTAGAGGCCTTCGTCGAGAAGCGCTTCCCACATGGCCGCACCCCTTTCCAGGTCGGGCATGATAACGGCGATAATCGCCGACTGCGGCTCGTCGGTGCCGAGGGTAAATCCGAGCTGGCGGAGGCCGGCGTGTAGCCGCTTGCTGTTCTCCCACAGGTGCGCGCGCTTGTCGGCGCTGTCCATGAGCTTGCAGATCGAAGTTGCGGCAGTGGCGACGACGGACGGCGGCAGCGACGCGGTGAAGACGTAGGGGCGGCAGACTAGCCGCAGGATCTCGAACTTCGGATGGTTCGAAACGCAGAAGCCGCCGACGGTGCCGACGGACTTGGAGAAGGTGCCGATGATGAAATCCACGTCGTCGATGACGCCCTGCGCCTCGGCGACGCCGCGTCCGTGCTCGCCGATGAAGCCCATCGAATGCGCCTCGTCAACGAGGACCATCGCTCCGTTCGCCTTCGAGACGGCGACCATCTCCCTCAGCGGAGCGATGTCGCCGAGCATCGAATAGACGCCCTCGAGGACGACCAGCTTGCCGGCTCCTTCGGGGATGCGCTTCAGTCGTTTTTCGAGGGCTTCGATGTCGTTGTGGCGGAAGGGCACGATCTGGGCATTTCCCATCGCGCAGCCGTCGTAGATCGATGCGTGGCTGTCGATATCGAGGACGATGTAATCCTCCTTGCCGGCGATCGTGGAGATAATTCCGAGGTTCGCCTGGTAGCCGGTCGAGAAGACCATCGCGTGGTCCATGCCGTAAAAGTCCTTCAGCGCCTGCTCGACCGCCTTGTGGCCGCCGTAAGTGCCGTTGAGGACCCGGCTTCCGGTCGTGCCGGAACCGAACTCGTCGAGCGCCTTCTTGCCGGCCGCGACGACGTCCGGGTCGAAGGTCATGCCCATGTAATTGTAGGTGCCGAGCAGGATCGTCCGGCGCCCGTTGCAGATTGCGACGGTCGGGCTTTCGACCTTCTCCATCACGAGATTGAACGGGTCGGTGACGCCGCTCGCAAGCAGCTCCTCGCGCTGCTGGATCAGCGGGTCGAACTTGGAGAAGAGGTCCGTCACTTGGCCGTAAGCCGCTGAAGCGCGTCGACCAGTTGGCCGACGGTCTCGATCTCGGCCTGCATGTTCATGGTGATGATGACGTCGAACTCATCCTCGATGTTGGCCACGAAATCCAGAACCGTGAGGCTGTCCCACTCGAGATCCTGGGCGAAGCGCGTCGCCTCCGTGATCGCGACGCCTTTCTTGTTGAAGGGGTCGATGAGCTCGACGGTCTTGGCGTAGATTTCGGCGCGGTCGGACATTCGGGCTCGTTAGTTGTGCCCCGCCGCTTAAGCAACGCAATGGGGCGCGAATGGGGCCGTTTGGAGCCGGTTTCCGGCGAGCGGAGGACTAGGAAAGATGGCGCCCCTCAGGCGTCGAGCACGTCCGTGCCGGATGGCCAGCCTTCGAACAGAGAGCCGCGATTAATCTTGAGGAGGCGTTTCATCTCTCGAGCACAGCTGTCGAGATCGTCCTTGAGCAATTGGATCGCGTCGTCGACCTCCTCGTCGGAGGTGCAGTAGGCACTGAGCTGGTTCGTCCGCGCCAGCACCCTGCCGCCGTGAACGCCGTGTTCGACGTGAAACCTGTCGAGAATGCCGGTCATGCTCGCCTCCGGGTGTTTGCGCGAGAATAGCATGCTTTGCGGACGAGCGGCACGGTCAAACGGCAGGTGCGCGCACTCTAGAGCCAGCCTTGCGCACGATACCAGTCGGCGGTCTCCTTGAGGCCCCGTTCCGTCGGGATTTGCGGCTTCCACAGCTCCAGAGGCGGCTCGAGCTTCGGGTCGACGACCCAATTACGGTGCGAAAAGTAAGCGGCGCGGTCGACGGTGAGCTTGGCTCTGGGACCGCGGAACAGCTGGTCGGCGCGCGCGGCGAGCCTCAGGAACATGCCGGGGGCGGAGACGATCGCCGGCTTGCCGCCGACGGCTCGGCCGAGCTCGCGCGCGAACTGGCGGTGGGTCCAGCCGGCCGGCTTCCCGTCATCCGCCTCAATGAGAATGCTGGAAGGCGCGGCGGGACCGCACAGAGCGAGCAGCAGACGGGCGAGATCTGAAGCGTGGATCAGCGAAACGCGGCCATGCGGCGGCATCAGCATGAGGCCGAGCTTGGCCATTCGGAACAGCTCGAGCGTTTCCCGGTCGCCGGGGCCGTAGACGGCAGGTGGCCGGACGATCGACCATTGCAGGCCGGACGAGCGGATCAGCTCCTCGGCGCGGGCTTTGGAGCCGCCGTAGAGCGACAGCTTCGGCTCGCGCGCGGCGAGCGAGGAGACGTGGACGAAGCGGTGGACCCCGCCGGCCGTCGCAGCCGCGAGCATGGCGAGCGTGCCCGCGACATTGCCATGTTCGAAGCCCGCGCGGTCGGGAGCCGTGATGACGCCCGCGATGTGGATCACGGCGTCGACGTCGGTCACCAGCAGGTGGAGCGCCGAGCGGTCGTCGAGGTCTCCGGCGACCCATTCCACGCCCTCGCGGTGGGCCTGCTCGCGGCGCGTCAGGGCCTTCACCCGGTGACCGGCAGCGAGGGCAGAGTCGAGGACGTGGGAGCCGACGAAGCCCGTGCCGCCGGTGACGGCGATCTTCATAGCGGCGACCAGGAGCGCTCCGCCTCTGCGTCTTCCCTGTCGGATTCCGCGGTTGCCCCGAGCGTCTCGACGACCTTGTCGAGGAGCGGCTCGATGCCCTCGTTCAATGGAGCGGAGATGGGAAAGACTTGGGCACCCGTCGCCTTCTCCAGCTTCTTGAGGAGCTTCGAACGTGCGTCGTCCTCGAGCAGGTCGGCTTTGCTGAGGGCGATGATCTCGGGCTTTTGCGAGAGGCCCGCGCCGTAGCTGTCGAGCTCGCCGCGGACGACGCGCCAGCTCTCGAACGGGTCTTCCGACGCGCCGTCGATCAGGTGAAGGAGAAGACGGGTGCGTTCCACGTGGCCGAGGAAGCGGTCGCCGATGCCGGCGCCTTCGGCAGCGCCCTCGATCAGCCCGGGGATGTCGGCGAGCACGAACTCGCGCCCCTTGTGGCGGACGACGCCGAGCTGCGGGCGAAGGGTGGTGAACGGATAGTCGCCGACCTTCGCGCTCGCATTGGTGACCGAGTTGAGGAAGGTCGACTTGCCGGCATTGGGAAGACCGACGAGACCGGCGTCGGCGAGCAGTTTGAGCCGCAGCCAGAGCCACATCTCCTCGCCGGCTTCGCCGGTCTGGTGTTGGCGCGGCGCGCGATTGGTCGAGCTCTTGTAGCTGGCGTTGCCGCGGCCGCCGATGCCGCCCTTGAGGAGGACGACGCGCTCGCCTTCGCGAGTGAGGTCGGCGAGCAAGGTGCGGTCCTCGTCGTCGGCGAGCAGCTGGGTACCGACGGGGACCTTGATGACGAGATCGTCGCCGCCTGCTCCGGTCCGGTTCGATCCGGCGCCGCCCTTCCCGCGAGGCGCGCGGAAATGCTGGGTGTAGCGGAAGTCGATGAGCGTATTGAGCCCCGGCACCGCCTCGAAGACGATGTCGCCGCCCTTGCCGCCGTCGCCGCCATCGGGACCGCCGAATTCAATGAACTTTTCGCGCCGGAAGCTCACGGCGCCGGGGCCGCCCGCGCCGGATCGTATGAAAATCTTGGCCTGGTCGAGGAAATGCATCGGTGCGCGAGTTAGGCGAAGCCGCGTCCGAGGGGAACCTTCGAACGCCATGCGCAGCAGGGGTTGCACGAGAGCGACAGCGGGGAAAAATCGTCACACAGCTGCAACCGACAAAGCTTTACGCATTTTATGTGAGCGTGTAACCACCCAGCACCGGCTGGACCGGGCGGAATTAAATAGGGGAACCTCCGTGCGTAAATATCTTCTCGCAGCCGCGGCTGCAGCCGCGATAGCAACGCCTGCCGCGGCGCGCGATCATAGCGCTTACTTCGGTGTCGAGGGCGGCATTATGTGGCCGAAGTCCAGCGCTCTGCACATCGATGCGAACGAAGACTTTTACTTCGGCTATTATTATCTCTACTCGCCTTACTACAACAACGCCTACACCGGCAGCGCTCTCGCCAATTTCCGGACGAAGTACAAAAGCGGCCTGGATGCGGACATCATCGGCGGCTACGACTTCGGGCCGTTCCGCCTCGAGGGCGAAGTCGGCTACAAGCGGGCGACCCACGGCGGTTACAACCTCGTGAACTTCGGTCACGTGGATGGAGGCGGCCGCACGACCGCGTGGACCGCGATGGTCAACGGGCTAGCCGACGTCGACATTGGTCGCCTTGGCTTGTCCGCCGGCGGCGGTGTCGGTTGGGGCCACATCCGGTCGAGCTTCCGGATCGAGGATGCAACCGCTCCCGCGCTCGACCGGCTCTCCACGAGCATCAGCAAGAACAAGTTCGTCTGGCAGTTGCTTGCCGAGGCGCGCTACGCAGTGAGCGATAACATCGATATCGGCGTCAAATATCGGTACTTCGACGCGGGGCGGATCCAGCGCAAGTTCGTGGATCCGGTGACGATCAATCCGAACACGGGCGCCGCGGACGGAATCCTGCGTGGGAACACGCGCTTCCAGAGCCAGAGCGTTCTTGCGAGCCTGATCTTCAACTTCGGCGGCCGCGCCGCGCCGCCTCCGCCGCCGCCACCTCCACCGCCGCCTCCACCGCCGCCTCCGGCGACGCAGACGTGCCCGGATGGAAGCGTGATTGCTGCGACGGACACCTGCCCGCCGCCGCCTCCACCTCCGCCGCCACCTCCGCCGACGGAGCGGGGCGAGCGCGGCCAATAAGACGCGAGCCTAGTTTGGAATCATCAGGGCGAGGCGGGCAACCGTCTCGCCCTTTTCATTGGCCAATTGCTGAACTGCCGAAGCAGCCCGCGAGTGGGTCAGTCCTCCCACTGCTCGAGCGCAGGCCCTAGCGATTCCTTGAGCGGATCGAGCCATGGCTCGTAGTGGCGCCAATAGTCGACGCCCTCGCGGTTGATCGGTTTGCGCACCTGCTCGGCGCTCGGCGTGCGGATCGCGCGCTCGGTTTTGTGGAATTCGAGGCAAGCGGGGTCGAATGGAACGCCGACGAAGTCGAGGAGCCGGCGCACCTCGCCTTCCGGGTCTTCAATGATGCGCTCGTTGATCAGCCGGTGGACCGCACCGGGCTGCAGCTCGTCGAAACGGCGCATGAACCGCCAATAATCGAGGTAGAAGGTCCCGATGGTCTCCAGGCCATAGGAAAAGCCCAGGCCACTCGCGTAATTCTGTTTGAAGTTCGAGAAGCCGCACGCCAGCGGGTGCCGTCGAGCGTCAATGATCCTGGCATTTGGAAGAGCGAGCCGGATCAACGGGAGATTGAGCCAGTTGGACGGCATCTTGTCGACGAAATAAGGCCGATCCGTTTGGCGGAACGGTCGGGTCTTCTCGATATATTCAGCGCCGATCGCCGCATATTGCTCCGGCTCCAGCGATGCGATCGCGGTCGGCGCCTTGAGCCCCGTCGAACGCTCGAGGCGCTCCCGAATATTGTTCATCGCGGCAAGTTCGGTCGTGCCTTCGATGAGCGGGTGGCTAGCGAGGATCTGTTCGACCAAGGTCGACCCGGAACGATGGAGGCCCACGACGAAAATCGGATCGGGCGCGGGATCGCCTGCGCCTTTGCCGTGCTCGAAGAACTCGGCTGATAGCGTGGAGAGCCAAGCGTCAACACTCTCGGTGACCGACTTCTGATCCGGCCGGAAGCGCGCTGCGTGGATTTCGTTGCCGGCCGTGTAATGGCGAAAGCTCGGCTCATATTCGCGCCGGTCCTCGTACGCCTTGCCGAGAGCGAAATGGATCTGGAGCGCATCCTCCGGGCTGAGGTTGGCGCGAAGCGCCTGGTTCATCTCGGTCACGTCGCGCGTCGAGAAAGCGTAGGATTTGAAGTTCGCAAGCGTCCACCAGGCATCGCCGTGGGTCGGCGCGATCCGGATGGCCCGCTGCAGCGCCTTGATCGCTTCGCCCGTCTTGCCGATCGTCTTGAGCGCGTTCGCCATGCTGACCCACAACCCAGGGCGGTCGGAGTGCTGGCGAACCATCTGGCGGTACAGGCGGATCTGGTCTTCGTGCTGACCCAGAATACCGAGAATCGCGGTTTCGAGGCTCCTCACGTCAAATTGGTCCCGGACGACCTGCGGTAGCTGCTCGATCTCCTTAAGCGCGATCGAGGGGTGCCCATGCTTGTGCAGGTGCTGAATGAGCGCCATGCGACGGTCGGGGGACGGATCGACGGACACCGCCCGTCGAAACAGCAACGTGGCTTCTTCAGACGAGCGTTGGCCGGCGGCGATCTCTGCCAGCATGTGAAGCGCGTCGGCATCGTCCGGGTGCTGAGCGAGCCTCTCCTGCAGCATTTGGCGCGCTTGAACGACGTTCCCGGCTCGGAGCGCCGAATAGGCAAGCCCAAGCGTGACCGGCGGGCGAGCCGCTTTGTCCGTTTGGGGACTGCTCAGGACCATGTGATCACCCTCAATCGCGCAGGCAGGCGAGTCAACGCCGCGCACCCGCGGCTTGGGGCTGCGGATGATGAGGCACGAGGATGAGCGTGCGATCTTCGACGCGCCAGGATTCAAGCTTGGACAGGAAGTTCATCCCCAGCACGTCGAGATTGCCGAGCCCCGGCGAAGTCACGATCTTGAGGTTCCGGGCGACGATATTGCCGACGCGCAGCTCGTCGATCGAACCCGTCCTGGCGGGCGCAGCCCCGTTGGCGGTGCGCAGAATCACGGGAGCCAGGCCGGTGCCGGCATCGATGTTCGCGTCGCGTGCGGTGCGTTCCGATACCGCCGTCACCGTCGCTCCGCTGTCGATCAGCATCCGGCGCGGGACTCCGTTGATGGAGGCCAGCGCCCAGAAGTGGCCATCGGACGACATGCGCACTCGCAGCTCCTTGCCGGCCACCTTCTGGTCGTCGAGGCCAAGGCTCTGCGTGAGCCGCGCGAGCTCGGGCTGATAGGGCGCCTGCTGAAGGAGAACAAAGATCAGGAAGGCGAGCAGGCTGAGCGAAAAGGCGAGGCGGACGACCCGGCCGACCACAGGAATGCGCTGCAGCAGCATGATGACCACGGCAGCTCCCACGGCGTAGAGCGCAAGATGCTGCCATTCGGGAGCGGGGGTCGGCACGGAAGGTCAGATATGCGGGCTGCCGGTCAACTTCCAGCGGCGCGCAAATCTGCGGCGAAACGGAAGCGGCAACCGATGCTTCTGCGAAACGCTGGGCACTTCACATGCTTGAACGCGTTATTTCTAACATAAGTCAGTTGCCGAGAACCGATGTGAACGAGGAACGCATTGTAGCTGTCGGTCTGCTCACGCGGCGCGATCTCAACGTTCTCGGCCCAGCCTTTTCGCGTGCCTGGCCGGTTGAGGACGCTCCGTCGTTCAACGAGCTTCTGCGCGCGATCGACGAAGCCGATGAAGAACTCGCACGCCGCCGCAACATGGGAGGCGTCGAACATTCCGGAGCGGACGTCAGAAACGATTGAGGAGCCGGTCGACGGTGTCTTCGGTCGTCTTCTGCTTTGCCTTTTGCTTCCCCGCCGTCTTTTTTTGCTGGTCCTTGGCATACCGTTCCAGCGCCGAGCGGACGAGCTCGATTTGCGTATCGGTCAGGTGCTCGATCCCGATGAACTGCTCGCGCGCCTTGTCCACGGCTCGCAGCAGCTCGTCGAGCTTCGCCTGCATCGCCGCGGCGTCGCGGTTCTGACTGTTCTGGATCAGGAAGACCATCAGAAAGGTGACGATCGTCGTCCCGGTGTTGATGACAAGCTGCCAGGTGTCCGAATAATGGAACATCGGGCCGGTCACCGCCCATACGACGATGGTCGCAACGGCGATGGCGAAGGTCAGCGGGTGACCTGCAGCCGCTGACGTGCTGGTCGCGCACCAATTGAAGAACTTACGCATGCGCCCGTAACGTCCGTGCAACGGTTCGGTGCCGGGAAGCCGAACCTCAGCCGCTGAAGCTGCTCACGAGCAGGGCGCCTGACGCCAGCGCCATCACGATGGTTGCCGCCCAACCGAAGGCGAGGAGGAGGCGCCTTTCGTGCAGGTGCCCCATGATCCGACGGCTGGACGCGACGACCATCATGGCCGCCATGATCGGCACGGCCGCGAGCCCGTTCAGGACGGCGCTCCAGAACAGCGCCTGGATCGGATTGAGATTGGACCAATCGAGAGCAACCCCGACGAAGGTGGCGCCGGCGATGATCGCATAGAAGCGCGCGGCCTGGCGCGGCTTGTACTCGAGGCCCGCGGTCCAGCCGTGCGTCTCGCTCACCGCGAAAGCCGCCGATCCCGCAAGCACCGGAACTGCGAGCAGGCCGGTGCCGATGATGCCGATCGCGAACAGGAGGAAGGCGAACCGGCCCGCGATCGGCTCGAGCGCCTGCGCTGCCTCGGCTGCGGATCCAATGTTGGTATTGCCCTGGGCGTGGAGCGTCGCCGCAGTTGCGAGCATGATCGCGAGCGCAATCAGGTTGGAGAATGCCATCCCGAACAAAGTGTCCAGGCGGATTCGGCGATATTGCCGCCGCACCGCTCTCGGCGCCTCCTTCAGCGCACGCTGGCCGCTCGTGGCGATTTCCTCGGCTTCCTGGGAGCTCTGCCAGAAGAACAGATATGGGCTGATCGTGGTGCCGAACACCGCGACAACGGTAAGCAGGGCGTCTTTGCCGAGGGTCGCGGGGATGACCATTCCGCGCACGGCCTGCGGCCAGTCGATGTGCACCAGCAGGACGACGCCGACGTAGGCAAAGAGGCTGAGCGTCAGCCATTTCAGCACATTCGAATACTGGCGGTACGGAATTAGGACCTGCAGAACGACGCAGGCGAGAGCGAAGGCGACGACCAGGATGTGACTGCTTCCGCCGCCGACCAGCTGCGCCGCTGCGGCCATGGCGCTGAGGTCGGCGCCGATGTTGAAGATGTTGGCCACGAGCAGGATCGTGACGAGGAGCGAGACCGCGGGATGCGGGAACACGCGGACGAGATTGCGGGCGAGGCCGCCCCCCGTCACGCGGCCGATGTGCGCGCTCACCAGCTGAACCGCCGCCATGAGCGGGTAGGTGAGGATCATCGTCCACAGCAGGCCGTAGCCGAACTGCGCGCCGGCCTGCGAATAAGTGGCGATTCCGCTGGGATCGTCGTCGGCCGCGCCGGTCACGACGCCGGGTCCGATGTCCTGCTCGATCTCGAGGAAGGCGGCCTTCAGCCGATCGCGGTTCGTCTGGCTGGCCGCTGCCATGGCGCAGGAATGCACCAGTTGAACTTCAGGCGCTACTGCCGATCGTTGGCGCTCGTCGGGTGGCGATATTGCTCGAACCGCGCACGAAGGCGGTCGGCGGCGATCCTGCGGGCCGCGTCCTGCTCGACCCCCAGGGCCTCGGCGAATGGGGGTCCGAGCAAGGCATCGCCGAGCGCGGTGAGGCACAGCGAGAGCGTGGTCTCCGCGACCTGATGCTCATCGTGGCCGACGCTGAGCTGGGCGACCAGGCCACGAATGGAATCCAGGATCGGATTGAGGGCATCTCGATTGCCGGTGAGGATCATCCATGCAGCGAGTGCGCCTGCGCCTTCCCGGCCGAAGGCGTCGAACGTCTGGTCGACGATGTCGCGAGCGTCGGTCTCGCCGAGGCGGGCCTTCTCCACCGCATCGGCGATGCTCGAGACGACCGAATCGGCGATCGAGCGGGCGAGCTCGGCCTGGAGGCCCCCCGCCGACCCGAAGTGGTGGAGCAGGTTGGCGTGCGTGCGGCCGATCCTTCCCGCGACGGCCTTGAGCGTCACTGCGGACGGACCTTCGGTCAGCAGCAACTCACGCGCGGCGTCGAGGGCGGCGGACCGGCTCTCTTCCGGGCTGAGGCGTCTACGGCTTATTGACATCTGTGTAAGTTAAGCTACCTTGCTACCATGACCGCCACAACTGTGCCCACTCCGAGCGACCTCACCATCACGCCGCGCGACCGGCGCTTCGGCCGCGAGAAGGCGCTCGACCGTCTTTGGCACGGCGGAAGCGTTGAAGCGACCGCAATCTACAACGCGCTGTCGAGCACCTTTCCCGTCGGCGAGGCGTATTTCGTCGAAAGCGTGCGGGCTTTCCGCAAGGGCGCGCCGCCGAAGCTCGCAGAAGAGATCAAGGGCTTCACCACGCAGGAAGCGATCCACAGCCGCGAGCATGATGCATTCAATAAGCGCGCCGAGAATGCCGGCTACGACCTATCAAAGCTAGAGGCCCAGGTGGAGAAGAGGCTGTCGATTACGCGCCAGCGGCCGCCGGTCGTCAACCTCGCGGCGACCATGGCGCTCGAGCATTTCACGGCGATCCTGGCGCACCAGCTGCTCGCCAATCCGCAGCACCTCGAGGGCGCCGATCCGGAAGCCGCCGAGCTGTGGCGCTGGCATGCTTGCGAAGAGATCGAGCACAAGGGTGTCGCCTACGACACCTGGCTCTACGCGACACGGGACTGGCCGCGGTACACGCGCTGGAGAGTGAAGGCGAAGGTGATGCTTCTGGTCACCCGCAACTTCCTGGTCGACCGGACTCGCGGGGCGCTGGAGCTGATGCGGCAGGACGGAGTGACCGGCCTCGACGCCTGGCGCCGGCTGCTATGGCACCAGTGGATCCGGCCCGGAATGTTCCGCAAGATCGCGGGCGCATGGCTGAAATATTTCCTGCCGGGCTTCCATCCCTGGAACGAGGACGACCGCCACCTGCTCGCCGCCTATGAAGCGACCGCGAAGGTGACCGCCGAACCCAAGCGCAAGGTGAGGCGGGCGGCCTAGGTCAGGCCGCCAGCACCTCTTTCTCCGCGACTCCGACGCTGTCACCCAGCCGAAGTCGCATCATTCGCGCCGGGATCTCCATTCCGCGCGCGCAACTCATGCGCGGAGCGATGATCCCGATGGCCTCGAAGCCCAGCTTCTCGAGCACCCGGGCGGAAGCGGGATTGTCGACGAAGTGCGAACCTTCGAGGGTCGGGAGGCCCATGGTGCGGGCGATTTCGATCAGCGCTCCACAGGCCTCGGTCGCTAAGCCACGGCCCCAGTGCGGGCGAGAGATCCAGTAGCCCATCTCGACCGCTCCTGAAGGCCGCCGGCCGAGGCCGCATGAGCCGACCAGGATTGGCTCGGATGCCGTGCGTTCAAAGATGAGAAGCGAAGGGAGGATCGGATCGCGCGGGCTCGCGAGGAATGCCTCCGCATCGCGCAGGCTATAGGGCCACGGGACGACTGCGAGGTTGCGCACGATCGCCTGGTCGGCGATCGCCGCGGCAAGCGCGGGCGCATCCTCCGGGAAACCCGGCCTCAGCAGCAGTCTTGGAGTCCTCGCGAACATCAGCCTTCTCCTCGTCGCCCGGGCGGCTAGCGGCCGACCGTGACAGTTTCGGGAGAAGGCAATGAAAAAGGGGAGACCCCTTCCGGGGGCTCCCCTTCTCCCTTTTGGCCTTGATCCTGTTTAGATCTCGTCCGGGCCGCCCCCTTGTGGGAACGGTCCCTTTCTGACCGTTCCTATGCCTGGCTCTCGCTGCTCGGCATGACGTGCACGTATTTGCGACCAAGCTTGCCGTCTCGGAACGCGACTTGACCGTCAGTCAGAGCAAAAAGCGTGTGATCCTTGCCCAGGCCGACGTTGTCGCCCGGGTGCCACTTCGTGCCGCGCTGGCGCACGATGATGTTGCCGGCCAGGACAGCCTGTCCGCCGAACTTCTTCACGCCGAGCCGCTTGCTCTCACTGTCGCGGCCGTTGCGGGACGAGCCGCCTGCCTTCTTATGTGCCATGACGAATTAGGTCCTGATTACTTGGCCTTCGGGGCCTTCTTGGAGCGGCCCTTAGCAGGTGCAGCATTTTCTGTCGAGGCGGTCTTGGTCGCTTTGCCGCTAGCTGCATCCTTCTTGCCGCTGGGCGACTCCGCATCGGCGTTTTCCGCCGGAGGATTGGCCTGCGCCTCATTGTCGGGTGCAGGATTCGCGGTGGCCTTGCCGGCGATGTCGCCCGCGCCTTCCTTGGGAGTTACGCCAGCGACCTTCTTGTCCTTAGGCGCCTTCGCAGGTGCGGCAGCCTTCGCCGGGGCTTCGGCCTCCGCCTTGGGAGCGGCCTTCTTCGCTTCCTTGTGATCGCCGATCGCGACGATCTTCAGGATCGTGTGCTGCTGCCGATGACCCTTCTTGCGCCGGTAGTTGTGGCGGCGGCGCTTCTTGAACACCGTGACCTTGTCGGCCTTGGCCTGGGCGACGATCTCCGCGGCCACGGTGAGGCCGTCGGTCGACTTGAGGTTGCCGCCATCGCCGGCGAGCAGGACGTCACCGAGCGTGACCTTGTCCCCGGCGTTGCCGTCGAGCTTCTCGACGACGATCTTGTCTCCCGGGTGGACGCGATATTGCTTTCCGCCCGTGCGCACGACTGCGAACATTGGCTCTTCTCTTTCGTAAATCTCGGTTCCCCGCGCGCGTGCGGGCGCAAAGCCTCAAGACAAGCGCGGGAAAGCGAGCCGCCTATGGCAGGGGCCAGCAGGTGTCAACCGCTCCTGCCGCTGGTGAACGGCGCAGACGGAAACCGCGCCGCGCCGCGGATTAGTGCCGATGCTCGGGTCGGAGCTGGTACTTGCCGTCTTCCATGCGATCGAACATTGCCGAGATGTCCGGATGTTCGACGGGCTCCTCGCTCTCGTCGACGACCAGGTTCTGCTGGCTGACGTAGGCGACGTAGGTCGTCTCGGCATTTTCCGCGAGCAGGTGGTAGAAGGGCTGGTCCTTGGACGGGCGCAGCGCCTCCGGGATCGATTCGTACCATTCCTCGCTGTTGGCGAAGAACGGGTCGACGTCGAAGACGACGCCGCGAAAGTCGAAGATCTTGTGGCGGACGATGTCGCCGATGGCGAATCGGGCAAGCGGGATGTCGATTTTCTGTCCCACGCCATGGGAACGCGCGAAAGGTTCAAAAGGGGTCATGTTGTCCTATCTAGGCAACGCGGAGGCTCACTGCTAGAGCGCCGCGTCCGACCGGAGCCGGCACTCGCCCGGCCAGCTTTTTTCTCATGCGGAGAGGTGGCTGAGTGGTCGAAAGCACCGCACTCGAAATGCGGCGTACGGGCAACCGTACCGTGGGTTCGAATCCCACCCTCTCCGCCATTCACTCGGCGACGCGCTGCCGCAGTTCCGAGACCTCCCAATAATCGTTGCGGCTGAACGGAAGGAGCGCGTTGAACGCGGCGAAGGTGCTGCGTCCGATTGCGCGCCTCAGTCCGGTGAGCTCGGCATAGGCGGCGCGGATTTGGCCCCTGTCCAGCGAGACCTCGCCCTCTGCCTCCTCGATCATCGCCTCTTCGGCCTGGACGATCAGCCAGGCTTGAAGCTCCCAATAGCGCCGCAGACGTTTGGCGGTCTCGGCATCCACGCGTTCGGCGAGGGCTGCGATCCTTCGCCCACTCGTGCTGTCCGGCCACTTGCCGGCCCTCAGCGTCTCGACCTGCTCCCGGTGCCCGTCCCGCTCGGCGGCAAGCCAGCGCTGCGCCTCGGCCGTTCCGAAATGGAAAATCGCGATGAGCGCGACCGGCGCCAGCATCCAGGCGCCCATCATTGCGACCAGCGGCCTGTCCGGAAACTGGTTGAACAGGATGTGCAGTGCGACGGCGACGAAATAGCCCGGCACGAACCACCACAAGTGAAAATCGAACTCGCCCGCGGCTTCGCGGGTCTCGCGCTCGGCGAATTCATGCGCAGTCGCGGCGAGGATGGCCAAGGTGGTACCGTGCATCACCGCGGTGCCGAGCCCGCGCACCAGCCATGTGCCGGCGCCGTAGTCCGGATAACGGATGAGATAGATGATATTCTCGACTACCGAAAAGCCGGCGCCGATGGCGAATCCCGCGATCACCGCGTCCAGCTTGTAGCCGATTCGGTTGAGCCGGAAGAGAATGATCATCATCGCGGCCTTGATCGCCTCTTCGATCCAGGGCGCGACGAAGCGGCTGTAGGTCGAGAAGCCGATCGGAAGCGTGTCGAGCAGGCGGCCGCTAACCGGCCAGGCAATGATTGCGCCGATCCCGCCGAGAACAAGCAGGACGAGAATCTCGCGGAAGCTCATCAGCTTGAACGCATCGAGCCAGACGAAGACGGCGAGGAGCATCAAGACGGGCACGAGGGCGAGGCCCCAATGCGCGGCCTGGATCAACAGCAGGATCATTGCGCTACATGATCTTCAAGGACGCAAGCCACTCAGTTTTTCGGTAATGACCATCGGCCCAGCCTCCCGCCCCGCCGACAGAGAAGACCATCGGCAGGCGCAAGGCAATCGTGAAGTTGAAGTCGAGTTGTGCGCCGACGTCGTAATAGCGGTGGTTGCTGAGGTCCGCTGCCTGCGTCGCCATCGCGCCGGCGAAGACGGCCGGGCGAATGTGGCTGAGATAGAAGGCCGGGGTGCCGACCTCGGCGAAGCGGATCGGCGGCAGGTTCAATTCACCCGTGAGCCGCGCAAACTTGCGGGCTTCGATTTCGTCGATCTCGAAGCCCGGGAAGCTTTCGAGCTCCCGGTATCGCTTTTCCGGACGGTCATCGACGTAATTGTTGCGGAAAGCGCCGAGGTAATAGGCGGCGACAGGGCTGTCGTGCGGACCGCCGACAAGGCCCGCGTGAGCGTAGAGCCAGATCGAGCTGTTCGGCCACGGGAGCGCGGTGCCGCCGCTGAGACTACCGTAGATTCGCGGGAACCAATGGCCCTGGGCCTGGTCGCTTCCGACAGCGATGCGGCCTTCGATGCCCTTTTCGTGATCGACGCCGCCAAGGGCCTTAGTCGTATTCGTATATTTGAGGCCGATTTCGCCCGAGCGCAGTTCCTTCGGACTGGGGATGTTTTGCGCGCCGGGCAGTTGGTCGAGGCCGAAGTAAGCGGACAGCGAGCCGAACACGTCGAGCTGGCGCGGCGGATCGTAGATCAGCGGCCGCGTGTAGCTGGCGATGAAGGCGTCCCCTTTGCGGCTGCGGAGCACGGGCCCGAACAGATCGTAGAAGTCCGAGAGGTTGTGCCAGTAGGTGAGCTTCCAGTTGGGTGTCTGATATTCGGCGTCGAAGTGGAAGCGCTCGCCGCCGTGGACCTTGTTGAACGGCGATACCGACACGGTCGCGCTGAACTGGCTGAACTGCAGTGGATCGGCGAGGTGGAGATAGTAGCCGAATGCAGGCGAGCGATCGTAGCCCGAGATCATTGGATAATGGGCATCGAAGCGCATGCGCTGGAATGGAACGTAGGTGCCCCGCGCGGTGATCAGTTGATCGAGCGAGATCTTTGCGGGTGACCCGACCCCCCATGTCTTCAGCTCAGGATGGGCGTTGACGACCTCGCTGCCGAGGAACTTGATCGTGCCGAGGTCCTCGCGCACCCGCGGCTGGACGATCGACGGATTGAATCCGTCGCCGGTGTAGTCATACACGAGGAGCGAGCCATCGGGTCGCAGCTGCGGCCGGAAGAAGCCTGTCGATGCGTTCGTCAGGAACTCATGCTTGCCCGACGCGATATCGAGCCGGATGACGTTTGAGACGCCGGTGTAATAGGAATTGCCGAGCAGCGCCTTTCCGTCCGGCGTAAAAGTGAACATTTCCGGCACCGACGGCGGAAGCGACAGCGTCGCTACCGGCTCGTCCGCGTCCCCCTCCTCGAGGTCGGAACGCCTCCACACCTTCACCGACTGCTTGCCATCGATCCCGCCATAGGAGGCGGAGATCAGTTTCCCATCGGGAGAGAGATCGAGGTCGAAGAGGATCTCGCCGTAATGGAACGTTTTGACCTGGTTGAAGCTGGTGTAGGGCGGCGGAACCCGGACCAGGCTGACGAAGCCGTTCTGGTGGCGGATGCCCCACAGGCTCTTGTCGGCACGGTCGAAGACGAGATCGCCAATACGGGCGTCGGTGAGCAGCCGCCGCTTCCTGCCCGTGTCGACATCGATCGCGTTGAGGTCGCGGTAGGCGTAGTTCTGGTTGACGTAGAAGGCGGTGCGCGTCGACGGATCGAAGGCGACGCTGGTCACCTTGTAGAGCATCATTCCGTCGAGATCGGTGAGATGCGTGATCTTGCCCGTGGCGAGATCCATGCGACCCAGAAAGCCGATCTTGCCGGGCCAGCGGAATGCGGCGATCAGGCTGTTCGTTTTGTCGTCGACGAAGCCGCGCGACATGGAGCCGAGGCCGCGGGAGCTGAGGTGCTTCGGCTCGGTCAACGGATATTGCGCGAGGCGGGCGAGATTCTCGTCCTGGAATTTGTGCTCGAAGGCGATCCAATCCTGCCACGCGCTGTCGAGCGGTTTGCCGAAGACGTGCTGGAACTGGTTGGCGTAGAAGGCCTTGGAATCCTCGGACCGACGGAGCCATTCGACGGTTTTCTCGGGCCCGTAAGTCAGCGCGAGATAAGAGAAGAAGCGCGTTCCGTATTGGTAAGAATTGGCGCCCACCTGGAAGTCGGTCTGGGTCGCTTCACTTTCGAGGCCCAGAGCGGAGTAAATGCGTGTGTGGTCCCGCACCTTGGCGCGGAAAACCATCTCGTCATAGGCCCCTTGAGCGCGTCCGAGCCCGCCGGCCATCCACGTCTCCATGAAGACCGCGCTGCCCTCCATGTACCAGCGGGGAGTCAGGTTCCTGGGGCTCGTCAGGAAGTTGTAGAGAATGGATTCAGGGTGCTTCTGCAAAGGCACCGGCTTGCCACCGAGGAAACGGCGCCAGAAGGCATCGCGAGAGTTCCAGGCGTCGATCGTCCCGACGTGCGTCAGCTCGTGGTTCATGAGCGTGAAAAAGCGCTCGCCCGGGGAAAAGGCCTCCATCGAAAGCGACAGCGGCGCGACGTCGAGGAGAACCATGTCGCTTGGGGATCCGAGCGCGGCGGCGTTGCCGTAATCCGCGAAGTCCTTGAGCAGGATCGTGACCGGCTCCCATGGTTTCCAGCGCAGGTTCCTTTCGTGGAAGGCGAGGGAATTCTCGAACGCCCGGCCGATGTAGGGGGTCAGGTAGGTCTGGAGCGGGTCGATATAGAGCAGCGAAAGGTTCTTCGTCTCGAGCGTCGAGAGATGAAAGCCGGAAGCATCCTGCGGAACGTGCTCGGTCTTTTGCTCGGGTGCGTTCGGCTTGGTCGGAGCCGGAGTCACCGGTTCGGCGGGCGGCGTCTCCTGTGGCTGGGGCGGAACATCTTCAGGTTTCTCCACCACTGTTGTGGTGTCGGGCGGCGGCGGAGGAGGGGGCTGCTTTGCCGGCGTCTGGGCAAGAGCGGCCGTTGCGGAGGTGGTCAGGACGAGCGCCAGCGTGCGATGTGCAAGCCGGCTCCCGCTCAAAACGCACCCCCCATCGAAACGGCCCCCCGCCGCTTAGGTCAGTTGGATTGGCCCTGGGCCGCCTGCGAAACTCCCGCCTGGTTCAAAGCCGCCGAGAAACTCGGATTGGCCATCAGCGCCGCAAGGTTCGGCTGCGCCGCAAGCGCCGCCCAGGCCTTCTGGTTCGACGAGAGCGCGTGCAACGCTGCCGGCTGGCCGGCGAGCGAGGCAAAGGCCTTCGGATTCGCCAACATCGCCGAGAATGCCTGCTGATTGGCCAGCGCAGCTTGGGATGACGCGGCGTCGAGGGCCTTGGACGCGGCCGCCGACGCGACCATCGAGTGCGCATCGAAAGCCTGGAGAGCCTTTGACGCGGCGATGAGCTGGCTGGAGTTGTTCGCAAGGTTCGCGAAGGCCGACGAATTGCGCCCGAGGCTGGCGAACAATTTCGAGCTCATCAGGTTGGCATTGCTGGCGAGGCTCGCAAAGGCGAGCGAGTTGTGTCCCATCGCCGCAAATACCCCCGGATCGGCCTTGAGCGCGTCCATCGCCTTGCTGTCGCCGGCGAGCTGCTGGAACGCCGCTGCGTTGTTCGCCATGTTGGCGTTCGACGCGGCCTTCGATGCAGCCTCCTGGAACTTGCTGGCGTTGTTGGCAAAGCTGCCGAAATAGGACGCCTTCGACATGATCGCGGCAAGCGCCGCGGGATGGTTGGCAAGCGCGGCGAACGCATTCGAGTGCCCCGCGATTGCCGCCAGCGCCTTCGGCTGCCCAGCAAGGAGCGCGAACGCCGACGGATTACCCGCGAGCGACTGCAGTGCGGCATTCGACACTCCGGCCGATTGCAGATGCTGAGCGGCCGCCGCCGCATTGTTCACCGCGGCAGCAAGCGAAGCGGGCTGACCCGCGAGGCCCTTGAACTGTCCGGCGTTTGCCGAAAGCGCGCTGAACACCTGCGGATCGGCCTTTAGCGCATCCATCGCCTTGCTGTCGCCGGCAAGCTGCTGGAATGCCGATGCGTTGTTCGCCATGTTCGAGTTCGAGGCGGCTTTCGAAGCAGCGTCGTGGAAGGCATTCGCGTTCGACGCGAAGTTCGCAAAGGCGGCGGCATTCCCGACGATCGCCGACAGTGCTTCCGGATGCGAAGCAAGCGCTTTCATCGCCGCCGAGTGGCCGGCGACGACCCCCATCAGCGCAGCGTTCGCATTGTGCGACTTCGACGCGAGCTGCGACGCGTTGAGCGCGGCATTGGCCACCCCGGCAAACGCCTTCTGGTTGGCGGCCAGCGAACTGAACGCATTCGGATTGGAGAGCAGGGCCGCCATGACCTGCGGCTGGCCCGCGAGCGCCTTGAAGCCCGGACTTGCGGCAAGCGCACGGAAGTTCGGATCATGGACCATCAGCTCGAATGCGTCGGTCTGCATCAGCTCGGGCACCGAAGTGTCGCCGAGGGTCACATCACTGTCGCTGATCTGCGACGAAACGTAGCGCTGCGCAGGCGCGACGGTGCCTGCGCTCTGCCCCAGCGGCGGATAGACGCGCCCGAGCCCGTACGCTCCAACACCGACTGCGAGCACGCCCGCCATCGTAAGGTACATGCGATTTTGGTTGGTAAGTGACGTGGCCATGGTTGCCCCCCAAATTGCCTAGTCAAGGGGGCGGACTCTGCTCTTCCGTTAACCGAGAGTCAATGAATGTCGGGTTTCCTACGAGGCAGCTAAGATGTTGTAAAATATCGGGAAATTCTGACAGGAACAGCAGTGAACGCGCAAATATTTCAACAAAATTAAGTATTTACGCAAACGATTTAGAAACCATCATGAACATATGCGGGTGTGTTCGCGATGGAGACGCTGTTGATGCATGCCCGTTTCGTGACGATTGCCGCAGCTGTGCTGCTGTCCGGCACGAGCGCATCGGCCGCCGAACCGGTCAAGAAGCCGGCGCCCCAAGCGAAACAGACCCAGACGCGTTCGACGCCCGTCGTTCTCGCTTCGGCCGACCAGGTGTCACCCGATGCTACGTCAGACGCAACTCCGCCTCCGGTAAAGCGCCGGGCAGCGCGCGTTACGACCTGCCGCTGCGGCGGCGACCCGCAGCCCGTCCAGCCCGACGAGCAGCAATAACCTCTATTTCGCTGTCGCGATCTGCTGCTTCGCGCGGATCACCGGAATCTCCCCATCGCCGACTGCCGCGAAGGCCGACCAATAGAATGGATGCGACGTGTTGGCGTCGTCCATCAGCTCACGCTGGGCCATACGCATCGCGGTGACCGTCGGAGTTCCGGGCGGCGCTGAGAAGAGGCCTGTGATCAATCGCTGCGTGGCGTTGAAGTCATCCGGGACCGGCCAGTGACTGGCGACGACGAGGCGGCTGCCGGCCCCGACGAAGGCTCGGACGAGACCGTCCAGCGCGACGTCTCCGCCGGTCGCGAGGCCGGCCTGCTGGGTTGCTGCCGCGCTCGCCTTTCCGGCGGTGTCGCACGCCGACAGAATGACGAGGTCCGCATCGAGGTGCAGGTCGAAGATCTCGCGGAAGGTGAGGAGGCCATCCGACCCGCTGCCGCCGAAGCTCGTCAGCAGCGCAGGCTGCGCGGCGCATTTGGGTGCGCGCGAGGTGACCACGCCATGCGTCGCGAAGTGGATGATGCGGTACTGGTTGAGGTCGCCGCGCGCTTCGAGGGCGGTGTCGGTAAAGCCGTCGCCGGTGATGATCTGGACCCCGCTCGGGTCGAATTTCTGGACGATCATCGCAGCGGTCTGAAGCTCGCGCGGGGAGATCGGGTTCGACCAGGACGACAGGGGCAGAATGCAGTCGCGATCGGCGGCGGCCGGAACCACGACAGCCGAGGCCGCCGGCGGAGTGTTCTCGCCAAGCCCGAGATAATCCTTCGGCGCCGCCGACGGACGGGCGCTGCGAAGCTCCGCGAAGGAGCGCGGACTGACCGAAGTGCTGATGTCGCGGTCGCGCCCGAACCAGCGCACGCCGCGGAAGTCGAACTCGGCATCGCCGCCGGCGGCTGCGCGCTGCTTGTACATGGCGACGGACGCCTGATCCATGACGAGCAGGTTGGCCGGGAGCCGGAGCATCGCGCCGTCGGGCTCGAAGATAAGGTGCTTGACGGCCGCGAGCTCGCCATCGAACGGACCGAACAGCTCCGTGTAGATCTGGTGCGAGAGACCGACGTCGAAGGCGTAGGTGATGCGCTTTCCGTTCTCGACGGTAGAGATGGTATCACGCAGGGCATCGACCTGCTCGCCGAGCTGCTTGCCGGTGGCCGTCAGCGCGACGGCCTTGGCCGAAGCCGGCGTGACGAGCATCGCATAGGCCTGATCGCCGACAATCGTCATTCGATAATAGGCTTCGCCCGGACGGAGGGTCTTCTGCAGGTCGGCGATCGGGATCACCTCGCTCGCGACGGCGCGGTAGCGCGGGAAACCCGCAAGCGCAGCCTGGGTCGCGACCTGTTCCTTCTGCGTCTGCTGGACCGAGGCGCGAAGAACCGCAGCGCGGCTGAGGTCGGCCGGCGATGGCCTCGACAGGTCCTGCAGCCGCGCGAGCTCGACGCGGTTTCGTTCGAGCTGGCGGGTGAGGGTGACGGACTGTCGGAACAACCGCGAAGCTTCGTCGGTGCCGCCGCTGAGCTCGCGGGCGAGCACGGCCTGCGTCTGGGCAAGGCCCGGGCGGACCATCAACTGGGTCGCGGCGAAGATTTCCGCAGTGGCGGCAGGGTCGTTGCCCTTCTTGAGGAGGACGTCGACATAGGGCCGCAGCAGCCTTGCGAAGCTGGGTGCGAGATTGGCGGTATCCGCCTGCGAGTGGACGATGTCCCGGAACATGGCTTCGGCCTGCGCGGCCTGGCCGGCCCGAGCGAGATGTCCGGCGAGCCGGGCCTTGGCGTTGAGCAGCGCGGCGGAGCCGGGATAACTCGCCTCGAGCATCGCGACGCCCTGGCGGTACAGCCGGTCGGCCTCCGCGCTATTGTGCTGCTCCTCGGCGATCGACGCGAGGTCGCCGGCGATCTGCGCGCGCATCCACACGATCGATTCGACCTTGCCGCTGCGAACGGCGGCGACCTTCGAGTCCGCACCGCGAAGCGCTTCGGTGGCGCCGGCGAGATTGCCGGTCAGCCGAAGCGCTGAGCCGCGCAGCTGAAGCGCCTGGGCATCGAGGATCTCGGCCTTCTCGGCGGGCAGAAGCTCGTCGGATTCGGCGCCGAGCTGTTGGCCGAGCCGGGAATCGGCGTTCAGCCGCCGGGCGGCGACGGCGTCGATCTCGAGACGCGTCTTGGCGGCCGCTCCGCTGTCCAGCGCAGATGTCGGAAGCGGCTTGTCGAGCTCGGCAAGCGCGGCCTTCGCATCGCCCTCGTTCAGCAGGTGCATCGCGCGATAATTGCGCAGCCGGCGCGCGACGAGCGGGTCCGACCCGAGCTGTTCCGCGGCGCGAGCGAACAAAGCATCGGCTTCGGCGAACCGGCCCAGATTCGATTTCTGCAGCGCCTCGTTGGCAAGCGCCTCCGAACGGCTGAGCGGAGCATCGCCGTTTCCGGCCACGGCCGCGAAGAACTCGGCGGCTTCGGCATAGCTGCCGGCATTGTTGCGACGATAGGCCTCGGCGAGCGCAGTGCTCGCGTCGAGCGTCCCTGCCTGGACGCGGGCGAAAGCGGCGGGGTCGCCTGCGCCAGTGGTCGCGATCGATAGCTCGCCGCTGACTGGCCGGTCCGCGACCATGCTCCGGAGCCCTAGCCGAAGAGCGCCGTCATATCCGGCCAGGCCTTCGGCGGCGTAGAGCGACCTGCCCTTGCTGAATTGATAGACCCGATAGCCGACGTCGAGACCTTTGAGCTTGCAGTCGATCATCTCGACACGTCCGAGGTCGGGTATCGTGGCGGACGCCGGAGCAGCGCAGACCTTGTCGGCTCGGCCGGCGGCGAGACGCGCGGGCGCGTCAGCCGTTGCCCGCAACTTGTACATCTTTCCAACCGGCGAAGCGGCATCGCGGCACGTAACCGCATAGCCTGCGTCAAACATGCCCTTCAGCGCGGCATCCGTCGTGAGCGCCTGCGCCGAGCAGAAGATTGTTCCTGCCGTACCGATCCGGAAACTGTCGCGGACGCTGAGCGGCGCGGCGCTGGAGGCGGGAGCCCCCATGCCGAGAGCCGAGACGGCGGTGACAATGGCGATGGCTGTCTTGCGCACCTCTAACCTCCAATCAGTTCGGCTGAACCGGCCCGCCGATCACCACGTCGCCGCCGCTCGTCACCGGATCGTTGATCGTGTGATCCAGGTTGATCGGCGTCGTGTTGATCAGGCGCAGCGACGGATCGATCCGAGCGTCGCCTTCGCCCTGCTCCTCGTCCTTCTTCTTGTCATCGTCGTCACTGCCTTCATCAAGCGGACCAAGGATCGATGACATGTCGAAAGCGAAGTTCGGCTGGTTGCATGATGCGGCCGATCCGATTGTGCAGCCATTCACCGAGGAATCGTCGGTGAAGCCGCCGGTGCCTCCGACGTCCACGCTGCCGAGGAAGTCCTCATTCGTGATCAGCACGCCGTTCCCGTTGGTCTGGCGACCATAAATGATCAGCGTCGCGGGCGTCGTGCCGGTGCTGGTGATCGAGAGTCCGCCAGCGCCCGTATCGAGTCCGGCGAAGAGCTGCGGAGTGCCGCTGTTCTGCACCAGGAAGCTGTTGGCGACATTGGCCGTAATAGACGCGGCGCGGACGAAGCCCTGCGGGGTATCGGACCCCGAGTTGGTCGCGAGCGCGGCGTCGCGGCCGGCGAAGTTCACGTCCGCCTGGAGCTGGCTGAGCAAAGCGCCGCTCGCGACCCAGACATTGTTGGCATTCAGGGCAAGAATCCCTGCAAGGGCCCCGGAGCTGTTCGTGATCTGGATGCCGCCCGTGTCGGTATTCACCTGAATTGCGTTGCCGGCGTTGATGGTGAGCGTGTCGTTCGCGCCTGCGTTGATGAAGTCGACGAGGCCGTTCACGAAGACCGAGCCCGCCGTGTTGAGCGTGAGGTTGCTGACTCCGCCGCCGCTCGTCGTGCTCCCTTCGATCGTCGCGTCGAACACCTGCACGTCCGGAGCGCTTCCCAAAGCATTAAGGACGACCGAGGTGGCGCGGATGTTGCCGTCCTCGTCGAGCTGATACTGGCCGGGCGCCGCCGCTCCGTTCCCAAGGATGATCGGCTGACCGTTGCTGAGCGCGTTGAGGGTCAGCAGGTTGGTCACTCCGCTGACGCCGAGCGATGCGCCTGAGGCGACGTCGATGTCCGAAGAGGTCACCGTGATCGTCGGAGAGCTGGCGGTACCGTTGAACGTCGCGAGGCCGCCGGCGGTCAGGTCGATGGAGTTCGTGGCGCCGAGATTGCCGAGGGTCATGTCGCCCGCGGTCGTGAAGCGAATGAGGTCCGCGAAAATGCTGGCGCTGTCGTCGATGGTGATTGCTGTCAGATCGATCGAATGCGCGCGGATTGCTCCGCCGGTGCCGTCGTCGAACAGGGAGATGAACTGCCCTGCGTTTCCATTGAGATTGTTCGCGACCGACACGTCGGCGCCGCCGCTGAGGCCGACGAAGATATTGCCCGTCGTGTTCAGCGTCAGATCGGTTGCGGCAATTCCGCCTGCAGCTGGAAGCGATGCTGCCTGGGTTGCGAAAACCTCTCCGACGCCGCACTCGAAGCAGGTCCCGGCGAGCAGCGAGATCGCGCCTCCGAACCCGCCCAACGCTTGGAGCGTCGCATCGCCGAGGTGGACGGTGCTGCCGGATCCCGAGGTGACGAAGATGGAGCCGCCAGTATCGCCGCCGTTTGCCGTGGCATTCGTCGAGCCGAATTGCAGGGAGCCGGCGCTGTCGGCACCGAGCTCCAGGAATCCGCCGCCGTTCGTGCCGTTGCCGGCGAGAAGAAGCGCGTTGGCCGTAATCGAGCCGTCGATGGCGAAGAGGCCGACGAATCCGCCGGATCCGAACCCAACGGAGCTTCCGACGCCACCGGTCCCGTTCGCCTGAAGATCGGTCGTACCGGTGACATTGATGGCACCCGCGTTCGAAGCCATCTCGATGCCGCCGCCACTGCCATTGCCTGCCTGTCCGAGCGGCGCGTTGCCACCACTTCCATTGGCGTTGGCCGTGAGGTTCCCATTGACGGTTACGGTGCCGTTGTCGGCTGTGATCCAGATGTCGCCGCCGAAACCGCTGCCGGCTGACCCGCTTTCGTTATTCTGCTGCCCTAGGGCCGATGCGTCGAGCGTGAGATCGCCGGTCGTGATCGAACCTCCATTCGAGGCGTCGACCCAGGCAGACCCGCCATGGGAGTCGGATGCGGGAGATTGCGATTTAATCGGCTGGCCGCCGTTGCCCGACACAATCAGATTCGCCGCGCCCGCGATGCTTATCGTTCCGCCGTCGGCGATGAGGCTTGCATAGCCGCCGTCCGCGCCTTCGAGAGAGGATAGATTCACATTCCCGGCGACGCTCAGCAGGTTTCCGTTGCTCGCGAGGAGCGAGACATCGTCCGCGCCGCTGCCCTGAGAAGAGCTGAGGGCGAGGTTGCCGCTGAAAGCCGCATTGCCGGTGTCGGCGCTCGCCTGGATGAATCCCTGTGCGTTGCCAGTCACATCGGACGTGTAACTGCCGGGTCCGATCGCGATGTTAGCGGCATGGCCAGCGCTGCCGGTGAGCTGACCGCTTCCGTCGGAATCATGCATGCCCGAGCCGGACGACAGCATGATCTGCCCGTTGCGCATTTGCGCGCTGACCGCGTCGTCGAAGCCTAGGGTGCCGCCAAGCAGCATGGTCAGCGCCTGGTTCTTCGGAACCGCGACCATGTAGATCTTGTGGTTATCCGAAGCTGTGGCGTTCGCCGGGCCGCTGGTCTCCCCGGTGTGGACGATGCCGTTGGGATCGGTCGTGCCGACATTGACCTGAATGTCGAACAGCCCCTGGTTCATGGTCATGCTAAGCTGCTCGCCCGCCGCATAGGCTGCGGTGCCGTTGACCCGAACCTTGCCGTCCTGCTGGATGCGCGGAGCGACCAGCGCCACATAGCTGTTCTGCTGGAGCGCGTTGATCTGCGCGCCGTTCTGGATCTGGATCGAGGCGTGGGATCCGGCGGGTGCGCTGAAACTCGCGTTGAATCCAGTCGTGCTGGCACCGAAGCTCGTCACATTGTTGGTGGTGAGCAGCAGGCTGCCGACGTCGAATACGGCGCTCGCTCCAACCACGATTCCGCCGGGCGCGTAGAACCACACGTGGCCCCCCGTTGCGCCGGTTTCCTGGAAGTTCGAAATGACGTGACCGTTGAGCGCGATCGCCTGGCCGCTTGCGGGAACGATGCGGTTAAGAACGGTGAAGTCGAGCGTGCCCGGCGTCGTGAAGGTTGCCGTGTTTCCGGCGGGCAAGAAGTTCAGGGTGCCGCCATTGGGCTCCTGGCCCGAGGGGTTCCAGTTGATCGTCGCCGTATTCGATCCGATCGTGATCGTCTCGGTGCCGGGATTGGACCGGCTGTAGCTGACCGTGCCCGAGACGGTCGTCGGCGTTCCGGCGAACGCCTGGGCGTGGGCCTTCTGCGGCAAAAGCGCGGCTGTCGCGAGCGCGGCGGATGCGCAGCTCATCATCAGCGTCATGCGGGTGCGAGGACGGCGAACGGAAGTGACGGTCTGGGTCATTGATAGCTCCATGGCCAGAGCCTGCTGGTAAGCGAGACGAGGAAGCGGATGGGCGGTCGCTTGTTGTCGATGCCGATGCGCGTGAGGGGCGCGGCGAGCGCTCCGTCGAAAGAAAACCGATGGAAGCCGATACGCGCTCCAGCGCCCACGGAATTCAGGTGCTGGCGTCCACTGACATCGATCAGCGGATTGACGTCGTCCACCCTGACGTGATCCCAGAAGGCATAGCCCTCGAAGGCAGGCTTGCGGGCGTTGACAGGGATCCGGCTCCCAGCGCGGATCTCGGCTTGCGTGCCCCAGCCGCGATCGCCGAGCAAAGCGCCGGGATCGTAGCCGCGGCCGACGGTGTAGTTTCCGGCCGAGAATTGCTCGAAGCTTAGCAGCGGCTTCCACGCATATTGCGCCAGCGCGCCGAGCGCGAAGGTGAGCTTCGGGATCGGCCGGAACTCGGCATAAGCCGTCGACCGCAGCACGGTCGCCGTCGGGCGGCCGTTTCCGGTGCTGGTCGGTATGTGTCCAGCACTGCAGCCCGCGCCGTCGTCTCCGCAGAACGGGCTCGCGCCGAAGATGTCGATCCCCTGGCGCAGCTCGAGGGTCGCGGTGCCGCGCCACGGCGGCTCCGCTAGCGAGTAGCCCGGCTTGGAGAAATCGCTGCTCATGGCGTCGATCCCGAGGCGCGCGAAACCGACCCTGAGGCGGTCGCGAGTGAGGTCGATCCCGTCGAGCTTCACGTCCTGGTTGACGTAATCCATGCCGATCGACCCGCGCAGGGTCTGCGCCTGCCGCCGAATGAAGGGATATCCGACCTCGACCGTTCCGAGCAGCGTGTGGGAGCGAATGTTCGCATCCGGAATGTGCGGCCTCGCCCAGGCATAGGTGAATGCTCCGCCGAGCGTCAGCCCCTCCGAGCCGATACGGAGGTCTTCGGCGAGCTGGACGGTCTGCTGCTCGTGGAGGTCGGCCGTGCTGTAAAGGGCCAGAGTGGTGCGGTCGCCGAGGCCCGTCAGACCATACACCTGACCACGGATCACTCCGCCCCAGGGGCCCAGCGCGTGGCTCCCGCCATTCTGGACGTTCGCGTCGACGTATCCCGGAATGTGCTGGACGGTGACGTCGCCGATGACCTCGCCTGGAGCGGTGCCGGCGGGGCGGAGCGTCAGGCGGACCGTGTAACCGGGAATGTCGCTGGCGAGCAGCAGGTAGCGCTCAGCCTCGTAGCGGTTGAACACGGGCTGCTTGGTGAGCTGCTCGAGATAGCCGGCGATGGCCTGCTCGGCGCCGCTTGCGTTGCCGCGCACGCGGACCGCGGACAGGTGCGCCATCAGAACACGGAAATGGACGACGCCATTGTCGATCTGCTGCTCGGGTACCTGAACGGCCGCAATGTAGCCGGCGTTGCGCAGGATGGTCGCGGCGCGGTCGCGGATCTCGCAGACGATCGCGATCGGTTCGTCGCGCCCGACATATGGTGCGTAAGCGGGTGTGAGGTCGGCCGCCGTGAGACCTCTCAAAGCCTCGAATTCGGCTGCCGTCAGGGTCAGGCGGATGTTTTGATACTCCGGGCCCGCGAGGGCGCACGGAGCGCGTTCGATGCCGCCCTCCACCTCCAGCTTCGGTGCGCGCTGCTGCGGCGTGGGCTGGACGGGACGGGTGACCTGCTCGCGGGTGGGTGGCAGGACAGGGGGGGGTGTCTGAGCGGCAGACGCTGACGATTGCGAGACGAGAATCGAGGTCAGCAGCAGCCGCGCGGCCGCGCTCCCGAAGCGGTTCAAACCGCGCACTGAGCTCCAAATCATACTCACCGGGGTGCCCCCTTCCCCGTGAAGATGCCGAGTCGCTGCCGACAAGAATGACAGAGTTTAGAGCAGTTTAACAAATTGTCGGCAAGAAAACTCTAACCAACTTTGTTTTCTTCACGTTCAACGCTTGTTTCGAAACGGGAATTTCGTTCGAGGGAACAAGCCCCGCAGGCCAGGGATTTTCGCCGCATGGCGAAGATGGACGAAGCGCATAGACTGTCGTGGCCGTGGTGGGCGCCCTGGGCGCTCCTCGGAGTCGCAGTCACCAGCGTGCTGACGATCGCCGCAACCCTCTACGACATCCTCTAGCTAGAGGATGTAGGTATCGGTGAGCAGGTTCGGATCAATCGCTTTGCGTCATCTTGCGTGCGAATGTCTCCAAAAAGGGAACCGGCCATCCCGGAAGCCGCCTCCTGTTCTTGCCCCACATGACACTGCTCGTCATCGTCGGTGATGGCTACGAGTAGAAAGCCGAAGCGCAGAACAAGCATTCGCATTTGGGAAAGATACTGCCAGTGACGCGCGATAGCCGGATTCCCCGCGACAATCCGTTCATCGGCGCGGACTACGCTCTCGAGATCCTGGACGGTCCGACATCGCCACGTCCAAGGCCTCACGCGCGATCGCGATACGGGCCTCGTCTGGGCTGCCGAGCCATTCACACTAAAGAGCTCATGGGCGTCGCTTCGGCACGCGAGGCCCTGTTTGATCGCGTGTCGTAGTGCTGGACGCGTCCGCCATTTCCGCACCGCCGGTTGCGCAGATCATCGTCACTGGAACGGCCTTGCCCGAGGCGAAGGCCGAGCGCGCTTATGCGGTTGAACATATAGATCGCCGCGAGATCGAGCAGGCGCCGAGCCACGAGCTGGACCAGCTGCTGAAGGACGTGCCGGGATTGCAGCTGTTCCGGCGGTCGGATGCGCGCAGCGGCCACCCGACAAGCCAGGGCGTCACGTTGCGCGCGCTCGGCGGGAATGCGTCGAGCCGAGCACTGCTGGTGCTTGACGGAGTGCCGCAGACGGACCCGTTCGGCGGGTGGATCAACTGGCCGGCCTACGATCCGGACGGCTTGAGACAGATCCGCGTCGTACGCGGCGGCGGGAGCGTGGCCAATGGGCCCGGCGCTCTGGCCGGAACCATCGAGATGGTCAGCCGCACCGACACCGGCGTGACCGGCGAAGCGGATTTGGGAAGCCGCGATTCCATGGAAGCGCGCGCAAGGTTGGGTCTTGTAGCCGCTGGCGGCGTGCTGAGCCTCTCGGGCCGCGGCGAGCGCAGCGACGGCTTTGTTCCGATCACGCAAGCGACACGCGGGCCAGCGGACGAGCGCGCACCTTATCGGGAGTGGAGTGGACGCGGACGCTGGGTCCTGCCGATTGGCAGTTCCATCGAGCTGCAGGCGAGCCTCGACGGCTTCCACGACTGGCGCACCCGGGGAACCGATTTCTCGGTCAACCGGACGAACGGCGCGGATGCGTCGGTCCGGCTCGTCGCGCGCGGCAGGTGGCAGTGGAGCGCGCTCGGCTACTGGCAGTGGCGGAACCTGATGAGCAGCTTCGCCAGCGTGAGCGCCGGCCGCGTGACCGCGTCGCGCGTGTCCCTGCAGGATTCGGTGCCGTCGCATGGCATCGGCGGAAGCCTCGAGCTGCGGCCTCCCATGCCCCAACATTTCGAGCTGCGGATCGGCGCGGATGCGCGGCGGACGACGGGTCAGTCGCGCGAGCTGTTCAATTTCGTCTCTGGCGATCCCACACGGCGGCGGTTTGCGGAAGGCGAGACCTGGACCGCCGGCGGCTTCGCCGAAGCGGCCGCCGATTTGGGCCACCTGACGCTTATGGGCGGTGCGCGGCTCGACCGCTGGCAGGTGAGTGATGGTCATCTGTTCGAGAAAGTCATCGCCACCGATGCAGTGCTTCGCGACGACAAGTTCGGATCGCGACGCGGCTGGCTGCCGACGGCACGAGGCGGAGCGGTACTCGACATCGGCGGCGGCTGGAGCTTGCGGTCAGCGGCCTATCTTGGTTGGCGGATGCCGACGCTCAACGAGCTATTCCGGCCCTTTCGTGTGGGACTCGATGCGACCGCGGCCAACGCCGACCTCAAGCCCGAGCGGCTAGCGGGCGCGGAAGCTGGCGTCGAGTATCAGCGAGCCGAAGTCACGCTGTCACTGACCGGGTTCGTCAATCGACTCGAGGACGCCATTGCCAATGTGACCTTGGGCCAGGGACCGGGCACTTTTGAAGGCGTGTTCGTCGCCGCCGGCGGGACTTTCCGCAAGCGCGAGAATGTCGATGCGGTGAAGGTACGGGGGATCGAGGCTTCCGCGGAATGGACGCGCGGTCCTTGGTCTGTTCGCGCAGGTGCAAGCCTTACCCACGCGCGAATGCAGGCGACCGAGGCGGCCGCGTTCCTCGACGCCTTGCGTCCGGCGCAGACGCCGAACTTCGCGGCGACTTTGGCAGGCGGTTGGGAACAAGGGAGCAAGGGCCTGCAGCTCGTGCTGCGGCGCGTGGGCGCGCAATTCGAGGACGACCTCAACACGCGCACGCTCCATGCGGCGACGACCGTCGACGCCTTCGCTTCCTGGCCGCTGACGCGCCGGGTTCAGCTGGTCGCGCGCGGCGAGAACATCACGAACAAGTTGGTCCAAGCGGGGATCAATGGCGACGGCTCGGTCGAGCGCGCGACGCCGCGGACCCTGTGGATCGGCTTGCGCCTGCGCTGACTATTTCGCTCGTGTGTAGAGGAAGGCGGTGATGTCGCGTGCGTCCTCACCGCCGACATTGAGATCCGGCATCGCTGTTCCGGGCGAAACATGCTGCGGATCGCGAATCCATTTCTGCATGTTGTCCGGCGTGTTCGAGAGGCGCCCGGCGATAATCACGCGCAGCGCAATTCCGTCGAGCGGCGGGCCGACTCCTCCGGTGGCGGTGCGCACGCCC
Source organism: Pseudomonadota bacterium (assembly GCA_046733935.1). Lineage (GTDB taxonomy): Bacteria > Pseudomonadota > Alphaproteobacteria > Sphingomonadales > Sphingomonadaceae > Sphingomicrobium. The sequence goes on from JBKPQH010000013.1 coordinate 48,620, forward strand.
TCGACGGCGTGACAGCTGCCGCAGCCGTACTGGATGAACATGGATTCGCCGCGGCGCGGATCGCCTCCGGTCGCCTCTGCGGCGTGGGTGCGCAAGCGTGTGCGCTGTTCGGCGTATTTGTAGACGATGCCGATCAGCGCGACGACGAGCAGAATCGCCGCGAGCGCGCCGAACGTCACTTTAGTGGACGGAGAGCGCAGCATGGCTTCCCTGCGAAAATTTCAGCCATTTGTAGAACAGCGCGAGCGCGGCGAGCCCGTGTACCAGGCCGCCTGGAATCCACATGATGAGGCCCGCGAGGCGCTGGTCGTCGACCGGATCGAGGCCGATGCCGCTCATGCCCATCGCCGCATAGTCGGCATACCAAGGCGAGGCCGAGAAGCTCATCAGAGCCCCGAGCGCTCCGCCGATCAACGAGGTTGCGAAGAGGCAGGCGGCCGACACGCCATAGCTGGCGCCTCGTCCGCGCGGGTGCAGCATCGCCCACCAGAATATGAGCGAGCTCGCGAAGAAGGATGCGTGCTGCGCGATGTGCCAGCCGCTGCTTTCGAGCGCCCGATTGAACAGGATCGGTGCGTGCCACATCCACATGGCCACCGCCTGGATTGCCGTTGCCGTGACAGGCTCGGTTAGGCGACGCCAGAGCGACTGCAGCGGCGACTTCCAGCCGCCGGCGAGCGATCGGCGCAGGGGCTGCGGAAGGCCCCAGGCCATTACGCCGCCGGAGCTCGAAACCGCGAGAAGCAAGGTTGCGACCAGCATGATCAGCTCATGTTCGATCATGTGCAGCGTGAAGCTGCGCTCGCCGCCCGCGTGCAGGGGCGAGACTAGCGCGAGCGTCAGGACTAGCCACCCGGAGAAGAAGAGAGCGGCGCCGCGCGGTTGCGAGGAAGCGCGCCGTGAGAGGCGCAGCCATCCCACGCAGTAGACGAGAAGCGCAAGGGCGAGCGGGACGATCAGGACCGGGTCAAGCGTCCACCCGACGCCGTGCTCGTGGCCGCCATGCGCGAAGACCGGGGAGGCAAGGAGCATCGCTACGGCCGCGGCGAGGATCCTCAAGCCCAGCATTGAGGGATCACCAGCGCTGCGATGAATGGGAGGATGGTGCCGATCGCATAAAGCGCGCAGGCCATCAGACCCACGGCAGCCACCAGGCGACGAGCCGGTCCTTCGCTGTGCGAAGCGAACACGCGCCAGGAACCCAATGCTCCTGCGCCCACGATCAATAGCCCAAGGATTGTCGCGAGAATGACGATCCATGGCGAGCCGACGCGGCAATCCTGGAAGGTCGCGTCGGAGCCGAGCTGGTGCTGCACGAAATACCCCAAGGTCCCCAGCGCAAGGCCGGCCCAGGGCATAAAGCCGTCGCGGACGCTCGCGCCCTTCACAGCCGCGGGATCCAGTAGATCATGATGTAGATCGGGATCCAGACCAGCCAGACGTATCGCCAGTAGAGCGCGTTTTCGTCCGTATCGACGAGGCGGCGGCCCTCGTATCCCACGGGAGTCATCATCAACAACCAGAGGACGATCGTATCGCCCCAGTCGGTCACGAGGTGCGTCGTATGCAGGAACAGGAGCGCCCAGATGATCGAGCCATACGCATCGTCGGTCCAGCGCACGTTGAGGCTGTTGAACTCAAAGCCGCGGATGACGAGAAGCACGGCGCCGATTCCGATGATTACCGGCATCAGGCGCCGGATGGTCGCGACATCCCGCTCGTGCGCGGCCTTCTTGATGCGCGTGTTCCAGATTTCGCTCAGGAGAAGGACGATCGTGAACAAGGTCCCGGCGACGAGGTCGGGAGCCTTGCGCCCCTCGGGCGGCCAGCCCTGCTCGTGGCCCATCAGGAAGAAATAGGCCGCGAACGCGAGCGCGAAAAACCCGCCCTCGACGATCATGTAGCCCATGATCCCCCACCAGGTGAGGCTGCTCGGCCCGAACTTGTGGGTCGGCAGGTCCGCGACGTCGTCGGTGAATCGGACCTCGCGGATCATGTGATCACCGGCTCCGGCTGACGCTCCAGGTCCTTCGGCCAGAACCAGGCGGCGAGCGCGATGGCTATCGGGACGGATCCGAACAGCACCGCCCACGGCGAGAAAATGGACGTGATGAACATGATGCCGACGGCGATCGATGCGATGAACGGCCAGAGGCTTGGTTCGGGTACCGGTTCGCGCAAGTCCGGCGTCGCGGCGACGATCGTCGTCAGCAAGATTTCCTTCTCGTCGACGCGTAAGCCGGTAACGACTGGAAGCTCGCCTTTTTCGTCCCACAACGGGGTGCGGCTTTCGATCACGGGAACGTGCGCGAAATTGTACGGCGACGGAGGTGAGCTGGTCGCCCATTCGAGAGTCGAAGCGTCCCACGGATTGTCGGGCGCGATCGCGCCCCGGTAAAGCGAATAGAGGCCGTTGATCACGAACAGCCCGACCGCCGCCGCGACGACGAAAGCGCCGACCGTCGAGAGCAGGTTGGGCAGCTCTAGTCCGAGCCCCGCCGGATAGGTGTAGACGCGTCGCGGCATTCCGAGCAGGCCGCTGAAATGCATCGGGAAGAAGGTAAGCTGGAAGCCGAGGAAGACCATCCAGAAGCCGATCTTTCCGAGCGTCTCGCTCATCATTCGGCCGGTGATCTTGGGATACCAGTAAGTGAGAATGCCGAGCAGCGGGAAGACCGCGCCGCCGATCAGCACGTAATGGAAATGCGCGACGATGAAGTAGGTATCGTGAAGCTCGAGATCGAGCGGCACGGAAGCGATGATGACGCCGGTAAGGCCGCCGATGACGAACGTCACAATGAAGCCGACTACGTAGAGCATCGGCACCTGGAAGCGTGGACGGCCGTCCCACATCGTCGCCAGCCAGCAGAAGATCTGCAGTCCGGTCGGGATCGCGACCGTCATGCTCGCCGCCGTATAGAAGCTATAGCCCACGCGCGGCAGGCCAGTCGCGAACATGTGGTGCACCCACAGCCCGAAGGCGAGGATGCCCGTGGAGATGAGCGCGAGGACCACGACGGGGTAGGCGAAGACTGGGCGACGGCAAAAGGTCTCGACGATGACGCTGACGAAGCCCGTCGCGGGCAGGAAGATGATGTAGACCTCGGGGTGTCCGAAGAACCAGAACAGGTGCTGCCAGAGCAGCGCATCGCCATGCTCGTAGCTGTTGTAGAAATTGGTGCCGATCAGGCGGTCGGAGATGAGCATCCCCGAGCACAGCGCGATCGACGGCATGGCGAAGATAATCATCAGCGCGACGACCAGCATCGCCCAGGCGAACAAAGGCATTCGGGCCAACGTCATGCCGGGCGCGCGTGTCTTGAGGATGGTGCAGACGAGCACGACCGCCGCGGCAAGAGCCGAGACTTCGGTGAAGGTGATCATCTGCGCCCAGATGTCGGCGCGCTTGCCCGGAGAGAATTGCGGGCCGGAGAGTGGAGTGTAGGCGAACCAGCCGATGTCCGGACCGATGTTGAGGACGAAAGCGCCCCACAGCAGCAGCCCGCCGAACAGGTACATGAAATAGCTGAACGCGTTGAGCCGCGGGAACGCGGTCGAGCGAGTGCCGAGCATCAGCGGGATGATGTAGACGGCGACGCCCTCCATCACTGGCACGGCGAACAGGAACATCATCGTTGAGCCGTGCATCGTGAACAGCTCGTTGAAGCGCGCGGCGCCGATCATGTTGTTGTCGGGGCGCGCGAGCTGCAGGCGCATCAGCAGCGCCAAGACTCCGCCGGCCGCGAGGAACAAGAGCGCCGTGACGATGTAGCGCCGGCCGATTTCCTTGTGGTCGACGGTCGCCAGCCAGCCGAGAATTCCCGGCGGGCGCTTCCAGGTCCGGTCCAGCCGGGCCTCGAGCTTGGCGCCGGTCAGCTTGGGCCCGTCGCGAACGATCTTCTTGCGCTCGGCGGCGAGCTTCCTGTCCTCCTCGTGGATGCGCTCGAGCTCGGTCACTTGAGCGTCTCCAGATAAGCTACGACGGCGTGCAGGTCGTTGGGCTCGAGGCCGATGGTCGGCATGCGATTGCCGGGCTTGATCGACTGCGGATCTTCGACCCAGCCGTAGAGGTTACCGGTGCTCATCGGCATCGTGCCGGCGGCAATGCTTCTGCGGCTTGCCAGATGCGTGAGATCCGGTCCGACGCGGCCGCTGGCGGGCGTGCCGCCGATGTTATGGCAGGCGGCGCACGGGCCGGTCGTCAGGTATCGATACCCCGCCTGCGCGAGCGGACTCGTCGGCGCTGCGGCGGGCTGAAGCTGATGCTGCCACCATTTCAGGAAGTCCGCATAACTGTCGACGTTCACGACCAGCGCCATGTGCGCGTGCTGAACGCCGCAGAATTCCGCACATTGTCCGCGATAGATTCCGATCTTCTTCGGGACGATGGTGATGTCGCTGTCGCGGCCGGGGATCAGGTCCTGCTTGCCCGCAAGGCTCGGCACCCAGAAGCTGTGGATCACGTCGTTCGAATGAAGCCTGATCCGCACCGGCACGCCGACTGGAAGATGGATCTCGTTCGCAGTCCGAAGAGTCTTGGAGGCATCGGCGGAATTATACTCGACGTTCCACCACCATTGATTGGCGGTGACGGCGATCGACAGCTTCTCCTGCGTGGCGGCGCTGGCCATCGAACGGTCGGTGAAGAAGCTTGCGATCGCAAGTGCGACGAGGCCGCTCGTGACAAGCGCGCCCCATGCGAGGAGGCCGGTGCGCATCAGCGGATGCGATTCGTGGTGCCTCCCGCTTTCGACGACGTTCGCCTCGCCCGCGCGGCGGGCGCGCATGATGCCGGCGATCAGGAAGGCGATGACGAGCGCGTACATGATCGCGCAGATCGCGAGGAAGATGACGAACAGGATGTTGAACCGCTGGACCTCGGCCGCGGCGTTGCCGCTGAAGATGCTCTGATAGGTCTGGTAGTCGCACGCGCCGAGCAGCAGCAGCGGGAGCAGGAGTGCCGGCACGCGGACAACTCGCGTCATTGTTGGGCCGTATCCGAGGTGTGCGCCGGCTCGCGCGGCGTCAGCGTCTGCGGCGTTGTCGCGCTCATCGATTCCAAGCGGCTGGAGACGGCGTCCTTGCTCGGCTGACCCGAGAGGGTTCGGACATAGGCGGCGAGCTTCCAGATCTGGTCGTCGGTCAGCTTGCCGCGCCACGACGGCATCCCGTTGGGACGCCCCTCGGCAATGCTTGCGGCGATCTGGTCAATGCGGCCGCCGTAGCGCCATTCATCGTCCATCAGCGGCGGACCCATTCCGCCGCCGCCGTGGCTGTGGCAGCCGACGCAATTCATCTGCGTGTAGAGGAACTGCCCCTGGGAAATCGCCGGCGCATTGTTGTCGTAGAGCCGAGCGCGCGCATCGATGGGCGGCGGCGAGCTCTGTCCGGGCCAGATCGTGTCGGGGCTTTCGCCCGCAGGAACGGTTTCGCCGAGCGGCTTGGAACGGCTGTGGCGTTCCTCACGATCGCACGCGGTGAGCGTGAGCGCCGCGAGCCCGGCGACAAGGAAACTAGCGCGGAAGCGTGAAGACATAGAGGATGCCTCCCGCCGTGGTTTTCATCGGCAGGTCTTTCATCGCATTGGCAAAGCCGAGCGCGCCGGTCGGATCGCGCGTGTCCATCTTGCCCGAGACGACCGCGCCGGCCCAGCCACCCACGCCGGCGACGACGGCGATGTATTGGCGTCCGTCGGGTCCGCGATAGCTGATCGGCTGACCGATGATCCCGCTTCCGGCCTTGAACTTCCACAGCTCCCTGCCGGTGCGCGCGTCGACCGCTTTGAACCAGCCGTCCATGGTTCCGTAGAAGACGACTCCGCCGGCGGTCGCGAGCGCGGGGCTCCAGACCGGCAGGTCTTCCTTGATCTCCCACACCGCACGGCGATTGACGGGATCCCAAGCGGTGAACACGCCGCGGTTGCCGCCCGGGCCGGCATACATCTTGACGTCCGCGCCGACGTAAGGGGTGCCCGCGATGTAGTTCGCCTGCATCGCGCCGAAGTCCATGCACAGGTTGTTGTGGGGGATGTAGACGAGGCCCGTGACGGGACTGAAGGCCGATGGGTTCCAGTCCTTCATTCCGGGAGCCGCCGGACAGATGTCACGGGTGACTCTGCCGGACTTCGGCTCCTTGTCCGGATTGGAGATCATTTGGCCGGTCTTGAGATCGACTCCCTTGTAGCCGTTCACGTAACCGAACGGCGTGGCCGACAGGACCTGGCCGGTCCGCCGATCCTGGACATAGAAGAAGCCGTCGCGCGCCGGACGCAGCAGCGCGGCGCGGCGGCCATTGCCCCACGGAATGTCGGCGAGGATGATCTCGTTGATGTCGTCGTGATCGAAAATGTCGTGCGGCGTCGATTGGTAGAACCAGACGGCCTCGCCGGTACCGACGTCCCGAGCGAAGACGCCGGTTGTCCATTTGTTCGCTCCGGGCCGCTGATCCGCGTTCCAGGGGCCCGGGTTGCCGACGCCGTAATAGACGAGCTTCGTCTCCGGATCGAAGCTGAGCCAGCCCCAGACCGTGCCGCCGCCGATCTTCCAGGCGTCGGGCGGCCACGTCTTGACGCCGAGGTCCCTGCCCTGGTCCATCGCGTAAAAAGGCTTGAACCGCGACCCGATCAGCACGTCCTTGTCAGGACCCGTGTTGAAGGCCTTCCACGCGAGTTTGCCGCTGCCTTCGTCCAGGGCCGCGACCCAGCCGCGGACACCCATCTCGCCGCCGGAATTGCCGACCAGCACTTTCCCGCCCGCAACGAGCGGGGCCATGGTGATGGTTTCGCCCTTCTGGATGTCGCCGAGCTGCGTGCGCCAGACTTGCTGGCCGCTGTTCGCGTCGACTGCGATCGTCTGCCCGTCGAGCGTGTTGAAGAAGATCTTCCCGGCGTCAAAGACGGCGCCGCGGTTGACCACGTCGCAGCAGGCGACGCCCTGCGAGGCAGCCAGCGGCTTTGGCTTGAACACCCACTTGGTCGGAGCGCCGGGTTTCGTGAGATCGAGCGCGTAGAGGTAATTGGGGAACGGCGTGATGAGATACATCGTGCCGTTGACCACCAGCGGTGGCGCCTCGTAGCCTTTCGTCGTGGCGGTCGAGAAGGTGAAGCTGAGCCCGAGCTTCGACACGTTGGCCGGCGTGATCTGGTTCAGCGCGGAAAAGCGCGACGATGCGTAATCCTTCCCGGGCATGACCCAGTTGCCATCATCGCGAGCGAAGGCCGCAGCGGCCGGTACGGCGTGCGCTCCACTGGGGAGCGGGCCCGTTTGCACGGGTGCCGAGCTCGAGGCCGGCTGATTGTTCCTGCACGCCTGCAAACCGACGCAACCGCCGACGGTGATGGCACACAGCAGTGCGGTACTTACTCGCCGCATTACGCCCCCAAATGAGTCGACCTGGCCCTCGAAGTGGGTGAGATTCCTCTGTCGCGCGGCAGAATAGATGAACGTCGTTCGAGGTTCCGACCGCGCAGCAAATTCATCCCTGCTGTGCAGCATTAGCAGCCATCTCTACAGCCGTTTCTAACCTCGATCAGCATTGTGAACTGCCGCAGCAACGGTGCGTTGCCCAACTGCATTCAGAAGGAGATTCGAGAATGCCGACGACCAGATCGGGCGGTTCCAAGCGGGGCTTCGCTGCCATGGATCCAGCCAAGCAGCGCGAGATCGCGAGCAAGGGTGGAAAGGCGAGCCACGGCGGCGGCCGCAAGGCAAGCTCCAGCCGCTAACAAATTTCGCGAGATTGCGTGTGCGCCGGGCGCCTTCCCCCGCGTCCGGCGCCAGTCTTATTGAGGTTTCGACAACGCGTGCGAGCGCATAAGGTCGACCACGCATGTACCGGGCTGGCCTCAACAACCGCGACAGGGGTGGCGCCATCGCCGCGGTGGCCGCGATCCATGCTTTGTTGCTGTTCGCTCTCCTGCACATGTCGGGAAAGATGGATCTGGCCGATTCGCAAAGCGTGCTGCGCGTATTCGACCTGCGCGACATCCCACCTCTGCCGCCGCCGCCCCGGCTTCAGACGCAGCAGCCGAAGCCCAGGAAGAAGGAAGGCGGCTCCGCGCCGAAGAACATCAGGAGCGAAGCGACCCCGGTCGTCGCGCCAAAACCGGAGATCGTAACTCCGCCGGTGCAACAGATTGCCGCCACCGAGACCCCGCGCACGGGTGCGGCGCCGACACAGGGCGCCTCGGACGTGCGGGGGCCGGGCACCGGCGCCGGCGGAGTGGGAACCGGCACCGGAAGCGGTCGCGGCGGAAGCGGTCCGGGCGGCGGCGGCGACAGCGGAGTGGCCGAGCCGCCGCATCTTGTCACGCCGGTGCTCACAGGACGTGACATCCCTCCCGATCTGCTCGACGAATGGCCCCGTGGAGTGCCAGTGTTTCTTCGGCTGCGGGTCGACCCACAAGGATATGTCAGCGAGTGCAACGTCCTTCGCGGTACAGGCATTCCCACGATCGATGCGGTGATGTGCAACATCGCGCATGAGCGACTTCGCTTTCGTCCTGCGATGAACCGAAGCGGACAAGCGGTTGCAGGATGGTTCGGATACGCGCAACGACCGCCGCGATAGGCCAAAAGGACTCACATGATCGAAGCGGAATGGTGGGAATATGATTCCCTGGACGAGCTTGCTGATGCGGTCGCGGGCGACGTCGGCTTCATTGTCGACAGCGCCATCGAGGCGCGGAACGCCTCGCTGATTGCCGTGCCCGGCGGCAAGACCGGGCCCGCAATCTTCCCCAAGCTGGCCGCGCAAAAGCTGTCCTGGAAACGCGTGACGGTCATTCCCACCGACGATCGGCTAGTGCCGGTCGACAGCGAGCTTTCCAACGTGCGGGAGATCGCGCGCGCTTTTCTTCCGACCGGGGCCCGCGTCGTCCCGATCGCGACCGAGATCGCTAACTACAAGCTGGCCGGGAATTCGGCCGATGCGCGGCTTCAGGATCTTCCGTGGCCGCCCGATCTCGTTTGGCTCGGAATGGGCGAGGACGGTCATACCGCCTCCATCTTCGCAGGGCCCGACCTCCAGGACGCGCTCGATGCGCCCAAGGCTCGTCGTGCAGTCGGAGTGATGCCGGAGCCGATGCCGACAGATGCGCCGGTCGCGCGAGTCACTCTGACACGCGCGGCGATCCTGTCGGCGCGGACCCTCCTGATGACCGTCACGGGCGCAAGAAAGCGCGAGCTGCTCGAGCAGGCGATCGCCGATGGGCAAAGCTCCAGGGTGCCGATCGGACGCGTCCTCGCCGAGGCTGAGCAGCCGATCGACATTCATTGGGCTCCGTGAGCTAGACCTCTTCGAGGCGACGCCCCGCGGTTTCCTTCAGGAACAGCAGCGACACGGTCACGGAAATCGCGGTGAAGACCACCGCGTACCACAGCCCTTCGAAGATATTCCCCGTGATCGCGACCAGCGCGAAGCTGGTGACCGGCAGGAAGCCTCCGACCCACCCGGTACCGACGTGGTACGGGAAGGACATGGCCGTGTAGCGCACGCGCGTCGGGAACATCTCGACCAGCGCAGCAGCCTGGGGGCCGTAGAGCGCGGTCGACGCGACCACGAACAGCAACAGCAGGATGATGAGAAGGGTCATGTTTGCCTGCCGTGGGTCCGCGCTCTTCGGATAGCCGGCGGCCGTGAGCTCGGCGCCTATCGCGTCGGCTGTCCTCGTCTTGAGCGCTTTAAGGTCTGCGGCGGCCAGCCCTTCGCCACCCTGGATCGGAACAGTCTCGGTTCCGACCACGACGCGAGTCCGACCGCCGGCGGAGGCCCGCGTCTTGAACGAAACGCCGCGCGTGACGAGCGTGCTCTTTGCGACGTCGCACGCGCTGACGAACTTGGCCGTGCCCACCGGATCGAACTGGACGGAGCAGGTCGCAGGATCGGTCTCGACGATGACCGGTGTGTCGCGTTGCGCTTCGACCAGCGTGGGATTGGCGGCATTCGCGATCCAGTGGGAGGCGGGGAAGTAGAGCAGCAATGCGAGCAGCATTCCGCCCACCATCACCGGCTTGCGGCCGAGCCGATCGCTGAGCCAGCCAAAGTACACGTAGAGCGGAGCGCTCACGACCGTCATCACGATCATCAGCAGGTCCTTGGTCTGGCTCGGAAGGCCGAGCGAGCGCTCCAGGAAGACCTGCATGTAAAAGAAGGTGAAGTACCAGACAGCGCCCTGCGCACACATGATGCCGAAGAAGGCGGTGAAGACTCGCTTCAAATTCTTCTTCGTCGCGAAAGCTTCACGCAGCGGCTTGTGCGAGAGGTCGTCCTCTTCCTTGAGCCTCGCGAAATGGGGACTCTCAGCCAGCTTCGCGCGCATCCACACCGAAATCGCGAGTAGCACGACCGATACGAGGAACGGGATTCGCCAGCCCCAGGCGAGAAAGGCGTCCTCGCCGATCGAGGTCCGCGTTGCGACGATGACGAGCAAAGCCGCGAGCAGCCCGAATGACGCCGACGACTGGATCCAACCGGTCGATGCGCCGCGCTTGTTGTTGGGAGCGTGCTCCGCGACATAGATGGCAGCGCCACCATATTCACCGCCGAGCGCAATGCCCTGCAGAATGCGCAGAAGAATCAGGAGCGCCGGGCCAGTCGAGCCGGATTGGTCGTAAGTCGGAAGCAAGCCAATGAGGAACGTCGCCGCGCCCATCAGGCTGACGGTGACGAGGAACGCTCCCTTGCGGCCGAGCTTGTCGCCGATGACGCCGAAGATGAGAGCGCCCAGCGGGCGGAAGGCGAATCCCGCCGCAAACAGCGCCAGCGCTGCAATCAGCGCCGGTGTCGGATCGAGACCCGCGAAAAACACCCTCGAGATGACGGGCGCAAGCGACCCAAAGATGAAGAAGTCGTACCATTCGAACGCCGTGCCGGCCGAGGATGCGATAACCACCCGCGCCATCGACCACCGCTTCTCTCCATGCTGTTTGGCAACCGTGGCCATCGCGCCTCCCCTTAGGGCGAAGGGATAGCGCCACAGAAATTTCTCACAAGCGCGGGAATAAAATCGGCGGATGCCCGGTCATTGCATCGTGTGCCTCACGGAAAGGGCGATGATGCGAGACCGAGAATTCGAAAACGACCGCCGTGAATTCATAAAATGCATGGCCTGGGCCGGCACCGGGGCGCTGTTCGCGTTCGAGGGCGGAATCGGTAGCTCGATCGGTCTCGATACCGCACTCGCGGCGCCGCTGCGCCATGCGAGCGCGAAACCGTTCACGTTCGTACAGGTCAGCGACAGCCATATCGGCTTCAACAAACCGCCCAATGCCGACGCCCGCGCAACATTTCGCGAGGCGATCGCCAAGGTGAAGGCGCTGCCGGTGCAGCCGGACTTCATCATCCACACGGGCGACGTGTCCCAACTCTCGCGCGACGCCGAGTTCGACGACGCCGAGCAGATGCTCAAGGCAACGGGGTTCCCCGTCTTCTACGTTCCCGGCGAACATGACATGCTCGATGCCGACGGGGGCAAGGCCTTCGTCAATCGCTTCGGCAAGGGCTCGATGGGAGCCGGCTGGTACAGCTTCGACCATCGCGGCGTGCACTTCATCGCGCTGGTCAATGTCGCGGACCTGAAGCCAGGTGGCATGGGCAATCTCGGCGCCGAGCAGCTGAAGTGGCTGAAGGCGGATCTGGCTGGACGGTCGTCATCCACGCCGGTCGTGGTTTTCGCGCATATTCCGCTTTGGACGGTCTATGCCGACTGGGGCTGGGGCACGGACGACGCCGCCGAAGCGCTGAAGCTGCTCGGTCGTTTCGGATCGGTGACCATTCTCAATGGCCACATCCACCAGATCACGCAGAAGGTCGAAGGGCGCATCGCGTTCCACACCGCGCGCTCGACTGCCTTTCCGCAGCCGGCTCCGGGGACTGCGCCTTCGCCCGGGCCGCTGAAGGTCCCGCCAGAGCGGCTGCACGAGATGCTGGGCATTACCGACGCGATGTTCGTGCGCGGTCATGACCGCATCGCGCTGATCGATTCCACTTTGTCTGCGTGACCTTCCCCCAAAAGAACGAGGACCACCAAATGACTCGCGGATTCAGGATTTTAGCGATGCAAGCGGCTGCGCTTGCAGCGAGCGCGCTGATGATGTCGACCGTCGCCACAATGACCAAGGCCGCGCCAGCTCCCCAAGCGGCGGCGGTGCGGATCGATAATTTCACGTTCAAGGACCCCATCGTGACCGTGAAGACCGGAACGACGGTGACCTGGACCAATGGCGACGACATTCCCCACACGGTCGTTGCCAAGGACAGCACGTTCAAATCGAAGGTGCTCGATAGCGGCGACCATTTTGCCTTCACTTTCGCCAAGCCGGGGCAATTCGGCTATTTCTGTTCCCTGCACCCGCACATGACGGGCACGATCGTCGTGAAGGCGTGAGGGATCGAACTGGCCGACAGCTCGTGAAGAAATACTCCCCTCCCTTCTTCACGCCCCGTCTCGCGGCCAGTGGCTCGCCGCCGGGTGAACTCGCGCCCGGCGGCGGCCAATCCCAAGACTTCAGGCGACTGATCCTGCCGCACATCGACGGCGCCTTTAACCTCGCCCGCTATCTGACGCGCGATGCGGTCATGAGCGAAGACATCGTTCAGGATGCGGTGCTGCGCGCGTTTCGCAGCTTCGGACAATATCGCGGCGGATCGCCGCGTGCCTGGCTGTTCGCGATCGTCCGCAATTGCTGCCGTACCGCGCAGGCCGCAAGGGCAGGCGCTGTGTCGCTGGTCATGACGGAGGCAAGCCTCAGTGAAGATGCCGCGGCGCAAGTCGCCCGGCAGCCGGACCCCGGCCCTACGCCCGAAGAAGAAGTTTTTCGCAAGGCGGACGTCAACCGCGTCCGCGCCGCCGTCGAGGCGATCCCGGAGCCGTTCCGTGTGACGATCGTGCTCAGGGATCTCGAGGATTTGTCTTACACTGAAATTGCCGAAGTGACCGGCGTACCGGTCGGCACTGTCATGTCGCGGCTGTCGCGGGCGCGGGCGATGCTCGCGAAGGAGCTTCTGCCCGCGGCGAAAGCCGGCGGCGAGCAGTCGAGGAGTGCGAAGTAATGCCTGCCTGCGTTGATCAGGAACTGCTGCTCGGCGGACTCGTCGATGGCGAACTCGATGCGGCGAACACCGCGCTCGTGGAGGCGCATGTCGCGCGCTGCGAAGGATGCCGCGACGAGCTCGATCGGATGCAGGCCGTGCGCAGTCTGCTCCACCTCGACGGCGTTCGCGACCGTGCGCCGGAATCGCTGACCCATCGCATCGCCGCGCTGTCGGAGCTTTCGCCGAAGGGAGCGAACGAGAACCGCATTCCAAGCTGGCTCGCGCCGGGTGTCGCCGGCGCGCTTGCGGCTTCGCTGGCGATGATCAGCTTCGTGCCGCCCGCCACGACCGCCGCGGTGGACCAGGAGCTGGTCTCGAGCCACGTCCGTTCGCTCCAGCCGGGCCACCTCACCGACGTGCAGACCACCGACCAGCACATCGTGAAGCCTTGGTTCAACGGCCGGATCGACTTCGCACCTCCCGTTCCGGAGCTCGCCGGCAAGGGATTTCCATTGGTTGGCGGGCGACTGGATTCGATAGACGGGAGGACCGTGGCGGCAATCGTCTACAAGCGCCGGCTGCACACGGTGAATCTCTACGTCTGGCCGGCAAAGGGCGAGGGTGAACGGGCGTTCGTGAAGGACGGTTTTTCGGTTCGCGAATGGACGCATAATGGTCTGCGTTTCGCGGCCATCTCCGACATCCCGGCTTCCGAGGTGGAGCAGTTTGAGAAGCTGTTCGTCGAAGCCTCGCCCTGAGCTTCAGTCCAGCTTGCGGATCGTGCCTTGCACGGTGGCGAACTTGAGGCCGAATTTGCGGGCCACGGCAATGTTCGAAAGCGTTCGTCCTGCGTCCGTCAGCTGCACGGTTTCAACGATGTTGAGCCCGCCTTTCATCGTGTAGCGAATGGTGGCCGTGTTGCCGTTGACTCGGATGTCGACCGGTCCAGTCGCGTCGCTCAGCGTCCCGGTGAAATGACCGGGCTCCAGCTGGTGGGTGACCCATTTGCGCGTTCGGACGGGTTTGCCCTCTTCGCGCACGGTGTCGATCTGCACGAACTGATTGCCTTCGCGGCGGCCGACGCTGTCGACAATCAGCTTGTGGGCGCTGTGGAACACGATCTTGATGTCGTTCTCGGCATGGGTGCGGCCAGTGAAGAACGTCTCGATATCGAAGTTCTTCGGTTGAGCGTTTGAGGGTGCACCCGCAGCCGCGAGCAGGACTGCCGCCGCAACGATTCTCATTGCCGCCCTGCGAGCAGGGCATCGACGATCGTCGGGTCCGCAAGCGTCGAAGTGTCGCCGAACCCCGACGTCTCGCCCTCCGCGATCTTGCGGAGGATCCGCCGCATGATCTTGCCCGAGCGTGTTTTGGGTAGCGCGGGGGTGAAGTGGATCTTCTCCGGCGCGGAGAAGGAGCCGATGTCGTGCCGCACTTCCTGGATGAGCTCCTTGCGCAGCGCGTCGCTGCCTTCCTCGCCGGCGTTCAGCGTGACGTAGGCGTAGATGGAATTCCCCTTAATGTCGTGGGGGAAGCCGACGACGGCCGCTTCCGCGACCTTCGGATGCGACACCAGCGAGCTTTCGACCTCGGCGCTTCCGACGCGGTGACCGGAGACGTTGATGACGTCGTCGACACGGCCGGTGATCCAATAATAGCCGTCTTCATCGCGGCGGCAGCCATCGCCGGTGAAATATTTCCCCGGATAGGTGCTGAAATAGGTCTCGAAGAAACGCTTGTGGTCGCCCCAGACGGTGCGCATCTGGCCCGGCCAGGACGAGGTCAGGCAAAGATTGCCGCTCGTCGCCCCTTCGAGCGTCTTTCCTTCCGCGTCCACCAGCTCTGCATGGATGCCGGGCAACGGTCTTGTGGCTGAGCCAGGCTTGGCCTCGATGGCGCCGGGAATCGGCGAGATCATCGCTCCGCCGGTTTCGGTCTGCCACCAGGTGTCGACGATGGGGCAGCGGCCGTCGCCGACGACACGCCAGTACCATTCCCAGGCGTCGGGGTTGATCGGCTCGCCGACGGTCCCGAGCAGGCGCAGCGACTTGCGGGAATGTTGCGTTACCCATTGGTCGCCTTCGCGCTCGAGGGCGCGGATTGCGGTTGGGGCGGTGTAGAAGATCGTGACTCCAAGCCGGTCCACGGTCTCCCAGAAGCGGCCGAAGTCGGGATAGTTCGGAACCCCGTCGAACATCACGCTCGTCGCACGCATCGTCAGGGGTCCGTAGACGACATAGGTGTGGCCGGTGATCCAGCCGATGTCGGCAGTGCACCAGAAGATGTCGTCTGGCTTGTAGTCGAAGATCCAGTCGAACGTCGTTGCCGCCCAGGTCGCGTAGCCGCCCGTGGTGTGGACGACGCCCTTCGGCTTTCCGGTCGAGCCCGACGTATAGAGGATGAACAACGGGTCTTCCGCGTTCATGATCGCGGGCTCACACTCGGTGTCGAGGCTGTCGCGGAGATCGGAATAACGGATGTCGCGGCCTTGCTTCATCGGCACGTCGGCGCCCGTGCGGGTGACGACGATGACGGTTGGCACGTCGCGCTCTGTCAGCGCCTCGTCGACGTTGCGCTTGAGCGGGATGCGCTTGGCCCCGCGGACGCCTTCGTCGGCGGTGATCACCGCGCAGGCGTCGCAGTCGGAAATGCGTCCGGCGAGGCTTTCCGGCGAGAAGCCGCCGAACACGACAGAATGGATGGCGCCGATGCGGGCGCAGGCGAGCATGGCGGCTGCGGCTTCGGGGATCATCGGCATGTAGATCATGACGCGATCGCCGCGCTCTATCCCCTGCTGCTTCAGCAGGTTCGCGAAGCGGCAGGTCTCTTCGTAGAGCTCCCGGTACGTCCAGCTGTGCCCGTGGCCGGGCTCGTCCGCCTCAAAGATCAAGGCGGTGCGATTGCCATGTTCGGCGAGGTGACGATCGAGGCAGTTGACGGATAGATTGAGCTGTCCGTCCGCGAACCACTCGATGTGGAAATTGTCCTCGTCGAAGGACCAGTCACCCGCCTTGGTTGGGAACTTGTTCCAGGTCAGCCGCCGCGCCTGGTCGAGCCAGAAGCGGTTGGGATCGGCATTTGCGAGGTCGTTGAGCTCAGCGAGCTCGCGCGGGCCTATGCGAGCGTCGAAGCCTTGAGGGATCGGATAGATCGCTTCGGTCACAGTATTCCTATCGTGCGCGCTCCAGAACGCGCCTGGCCTGCACAAGGTGCGGGCGATCCACCATTTTCCCGCCGACGGACAGAACGCCTGCGTCGGGATGTGCCTCGAATGCGGCGACGATTTCCTCGGCGTGGCGGACGTCGTCGTCTGACGGCGTGAAGGCGGCGTTGATGATCGGAACCTGAGCCGGGTGGATGGCGAGCTTGCCGGTGAAGCCTTCGCGGCGAGCAGCCTCCGCTTCGGCGCGAAGGCCTTTCTCATCCTTGAAGTCGGCGAAGACGCCGTCGACCGGCTGGACTCCGGCGGCGACCGCGCCGGCGAGGCAGAGGGACCGCGCGAGCTTGTAGGTGAAGCTGAGCTCCCCGTTCCCGTCATACTTCGAGGAGGCCCCGAGCGCGGCGGACAGATCCTCCGCGCCCCAGCTCATCGCTTTCAGGGTTGACTTGGGATCGCGATAGGAAAGCAGACCGAACAGGCTCGCCGCGGTCTCGGTGACGATCGCGTGGATCGGGATGTTTCCGGTGCGGTGCGCAAGCTGCGTGACGTCGGCGCCGCCCTCCGCCTTCGGGAGGACGATACCGTGGACGTAGGCGCTGCCGATCAGTTTGAGATCGTCCTTGTGAAACTCGCTGCCGAGCGGGTTCACGCGTACCCACCATTCGGGGCCGTTCGATTGCTTCGGCAGGTTCTTGAGAATGTCGCGAGCGATCGTCTTCTGAGCGGGGGCGACGCTGTCCTCGAGGTCGAAGATGATGGCGTCGGCGTCGCTCTCGAGCGCCTTGGCGATCTTCCGCTCGCTGTCGGCCGGGACGAACAGCCAGGAGCGGGGCTCGGTCATTGCGGCTTTCGGAGAATGAGCGCGGTGCGCGTGCATTCGCACACCAGCTGATCGCGCTGGTTGAAGCTGCGGTGCGCCCAGGTGACGATGCCGGCAGTCGGACGCGACTTGCTTTCGCGAATCGCGACGCATTCGCTTTCGCTGCGCAGCGTGTCGCCCGCGAAGACCGGATTGGGGAAGACGAGCTTGTCGTAGCCGAGGTTGGCGACGAGGGTTCCGAGCGTGGTGTCGTGAACGCTGACGCCGACCATCAGGCTGAAGGTGAAGCAGCTGTTGACCAGCGGCTTCTTGAACTCGGTTTTCGCGGCCGCCTCGTAATCGAGGTGCAGCGGCTGCGGATTGTGGGTGAGGGTGGTGATGAGGATGTTGTCGGCCTCGGTGACGGTGCGCGTGATCGCATGCTGCACGCGATCGCCTACCTGCCACTCGTCGAAGTAACGCCCGGCCATGCTCGTCCCCTAGGCAGGCAGCAGTAGTTCGGCAACGGCCTCGGTGATCGCGGAGCCATCGAGGCGGTAGGCGGCGTAGAGATCGGAGAGGCTCCCGGTCTGCCCGAACTTCTCGACGCCGAGCGGGGCGACGCGCTGGCCGAGCACCCCGCCGAGCCATGACAGGGAGGCTGGCGCGGCGTCGGCCATCGTGACAAGGCCGGCGTGCAGGGGAAGCGCCGAGAGGAGCTGTTCGATGTGGCTTGGATTGCGCTCGCCTTTCCAGCGCGCTGCCTGAGCGGCGGTCCAGCCGCGATGGAGCAGGTCGGGCGAGGTGACCGCGAGGAGGCCCAGACCGGAAAGATCTTCGTGCAGTTCTTCCCAAGCGGCGAGCGCCTCTGGCATGACCGCGCCCATCGAGACGATTGCGGCTTCGGCGTTAGGACCAGGCGCGCGGAGCCAGTAGGCGCCATTGAGCGCGCCTTCGCGCCAGCTGTCGTCGGTGCGTTCGGTCTGCTGAATGCTGCGCGTCGACAGGCGCAGGTAGGTGCTCTCGCCGTCCGGATCGTCGATGAGACGGAAGGCTTCTTCCATCATCGCTGCGAGCTCGTCGGCGTAGGCCGGCTCGTAATGGCGCAATCCAGGTTGGCCGAGCGCAATGAGGGGCGGATTGATCGACTGGTGGGCGCCGCCTTCGGGGCCGAGCGTGATGCCACTCGGCGTCGCGACGAGCAGGAAGCGCGCATCCTGGTAGCAGGCGTAGTTGAGGGCATCGAGGCCGCGGGCGATGAACGGGTCGTAGAGCGTACCGATCGGGAACAACCGCTCGCCGAACAGGTCGCCGGAGAGACCGGCCGCGGCGAGCATCAGGAAAAGATTGCTCTCCGCGATGCCGAGCTCGATGTGCTGACCTTTATTGCCGCCGCTCCACTTTTGTGCAGATGCAATCTTTGCTTTGGCAAAGACGTCGGGCATCTCGCGGCGGCGGAACAGGCCGCGTTGATTCACGAAGGCGCCCAGGTTCGTGGACACGGTTACGTCCGGCGAGCTCGTGACGATGCGGTCGGCGAGTTCGCCCCCGGCCCTCGACAATTCCAACAGAATGCGGCCGAAGGCGGCCTGCGTCGATTGCTCGTCACCCGCGGGCGCCGGAAGAGTCGGGATGCCGATATTGCCGAAGCTGCGGGCACGTTTCTCGCGGGCGATGCGGGTACGGTCGATCACGGCCTGGACGCCGGTGCGGGCGTTGTCACCGATGCCTTCGAGCGGCTCCCACTCCTCGCCTTCGCGCACGCCCATGCCTTCTCGCAGAGCAGCAAGCTGTGTCGGGTTCATCAGGCCGGCGTGGTTGTCCTTGTGGCCGGCGAACGGCAGGCCGAAGCCCTTGATCGTCCACGCGATGAAGAGGGTGGGAACGTCGTCCTGCGCAGCGTCGAATGCCTGGATGATCGTGTCCATACAATGGCCGCCAAGATCGGTGAACAGCGACGCCAGAGCGGCGTCGTCATGTTCCTTGAGGAACGCCGCTGCGGATTTGCCAAGGTCCGCCTCGACCCGCGCGCGCCAGGCTGCGCCGCCCTGATAGTGAAGCGCCGAGAGGTCGGCGTTCGGCAGCTCCTCGAACCAGCTCTTGATCTTCGGATGCTTGTCGAGCGCAGCCTGCAATGTCTTGCCGTAACGCAACTCGACCACTCGCCAGCCGCAGCTGCGGAAAATCTCGTCGAAGCGCTCGAACATGCGATCCGCGCTCGTCGCGTCGAGGCTCTGGCGGTTGTAGTCGACGATCCACCAGAGGTTGCGGACGTCGTGCTTGTAGCCCTCGATGATCGCTTCGTAGATGTTGCCCTCGTCGAGCTCGGCGTCGCCGATCAATGCGACGAAGCGGCCGTGATCGGCCTCGTCTATCCAGCCGTGCGTCGTGAGATAATCCTGCACCAGGCTCGCGAAGAGGGTGATCGCCACGCCAAGACCGACGGAGCCGGTTGAAAAATCGACGGGGATCTTGTCCTTGGTGCGGCTGGGATAGGATTGCGCTCCGCCGAAGCCGCGGAAGTTCTCCAGTGCCTCGCGCGACTGTGAGCCGAGCAGATAATGGATCGCGTGAAGGACGGGTCCAGCATGCGGCTTCACTGCGACGCGATCGTTCGGTCGGAGCGCATGGAAATAAAGCGCGGCCATGATCGCGGTCATCGACGCGCACGACGCCTGGTGGCCGCCGACCTTTAGCCCGTCGTCGCTTTCGCGAATATGGTTCGCGTGGTGGATGGTCCAGGCAGACAGCCAGCGCAGCCGCTCGTCGAGGATCTTCAGCGCTTCGATATCGGTCGCAACAGGCTTGAGCATCGGGCTGCTCTAGCTGCTGCGTCAGGCGTCCGGAAGCGTCTGGAAGCTATCGATCGCGTCGAAGATCGTGGAGATCGCCTGCCGCTCGGTCTCGGTCAGCTCCGGCCGCCAGACGTCGAACAGAAGGATGATGCGCCGCTCGCCGGTGGGATTGCGCGCCTCGTGCTCGATGCTGTCGTCGAAGATCAGCATCTTGCCTTCTTCCCACTCGCGCGTCTCGTTGCCGACGCGGAGCCAGCAGCCCTTGGGAACGATCAGCGGAAGGTGGCAGATGATCCGGCAGTTGAGCATGCCGTTGTGCGGCGGGATGTGAGCGCCGGGCTCGAGGCGCGAGAATAGCGCCGAGGGCGTGCGCTTGCCGATGTGCGTGAGCGGGAGTTTTGAAAGCGCTTCGACGGTGCGCGGGCAACGCTCGGCGAGTTCGGGAACAAGCTCGGAATCGCGCCACAGGTAAAGCGCGCTCCAGCTCGGATCGTTGTTGAGGTGATGGAATTGCCGCTGCGGGCGGTTGGCCTCGTCCTCGACATAGGGGCGGAAGTCCGCGCCCCCGTCGAGCAGCGCGAACAGTTCCTCGCGGATGGCGCGCGTCGCGGCTTCGATCTCGGCCACCCAGTCGAACTCTTCGCGCTCGAAGAACTGCCGCTGCGCGAGATAGGGATAGTAGAAGACGAGCGGCTGCTGTGGATGGATTTCGCGGGTGCCACGCAGCATGTCGAGCGAGTGGGAGAGGCGGGTGCCGGCGGCTGCGTGCTCGGGCTCGAAGTCCGCGAGTGCGGCGTCGAGCTTGCTTTGAAACTCGCTCGCCCGCTGCTGGATGAAGGCCTGGGCTGCTCGTAACCGGCCCATCGTGTGCGGGTCGAATTGCGGCGTCGACCGCCCAGAATGCAGCGCCGCCTGGTAGAAGGACATGGCCGCCTTGGGATCTCCAGCGCGAGCGAACTCGTCGCCGCGATCGAGCAGCGCCGTCAAATTCGCTCCGGCCGGCGCAGTGCTCACGCAGCTTCGGCCTTGTCGTGCTCGGCGTCGAAGCGGGCCTGCGCCTCGTGGATCGCCTCGACATGGTCCATCGCCCAGGTGGCGAGGCCGCAGATCGGCTTCTGCAGGGACTGTCCGAGGTCGGTCAGCTCATAATCCACGCGCGGCGGGATGGTCGGCGTGACGGTCCGATTTACCAGCCCGTCGCGCTCCAGGTTGCGGAGCGTCAGGGTCAGCATGCGCTGCGATACGCTCGGGATTTCCCGGCGCAGCTCGTTGAAGCGCTTCGGCCCTTCGCCGAGGGTCTGGACGACGAGCACCGTCCACTTGTCGCCGATGCGCGAAAGTAAGGTGCTGATGGTCCTGCAGACGGGGTTGCTCGGATCTCTCATTGGTCGGTCACCTCCATGTTCTCGCCGCACAAATTTGTTCGTGAGGCCCAAAAAAGTGCGTTCTTGCGGGCGATTCTTCGGTGGTTATTTAGGGTGCCTCGGTAACAAATCCATACCAAGGAGGCAATAGTGACCGTCCTGCATCTCGACGCCAGCATCAATGGCGACAACAGCGCCAGCCGCGCAATATCCAAGTCCATCGTGAGCCAGGTCGTGCGTGCTCAGCCGGGCGCGGAGCTGGTCTATCGCGACCTCGCGGCAGCGCCGCTCCCGCACCTGACGCTCGATGCGTTCGCAGATACTTCCGTGCTCGACGAGTTCCTGCAGGCGGACACGGTCGTTATCGGGGCGCCGATGTACAATTTCACCCTGCCCAGCCAGCTGAAAGCCTGGATCGACCGCATCCTCGTTGCGGGCAAGACGTTCCGTTACACGCAGAACGGTCCTGAAGGCCTCGCCAGCGGCAAGCGCGTTATCGTCGGGCTGGCGCGCGGCGGCTTTTACGATGCCAATTCGCCGGCCGCCTCGCTCGAGCACCTCGAGACGTACCTTCGCGGCGTTTTCAACTTCATCGGCATCGAGCCCGAGTTCGTCGTGGCCGACGGTCTCGCGATCGGCCCCGAGCAGCGCGAAACCTCGATCAGCCAGGCGCTGGGCGAGACGGTTCGCCTCGCCGCCTGATTGTCCAGCGATCCGCGGCCGCGCACGCACCGGCCCACGGGTCGCACCAGAGCCCCGGCGCCTCGCTCCCTCCTCGCGCGCCGGGGCTCTTTCATTACAAATGCGAACGCCATTGCTCTTCGGGCGTTGTCTCTTCGAAAGGAGCAGCCGATGTCCGAACTCAGCGAAAAGCAGCGTGACAAGCTCGACCAGGACCAGTTCGCATTTCCGAAGGAACGGAAGGAACCGCTCAACAACGCCAGCCACGTGCGCAATGCCATGGCGCGCTTCAACCAGGTCGAGGGCGTCAGCGAAAGCGAGCGCGACGAGGCCTGGAAACGGATCAAGAAAGCCGCCGATAAATATGGTGTCGAGGTGAACGAGAAGAGCTGGCGGGAGCTCGGGAAGAAGTAACCGAGTTGAGCAATTGTCATTGCTGTCAGGCTTGACTCATTGGTGATCGCGGCGGGAAGTTAGGCGCACATCTAGCGGCAGGGGGCTCATATGCTGCTACGTCTGGCGTGCTTCGCACTCGCGTTGGCTTGCGTTGCGGAACCCGTTCACGCTGCGCCTCGCCATTCGTCAGATCCGACCCGCGGCCTCGATGCGTTCATTCGCCGGGCGATGGTCGATTACGGCGTCCCCGGCGCATCCATCGCTGTCGTGAAGGATGGAAAGACCGTTTTCCTTCGCGGATATGGCGTCCGCCAGCTGGGCAGGGCTGCACGGGTCGATCCGGACACGGTGTTCCAGATCGCCTCGGACACCAAGACATTCACCGCGGCTGCTCTTGCGGCGCTGGTCGGCGAGGAGAAGCTGGGCTGGGACGACGAGGTTATCACCCACCTTCCCGAGTTCGTCCTGCATGACGAATATGCGACGCGGCATGCGACCATCCGTGACCTTTTGGCTCATCGGACCGGACTGCCGGCGTTTACAGGGGACCTGCTCGGCGAGGAGGGTTACGATCGCGCCGAAGTGCTGCGGCGAATGCGCTTCGTGCCGCCCGCGGCGAGCTTCCGCGAGCGCGCGCTCTATTCGAACCTGGGCTTCTTCGCGGCCGGCCAGGTCGCCGCACGCGTCGCTGGCACCAGCTGGGAAGAGGTGGTGGACAGCCGGCTCCTGAAGCCGCTTGGAATGACTCGCTCCGGCACTTCGGTGAATGCGGCGCCCAAGGACGACAATCGATCAGGCAATTATGGACGGATCGGCGGCCGCATCCAGGCCATCCCGCCGTCGCACCAGATCGTCATGGGTCCCGCCGGATCCATGGTGTCCACTGCGTCGGACCTGTCGCGCTACATGCGCATGCTGCTCGGCCGCGGCACGCTCGACGGCAAGCCGGTGCTGCCCGAGCGCGTAGTCGCCGACATGTTCGAGCCGAGCATGGTCTCCGAGATCGGCTTCGCGGAAGCGCTGCCGATCAGCGAGCAGACGGGCTTCGGCTACGGACTGAGCTGGGGTTATTATTATTTCCACGGCGCGAAGGTGCTGGAAAAGGGCGGCGCGCTTGACGGCGCCCGCGCGGTCATCGTCCTCGTGCCGGAGCGCAAGCTCGGCATTGCGGTGCTTGCCAATCTCAATTTGACGATCATGCCCGAAGCGATCCGCGCCTACGTCCTCGAGCGGGAGCTCGGGCCTGCGTCGCCGGACACGCAGCGAACACTTCTGGAGCAGCAGAAAAAGGTGGACACGTTGCTGGAGCCCGACCAGGCGCCGGCGAATCCGGCCTCGCCGAGCGTTTCGCTGGCTGCCTATGCCGGGACGTACGAGAGCGACATGTACGGCCCGTTCGTACTTACGGCTGCACAGGACGGTCTCGACGTGGCGGCGGGTCCCGGTCGCTATGCCGGCAAGCTCCGCCACTTCAACCACGACACTTTCACCTTGTCGTGGCCGCTGGTCGATTTCGGCACGCAGCATGCCACCTTCACCATCGCTGCGGATGGAACGCCATCGGGCTTCACGACCGAGACGTTGGGCTCGTTCAAGCGCGTGGAGGCGCCGAGTGCTTCAGCGCATTAGGCGGAAAGCAGACGCAGCGGGTTTTCGATGTAGCCCTTGAGGGTCTGCATGAAGCTCGCGGCGTCCCAGCCGTCGACTACGCGATGATCGCAGCTGAGCGAGAGGTTCATGCGCTTGCGGATCTCGATCTCGCCGTCGATCGGAACGAGCTTATCCTCGACCTTGTTCACCGCGATGATCGCGACCTCGGGCCGGTTGATCACGGGTGTCGAGGTGATGCCGCCCATGGGGCCCAGCGAGGAAAGTGTGATCGACGAGCCGCTCAATTCCTCGCGAGTGGCCTTGCCCGAGCGGGCGGCCTCGGCGAGGCGCAGGATCTCGCGCGCGAGCTCCCACACGTTCTTGTTCTGGGCGTCGCGGATGACGGCGACCATCAGCCCATTCGGGGTCTGGGTCGCCATGCCGAGGTTGAGCGCTCCGTGCCGAGTGATGACATTGGCGTCATCGTCATAAGTGGCGTTGAGCATCGGCCATTCGGGCAGCGCGCGCGCCATGGCCGTGATCAGGAAGGGTAGGAGCGTCAGCTTCGGGTTCGAACCGCGGTCCGAGTTCATCATCGCGCGCGTTTCCTCGAGCGCGGTGACGTCGAACTCCTCGACGAGCGTGAAATGCGGGATGCGGCGCTTCGCTTCCTGCATGTTTTCCGCGATCTTGCGCCTGAGGCCGACGACCTTGATCGTCTCGTCCTTGCGCGGAGCAGCGGCGCCGCGGGTGGAGACGCTCCCGCCATTGTAGAGCAGGTAAGCGTCGAGATCGGCATGGCGGATGCGGTCGCTCGCGGTGCGCACTTGCGAGAGATCAATGCCGAGATCACGGGCACGGGCGCGGACCGCCGGAGACGCGAGGACATGAGCCTTTGCTGTCGGCTCTTTCTCCGCAACTTCAGGCTCGACGCGCGGTGCGGGTGCGGGTGCTGCCGGAGCCTCGTCGACGGCAACGACGGGAATTTCCTTCGCCTGCTCGGGCGTGGCCTCGACGGCGCCGTCGGCGAGTGGCCGCTCTTCCTTGCTGTCGTCCGCCGGCTGTGCGGCGCGATCGCTGCCTTCGGTCTCGATCACGGCGAGCACCGAGCCGATCGGTACCTGGTCGCCGACTTCGCCCGCGAGCTCGATCACCTTTCCTGCCACCGGCGATTCCATTTCGACGGTCGCCTTGTCGGTCATCATGTCGGCGATCTGCTGGTCCTCGGCAATCTCGTCGCCGACCTTCACGTGCCAGGCAACGATTTCGGCCTCGGCAATGCCTTCGCCGATGTCGGGCAGCTTGAATTCGTAGCGAGCCATCAGTCCGCCATCACTTTCTCAAGGGCGCGCTTCATGCGCTTCGGGCCGGGGAAATAGGCCCATTCGTAGGCGTGCGGGTAAGGTGTGTCCCAGCCGGTGACGCGCTCCACCGGCGCTTCGAGGTGATAGAAGCAGCGCTCCTGGATCAATGCCGCGAGCTCGGCCGCGAAGCCGCTGGTGCGTGGCGCTTCCTGCGCGATCAGGCAGCGGCCGGTTTTCTTGACCGATTGCTCGATCGTCTCGATGTCGAGCGGAACGAGCGTGCGGAGGTCAATGAGCTCGGCGTCGAGACCCTGTTCTTGGACCGCGGTCAGCGCGACGTGGACCATCGTTCCGTAGGCGAGGACGGTCAGCGCTTCACCTTCGCGCACCACGGCCGCCTTGCCCAGCGGCACGGTGTAATGACCTTCGGGAACTTCGC
The DNA here is from genome assembly GCA_046733935.1 of Pseudomonadota bacterium. Lineage (GTDB taxonomy): Bacteria > Pseudomonadota > Alphaproteobacteria > Sphingomonadales > Sphingomonadaceae > Sphingomicrobium. The sequence continues at coordinate 74,180 of JBKPQH010000013.1, forward strand.
TCGCGGGGTGCTTGGACCAGGGCTTCACGGGCCGGTCGTGGTGCCCGTCGAACGGACCGTTGTAGATGCGCTTGGGCTCGAAGAAGATCACCGGGTCCGGGTCTTCGACGGCCGCGATCAGCAGGCCCTTGGCATCGTAGGGTGAAGACGGGATGACGACCTTGAGCCCGGCGATATGCGTAAACAAGGATTCCGGCGACTGGCTGTGGGTCTGGCCGCCGAAAATGCCGCCGCCGTACGGCGTGCGGACCACCATTGGCATCGCCCATTCGCCCGCGGTGCGGTAGCGCATCTTGGCGACTTCGCTGACGATCTGATCGTAGCCGGGATAGATGTAGTCGGCGAACTGGATCTCGATCAGCGGCTTCACGCCATAAGCGGCCATTCCGACGGCGGTCGCGACGATCCCGCCCTCGCTGATCGGCGCGTCGAACACGCGGGTCTTGCCGAATTCCCTTTGCAAGCCTTCCGTCACGCGAAAGACTCCGCCGAAATAGCCGGCGTCCTCACCGAATACGACGACGTCCTCGTCGCGACGCATCATGACCTTGTGGGCGTCGTTGAGCGCCTGGATCATGTTCATGGTCGGCATCAGTCGCCGCCTTCCCTCAGCGCCTGCTCGCGCTGCTCGGCGATGTGCCACGGAACGTCGGCGTAAACGTCTTCGAACATGGTCTCCACGCCGTCCTTGCCCTGTTCGGGAAGGATGCCGAGCTTTTCGGACTCCTTCTGCGCAGCGCGCACGTCCGCGTCGCATTCGGCGGTCATGGCCGCGTGGCGCTCATCGTCCCACTCGCCGATCGAGATCAGATGGGCTTTGAGACGGTCGATCGGATCGCCCAGCGGCCACAGCTTGGCTTCGTTGGTCGGGCGGTAGCCAGACGGGTCGTCTGAGGTGGAGTGGCCTTCAGCGCGATATGTGAAGAACTCGATGAGAGTCGGGCCTGCGTTCGTGCGGGCGCGCTCAGCGGACCACTTCACCGCGGCGTAGACCGCGAGCGCGTCATTGCCGTCCACCCGGAGGCCGGCGATGCCATATCCGACGGCGCGCTGCGCGAAGGTCGCTCGCTCGGCCCCGGCGATCCCCGAAAAGCTCGAGATGGCCCATTGGTTGTTTACGACCGCGAGCACGACCGGGACGTTGTAGACCGCGGCAAATGTCAGCGCGGAGTGGAAGTCGCCTTCCGCCGTGGCGCCGTCCCCGACCCAGCCCATGGCAATCCGGCTGTCGCCCTTGATCGCCGCGGCCATCGCCCAGCCGACCGCTTGCGGGAATTGCGTCGCGAGGTTGCCGGAGATCGAGAAGAAGCCGAACGCCTTGTCCGAATACATGATCGGCAGCTGGCGCCCCTTCAGCTTGTCGCCTTTGTTCGAATAGATCTGGTTCATCATCTCCGTCAGCGGGTAGCCGCGCGACACGAGCAGCCCTTGCTGACGGTAGGTGGGGAAGTGCATGTCCTCGCGGTCGAGCGCGTTCTGCGCGGCGATCGCGATCGCCTCCTCGCCGGTGCACTTCATGTAGAAGCTGGTCTTTCCCTGCCGCTGCGACCGGTACATGCGGTCATCGAAGATGCGCACGGTGACCATGTCGCGGAGCATCTTGCGCAGGGTTTCGGGGTCGAGCTTCGGATCCCACGGACCGACCGCCTTGCCATCATCGCCGAGCACTCGGACCAGCGCGGTCGTCAGCGGGTGAGTCTCGGCGGCGGGTGCGGCAACGTCGGGACGCGGAGCGCTTCCAGCGGCAGGCACCTTCAACGAAGAGAAATCGGGCGTATCGCCGGGGCGGAAGGGCGGCTCGGGCACGTGGAGCGCCAGTTTCGGCGCGTTGCGGCGCAGTGATGGATCCTTGTCGCTCATGAGTCCGGCAGCGCTTAATCGCCTCGCGCGCGTGCGGCAACTATCGGCGTCAAGTATACTTTACATTGCGCTTTGCGCGCACGCACTTGGCGTTGACCGCCCGAACGCCTCAGGGGTAGGGCGCGGCCATGGCCGACACTGAGACCCCGCCCGACCGACTCTCGCTCGACCCGCGGAGCGAATATTACGACGAGGCGCTGCTGAGCCGCGGCGTTGGCATCAAGTTCAACGGGAACGAGAAGACCAACGTCATCGAATATAGCGTGTCGGAAGGCTGGATCCGCGTCGCCGCGGGCCGCAGCCTGGACCGCTACGGTCAGCCCATGACGATCCGGCTCAACGGCACCGTCGAGCCCTACTTCGAAAATCCGCCTCAGGACGAAGGCGTCGCGTCCGAAGGATAAGAGGCGCTCGACCGGCGCCGCTCGCGCCATTTCTTGAATGCCCATCCACCGAGCGCGAGCGCCGCGAGTGTCGGCACGCTGCGCTTGGCGATCGCCGCTGCGCCGTAACCCACGATCGCACCTTTCGCGCCCGCGTTGCGGCCCGCGATCTTCTCACCCAGCCATGCGCCTGCAAGCTTGCCCAGCATCACTCATACTCCTCGTTGAACCTGTGCCGGTTCCGACGCGCCGGGCGTGGCGAATGTTCCCAATCGGAGGTGGCGAATCCCGCCAAGTCTTGGTCGGCGAAAACTCCCAATCGAGTGTTTGTAGTCAAGTTTTTCGCAGTTTTGCGGGATTGGCACGGCATTTGAATAGTGATGAGCACCAGCCCGCAGCTCAATGGACGGGCGAAAAAAGGAGTTTTCAAATGTCGTCGCAGTCGCCTTTCACCCGCTCGCTTTTCGCCATCGTCGCAGCGCTGGCGCTCAGCTCTGTCGCGGTCGGCGCCGCCGTCGGCCCGGCCCACGCCGATGCCAACCCTCTCCAGGTCCGGACCTATGCCTGAACTCGAAATCCTCGAAGCCCAGGTTCCTGTCCGCACCCCCGCCCGCAATTTGGGGCTGGTGAAAGTGGAGGAGCCCGCCCCGGCGCGACTCGCCCCGATCGCCACCTGGTTCAGCGGACCCGTGTTCAGCCGCGCTCGTGACATCTTCGCGGCGAACATGACGGAGCTTCTCGACCGCTCGGAAGACCCCGCGAAGATGATCCGGATGATCATCCTCGAGATGGAAGAGACGTTGGTCGAGGTTCGGGCTTCGGCGGCTCGTCAGATTGCGGACATCAAGGAGATCCGCAGGGCGCTTGGCCGGCTCGACGAGATCCAGGAGGACTGGACGGCAAAGGCGGAGCTCGCGCTCTCGAAGGGTCGCGAGGACCTCGCCAAGGCCGCTCTGGTTGAGCGTCAGAAGGCTACGGATATGGCCGAAGGGTTGCACGCAGAAGTTTCGCAGATCGAGCAGGTGCTTCGCAGCTACGAGGGCGACATCGCCAAGCTTCAGTCGAAGCTGCGCGAGGCCCGCGCCCGGCAGAACGCGATCACCGCACGGCTCGAGAGCGCGGTGACCCGCGCCAAGGCCCGCGAGATCATGAACGGCAGCCGGACGCAGGACGCGTTCAGCAAGTTCGAGATCCTCGAGCGCCGCGCCGATTTCGCGGAAGGCCGCGCGGAGGCTCTCGGAATGAGCAGCCTCGAAGACGAAATCCACGAGCTCAAGGCGGCTGAATCCGTCGACCGGGAGCTCGAAGCAATGAAGGCCGCGCTCAAGGCACGCGTTCAGTGACGAAGGGAAGAAGAGTGATGACCAAGATTTATCCGTATTCGCTGGACCGCAAGGACGCGAAGATCGCCGGCGTCTGCTCGACGCTGGGGAACCGGATTGGGGTCGATCCCACCTTCGTCAGGATCGGGTTCGTAGCCGCCGCCATCTTCATCAGCTTCAAGCTGACGCTCATCGCCTACGCGGCGGTCGGCATCTGGCTCGCAGTTCAGAAGAAGAATTCCGTCATCGGCCAGCGTCACATGAGCGACTTCGACCGCATGGGTGGAGTCGTCAGGCGGAAGCCAACGGTGCACGCGATGCGCACCGAGCTGGACGATACCGACCGTCGCCTGATGGCGATCGATCATCACATCAACACTCAGAACGAAGACCTGGCGCGCGAGATCGAAGCGCTCCGGCAGGAGGAGAAGTGATGGACCCGCTGACGATTGGAGTGCTCTCGGCGAGCGTGATCGCCGGTCTTGGCGGAGCAAGCATCGCCGGCCTCAAGGCCTGGAACGGCTGGCTGGAGTTCAAGAAGATGGAGTTGACCCAGGCGACAGGCGACCGCGGACTTCCTCCGGCAACCGGCCGGATCGAGATGGCGGACCTCAGGGAACGCGTCCGCAAGCTCGAGGCGATCGCCGCCGGCATCGATCTCTAGCTTCCCCGCCGCGCCTGAACTCCCCAGGCGCGCAACAAGGCTCCCATCCTGTTCTTGATGGGACCCACCAGCGGCCCGGCCTCTCCCCTCGGGCCGGGCCGCTTCTTCTTTTACGGCTAGAAGTTCACCCGGGCAGCCAGGCGGATGTCGCGTCCGGCGAGCGGGGCGAAATCCTTCAGATCGCTCGAATGCCGGCGCGCGTTCACGTCGAACAGATTGTTGCCCTGGAGCGATAGAGTGAGGTCCGGATTGGCCGAGAACGGGTGCCAGTCGAGCGAAGCGTTGACCATCGTGTAGCCGGGCGTCGGCGTTTCGTTCGGCGCGGTCTTGTGCTGTGCGCTGACCCGCTCGACCTCCACGCGACCGTCGACCTGGCCGCGTGTGCCGGTCAGACCGGCGAGCACCCGGAAGGGCGGAATCTCCGGCGCATTGCCGAACTTCTTGATCTTTGCACGGATGGCGTCCGCAACCAGCTCGCCGCCCCAGTCGATGCCCAGCGCCTTGCCGAACCTCACGTCGCTCTCGACCTCGAACCCGTAATAGTCGGCCTTGCCCTCCCGATACTCATAGACCGGCAGCCCGTCTTCGATCTCTCCGGTCGGCGCCTGGAAAATGAAGTTCGAGAAGCTGCTGTAGAAGACGCTGCCCTGCATGTGAATCGGACCGGTCGTCTTATGGACGCTGACCTCGATTCCGTTGCTCTTTTCCAGGCCGAGATCGGGGTTGCCAATCAGGAACTGCTGGCTGCCGCCATGCGGCCCGAGTGAGAACAGCTCGTCGATCGACGGCGCGCGCTCATTGTGCGAGAGGGCCACGCCCGCGCGCCAGTCATTCCCCAGATTATAGTTTGCGCCCAGCGACGCCGAAACCGCCGTGAACCGGCGTGAGAATGCGATCGCGCCGATGTCGGGCACATCCTCCATGTCGGCCTCGAGCTCTTCGCCGATCTCGGCGATCGTCTCATCCTCGTCCGCACGCAATTTCGCGAAGTCGACACGAATGCCGCCTTCGAAGCGCACCGGCCCGCTCTCAACGGTTTGGAGCGTGAACAAGCCGAGATTGGTCTTAAGGCTATCCGGGAGGTATTTTTCGTCGCCGCGGATGCGCGCATCCTGGCTGAGATACTGGACGCCCGTCGTTCCGCCCCAGCCGCCGCGGTCCTCCTGAACGACGTCGGCGCGCATCTCGCCGCCGTTCGAGAAGAAGCGTGAGCCGACGACGCCATCTTCCTCGATCTCGGCATGATGATATTTCGAAATCCCGCCGCGGAATTCGAAGGCCTTGAAGAAGCCGCCGATCGGAACGTTGGCACGCGCGTCGGCACGATCCTGGTGCGCGTCGATCGTCGGCACCTCAGGCTCGACCGCCGGATCGAGCGAGAAGCGGATGGGCACGCCGTATTTGGCATCGTGGTGGCTGACGGACAGGCCGATGTTGAGCTCGCCGTCGACGTAGGCGAGGCCGGCGGCAAGGTCGTCCGTGCGGCCGGCGGTGTTGGGCAGCTTGTCCTTGAGATCGGCAAGCGCCTGGATCTCGGGGTCCGGACTTGCCGCGGCCTGCTCGCGCAACGGCTTCGAGAGCAGGAAGCCGCCAACGTGCAGGTCGTCGTATTTTGAATAAGAGCCATCGACATGGGCGACGAAATGCCCGCCGAGCGGAACGTCCACACCCAGATTGCCCGACCGCTCCTTCGCGGCCGACCCGTAGCTCGCGATCGCGTTCACATGGATGTTCTCCGGAACGCGCCGCGGGATCCGGTCATCGATGACGTTGACGACGCCAGCGATCGTCGAAGGCGCGTAGAGTAGCGCGGCCGGGCCACGCAGCACTTCGATGCGTTCGGCGGTGATCGGGTTGATCGTAACTGCGTGGTCCGGGTCCGTGGAGGACAGGTCGAGGCTGCTGATGCCGTCGATCAGGACTGGAGCACGGTCGCCTTGCTCGCCCCGCAGGATCGGACGCGACGCGCTGGGACCGAAGCTCGTGGAGCTGACGCCGGGAAGGTCGGACAAAGTATCGCCCAGGCTCGGCTTCATGTCGTGTGTCAGCTCTTCCTCGTCGAGGACGGAGACGTTGCCCAAGACGTCGCCCGCGGGGCGCCTGACTCCCGTAATGACGATTGCCTGGTCCGCGTCGGGATGCGCCTTTGCCGCATCCCCGGGCGTGGGCTTCTCGCCGGATGCGTCCGCCGCATCGCTGGACTCGCTTTCGGATACGCCGACCTGCGGCACCGGCTGCGGAGCCTGCGCCGCCGCCGCCGACATCAGGGGGAGCGTCGCCGCAAGCGCGGCATAAGAGATCATTCGGAATTTCACGGAAACGCGAACCTCGGACTGAGTTCAGGGCGCGCTAAAGCGCATGATATATTATCGCAAGATGAACCGGGGACGAATTGCGGTTCATTTTCGATGGACGGAGGTTTGCGGAGCGGGATGGCGCTCGGCTACGGCTGCGTCGTGGCAGGACACGCGCACCCTCACGACCATCATCGACATGCGCATGATTTCAGCCGCGCATTCGCGATCGGGATTGCGCTAAACGTCGCATTTGTCGTCATCGAGACGATCTACGGATTCTATGCGAACTCGATGGCGCTGCTGTCCGACGCCGGCCACAATCTTTCCGACGTGCTCGGCCTGGTCGTCGCATGGGCCGGCGGCACGCTGGCGCAGCGAGCATCCTCGCCGCGATTCACCTACGGGCTGAAAAAAGCTTCCATCCTCGCCGCGCTCGCGAACGCCCTGTTCCTGATGATTGCCATCGGTGCGATCGGCGCGGAGGCGATCCGGCGGTTGTTCCATCCGTCGCCGACGGACGGCGGCATCGTGATCATCGTCGCCGCCGTCGGCGTCCTGGTGAACGGTGCGACCGCCATGCTCTTCGCGCGGGGGCAGCACGACCTGAACTTGCGGGGAGCGTTCCTGCACATGGCGGCTGACGCGGCCGTCTCTGCGGCCGTGGTCTTCTCCGGCCTGGTGATCGTCTGGACCGGCCAACAGTGGGTCGATCCCGTCATGAGCCTGGCCGTGGCGGTGGTCATTCTGTGGGGCAGCATCGACCTCCTGAAGGAATCGGTCTGGATGTCGCTTGCGGGCGTCCCCGCCGGAATCGACGTCGACCAGGTCGAGCTCGCGCTTGCGGACCTAGACGGGGTCGAGGCAGTCCACGACCTGCATATCTGGCCGCTGAGCACGACCGAGACGGCTCTCACCGCCCATATTGTCACTCCGCTTGCCGACTACCCCGACGAATTGCTGGCGCGGGCGCGTGCCGTGCTGCAGAGCTTCCGAATCGAGCATTGCACCATCCAGGTGGAACGCCACCATCCCCCCGACCACAAAGATTGCTGAAACGATGAACGTTACGCATCTCGAATGCTCGCTGACCGGCGAGCGGTACGACGCCGGCCGCGTCCACAATTTGAGCGAGGCGGGCAAGCCGCTGATCGTCCGGTACGACGTGGACGCAGCGCGGCAAACGCTGACTCGTGAGAGCGTGGGCGGTCGCGAACCGGGCATGTGGAAGTGGCGCGAGCTCCTGCCGAACGACGACGATCCGGTCAGCCTCGGCGAGCCGGAAACGCCGATCGTCGCGCTGCCCAACACGGGCCTGCGCGGCGGTGCATCCAACCTGCTCGTGAAGGACGAAGGGCGCCTTCCGACCGGCTCGTTCAAGGCGCGCGGCCTCGCGATGGCGGTCACGATGGCGAAGCAGTTCGGGATCGAGCGGATCGCCATGCCGACCAACGGCAACGCCGGCGCAGCATTGGCCGCATATGGCGCCCGGGCAGGCATCGACACCGTGGTGATCTGCCCGGCCGAGACGCCGCTCACCAACGTGACGGAGACTGCGGCCTATGGCGCGCGCGTCTACGTCGCGGACGGCCAGATCGACGAGTGCGGCGCGCTGGTCGGAAAGGGTGCGGCGCAGGGGCTGTGGTTCGACTGCTCCACGCTCAAGGAACCCTACCGTCTCGAGGGCAAAAAGGTGATGGGTTTCGAGCTGGTGGAGCAGCTCGGCTGGGATGTGCCCGACGCGATCTTCTATCCGACCGGCGGCGGCACCGGCCTGATCGGCATGTGGAAGGCGTTCGACGAGCTCGAGGCGGTCGGCCTGATCGGACCGAAGCGGCCTCGCATGTATGCGGTCCAGGCCGAGGGTTGCGCGCCGATGGTCCGGGCGTTCGAGCAGGGCGAGGAGTTCGCCGAGCGGTGGGAGAATCCCGCGACGGTTGCCACCGGCATCCGCGTGCCGAAAGCGGTCGGCGATTTTCTCATCTTAAGGGCAGTTCGCGAGAGCGGGGGAGCCGCGATTGCGGTTTCGGAAGATGCGATCCTGCAGGCATTGGAGGACGCTGCGCACGATGACGGTTTCCTCTTCTGCCCGGAAGGGGGAGCGGTGCTGGCTGGGTGGCAGAAGGCGTTAGCAGATGGCCGCGTTCGCAAGGACGAGCGCGTCCTGCTGTTCAATTGCGCGAACGGGAACAAATATCCGCTGCCCGACCGGTCGAAACGGCTGACGCTGGCCAATGCCGATCCGGCGGATCTCTGAGGCCCATAAACGAGTAAACCCCGGCAACCGAAGCTGCCGGGGTTCCATGCTTCGTTTCTCTTTCGAGCTCCGAAGCACACATGAACAATACATAAGGCCTACGGTTGTTCCAGCGGATTCTTGTCGTCCGGACGAGAAAACTGTGGGCGATTCGGTGGATAAGCCTGTGGCATTCGTGCTCGACTCGGTGCGACTCGAGAAAAGAGCCCCGCCAGCCGAACGTATTCGCCTGGCGGGGCTCCCGTGCTTCCGATCCAGTGATCGCGCCTCAACGGGGCCAAGGTGGGGGACTGAAGCCCGCGCCTCAGCGCCGGAGTCCGCAAGCGGTGGTTCCGAAGCAGCGGGCCGTAGAACGCTTTCGCTCGTCGCGTGTTCCTACGGCTGATGGGGAAGAAGCGGCGGCTCCGGATCGCGAGCTACAACATCAACGGGATCAACTCGCGGCTCCATGTGCTGACGCGCTGGCTCGAGGAGTTCGCGCCCGACGTCGTCGGGCTGCAGGAGCTCAAGTGCACCGACGAGGCTTTCCCGCGCGAGGCGGTCGGGTCGCTCGGTTATTCGGCCATCTGGCACGGCCAGCGCAGCTGGAACGGAGTTGCGCTGCTGAGCCGCGTCGGCGAACTCGTGGAGACTCGGCGCGCGCTTCCGAGCGACCCCAACCTCGAGCAGAGCCGCTACATCGAGGCCGCGGTTTGCGGCATCCTTGTCGGCAACATGTATGCGCCGAACGGCAATCCGTGGCCGGGGCCGAAGTTCGACTACAAGCTGACATGGATGGATCGGCTGTACGATCACGCGCGTGAGCTGCTCGATAGCGGCGTGCCAGCGATTCTGATCGGCGACTACAACGTCATTCCGACCGACATGGACGTCTACAAACCCGAACGCTGGGCCAAGGACGCGCTGGCCGCGCCGCAAGCGAAGGCGAAGTTCGCTGAGCTGGTCGCGCAGGGCTGGACGGACGCCATCCGCCACCTCCATCCGGAGGAGCGGATTTATACGTTCTGGCATTACTGGCGGAACTCGTTCCAGCGGGACGCGGGTATCCGAATCGACCATGCGCTGCTCAGCCCGACCCTGGCGAAGAGCCTGAAGGCCGCGGGCGTGGACCGAACCCCGCGCGCGTGGGAAAAGACCAGCGACCACGCGCCGATGTGGGTGGAGCTGGAAGTCTGAACTGCATTCACTCCAGCCGAGGGAGACCGTTCGATGTGCGACAGCGACAATCACCAGGGTTTCATCGTCGACACCAATTTCAGCCGGCGCTCGGTCGTGTTGACGCTGTCCTCAGCTGTCGCGGTAGCGGGGCTGCCGACGGCAGCGTTTGCGGCATCCAAAGTCGTCGAAACGGAAGTCATGGTCCCGACGCCGGACGGTTCGGCCGACGCAGTCCTGTTCCATCCGGCAGGTGCCGGATCATGGCCAGCGGTGCTGATGTGGCCCGACATCCTGGGTCTGCGGCCGGTGTTCCGTGACATGGGCCGGCGCCTCGCGGCGGAGGGCTATACCGTGCTGGTGCCGAATCCGTTCTACCGGACGAGGCGCGCTCCGATCGTCACCGGACCGTTCGATTTCAACGATCCCAAACAGGTTCAGCCTCTTCTCGCGCTGAAGGCGACGCTGAGCGACACCAGGATCGATAGCGACGCCGCTGCGTACCTCGCTTTTCTCGACGAGCAGAAGGCGACCAACAAGCGCAAGGCGGCGGGGGTGCAGGGTTACTGCTTTAGCGGGCCTCTGGCCTTCCACACGGCAGCAGTCCGCGCCGACCGCATCCGAGCGGTCGCCAGCTTCCACGGCGGCGCCCTCGTGACCAAGGACGCAGACAGCCCGCATCTCCTCATCCCCAAGACCAAGGCGACCTTCGTCGTCGCGATCGCGCGCAACGACGATCAGAAGCAGCCCGAGGCCAAGGATGTCCTCAAGAAGACCTTCGCCGAGGCGAAGCGCCCGGCGATCGTCGAGGTCTACCCGGCGGATCACGGCTGGTGCGTGCCGGGCAGCGAGCCCTACGATCGGGCGTCGGCGGAGAAGGCGTGGGCGGAGCTTCTGAAGCTCTATCGCGCTAATCTCGTGTGAGCGGTGCCGGCTGAGGGATTTGAACCCCCGACCTTCGGTTTACAAAACCGCTGCACTACCACTGTGCTAAGCCGGCTGAACCGCTGACTGACGCGCATTTGGGTCAAAGGACGCCGAACGTCCAGCCTTCGCTGCGCGCGATTTCGGGTGTCAGACCTTCTGGGTCGAAGGCGCGCGGCTCCTGCAACGCAAGGGCTCGCATGCCGGCGGCGGTCACCAGCGCGTCGGTCTGGTGATCGTTGGGCTCGGAGCGCAGGCGGGCCGGCGGACTACCCAGTCCCTGCAACGCAAGGTTGAGAGCCTTGCGGCTACGAAGCTTTACACCTGTCATGCCGGCGCGGCGCAGATAGATGCGCGTGTAGATCTCAACGACTGCGCTGCCGTGATCAAACAGCGGGTCCATCGGCCAGATTGACACCTTACCGTTGAGGCGATGCAGCAGCCGCATGCCCGAGAAGCTTGCCTTGGCGACCTGCGCAGCGCCGATCGCATCATAGGCGCTGGCCGTCTTGCGCCCGCCCTGCGCGTTGAGCCGAGCGTCGCATTGGCGGAAGTGCATGAAGTCGGCCTTCACCCCATCGGCAATGCCGAAATAGAAGTGCCGCCGATGCGCGAATTCGAGGAAGCTTGCGGCCCCGAGGTCTTCGTCGTCGCACTTGGCATCGACATAGGCCCAAAATTCGCGCGCGGTTTTTGGAACGTCCGGCTCGTCGAGCAGATATTCGCCGCGTTCGACGATGGGCGGGGCGAAGCTGAAGTCGAAGCCGAACAGGGTGGGCTCCTTCCCCGCTCGTTGAAGCAGCCACTTCAAGACTTCTTCGCGCGACCAGACATGCCCGGGTCGGATCAGCCGCGGCGCAGCATTGCCGCGCGCTTCCGCGAGCGCGATGCCCTTGTGCCGGCGCCCCTTCGCGCCCGACCAGTCGATCGCGATGTAACTGTCGAACCGGCTCACTTGCGTTTGCGGGGGCGCGGCTTCGGCTTGGCGGCGATAAAGTCACGCGAACGTTCGATGGTCTCGCGCACTCGGTCCGGGTCACGGCTGTCGTAGCGGATCAGGACGCCCTCCCAGCCGACATAGTGCGGTGTCTGCCAGAAGGTGGCCGGATCCGTCTCCTTGAGAATCTCTATCGTGTCGAGATCGATGGCGAGGCCGAACGAGGTGTCGGGCTCGTGGCTCGGGAAGAGGAAGGCGCGCCCGTTGGACGCGACCTTCACCGCCGGCTTCCCGTAGCTCGTGCCACGCTCGGTATCGGGAAGCGTAAGTGCGAATGCGACCGCTTCCTCGAACGTCATTTCAGACCAGAGGCGGCTGGCTGTCGTCCGGCTCGCTCACGGCGCGCGCGCGTCGCGGAGCACCTGACGAAGCGGCGCGCCCGGTGATGCGGTCGGCCCAGCTGTTCGCGACGCGGCTGGCCGCTTCGCGGCCGCCGAGACCGAAGGCGAGTGCCGTCGCGACCGCCGCCGAGCCCAGGATGAGCCCGAACGCGAGCATCACGATCTGGTCGGCCAGGCCCATGAAGGTGAGGCCGATCGCGGTGAACAGGGCGATGATCGCGTAGCGGACGAGCGTCTGCGCATAGCCGCCTTCACCCGTGCCGCTCCCGACGAGGTTCGCGACGATACGCGCGAGGAACACGCCGGCGACGATGATCAAGGTGCCGAAGATCACCTTGCTGCCGAGCTCGGTCACCTGAATCAGGAATACGGCGATCGTGTCGCCGCCGAGCTGCTTCGCCGCCTCGATAGAGGCGGCGAGGATGATCGCGATCATCGCGATGTTCGCGACGATGCGCGACGGCCTCGCGGTCGCGGGGAGCACGCCCGTCGAGAGGATGGCGTCGTCGAAGCCGGTCGGAGGCAAGATCGCCTCGATGATCGTCTTGAGGAACCGTCCGATGACGAAGGCGATGCCGATCCACAGTGCCGCGGCAAGGATGCTCGGGAGCGCAGCGTAGATCTGCTTGAGCATGTCGATCGCCGGCCCGGAGATCGCCTCGATCCCCAGAACCTGGAGCGCCGCGATGGCAACCTGGATGATGATCACCGCGAAGACCAGCACACCGGCCGCGCGCGCGAGAGACGCACGTGCTCCCGTTGGGGGAGGCGGCGCCGTGTCGCCCGTTGCCGCTGCCGCCGTCATGGTCTTCGACCTTCGCCGCGAACTCGACGTGTCGCGAGCGGTTTCGCCGACGCCGATGCGTGCCAGCAGTCCGTCGATATTGGCTGCCACCAACACGGTTTCGACAAGGCGGCGGACGATCCGCGCGACGATCAGTCCGATGAAGAAGATCAGGCCGGCGCCGATCAGTCGCGGCAGGAAGGCGAAGATCTCGGTCACAAGCTCGTTAATGGGCGCCAGGATCTGAGCGATTCCGAGGAAGCTCAGCGCGGCCATGATGCCGACCAGCCAGATGATGAGCTTGGCGATGGTGCCGAGCTGGTGCCCGACGGTTTCCTCGGGTGTGCCGGTGACATGCTTGCGCAGCGCCGGCGACCGGTCGATCGCCTTCTGAAGCACCCACTGGACGGCACGGGCCACGATCCAAGTCGCGACGAGGATGAGGATCGCGATGAGGACCTTGGGTCCCCAGTTCATCAGCTGCGCCTGCCAATAGGCGCTCTGGTCGACCTGATACATGCGTGCTCCCCTTACTTTTCCGCGCGATTAACCCGCGTCGCCGCCCGATTGTTGCAGCTCTTTGCGCCGCTGCTCCCAATATTCCAACCGCTCGCGTACGCGTGCTTCGAAGCCGCGGTCGGTTGGCTCGTAGAAGCTCTGCGATTCCATGCCCTCGGGCCAGTAATCCTGCCCCGAGAACCCCTCGTCGGCGTCATGGTCGTAGGCATATCCTTTGCCGTAGCCGACGTTCTTCATCAGCTTCGTCGGTGCGTTGAGGATGTGCATCGGAGGCATCAGCGAGCCCGTGTCCTGCGCACTGCGCCATGCCTTCTTCTGCGCGATGTAGGCCGCGTTCGATTTGGGAGCGGTTGCGAGATAGAGGCACGCCTGGACGATGCCGATCTCCCCCTCCGGCGACCCGAGGAAATCGTACATTTCCTTGGCCGCAAGGCATTGCAGCAGCGCGTTGGGGTCGGCCATGCCGATGTCCTCGACGGCGGCGCGGGTCAGGCGGCGGAGAAGGTACAGCGGCTCCTCCCCCGCCACGAGCATGCGCGCCAGATAGTAAAGGGCGGCTTGCGGGTCCGAGCCGCGGATCGTCTTATGCAGCGCGGAGATGAGGTTGTAGTGGCCCTCGCGGTCCTTATCGTAGACTGGTACGCGGCGATGCAGCAGGTCCGACAGCTCCGCCGGGCCGAGCGGCTGTTCGATATCGATCGAGAACAAAGTCTCGACCTGGTTGAGAAGGAAGCGCCCGTCGCCGTCGGCGCTGGCGATGAGCGCGTCGCGCGCTTCCTGAGTCACGGGCAGCGCACGATCCTCGAGCGCTTCCGCTCTCCGGATAAGTTCTCCGAGCGCTGCATGATCGAGCCTGCGCAGGATAAGGACCTGGCAGCGCGAGAGGAGCGCCGCATTGAGCTCGAAGCTCGGATTCTCGGTCGTCGCGCCGACGAGGGTCACGGTGCCGTCCTCGACGTAGGGCAGGAAGCCGTCCTGCTGTGCGCGGTTGAAGCGGTGGATCTCGTCCACGAACAAGAGCGTCTGTTGCCCCGCGCGCGCGGCGGTGCGTGCCTCGGCGAACACTTTCTTGAGATCGGCGACGCCCGAGAAAACGGCCGAGATCGCGACGAAGCGCATTCCGACGGCGCCGGCGAGCAGACGGGCGATCGTCGTCTTGCCGGTGCCCGGCGGTCCCCACAGGATCATGGACGAAAGGCGCCCCGCGGCGACCATCCGCCCGATCGCGCCGTCAGCACCCGTCAGATGCTCTTGCCCGACGACCTCCTCGAGCGAATGCGGTCGCAGCCGGTCGGCAAGCGGCGCATTGGCGCCAGGCGCTTCGGGCGTCTTCGAGGGTAATTCCTGGTCTGCGAACAGGTCGGGCATTGCTCCTCCAAAATAGAACTCCCTCGGCAAATTGCACGCGAAGGGTTGTTGTAGATGCATCTAAGATATATCTAAGCTACATCGAAAGGAGACGAGTCGATGACCCATCGGCATCACGGCTGCGGATCGCGGGGCCATATCGAAATCAATCTTCCGGACGCGCTCATGGCCATGCGCGGGGGACGCGGCTGGCACGGCAGTTGGGGGCCGTTCCACTTTGACATCGGCGACGGCCCGGAGGGCTGGGGCGGGCGCCGCGGACGCCGCGCTAAACGGATCTTCGAATCCGGCGAGCTCCGGCTGGTCCTGCTGACTCTGATCGCTGAGCAGCCGCGCCACGGCTACGACCTGATCCGTGCAATCGAAGAGATGACCGGAGGCGAATATGCGCCCAGCCCGGGCATCGTCTATCCGACGCTGACCATGCTCCAGGACATGGGCCTGATCGAGGAAGCTGCGGGCGAGGGTGCGCGCAAGCCGTTCCAGATTACCGACGCCGGCACGGCGCACCTCGAAGAGAATCGCGAAGAAGCCGATGAGCTGATCGAACGGCTCAAGCAGATGAGTCCGTCCCGCCACCCGGAGGGTGGATCACCGGTCTGGCGGGCGATGCGCAACCTCGGAATGGCGATCCGCAACCGGCTCCAGCATGGTGACGTCACCGAGGAGACGGCGCACGAGCTCGCAGCCTTGATCGACGAGTTCGCGCAACGGGTCGAAAGGCTGAAATAGGCTATCGCCCCATGATCCGCGCCAGCCGCTGCCGCTTGACGATGGCGTGCTTGTAGGCGCGGATCACCTGCGAATTGATGGTGTCCCAGTCCATGCGCTTGGCGACCTCGAGGCCAGCCTCGCCGTGACGCCGCCGCATGTCCGGGTCGCGCGCATAGGCCGCTAGAGCTTCCGCGAATTCGTCCGGGTCGGTTCCGTCGACCAGCGTTCCGGTGATTCCCGAGCGCACCAGGTTTGTTGCGCCAGTCGCCTCGGCGGCGAGGACGGGAAGTCCGCAGGCCATGGCCTCGAGCGTGACGTTGCCGAACGCCTCCGTGAGCGAGGGATTGAGAAACACGTCCGCGCTCGCCAGTGCGTGAGCGAGATCGGCGCCCGTCTGCTCTCCGAGGAATATCGCTTGAGGCAGTTGTTCCTGGAACCAGGGCCGGGCGGGCCCTTCGCCGATGACGATCACGCGGTGCTTGAGGCCGAATGTCTCGAACGCGTGAATCGCATCGGCGAACACATCCAGGCCCTTTTCCATGACCACCCGGCCGAGGAACGCGATGACCATCTCGTCGTCGGCGATTCCCAGCTCCCGCCGCCAAGGCATGTCGCGCCGCTGCGGATTGAACTGCTCGCGGTCGATGCCGCGCGACCAGATGGCGATGTCCCGGTTCATGCGCTGGGCGCGGAGGATCGCAGCGGTCGACTGGGCCGGAGCGAGCACCACTTCGCAGCGATGATAGAAGCGACGCATGATTCCACGTGCGAGCGGCTCCAGCGCCTGCAAATGATAATAAGCCAGATAGGTGTCGAACCGGGTGTGGACCGAGGCGACGGCGGCGATCTTGTGGCGGCGCGCCCAGCTGACGGCGCGATGACCGACGATGTCGGGACTGGAGACGTGAACGACATTGGGATTGAATTGTTCGAGGTCGCGGCGGACCCGCGCGGGAACCGCGATCGGCATGCGATATTCCGAACGCCCGGGGATGGGAATCGCGGGCACGTCGACCAGGTCTCCGGTGGCCGCAAAAGCGGGCTCCTCCACTGTCGGGGAATAGACGCGGACCTTCACGCCCTGCCCAAGAAGGTAGCCGACCAGCCGGTTCAGAGCCTGGTTGGCGCCATCGCGGACGTAATTGTAATTGCCCGAAAAGAGGGCGACGCGAAGGTCACTGTTCTGCACGGCGCCGGGCTGTAGGGGTTATTTGGTGAGCGTCAAAGCCGGTTTGCCGCCGATCGCGCGACCCGATGCGCGCCTGTTCATCCTAGGGAGCCTACCGGGGGACGCTTCGCTTGCGGCGCAGCGTTATTATGCACATCCGACGAACCAGTTCTGGCGGCTGGTCGGCTCGGCGATCGGCGAGGATCTGCAGCCGCTCGCTTACGAGAAGCGGCTGGAACGATTGGCTGAACGGCGGATCGGCCTGTGGGACGTCATTGCATCCGCTACCCGGCCTGGCAGCCTCGATCAGGCGATCCGCCTGGCCGAGCACAACCAGATCGAGCACCTGTTGCACGGCTTTCCCGATCTAAGAGCGATCGCGTTCAATGGGGCGACGGCGGCAGGGATCGGCCGACGACTGATCGGCGAACCGCCCTCCAACATCGCGCTCCTCGACCTGCCATCCTCGAGCGCGGCAAACACGCGTCCCTTCGCCGAAAAGGGCGCCGCCTGGGATAATTTGCGCGAATTCATCTGAACCGCAGGAGCCTTTCGCTTGCACGGTGCGTAGTTCCAGGCATGATTGCGCTCATGGATCCGATCGAAGACGAAGCCGATACCGACAAGCGGCTCTCGATGGTGGACGAGGCGCTGGTCGCCGGGACCATCGCCAACACGAACGGCCTGCTGGTGATTCTCGCCAAGCTCGTCGCGAAGGGCGTGTTCGACCGGGCCGACCTCCAATCCTTCTCGGACAGCTATTCGAAGCCGCTCGACCATGTCGGGATGCGTGAGAACGAGCTGGTCAGCCAGATGCAGGACCAGATGGAATCCACGCTAGCCGAGCTCATGCGGTACTTGAGCGAACGCGACAAGGATTGATTCCCGCACACGCTTGACTCCGTACTATGGTACGGAAGCTATATGAGCTCCGATCAATGCGCCGGAGTGCTTCAATGTCAGAAATGTCGCATCACCATTCGCCTGGAGGGCCCCCGCACCACGGCCATGCCGGCGGAGCCCTCAAGACGTCGGCGCATGCGACGCTCCACTGCCTGACCGGCTGCATCATCGGCGAAGTCGCCGGACTGATGATTGGCGTGACCATCGGTCTTTCGCCCTGGCCCCTGATCGTGCTCGCGACACTGCTTTCCTATGTTTCGGGAATTACGCTGGGGCTTCTCCCCGTCATGCGCGGCCAGCATATGGGCCCGCTTCAGGCGCTGCGGATCATCTGGATCGGCGAGGTCGTCTCGATCGGCGTGATGGAGATCGTCATGAATTTCGTCGATTATCAAATGGGCGGAATGGGCGCGAAATCCGTATTCCACTGGACCTTCTGGGAAGGCCTTGTGTTTGCCGTTCCGGCCGGCTTCCTCGCTGCCTGGCCGGTCAATTATTGGCTCATCAAGCGCGAGCTGAAGGCATGCCATTGATGTTGCTGCCTGCCGGCCGGACTTCTAATGAGTTTGCCGTGACCAAAGCGGTCGTGAGATTCGTCCTGCTGGTAGCGGTTTTGCTCATGCCGTTAGGCATGGTTGCCACGCCCGCCGCTGCGCATGCCTCCGAGTCCGCGACAATGCCGATGGGGCATTGCCCCGAGCAGGCACCTGGCCATCATTCCAAGGGCGGGTTCACCGAATGCACGATGGCCTGTGCGGCCGCGCTTCCGGCGGTGGATTCGCAGGGGAGCAATCCACCGCTCATCATCTGCGAACCCGTTCTTCCCGACAACGCACAGGGCCTTCACGGCCTCCATCCCGAGACGGCGACGCCCCCTCCGAAGAGCTCCTGAGGATCGAAACTTCAACTTCGATTTCCAGGGAGAATGAACATGTTGATTCTGATGACCGCGGCGCTCGCCGCCGCTGGTCCGGCTGCCCAGCCGGCGTCCGGCGCGGACATCCACGCGCAGCACATGGCGATGGGTGAGACCGGCAAGCACGATCAGATGAAGTGCTGCGACTGCTGCAAGGACATGGCCAAGGAACATGAAGGCCATGCCGGACACGACGGCCAAGCCGGTAGCTGAAGCATCGAGGTGCGGGAGGCGCCGTTTGAAGGCGGCGCCTCCCTTCGGAGATGAAATCGTGAAACTTACATTGTTTGCCGTTGCGAGCACGCTTGCGCTTGCCGCCGTTTCTGCGCCCGCGTCGGCGCAGATGAACATGCCCGGCATGAGCATGCCGATGCCCGCCGAACCGGCTCCCGAAAAGAAGCAGCCGGCGAAGACCACAACATCCCAATCTCGAACGGGGCAGATGCCGATGCCGCCTGCAGGGCATGCCGGTCACGAGATGGCAGGCGCGCTGGGGGCGTATCCGATGAGCCGCGAATCCTCGGGCACGGCGTGGCAGCCGGACACGACCGAACATCAGGGATTGATGAGCAGGCGCCGCGAGTGGACGCTCATGGCGCACGGCGTGCTCAACCTCGTCTATGACCACCAGTCCGGGCGCCGCGGCGACGACAAGGCGTTCGCGTCGGGTATGCTGATGGGGATGGCGCAGCGTCCGCTCGGCAACGGCACGCTGCAGTTCAAGGCGATGATCAGCCCCGATCCGCTCATGGGCGCCCGGGGTTATCCCTTGCTCCTGGCCAGCGGCGAGACGGCGAATGGACGCGACCGGTTGATCGATCGCCAGCACCCGCATGACTTCTTCATGGAGCTGGCGGCCTCTGTCTCGCAGAATGTCGGCCAGAAGATCAGCCTTTTCCTTTACGCCGGCCTGCCCGGCGAGCCTGCCTTCGGTCCTCCAGCATTCATGCACCGCGAAGCGATCCTGGACTCGCCCGAAGCGCCCGTCACCCATCACTGGCTCGATTCCACGCACATCAGCTTCGGGGTCGTGACCGCCGGTGCGGTCTTCGATCGGGTGAAGGTGGAAGTTAGCCGGTTCAACGGCCGAGAACCTGATCAGCATCGATGGAACATCGAGACAGGCCCGCTGGATTCGACGGCGATCCGTCTGTCGTGGAATCCGACAGGCACGCTGGCCCTCCAGGGGAGCTGGGGCCACTTCGTCGACCCGGAGCAGCTTGAGCCCGGCGTCGACCAGAAGAGGTGGTCGGCAAGCGCGTTGTGGGCCGACGAGGTCGCGCCTGGCTGGAGACTCGCCGGGACGCTCGCGTGGGGCCGGAAGACAGTGCACGGAAACAATGATGACGCGTTGGCCGCCGAAGCCTCTCTCAAGCATGCCCAGTGGACCGTGTTCGGTCGGGCCGAAATGACCGAGAATCGCGAGTTGACCGATATCGAGGATGGACCGGCTTACCGCGTGGGGAAGGTCTCGCTCGGAGCAATCCGTGACTTTTCGATCTCCGACCACCTGTCCGTGGGGGCGGGCGGATTGTTCGCGGTGAACTTCGTCCCAGCGGGCCTCGCGCCGGTCTACGGCGGCCGCAATCCGACCGGCGCGGTCGGGTTCGTGCGCTTGAAGCTCGACTGATTGACTAGCGGCCGATCAACCCACATATGGCGCCCTCGCCCGAGCGCATGGCCCCTTCGTCTAGCGGTCTAGGACGTCGCCCTCTCACGGCGAAAACACGGGTTCGAGTCCCGTAGGGGTCACCAGCCGCCATTGCCGGAATGCTCATCAAGCCCTAACGGCGGCGCCGTGTCTGCCGACATCCATTCGCTGACGATCACGCGCGAGCCCTCGCTGGACGGGCTGATCGCGCTCGTCGCGAGCGACATGAACGGAGTCAATTCCGTCATCCTCGAGCGGATGCAGAGCAAGGTCGCACTCATCCCGGAGCTCGCCGGACATCTCATCGCGGGGGGCGGCAAGCGCATGCGCCCGATGCTGACGCTCGCCTCCGCGAACCTGCTCGGCTACCCGGGCACCCGCCATCACAAGCTCGCCGCGGCGGTCGAATTCATCCATACGGCGACCCTGCTTCACGACGACGTGGTGGATGGCTCGGGCATGCGGAGGGGCAAGCGGACGGCCAATCTCATCTGGGGTAATCCGGCAAGCGTGCTGGTCGGCGATTTCCTCTTCAGCCGCGCCTTCGAACTGATGGTCGAGGACGGCAGCCTCAAGGTGCTGCGGATCCTCAGCCATGCCTCGGCCGTCATCGCGGAGGGCGAGGTCGAGCAGCTCACCGCCCAGCGCCAGGTCGACACGGACGAAGAGCAATATCTCGCCATCATCAGCTCCAAGACTGCCGCCTTGTTCGCCGCGGCATGCCGCGTCGCCCCGGTGGTTGCGGAAGCGAGCGAGGACGATGAGCTCGCGCTGGAAGCCTATGGGCGCAATCTCGGTATCGCTTTCCAGCTGACCGACGACGTGATCGACTATGCATCCGATGCCGATACGATGGGCAAGGGGGTCGGCGACGACTTCCGCGACGGCAAGATGACCCTTCCGGTGATCCTCGCTTACGCCCGCGGCAACGAGGCGGACCGCGCCTTCTGGCGGTCGGCCATGGCGGGCAGCCGAATTTCGGACGAGGACCTGGCGCATGCGATCAGGCTCCTGCGGTCGACCGAGGCGCTTTCCGACACGGTCGAACGCGCACGCCAGTACGGCCGCCGAGCGATCGATACGCTCTCGAGATATCCGTCCAGCAAGGCGAAGGCGGCTCTTGTCGAAGCCGCTGAGTTTGCCGTCGCCCGAGCTTATTGAGCAGAGTTCAGTCGAGCGAACATGATCGTGATGAAAATGACGATTCCGACCGCCATCGTCGGAGCGAGGATTTCGTGCACCTTGGGCGTACGGAAGATGAGCCCGATCAGTGTCATGAGGGTGAAGAAACCGAAGAAGCCGAGCGTCAGGCCGTGGAAGGGGTCGGAGAGCAGCCACAGCTTCGCGAAACCGACCAGCAAGAACAGCAGCCCGAACGAGAAGAATGGCGCCCGCTCATCGTAATAATGGGCCCGCAGGTCGATCGGCCGCTCGGAACGGTCATGCGGGAGGATGAGGGCAGCACCCATGAACAGCATCACCGTTTGAAGCAGAACTGCGCTGAATGCTGCGAAGCTCCAGTTTGCCCGGCCCGCCAGGCCAAAGCTCGCCCACCAGAAATGCGTGGCGAGGATGAGCATCATGACCGACCAGATCAGCGGCGGCGCATACAGCTTCACTCTTGCGCGCGACCTGAGAAGGACACCGTAGCCTTGCAGGACCTCGGCGATCGCAAGCCCGAGAACGATCGAAAGCAGTACCGAGAGGTAGGCGAATGCGTCGCTCATGCCGTCACCCCCGTCGGCCGAAAGCTGCACCTTATTGCCCGAAAATGTGAGCGGCGGCGAGCGCTTACTGACAGGGTCGAACTAGATTGCATGGCGCGGACTGTTATCGCTGTTCCGGATGGCCGACCCGCTTCCAGTCGATGACGTGCTCCCCGCGCTCGTCGCCGCTCTTCGCGAGCGCACGCGCGCGCTGCTGATCGCGCCGCCCGGGGCGGGCAAGACGACCCGGGTGGCGCCGGCCTTGCTTGGCGAGACATGGTGCGGCGGGGAGGTGTGGCTGCTCGTGCCTCGTCGCATCGCCGCCCGCGCAGCGGCGGAATTCATGGCGTCGCAGCTCGGCGAAAGAGCCGGCCAAACGATTGGCTATGCCACGCGTCTCGACAGCAACGTCGGCAAGGCAACCCGGATCGTCGCCATGACGCACGGGGTATTCTTGTCGCGCATTCAATCCGATCCGGAGCTTGCCGGAGTGTCCGCCGTGCTGTTCGACGAGGTTCACGAGCGCAGCCTCGACAATGATCTGGCGCTTGCTCTCGCACTGGATGCCTCCATCGCGCTGCGCGACGATTTACGGCTGGTCGCAATGTCGGCAACGCTTGACGTCGAGCGGTTTCAGCGACTGCTCGATGGTGCGCCGACGATCGTCAGCGAGGGCAAGCCTTTTCCACTCGACATCGGCTACATCGGCAGGGACGCCGGAGTTCGCATCGAGCCGCAGATGGCGTCGGCCATTCGCATCGCATTGGCCGAATATGAAGGCTCCGTGCTCGCCTTCCTGCCGGGCGTGGCCGAAATCGAGCGGACCGCCGAGGCGCTCGGAAACGTTCCGTCCTCCGTCGAACTCTACAAGCTGCACGGCGGCATCGAACCTGCAGCTCAGCGCAAGGCGCTTGCTCCTCCGGGCGAGGGCAAACGCAAGTTGGTGCTCGCAACGAGCATCGCCGAGACCAGCGTCACGCTCGAGGACGTTCGAATCGTGGTCGACAGCGGCCTCGCGCGCCGCCCGCGTTACGATCGTGGTGCAGGGCTCACACGCCTGGTGACGGAGCGCGCGAGTCGCGCCGCGGTCACTCAGCGCGCAGGGCGAGCTGCGCGCCAGGCGCCCGGTGTTGCGATCCGCTTGTGGGAAGAAGTCGCCACAAGCTCGCTGCCCGCGCATGATCCGCCTGAGATTCTCGAAGCTGATCTGTCGGCGCTGCTGCTGAGTTCTTTGCTATGGGGCGAACCCGATCCGCGGCGGCTGCCGTTCCCGGACTCGCCGCCGCCCGCCGCGATCGACGAAGCGCGCGCCCGATTGAAGAGTCTCGGCGCCATCGACGAACGAGGGCGCGTGACGGATCACGGACGCGCCATCGCCGCGCTTCCGCTCGAGCCGCGGCTCGCGCACATGTTGGTCGATGCAGGCGAGCGCGGCTTCGGCGCGGCCGCTGCGGACGTTGCCGTCCTGCTGACCGAGCGGGGCCTTGGCGGCAATGACCCGGACCTCGAGGTCCGGTGGCGGCGCTGGCGGTCCGACCGATCCGCCCGCGCCGAGGCGTCCCGCAGGCTTGCAGCCTCGTGGCGCCGCCGGCTCGGAGGCACCGAGCGTGAAGTCGACTGGCACGACCTTGGCAGAGCGCTCGCGCTAGCGTTTCCGGACCGCGTTTCGCGGCGGCGCGAGCCTTCCGGCGAGACATGGCAGTCAGTCGGAGGGCGTGGCTTTCGCCTCGACCCCTCCTCCTCGCTTGCCGGTAGCCAATGGCTCGCGGTTGGCGAGGTCGCCGGTCACGCGTCGGGGGCACGGATCCTGTCCGCCGCGAGCATCGAGGAGCGTGCGGTGCTCGAGCTCTTTTCGGATCGAGTCGAGGTCCGCCATGACGGCGAGTTCGACGCCGCGACCGGATCGGTGACTCCGTCGCGGAGCAGCAGGCTCGGTGCAATTCGCCTCGCCACAGGGCCTGATCCGTCGCCCGATCGCGCTGCCATCGAGCGGGCGCTGGTCCAAGGCGTCTCCGAGCATGGACTCGATCTATTGCCCTGGAGCGAGCAAGCCCGGCAGCTGCGCCACCGCGCTGCATTCGCTCACCAGTTCGACCCGCAAATTGCGGCCCTCAACGACGAAATGTTGCTCGCTCGAGCAGAGGAATGGCTATCGCCCTTGATCGCGCGCAAACGGCGCCTCGGCGACGTTCCCGCATCCGCCCTTACGCGCTCTATCGAGCAGCTGCTCGGTTATCCTGCGATGCGCCAGCTCGATCGTCTCGCGCCGGCTGAGTTCGCCAGTCCAGCCGGAAGCCGCCATCCGATTGACTATACCGCTTCCGCGGGGCCGACCGTCGAGGTGCGCGCCCAGGCTTTGTTCGGCCTTTCCTCGCACCCGATGCTCGCCGGGGGCGAAGTGCCGCTGATCCTCGCCATCACCTCTCCCGCAGGCAGGCCGATCCAGACCACCAACAACCTGCCGGGCTTCTGGGCCGGCAGCTGGCGCGATGTGGCAAAGGACATGCGCGGACGTTACCCCAAGCACCCCTGGCCCGACGATCCCGCGTCGGCTTCCCCGACGCTGAAGACGAAGCGCGCCTCCTAAGGCTTGGCCAGCGCGACCGGCACCATCAGGTGCGCATAAGGGGTGCCGGCCCACATCACGTACGGCGCGGATGTGTCCGGAGTCGCGCCTGACGGATAGCCGGCGAGGATTTCCTTCGAGCCGACGATCATGATGTGCGGCCCGGTGCTAACCCACGCGTTGGTCGCGGTCGGCTTGGTCGCATAGGGGTCGGTGTTGCTGGCATCCGTGCCACCGGCGAGCATGTACATCACGCCCACCGCCCCGGTCGGTGGTGGCTTGTGACCGATCCATGCCTCAGCCCATTTGCCGGCATTGGCGTCGAAGCACATCGGGTCCGGCCCTGGCGTGTCCGGGGCGTCGGGCATGCAGGTCCAGCCATTGGTGCCCTTGCGCAGAGTCGTCATGGCTCCTTTCGCGTCGAAGCTGACGATGGTCGCCTTCGACGAAACGGACGCCGGCGCCGCCGACTCAGCGCTCGCGATCGGGTCCGGGCTTTGCTGGGCAATAACGGCACTCGTGGCGAGCGCACCGGCCGCTGCGGCCGTAAGCAGAAAACGCGTAGTCGTGACTGTCATGGAACCCCTCCTTCGCTTCAAAGGAAGGACTGGCCGTTTATCATATTCTGCCGTTGGCGAACATGAACTTGGGCAAGCTTGATTTGCCCGGCCCCATTTGCGAGGGCAGCGCCATGGCCATCGCACGCATTTCCGAACTCGAGCGAAAGACGACCCAGTCGGGCAAGGCCAATGCCGGCCGCTGGCTGCTCGAATTCGAGCGCCAGGAGGCATTGCGCCCCGATCCCCTCACCGGATGGAACGGTTCCGGCGACACCAATCCGCAGGTACGAATTACGTTTCAGACGAAGGAGGCCGCCGTCGCTTATTGCGAAAAGCACGGTCTCCAATATCACATCGTCCCAGCGCCGCCGGTCCGGATGAAGCTGCAGGCTTACGCCGACAATTTCCATTGAGATTGATGCGTAGTGGAGGCAAGGCTCCCCGGCCGAGCTAGGGGGAGTACTGCGTCTCGCCGATATCAGGTTGGTCATTGGCACCAGACCTGAAGCCATAAAAATGGCCCCAGTCGCGCATGCGCTGGCTGCTGCGGGCGGTCGGCCTACCATCGTGATCACCGGTCAACACCCGCAACTCCGGATCGACGAGTTCGGTCTCGCCGGCTTTCCTGCCGCGCGCCTGAATTGCCCGGGCGAGGCTGACCCGCACAATCACGTTCGGAAGGTCACGGCGTCGGTGAGCCCGTTGCTTGGAAACAAACCTGACCTTCTGCTGATCCAGGGCGATACTTCCAGCGCGCTGGGCGCGGCATTGGCCGCGTTCGTCGCGGGCGTTGCCGTGGCCCATGTCGAAGCAGGCCTCAGAACCCACGATCCGCTGCTGCCCTGGCCGGAGGAGGAGTATCGGATCGCGATCGATGCTCGAGCCGACCTGCTGTTCGCTCCGACTGACACCGCCGCGGCTAACCTCCGCATGGAAAATGTGCCCGGTGAAATCCATGTCACCGGCAATACCGGCATCGACAGCCTACTCGCGGTGGAAGCGAAGCTGCCGCGGCCGGCCTTGAATAGGACCGGAATGCCGCGCCTGCTCGTCACATGCCATCGGCGAGAGAGCTGGGGCAGTGGGCTGGAATCCATCGCGGCGGCCCTTGTCGAGATCGGGAATTCGCGCCGGGCGACAATCGACGTCGTCCTGCACCCGAATGCACATGTCGCCTCGGTCATGCGCCGAGACTTGCGCGGGCGCCGCGGCATCTGCCTGGTCAAGCCCACCACCCACGCCGAGCTAGTTCGCCGAATCCGCGATTGCGACCTCGTGCTGAGCGATTCCGGCGGAATCCAGGAAGAAGCCCCGACCTTGGGGACTCCGCTGCTCGTCCTTCGCGACAAGACCGAGCGGCCCGAGGCGATCGCTTGCGGCAATGCCCGGCTCGTCGGGACCGATGCGGACAGAATCGTCGCCGAAACCTCCCGGTTGCTCGATGACCCGTCAGAACGAGCTTCGATGAGCCGCCGGTCCTTCCCTTTCGG
Organism: Pseudomonadota bacterium; assembly: GCA_046733935.1. Classification (GTDB taxonomy): domain Bacteria; phylum Pseudomonadota; class Alphaproteobacteria; order Sphingomonadales; family Sphingomonadaceae; genus Sphingomicrobium. The sequence continues at coordinate 100,722 of JBKPQH010000013.1, forward strand.
AGATGGTCGCGCCGGTCCGCGGATCGCAGCAATCATCGGCGCGTGGCTTGAGCAGCGTCTTGACTTGGACCAATCATCCCCTGGCGGAACAGGATACAATTGAGTTCGTTGCCGTCGTGAAACGACGGGGATTCGCGCGGGGTGGTCGAACCGGCCGAAATTTTCAGGAAGCGTAAAGCGAATCCTTTGATAAAGTGAGGAGATTCGCAGCCGGGGGGCTGCGCTTGTGCAACCAGGGCGGGGGGAGAAAAGCCAAACGGAGACATAAGCGTGAACATCCAGGCCCAGCGGGACTTTATCGATCGCCGCCAACTCGTCAGCGCGCTTCGTGCGCTGCGCCGCGGTGATTTCAGCGTTCGCCTGCCAGAAGAGGTCGATGGAGTGGATGGCGAGATCGCCAGTCTCTTCAACGAGGTCGTTTCCCTGAACGGAGAGATGACCCAGGAGTTCGAGCGTCTCTCCAAGGTGGTCGGCAAGGAAGGCAAGATCACGCAGCGCGGCCGGGTGAAGAATGCCCGCGGCGGATGGGAATCCGCAGTCCGCTCCGTGAACGAACTCATCGAAGACATGGTGCAGCCGACCACCGAGGTCGCGCGCGTCATCGGCTCGGTCGCGAAGGGCGATCTCTCTCAAAGCATGACGGTCGAGATCGACGGCCGGCCGCTTCGCGGCGAGTTCCTGCGCATCGGCAAGGTCGTGAACACGATGGTCGAGCAGCTCGGCTCGTTCGCCTCCGAAGTGACGCGCGTGGCGCGCGAGGTCGGCACCGAGGGTAAGCTCGGCGGACAGGCCAAGGTGAAGGGCGTTGCCGGCACCTGGAAGGACCTGACCGACAACGTCAACGCCATGGCCACCAACCTCACGGGTCAGGTGCGCAACATCGCAGAAGTGACCACCGCCGTGGCGCGAGGTGACCTTTCCAAGAAAATTACCGTCGAGGTGAAGGGCGAAATCCTGGAGCTGAAGAACACTATCAACACGATGGTCGACCAGCTCAACGGCTTCGCATCGGAAGTGACTCGCGTGGCTCGCGAGGTCGGCACCGAAGGCAAGCTCGGCGGCCAGGCGCGCGTGGAAGGCGTCGCCGGAACGTGGAAGGACCTCACCGACAACGTCAACCTGATGGCCGACAATCTCACCGGGCAGGTGCGCAACATCGCCGAGGTGACCACCGCCGTCGCCAAGGGCGACCTTTCCAAGAAGATCACCGTGGACGTGAAGGGCGAGATCCTGGAGCTGAAGAACACCATTAACACGATGGTGGACCAGCTCAACGGCTTCGCGTCGGAAGTGACTCGCGTTGCCCGCGAAGTCGGCACCGAAGGCAAGCTCGGCGGCCAGGCGCAGGTGCCAGGGGTCGCCGGCACGTGGGCCGATCTCACCGACAATGTGAACCAGCTTGCGAACAATCTGACCGGTCAGGTGCGCAACATCGCCGAAGTCACGACCGCGATCGCCCGGGGCGATCTGTCGAAGAAGATCACGGTCGACGTGAAGGGTGAAATTCTCGAGCTCAAGGACACCATCAACACGATGGTCGACCAGCTCAACTCATTCGCGTCCGAGGTGACCCGCGTGGCCCGCGAGGTTGGCTCTGAAGGCAAGCTCGGCGGGCAGGCGCAGGTGGAAGGCGTCGCCGGCACGTGGGCCGATCTTACCGACAATGTGAACCTGATGGCCGCGAACCTGACGGGCCAAGTCCGCAACATCGCCGAGGTGACGACCGCGGTCGCGAAGGGCGATCTTTCGAAGAAAATCACGGTCGACGTGAAGGGCGAGATCCTGGCCCTCAAGAACACCATCAACACGATGGTGGACCAGCTCAACGCCTTCGCGTCCGAAGTGACGCGTGTGGCTCGCGAAGTTGGCACCGAAGGCAAGCTCGGCGGCCAGGCGCGCGTGGAGGGCGTCGCCGGTACCTGGGCCGATCTGACCGACAACGTCAATCTGATGGCCGGTAATCTGACGGGCCAGGTCCGCAACATCGCCGAGGTGACGACCGCCGTGGCGCGCGGCGACTTGTCGAAGAAGATCACCGTCGACGTGAAGGGCGAAATTCTCGAGCTCAAGAACACCATCAACACGATGGTGGACCAGCTCAACGCCTTCGCGTCCGAAGTGACTCGCGTCGCCCGCGAAGTCGGCACCGAGGGCAAGCTCGGGGGCCAGGCGCAGGTGCCCGGCGTCGGCGGTACGTGGAAGGACCTCACCGACAATGTGAACGCCATGGCGGCCAATTTGACGGGCCAGGTCCGCAACATCGCCGAAGTGACGACCGCCGTGGCCTTGGGCGATTTGTCCAAGAAGATCACCGTCGACGTGAAGGGCGAAATTCTCGAGCTGAAGAACACCATCAACACGATGGTGGATCAGCTCAACGCCTTCGCGGGCGAGGTGACTCGCGTCGCCCGCGAGGTGGGCACCGAGGGCAAGCTCGGGGGCCAGGCGCAGGTGCGCGGCGTCGCCGGAACCTGGAAGGACCTAACCGACAACGTGAACCTGATGGCCGCCAACCTGACCGGCCAGGTGCGCAACATCGCCGACGTGACGACGGCCGTTGCGAAGGGCGACCTCTCCAAGAAGATCACCGTGGACGTGAAGGGCGAGATCCTCGCCCTCAAGAACACGATCAACACGATGGTGGACCAGCTCAACGCGTTCGCTTCGGAGGTGACCCGCGTTGCCCGCGAGGTGGGCACCGAAGGAAAGCTCGGCGGCCAGGCGCAGGTGCCGGGCGTCGGCGGTACGTGGAAGGACCTCACCGACAATGTGAACGTCATGGCCACGAACCTCACGAACCAGGTGCGCGGCATCGCCGAGGTCGTCACCGCGGTGGCTCAGGGCAACCTCAAGCGCAAGCTGGCGGTGGACGCGAAGGGCGAAATCGCTGCGCTCGCCGACACGATCAACTTCATGATCGACACGCTGTCGACCTTCGGCGACCAGGTGACGAACATGGCCCGCGAGGTTGGCATCGAGGGCAAGCTCGGCGGGCAGGCGAGGGTGCCTGGCGCCGCCGGCCTGTGGCGCGACCTCACGGACAACGTGAACCAGCTCGCCGCGAACCTTACGAACCAGGTGCGCTCGATCGCCGAAGTGGCGACTGCCGTGACCAAGGGCGACCTCACCCGCTCGATCGCCGTCGAGGCGTCGGGCGAGATGGCGGCGCTCAAGGACACGATCAACGAGATGATCAGCAACCTCAAGGAGCAGACTCTCAAGAACGCGGAGCAGGATTGGCTCAAGACCAACCTCGCGCGCTTCAGCCGGATGCTCCAGGGCGAGCGCGATCTCGCGACCGTGTCGAACCTCATCATGTCCGAACTCGCGCCGCTGGTGAACGCGCAGTACGGCGTCTTCTATGTGACCAAGCGCGAGGAGGATGAGACCAAGCTCGAGCTGGTCGCGAGCTACGGCGCGGAGAGCCCCGAGGCACTCAAGCAGGAGTTCCACCTACGCGAAGGCCTGATCGGGCAAGCGGCGGCCGACCGGCGGCCCATCCTGCTCAAGGACGTGCCGCCCGACTTCATCCGCATCGGCTCAGGCCTGGGTCACGCGACTCCGTCCAACGTCAACATCCTTCCGGCGCTGTTCGAGGATGAGGTGAAGGCGGTGATCGAGCTCGCGTCGTTCAACGAGTTCAACGAAACCCACCAGAGCTTCCTCGACCAGCTGATGGAGTCGGTCGGAATCGTGCTCAACACGATCGCCGCGACCATGCGCACCGAGGGCCTGCTCAAGCAATCGCAGCTACTGACGACGGAGCTGCAGGCACGGCAGACCGAGCTCACCCGCAAGCAGCAGGAGCTGCACGCGACCAACGAGGAGCTTCAGGAGAAGGCGCAGCTGCTCGAGAACGAGAAGAAGCAGGTCGAAGCGAAGAATCTCGAGATCGAGATGGCACGCAGCGCGCTCGAGGAGAAAGCCGAGCAGCTGGCCCTCACGTCGAAGTACAAGTCCGAGTTCCTCGCGAACATGAGCCACGAGCTGCGGACGCCGCTCAATTCATTGCTGATCCTCTCGAAGCTCCTGTCGGACAATCCCCAGGGCAATCTGAACGAAAAGCAGGTGGAGTTCGCGAAGACGATCAACTCGGCGGGTTCCGACCTGCTGAACCTGATCAACGACATCCTCGACCTGTCGAAGATCGAATCCGGAACAGTGACGATCGAGATCGGCGAGATGCCGATGGCGAACCTCAAGCAGCACATGGAGCGAACGTTCCGCCAGCTCGCCGCCGACAAGGAGCTGGACTTCAAGGTCGCGTTCGATCCCAAGCTGCCGGAGACGATCCGGACCGACGAAAAGCGTCTTCAGCAGATCGTGCTCAACCTGCTGTCCAACGCCTTCAAGTTCACCGCGAAAGGCGGCGTGACGCTCGCCGTACGCTCAGCGGACAAGGGCTGGAGCCTGAACCATCCGGAGCTGCGCAACGCAAGCCGGGCGATCGAGATCGCCGTGACGGATACCGGAATCGGCATTCCGGAAGAGAAGCAGAAGCTGATCTTCGAGCCATTCCACCAGGCAGACGGCACGACCAGCCGCAAATATGGGGGTACCGGTCTTGGCCTGTCGATCAGCCGCGAGATTGCCCGGCTGCTCGGCGGCGAGTTGCAGGTGCGTTCGAAACCGGGCGAGGGCTCGACATTCACGCTTTACGTGCCTCTCGAAGCCGAAGCGATTGCCGGGTCGGGGACGATCGGAGCGCCGGCCCGCTACGACAATAGCGGCGCCATGGTACCGACTGCGCTGCCGACCGGCTTCGAGGTTAATGACGACCGCGACGACCTCGGCAAGGATCCGTTCGTGCTGATCGTCGAAGACGATCCGACGTTCGCATCGATCTTGCTCGATGCAGCGCACGAGGCGGGTCTCAAGGGTGTGGTATCTACGGCAGGCGCGGGCACACTCGCCATGGCCCGCAAGTTGCAACCGGCGGCGATCACGCTCGATCTCGGGCTTGCCGACATCGACGGTTTCGTCCTGCTCGACTTGCTCAAGCACGATCCGCAGACGAGCCACCTGCCGATCCACGTGGTCTCGGGCGTGGACCGGAGCAAGTCGGTCATCGGCATGGGCGCCTTCGGAATCACTGAGAAGCCGGCCGAACGAGGTGAGCTCGTTCGCCTGTTCAACGAGCTTCGCGAGCATGCCCAGGCGAACAAGCCGAAGCGCAAGAAGACAGTGCCGAAACCCGCGCCCTTGCAGGTGCCGGAGCTTGCCGGAGCAAAGGTGCTGATCGTCGACGACGACATCCGCAACATCTTCTCGCTGACGAGCGTGCTCGAGAGCCACGACGTGGAGGTGCTTCACGCCGAGCGCGGCAGGGACGGCATCCTGATCCTCGAGCAAACTGCCGACGTGGATGTCGCGCTGATCGACATCATGATGCCGGAGATGGACGGCTACGAGACGATGCAGGAGATCCGGAAACAGCCGCAGCTCGCCGCTCTCCCGCTGATTGCAGTCACTGCCAAGGCAATGAAGGGCGACCGGCAGAAGTGCCTCGACGCCGGCGCATCCGATTACATCGCCAAACCGGTGGATATCGAGTTGCTGCTGGCGCTGCTCCGTGTCTGGGTCGCGCGCTCCCGTGAACAGGCCGCGCTCGGAGCCACATCGATTTGCGTCGAGGCGGCAGAATAAGGATGGGCGTTCGAATCGGAGATTTGCCGGCGCAGACTCGCACGGATGTCGGATCGCCTGAGCAGCGAGCCGAGAAGGACCGCGCGCGAGTCCTTCTTGTCGATGACGACGAGCGGAATTTACTCGCCGTGCAAAGCATCCTCGAGGACGTCGGCGAAGTTGTTACCGCACGCTCCGGCGAGGAGGCGCTCCGGCATCTGCTGAAAGGCGAGTTCGCGGTCATCCTGCTGGACGTCTACATGCCGGGGATGGACGGTTACGAGACCGCCCAGATCATCCGCGAGCGGGAGCAGACCAAAGGCATTCCCATCGTCTTCCTGTCGGCGGTCAACAAGGAGGCCGAACACCTGCTGCGCGGCTATGCCATGGGGGCGGTCGATTATGTCTTCAAGCCGGTCGATCCGGTGGTGCTGCGTTCCAAAATCGCGGTGTTCGTGGATCTGTTCGCCAAGACCAAGGAGATCGAACACAAGGCGCGGCAGGAGCAGGCCCTGCTCGATGAAAATCTCCGCGCGAATGCCGAGCGCCTGCGAGCCGAGCAGGAGCTTCGCCGGGCGGAGCAGCGCCAGGCGGCGATCATCCAGTCGCTACCAATGGTGCTGTACCTCGAACCCTACGAGGCCCATCCGCGCCAGCCGAACTATGTCAGCGGCGACTTCGAGGCGATCACTGGATTCAAATACCAGTCAATCGCCGACAATCCGAACATCTGGTCGGAGCGGCTTCACCCCGAAGATCGCGATCGCACGATTGCTGCGATCGAAGCGCGCCGCAGGAGCGGCCGGTCGTCGATCGAATATCGCTGGATGGCGGCCGACGGCAGCTACAAGCATTTCCTCGACCAGGCGGTGTTGCTCAAGGACGCCGACGGACGGCCGGTCGAATTCGCTGGAACGCTCACCGACATCAGCGAGCAGCGATCGCTCGAGAGTCAGCTCGTCCACGCGCAGAAAATGGATGCGATCGGAAAGCTCACTGGCGGCATCGCGCACGATTTCAACAATCTTCTCGCCGCCGTAATCGGGGGCCTGGGGCTGCTCGACAAGCGCGCGGAGCTTAGCGACGATCATCGCAAAATCCTGACGATGACCAAGCGCGCCGCCGAACAGGGCAGCGAGCTGGTCAAGCGGCTCCTCGCTTTCGCACGCCGCCAGAGGCTCGAGCCCAAGCGGATCGACCTTGCGGCGCTGCAGGATGCAGTGTGGGACCTGCTGACGCATACGCTGGGCGGCCTGGTCAACATCGAGTGGCGTGCTCGGGATGACGTCTGGAGCGCGTTCGCCGACCAGGCGCAGCTGGAGTTGGCGCTCGTCAATCTGATCATCAACGCGCGTGACGCGATGCCTGCCGGCGGCACCGTTACGATCACAGCGGACAACGAGGAGCTCGGGGACGGCAACTGGGCCGAGCTTCCGCCGGGCGATTACATCCGGCTTTCGGTCAGCGACACTGGGACCGGCATTTCGCCGGAGGTGCTCGAGAAGGTGATGGAGCCGTTCTTCACCACGAAGGAGTTGGGCAAGGGCAGCGGCCTCGGGCTGCCGATGGTCTATGGGTTCGCCAAGCAGTCCAACGGCGCGTTCCGCGTCCGAAGCGAGCTTGGCGAGGGCACGACGGCGGAGTTGCTGTTGCCTCGCGCACCGCAAGGCGAGGACGCCGAGGCTTGCCCTCCGAAAGAGGAACCGCGCGCGAAATTCAGCCGCAAGCTGCGGATCCTGCTCGTCGACGATCATCTCGAGGTTCGGAGCACGACGGCGGCAGTGCTCACGGACATCGGGCATGAGGTGGTGGAAGCGGCCGATGGGCCCGAAGCTTTGAAACGGCTCGGCCAAGGCGATTGCAACTACGATGTGATGATCAGCGACTATGCGATGCCGCACTTGTCGGGAACCGAGTTCCTGCGCGGGGCCCGGGAACTCTGCCCAGACGTCCCGGCGCTGATCATCACCGGCTACGCCGAGGCGGATTCGATCAAGGATCGCCCCGATGGAGTGGAGATCCTGTTGAAACCGTTTACCGCCAACAGGCTTGAATCGGTCTTGATGCGTATCTGCGGACCACAAGTCGCCGCGGCCGCCGAATGACTAGCCGGCGGGAAGAGTCAGCCGGGCCAGCAATCCGCCCAAGTCTTCGCTTTCCTCGAGCGTAATCCGGCCGCCGTAGATCTCGGCGACGTCGCGCACGATCGCCAGGCCCAGACCGGTGCCGGGCTTGCCCGTCGTGTCGAGCCGGGCGCCGCGTGCGAACAGCAACTCCCGCTTGGATTCGGGAATGCCCGGCCCATCATCCTCGACGAGGATGTCGACCATCTCGCCCTTTCGCTCGACCGTGACAAACACACGGCCGCCGCCGTATTTCGCAGCGTTTTCGACGAGATTGCCGAGCATTTCGTCGAGGTCCTGCCGTTCCACGCGCACCTGCACTTGATGATTCCCGGCGATATCGACGGTCACGTTTTCGTACAGCCGATCGAGCGCACGTTGCACGGCTTCGAGACTTTCCCAGACGGTCGCGCGCGCCTGTGCCGAGGCACGCCGCCCTATCGCCCGTGCGCGCGCCAGATGATGATCCACCTGCCGCCGCATCACGATCGCTTCGCGGCAAACGGTCGCCGCGAGGTCGGGAGCGCAGGCAGTCGCTGCGTTGGTGATGACCGTCAGCGGAGTCTTCAATGCGTGCGCGAGATTGCCCGCGTGCCGCCGCGCTTCCTCGGCCTGATCCTCGTTGTGCGCGAGCAGCTGATTGATCTCTTCGGTCATCGGCCGGATTTCGGCCGGAAAATCCTGGCTGATCCGCGTCTTTTCGCCGGACCGGATGGCGGCGACTTCCTGCCGAACGCGGCGCAATGGCCACAATCCGAACAGCGTCTGAAGCGCGGCAAGGACGAGCAGCCCGACACCGAGCGCGGTGAAGCTCCAAATCAGAGTGGATCGCAGCCGGTGGATCTGCTGATCGATCGTTTCGCGCGACTGCGCCACCTGGAAGCGCCAGCGGATATTCGACCCCGGAAGAATCACGTCGCGCTCGGCAACGCGAAGCGGCTCGCCTCGCCCGAACTCATCCGAGTTGTAGACGTGCGGCTTGATGTCGGAGTGATTGTCCGAAACGCGGAGGCGCCGATCCCACAGGGAGCGCGAAGGAAAGATGTCGGCGCCCGGACCGCTGATTTGGAAATAGAGCCCGGAATAGGGCTGAATGAAGCGCTGGTCTGCCGGCGGCCGATTGAACCGGACTTCTCCGTCCGGACCGATCTCGGACGCGTAGACCATCGAGTTGAGAAGAAAGACGAGCTGGTTGCTGAACTGGTCCTGGATCGACTTGGACAGGACGCGATCGAGCGCGAAGCCGCCAATCAGCAACAGCGCCCCGATCCAGGCAGCTGCGACGACGATCATTCGCCGCGTGAGCGAGCCGGTGCGACGGCGCTCGCTCAGCGACCTTCGGCTGGCGCGCTCGTCCGCCGCCGCGGCGGGAGCCGCGGGGGCCTCGACGTTCAAGCCTGAGGTTCCTCCAGCGAATAGCCGAGGCCGCGGATCGTGGTGATCACGTCAGGGCCGAGCTTCTTACGAATGCGCGTGACGAACACCTCGATCGTGTTCGAATCACGATCGAAGTCCTGGTCGTAGATATGTTCGATAAGCTCCGTCCTGCTCACCACCTTGCCCTTGTGGTGCATCAGGTAGGAGAGGAGCTTATACTCCTGGGCGGTGAGCTTCACCGGCTCGCCTGCCTTGGTGACCTTTCCGGAACGCGTGTCGAGCCGAATGTCGCCCGCGTTGAGTTCGCTGCTTGCATTACCGGATGAGCGGCGGATCAGCGCCCGAAGCCGAGCGATCAGCTCCTCCGTCTGGAAGGGCTTTGCGAGATAATCGTCTGCGCCCGCATCGAGACCCGCCACCTTGTCCGACCAGCTGTCGCGAGCCGTGAGCACGAGCACCGGCATCTTGCGGCCCTCCTTGCGCCAGCGGTCGAGCACGGTGAGGCCGTCGATCTCGGGCAGGCCGAGATCGAGAATCACGGCGTCATAGCTTTCGGTCGAGCCGAGGTAATGGCCGTCCTCGCCGTCGGTCGCGAGGTCGACGGCGTAGCCCGCGCCCTCGAGAGTCGAGCGCAGCTGGCGGCCGAGATTGGGTTCGTCTTCGACGATCAGAACACGCATTGAAATTCCCCGGACCTGTTCATCTTCGCCGTCAACCCGTCTTGCGGCGAGAAGTTGCTTATCCGGAACAACTGGGAGTCTGTGAACAAAAGTCAATTGGGCGCCCGAGGATCAACGGTCCTTCGAACGGCGGATGATGCGGCCCTGCCCATCGACATCGACCCAGATCACGCGGCCGTTCTGAATGAATTTGAAGCGATAGGAATCGCCGTTCAGTTCCGGCCCGAGGTAATCCGCACCGCCCATCGACGGAAGCACGCGCCGTTCGAGCTGGGGAAGGGGCATCGAACGGCCCTGGCGCATGTTCTGGAACGCCCGCTTCGCATCGCGCGGCGGATCGGCCAGCGCCGGAGCACTGAAGATGCCCACGCCGAGCGCGGCAATAAGAAGGGCACGCAGAAAAGCCATCTACACGACTCTCGTTTGTGCTGCTTCTAACATCACGCATTGAATAGCCTATGAATAGCGCTGCATCGTGCCGTTCAGGGTCACACCAGTGGCTGGAACGCCACACTTCCCCGCGCGGGGTAGCATTGGTTAGGGCGCGGCGATGGCAGCGCCGATCCTCTCTTACGAAGCGCTTGGACTCGTCCAGGGTGAAGGCTGGCTGTTCCGGGGTCTCGATCTGTACGTCGGAGAGCGCGACCGGCTTGCGCTGATCGGCCGTAACGGCGCGGGCAAAACGACCTTGCTCAAATGTTTGGCCGACCTCGTCGATCCTGACGAGGGAAAGCGCACGATCGTTTCCGGCACGCAAGTTGTCCTGCTGGAGCAGGATCCGGACATGACGGGTTTCGATACGCTCGAGGCGTGGGTGTTGCACGGGTCGGACGCTCCGCAGCCGCACGAAGCTGCGGCAGTCGCCGATCAACTCGGCATCGAGTTATCGCGACCGGTTGCGACTGCGAGCGGAGGCGAGCGGCGCCGTGCGGCGATCACGCGCGCTCTGGCGCAGAACCCCGATGTGCTGCTCCTCGACGAGCCGACCAACCATCTCGACCTCGGTGCGATCGAGTGGCTGGAGGACTGGCTGAAGCGCTTCACCGGCGCCTTCATTGCGATCAGCCACGACCGGACCTTTCTGACGAGACTGACGCGCAGCACCTTGTGGCTCGACCGCGGCCAGCTGCGGCGCGCGGAAATCGGTTTTGGTGGTTTCGAGGCCTGGACCGAGCGCGTCTATGAGGAAGAAGCACGCGCGGCCGAGAAGCTCGACGCCAAGCTGAAGATCGAGCTGCACTGGCTCCAGCGTGGCGTGACCGCGCGCCGGCGGCGCAATCAAGGCCGCCTCGCCAAGCTCCACGAAATGCGCGCGCAGCGGGCAGCGATGCTCGGCACAGCGGGAGCGGCAAAGCTCGCGCTCGCAAAGGATGACGTGCGGTCGAAGACCGTCATCGATGCGGAGCAGGTGTCGAAGAGCTTCGGCGATCGCGCGATCATTCGGGAATTCTCTTTGCGCGTACAGCGCGGTGACCGGATCGGCATTGTCGGGCCCAATGGCGCCGGCAAGACGACGTTGCTCAAGCTGCTCACGGGCGAGCTTCCGCCGGACAGAGGTACGGTCACTCAGGCGAAGACTCTCTCCGGCATCGTGATCGACCAGCAGCGCAAACTGATGGAGCCCCAGAACCGGGTGAAGGACGTGCTCGCCAATGGCGGCGACTGGATCGAGGTTCGCGGCCACAAGAAGCACATCAAGGGCTATCTGAAGGAATTCCTGTTCGATCCGGCGATCGCCGACGCGCCGATCGGGTCATTGTCGGGCGGCGAACGGTCGCGGCTCCTTCTGGCCCGCGAGTTCGCGCGCCACGCGAACCTCCTCGTGCTCGACGAGCCCACCAACGATCTCGATCTCGAAACGCTCGATCTGCTGCAGGAGGTGATCGCCGATTATGAGGGCACCGTCCTCATCGTAAGCCACGACCGCGACTTCCTCGATCGCACGGTGACGATCACGCTCGGCCTCGACGGATCGGGCAAGGTCGACGTCGTGGCCGGCGGATATGAGGATTGGGTTCGCCAGCGCTACCAGGAACATCGCAAGCAGGTGCTGCCCAGAACCGGGGTGCGAGCCGAAGCAGGGGCCAGGCCGAAGCCATCATCGGCCAAGCTGTCTTACAAGGATCAGCGCGATTACGACCGGCTCCCGGCCGAGATCGAGCGTCTCGAAACGTCGATCGTAGCCGACGAGCAGCTTTTATCCGATCCGGACCTCTACACGCGCGACCCAGATCGGTTCGCGGAGCTCACCGAACGCATCGCCCGCCACCGCGCCGACATCGAGGCGGCGGAGCTGCGCTGGCTGGAGGTTGCCGAAATGGCCGAGGCGCTCGCGCGCTGACGGCTGGCCCGCTTCGCCGTCGCTAGGCGACCGCCTTCGTACGCTCCCGAATGCGCCGCTCCAGGATCGAAAGCGGCATCGCACCTTCGCGCAGGATTTCGTGGAACTGCTTGATGTCGAACTTTGCGCCGAGCGTCTTCTCCGCTTCGGTTCGCGCGCGCGTCCAGGCGGTATGGCCGACCTTGTAGCTGCACGCCTGGCCGATCATCGTGCAATAACGCTCGACCTCCCGCTGGGAGCGCGGCCGCGCGAAGCCGGTCGTCTGAACCATGTAATCGGTGGCCTGCTCGCGACTCCAGCGCTTCGTGTGTAGTCCCGTGTCCACGACAAGCCGCGCGGCGCGGAACAGGAAGGACTGCAGGAATCCGGCGCGTCCGAGCGGATTGTCGGCATAGACTCCGAGCTCGTCCGCGACCTGCTCCGCATAAAGCGCCCAGCCTTCCGAATAAGCCGAGAAGAAGCCGAGCTTGCGCATTGTCGGAATGTCCTTCGATTCCTGGGAGATGCTAATCTGCAGGTGGTGCCCCGGCACGCCCTCGTGATAGCTCAGCGTCGGCAGCGTGTATTTTGGCCAGTCGCCGAGGTCTTTCAAATTGATGAAATAGATCGCGGGCCGCGAACCATCGAGCGCCGCCCGGCGATAATAGCCATTCGAGGCGCCGTCCTGGATTTCCGGCGGAACGCGGCGGATCTCGAGCGGCTGGTTCGGGAGCGTGGCGAATGCGCGCGGCAGGCGCGTGTACATGTCCTTCACTCCGGCGTTGAGGCTGGCGAGGAGGTCCGCGCGGCCCGCATCCGTGTCCGGATACAGCTCGGATGGTGTATGGTTGAGCGCCGCAAGCCGTTCGCCGACGCTCCCCTGTGTGTAGCCCTGGCTCTTCAGGATCTTGTCGAGCTCAGCACTGATCTCCGCCACTTGGGTGAGGCCCATCTGGTGAACCTCCGTGGGCGAGAAGTTGGTGGTCGTCGCCTCGCGTAACGCTTCGGCGTAAATGGCTTCGCCGTCCGGAAGGCGCCACGCTCCATCGCCCGGCCGCGTCGTCGGCCGCAGCTTCTCCATTGCGGCAATCTGACGGTCGAGTGCAGGATATACCGCATTTGCAACGATGCCGGTGGCGCGCCGCTGCCAGTCGCCGGCGATGTTCTTTGCGACCGTCCGCTTGACGATCGAGTCGACCATCGAGCTCTTCTCGGCCGGCACGTCGCGGAGCTTGCGCATCTGCCCCAGCGACAGGTCGATGGACCACATCGGCGCGAGAAAACCCCGCGCTGCCTGCGTCCGCTGTTCGGCCGTGTCATTGTCGAGCACGGTCGCGAATTGCTGCAGACGCGACAGATAGTCTTCGGCATCGGCGCGATCGTCGATCGTGTGCGAGGTGTTGAGAAAATCGGGCGTGTCGAAATAGGCGCCGCCCTGCTGCGTGATCGGATAGGGGCGCTGCGCGGAATCGATGTTCCAGCGGCTCGGCGCGACCGTGTTGGTCTGCAGCGAGTACAGCACGACCTCCCGGTTGAGCTTTCCGGCTTTAGACAAGGTCGCCGGGCTGATCGCATTCAGCTGGGCAATGCCGCGACGATTGCGCGCAAGGCTCTTGGAGCGTTGGACGGCTACAGGATCCGTGTCGAGCTTCGACTTGAGGGAAGCGTTCGCACCCTTGTCGAGTCCCAGCGAGCTCGCGAGCTCCGGCGAGTTGCGCAGGCGCTCCTGAAAGATCGCCTCGAACTGGGCATTCAGCCGGGCATCGCCGCTGCCGGTCGCGGCGATGGCCGGCGCTTCAACGAGCGGGAGGAGGGCGACGGTGGCGGAGCTGGCAAGGAACGAGCGGCGGTCCATGAATAATCTCGCGATTTGGGAAGGATGCGCATCGCCTTAGCGCCGCGATCACGGGCCGCAAATCCCTTTGTCGAAGAATGGCTTACGCTTGCAGACGATATTGCTTCAGCAGGTCGTAGAGTGTCGGTCGGCTGACTCCGAGCAGCTTCGCGGCGCCGGAGATATTGTTGTCGGTGCGGCTCATCGCTTGACGGATGGCCTTCCGGTCGGCGACTTCGCGCGCGGCCCGAAGATTGATCGGCTGTGGCTCGTCCTCGGCGCTTGCCGACAAGTCGAGGTCGGCGGTCGTGACGTTCTTCCCGTCGGCCATGATGACGGCCCGTTTAATCCGATTCTCGAGCTCGCGGACGTTGCCCGGCCAGCCATACTCGTCGATCGCCGTGACGGCGTCCGGCGACAGTGCCTGGACGCCCGGATTGAGCTCGCGGCTGAAGCGATTGACGAAATGGCGGGCAAGCAGGACTGCGTCGCCGGAACGCTCGGCGAGCGAGGGGATTTTCACGACGATCTCGGCGAGGCGGTAGTAAAGATCCTCACGAAAGCGGCCGTCGGCGATCATTGCTTCGAGGTCCTGGTGGGTCGCGCAGACGATGCGGGTGTCGACCGAGATCGGCTGCCGCCCGCCGATCCGCTCGATCACCCGCTCTTGGAGGAAACGCAGCAGCTTGACCTGGAGCGGAAGCGGGATGTCGCCGACCTCGTCGAGGAAAAGCGTTCCGCCCTGCGCCATCTCGATCTTGCCGACGTTCGACTTGACCGCGCCCGTGAAGGCGCCGCGTTCGTACCCGAACAGCTCGGCTTCCAGCAGGTTCTCCGGAATGGCGGCGCAGTTGATGGCGATGAAGTCGCCCTTGCGGCCGCTCTTCTCGTGCACGGCGCGCGCGAGCAGTTCCTTGCCAGTGCCGCTGGCGCCGAGGAGCATGACGGAAACGTCGGCAGATGCGACGCGCTCGATCGTCTTGCCGACCTTCAGCATCTCGGGTGCCGCAGTAACGATCGAGCCCAGCACCGTCGTCGCCGAGCCTCCCTCGAGCCTCCGATTCTCCTCCTCGATTTCGTGGAGGTGAAAAGCTCGTGCGACGATCAGGCCGAGCTCATCGATGTCGACCGGCTTCTTGTAGAAGTCGTAGGCGCCCATCCCGATGGCCTTCAGTGCGCTTTCCCTCGCGCCGTGACCCGTCGCGACGATGACCTTGGTGTCCGGCTTGAGCCGAAGGATCTCCGCCAGGGTCGCAAACCCTTCCTCGACCCCGTCCGGATCGGGCGGCAGGCCGAGATCGAGCGTGACCACCGACGGCTCGTGCGCACGCATCGCCTCGACGGCGCTTGCACGGTCCCCGGCACATACGACCTGATAGCCTTCGTAGGCCCATTTCAGCTGGCGCTGCAGGCCCTCGTCGTCCTCGACGACGAGCAGGACCGGAAGTTCGCTCTGGTTGCTCATGCGCGTTTCCGTACGGGTTCAGCCGCCGCTTCGGCGGCAGGCAAGGTGACGGTGAAAACGGTGCCTTTTCCGGGCGTGCTATCGACCGTCAGGCGGCCGCCCATGGCGGTAATCAGCGAACGCGCCTCAAATGCGCCGATGCCGAAGCCGCCGGGCTTGCTCGACGAGAAGGGCTGGAACAGCCGATTGCGGATGAAGTCGGAGTCCATCCCGACGCCCTTGTCTGCAATGGCCACACTCACCGATCCGGAGGCGGACGCCACCCGAACCGTGAGCGGGACGTTCGCCGAGCATGCGTCCACGGCATTCTGGATCAGGTGCCCCAGGGCCTGCTCGAGCGCCGGCCCGTCCACCTCGGCCCAGAGGCCGGCATCCCCGATCAACCGCACTTCATGCTCGCCCCGCTTTGCGGCGATCGCGTTGGCCAGCAGCGGCCGAAGCGGCTGCGCCTCGACGCGCTGCACGCGCGCTCCGGAGCGGGGCGACAGGCGGGCGAGGAGCTCGTTCATCTTGCCCACCGAGCTCTTGAGCGTCGCGACCATGTCCGCGCGGAAGTCGGGATTGTCCGCGTGCCGCTCCGCATTGCGAGCAACCAGCGACAACTGGCTGACGAGGTTCTTCACGTCGTGCAGGATGAAGGCGAAGCGACGGTTGAAATCCTCGAACCTTTGCGCATTCGACAAGGCTTCCTGGCCGAGCGCCTCGGCGAGCGAGCTCGCGGCCTGACGGCCTGCGGTACGCAGCAGGTCGAAATCCTCCCAGTCGAGCGGTCGGCGGTATTCCGGCGCCGCGAGCACCACGATGCCCAGCAGACGGTCGTGGTGTATGAGCGGAGTCACGGCCCACGCGTGCGGGTCGTTCAGGATGCAGGCGGGAACGGGAATCCGTCTGTCCTCGCTTCTGGCCCAGCCTTCGCGAAGCGCATCGACCTCGAGGGTGCGTCCCGCGCTTTCGACGCCGCTCCAGAAGTCGGCCGTGTCCTGCAGCTGATCCGCGTGCGGATTTTCCGAAGGCCAGTTCCAGTTCGCGGCGATGGCAAGCGCCTGGCCTTCATTGACGAGCAGCAGTCCACCTGGGGCATCGACGATGTCGGCAAAAGCTTTGACGATCCGCTCGCCAAGTGGCGCTGCGTCCGGCCCCGCGTGCCCCAACGTCTCGGTGAAGCGCAGCCACTCGGTGCGATAGTCGTAACGGTGCTCGAACAGGTGTTTGGTGACCTTCACCTTGACCCAACCGCGCGCGCGTGCGCTTGGCAGCAGGACCATCGCTCCGACGGTCATCACCGCGAGCACGCCGATCATGATCGTTGCCGACCAGTCGACGCCAGTGCCGCGAAGAGCCGTGGCGACGATCGCCATCAGTGCGAAATAAGCGCAGATCGCGAGCAGCGAGAGCGACTGGAAGGTCGCGGCGCGCGACAGCCTGAAGCGCCATCCCTGATCGTGACGCGCGCCAAGAGCGAACAGAGGTGCGGAGAGTGCGACCGCTACGCCGCGCCACTGCGACAGCGCCGGCGCGGTCGGCGAGCCGATGTACGAAACGGTATAATGGTTCAGGTCATAGCCCCACATCCAGGCGAGGCCGAGCATCGCCAGGCGGATGTGCGAGCGGCTCGCCGGCGCCGCCTGACCGTAAAAATTGTGCACGAGGACGAGCGCGCCAGCAGCCGTGGTAATGCGCAGGATGAGGCTCGTCTGTGCGAGCGCAGCGCTGGGCGTGATAACCGTCAATGCGTCGGCGGCCAGCTGGAAGCCGATGACCGCTCCGATTGCGCCATACACCAGCCGCACGCCGTGCTGACGCTCGTCGCGCGCCGAGGACAGGACGTAGAGAAGTCCGATCCAGACGAGGTTGCGCGCGCTTTCGGCGAACCTCGCCAGCGCCTGTTCCGGCAGGACCGCTTCGAGCCAGGCCCAGCAGGCGGTCATGGCAAAGGCGGCGAGCAGCAGGCGTTGCCCCGGCTGGCGCGAGACGTCGCCCAGCCGCCAGATCAGCAGCGAAGCGAACAGCATCGCGGCGAGCGCGTGACTCCAGAAAGTGATCAACGTGTGCACGCTGCCCGCTTTGCTCTCGGGAGTGTCAAATTCGCCGACATGTGGTGAGGTGTCGCTAAATTTTACAAAGAAGTGGTGAACGCTTCTGCAGTTCGCGCTTTAGGAAAGCCGCGGTCAGGAGAGACGTTATGGTCGGCAAACGGCGCATCGGTGACAGCACGATCGAGGTCGCGCCGCTCGCGCTCGGCGGAAACGTCTTCGACTGGACTGCCGACGAGAAAACCAGCTTCGCTGTGCTCGACGCGTTCGTCGATGCGGGCGGCAACATGATCGATACGGCCGACGTCTATTCAGCCTGGGTGCCGGGTCACCGCGGCGGCGAGAGCGAAAGCGTGATCGGCCGCTGGCTGAAGCGCGATCCGAAGAAACGCGACAAGGTGATCATCGCCACCAAGGTGGGGATGCTGGACGGCCAGATCGTCGATGGCGAGTACGAGACTGTGCTTCACCCCAATGTCATCGCCAGAGCGTGCGACGATTCTCTGCGACGTCTCGGGATCGAACGCATCGATCTTTATTACCAGCACAGGGACGATCCCAAGACACCGCTCGAGCAGTCGCTGGAGGCCTTTCAGCGGCTTCGCGAAGAAGCCAAGATCCGCGCCATCGGGCTGTCGAACTTCAGCGCAGCGCGGATCGACGAGGCGTTCCAGACGGCCGAGCGCCTCGGAATCACGACTCCGGTCGCTTTGCAGCCGAAGTACAATCTCGTCGAGCGCGATCCGTTCGAGGCGGAGCTGCGTCCGGCCGCACAGCGGCATGGTCTTGGCGTCTTCCCTTATTACGGCCTCGCGAACGGCTTCCTCACGGGCAAGTACCGAAGCAAGGCCGATCTCGGCAAAAGCCCCCGCGGTCAGCGCGTCGCCGGTTATCTTCAAGACAAGGGCGTGCGTGTCCTGGAGGCGCTCGACGAAATTGCTGACGAGACCGGTGCAGCGCTTGCGACCATTTCATTAGTCTGGCTCATGGCCCAACCGACCATTGTGGCGCCCATCGCCAGCGCGACTAGCGTCGAGCAGTTGAACGAGCTTACCGCGGCGATGGAGCTGAAGCTTACCGACGACCAGCTCGCGCGTCTGGACGAAGCCAGCGCCAAGACGGAAGCCGCCCCCGCCTAGCCCTTCTTCAGGATGTCGAGCGCGGCCACCGTCATCGCTTCCGTCGCGGTCGAGATCACTGTTTCGGCCTCCGGCGCCCAGAAGGGGCTGTGAAGCGACGGCAGCTTGTTGATGTCGCCGGCTGCTGCATCCCATTTCGCCTTGGGCACGCCGCCAACCCAGAAGATGGTGCTCTGCTTGGTCTTGTCGGCGAGCCAGTAACGGCTGAAGTCCTCGGCCGCCATGATCGGCTTCGGCTCCGTCACGCGGTCGGCGCCGAAGTGGCTTGCGAACAGGCCACGCAGCCGCTCGGAGAAGGGCGAAGTGTTGAAGGTGGCATCGGCGGACGGTTGCTCGATTTCTACGATCGGCATCAGATTATCCGGCACGCCGGACGCAATCGCTTCGCCGCGCGCGATCCGCTTGATCCCCTCCAGCAGAAGCTTGCGCGTTTCCGGCGAGTAGCTGCGCACGGTCAGCGCGAGATCCGCGTGGTCCGGAATGATGTTGCTCTTGCTCCCCGCATGGAAGCTACCGACGGTCACGACGGCAGGCTCGAGCGGATTGTTCTCGCGGCTGACCAACGTCTGCAGCGACATGACGATCTTCGAGGCGAGGATGATTGGGTCCCTCGTGGTGTGCGGCGATGCTCCGTGGCCGCCTAGCCCCTTCACATGGATGTTGACCGTATCGACGTTCGCAAGCGCGTAGCCGGTCGGAACGCCGATGACTCCGGCGGGGAGCTGCGCGCTGTCATGAAAGGCGAGCAGGTAATCGGGTTTGGGAAAGCGCGTGAAAAGCCCGTCCTCGAGCATCGCCTTCGCGCCCATGACCAGCTCTTCGCCCGGCTGCAGGACCATGACGACCGTACCGGACCATTGACCCTTCATCGCCGCCAGGCGTCGCGCGGTGCCGAGCCACGTCGTCACGTGCGTGTCGTGACCGCAGGCGTGCATGACGGGAGTCTCCGTTCCGTCGGGCAGCTTGCCCATGACCTTCGACGCGAAGGGCAGGCCGGTCTGTTCTTTGACCGGCAGCGCATCCATGTCGGCGCGGATGAGGAGCACCGGGCCAGGACCGTTCTTCATCACGGCGACGACCCCGGTCTTGCCGACGTGCTCGGTCACGTCGAAGCCCAGCTTGCGCATTTCGCCGGCGAGCTTGGCGGGCGTGCGAACCTCCTGCATCGACAGCTCGGGGTTCGCGTGGAGATCGCGGTAGAGAGTCATCAGCTGCGGCATGTCGGCGCGGATCGCGTCCGACAGGCCCGAAGCGGCAGCAGGGGTGGTGACGGTCATTGCGGCGGCGGCAAGCAGTAGCAGTTTCTTCATGGACGCGCTCCGGTACTCGGTGGGACCAGCTCCATCACGTCGAGCTGGGATTCAAAATGGGGCTTTGGCATGATGAGCCGCCAGCGGTTGGGTCCGATGCGCTCGATATACCCTGCGACGTCGCGCGTTTCGTCCTGCCCGTACTGGAGCGCGCGGTTCTCATCCCCCAGCACCAGGGTGCCGAGGAAGACCTCCCGCACGGCATCGTTTGGGAAGACCACGCCCGCATAGCGCTGCGAGCCGCTGAGCTTGTCCAGACGCTGGATCTGGTGCGTCGGCCGCAGCTGGCAGGCGAAGCCAGGATAAACGACGTAATCCAGGTTTCCCGGAGCCTTGGCGCCCAGCTTGATCACGCGACAGCGGTACGTGCCGTTCGGAATCGCGCCGTTGGCAAGCGCTGCGTCGGGATGGAGCAGGGCGCCCTCGCGGTCGATTTCTGCGCCGTGACCGGACTTGCGAGCGGCCTCAATCGCGCCGGTGAGCGTGGATCGCCAGTCGCGCAGGCGTTCGCGGTCGTCGGGTGTCGCGACCTGGCGCCAATTGGTGGTCCATACCGCGATCATCCCTGCCGGTTGCCGGACGACGCTGCAGGCGGAGCAGGCAAGGATGGAGGCGATAAGCAGGGGCATGCGCATCGGCCCGCAGCTTAGGCGGCAGTCCACCCGCCGTCGATGCTCAGATTGGCGCCCGTGATCGACCGCGCTTCCTCGCGGCAGAGGAAAAGGGCCAAGGCCGCCACTTCCTCTGGAGTGACGAAGCGCTTCGTCGGCTGCGCAGCGAGGAGAACGTCGTTCATGACCTGCTCGCGCGTCAGGTTCCGCGCCTTCATCGTGTCGGGGATCTGCTGCTCCACCAACGGCGTCCAGACGTATCCCGGAGAGATGCAGTTGATTGTGATGCCGCTCTGCGCCGTTTCCAACGCGACCGACTTGGTGAAGCCGGCGACGCCGTGCTTCGCGGCGACATAGGCAGACTTGTTGGGTGATGCGACCAGGCTGTGCGCGCTGGCGGTGTTGATGATCCGGCCCCAACTTTTTTCCTTCATTGCAGGAATCGCAAGCCGGCTCGTGTGGAACACGGCCGACAGGTTGATCGCGATGATCGCCTCCCATTTCTCGGGCGGAAAATCCTGGACCGGCGAGACGTGCTGGATTCCCGCATTGTTGACCAGAATATCTGGCCCGCCGAGCTCGTCCGCGCACCGCTTCATCATCTGGTCGATCGCCGCAGCGTCCGACAGGTCCGCGCCGTCGTGAATGGCTCCAAGCTCGCCGCATTCGCGTTCGATTTCGGCGGGATTGCCGAAGCCGTTGATCATCAGTTTCGCCCCTTCGGCCGCGAGCGCCTTTGCGATCGCGAGGCCAATGCCAGACGTGGAACCGGTCACCAGCGCGACTTTATCTTCTAGAATCATGAAGTCCTCCGTTGCCGGGGCGCTAGGCGCGGCGAAGGCGTATTTGCAACCGTAACGAACCTCACGCATTGGACCGGCGACAGAGGAGAGCGGCATGCGGTTCGGCGACGAGCGCGAAAGCAGCAATTTCGAGGACGTGACGGGCCGCAGCGGCCTTGGCTTCGGCGGCGGTGGTGGAAATGCTCTCGGCTGCCTGTTGCCGTTGATCGCCAGCCGTTTCGGGATAGGCGGCGTCATCATCCTGGTGATCGGCTATTTTCTCCTGAGCTCGCTCGGCGGCCTGGGCGGCGGAGGAGGGGGAGGAGGCAGCCTTGCCCCGTCGTCGCAGCAGAGCGCACCGGCGGGTCAAAGCACACTCGATCCGAACACCGGCCGTTTCGTTCGGCAGGTGCTCGCTTCGACCGAAGACGTCTGGAAACAGCTGCTCAACGGCCGGTACACCCCGACCACTCTCGTGGCCTATTCGCAGGCCTATCGGTCAGGCTGCGGTGCCGCGCAGTCGGCCATGGGCCCGTTCTACTGTCCGACCGACAAGAAGATCTATCTCGACACCGAGTTCTTCAACGAACTCTCGCAGCGCTTCCAGGCGCCAGGCGATTTCGCCCAGGCCTATGTGATCGCGCACGAAGTCGGCCATCACGTGCAGGACCTGCTGGGTACCCTCGACCAGGCCCATAACCTGCAAGCGCGTTCCAGCGAGACCGAAGGCAATGCCATCCAGGTGAAGGTGGAGCTGCAGGCGGATTGCTACGCCGGCGTTTGGGCCAAGAATGCCAAAAATCCTCAGGGCCAACCCGTGATGGAGCAAGGGGACTTCGAGGAAGGCATGCGTGCGGCCGAAGCGATCGGCGACGATACGCTCCAGAAGCAGTCGCAGGGAGTCGTGGTCCCGGACAGCTTCACGCACGGCACGTCGGCCGAGCGCATGGCGGCGCTTCAGCGGGGCTACCAGAGCGGCGACCCGAACGCCTGCCGGTATTAGAGCTTGATCAGCATTTTCCCGGTGTTCTCGCCCTTGAACAGGCCGAGGAAGGCCTCAGGCATCTTCTCCAGGCCTTCGACGATGGTCTCGCGCGACTTGACGGCGCCGGTTGCGAGCCACGGGCCCATCTCGGCGTAGAACTCGGCCATGCGCGGAAAATAGTCGAAGACGATGAAGCCCCTGAGACGGATGCGCGCGGCGATGATCCGCATGATGAAGCGATAGGCCTGAGGCTCCGCCTTGTTGTAGCCCTCGATCATTCCGCAAATCGCGAACCGCGCGTTGTTGCGCGCCAACGCGAAGGCTGCATCGAGATGGTCGCCGCCGACATTGTCGAAGTAGACGTCGACGCCGTCCGGAGTGGCCGCTGCAAGCGACTTGAGAACCGGTCCTGCCTTGTAATCGATGACGTGATCGGCGCCGAGCGAGCGGACGAATTCACATTTTTCCGGGCCGCCGGCCGAACCGATGACCGTCATGCCCCTGGCCTTGGCGACCTGCACGACGACGCTTCCGACTGCCCCCGCCGCGGCAGAGACGAACACGATATCGCCTTCCTTGGCCGACGCGGCATCCAGCAGCCCGAAATATGCGGTCATGCCCGTCACTCCGAGCACTCCGAGGAACTGCTCGGGAGGGGCGCCGAGGCTCGGCAGCTTGTTCGCCGTCCGCGCCGCCACGACCGCTTCGTCCCGCCAGCCGGACATGTGCTGCACAAGCTCGCCCGGCTGGAATCCTTCGGCCTTGCTCTCGACCACTTCGCCGATCGCTCCGCCGTCCATCGGTTCGCCGACCTGGAACGGGGGAACGTAGCTCTTCACGTCGTTCATTCGCCCGCGCATGTACGGATCGACGGAAAGCCAGCGGTTGCGCACTCGGATGGTGCCGTCGCTGAGCGGCGGGAGCTCGAGCTCCTTCAGCTCGAAATTATCGTCCGTCGGTGTGCCTTGGGGGCGGCTCTTGAGGTGCCAGGCGCGGGCCATCGCAGTCTCCTTCTCCCCTCGCTGAAAGGGAGGGGCCGGGGGTGGGTACGAGCGAAGCGAGCTCTCGTACGTTCAGCCCACCCCTAACCCCTCCCTGCCACGAAGGGGAAGCAACAACCAAAGACCCGGCGGTGAAGGGGACGGCACCGCCGGGTCTCCATTCGGCCCCTCTGGGGAGAGGCTCAGCTGTCTAACGCCTCAGCGGCGGTAGGTGCCTTCGAAGCTGCGATCGAGCATGCGCGGGCCCATCTCGCCCTGATCGTCGCGCTCGAACAACGCACGGCTGCGGCTTTCGTCGCGCCAGCGCTCGCGCGCCTTCTCGGCCGAGCAATCGAGGATCACTTTGTCGCCTTCGACCTTGTCGATGTCCGAGCAGCTCAGCGAATGGTGTGCGCCGCCGCTGTCCGGATCCGACTTGGTCAGGATGACTCGGTCGCCGGCGATCTTGTCGACGGTTCCGACATGCTTCTTGTCGTTGCCGATCACTTCCATATGCTCGCGGATCTGGCCGAGAAGACCGCGCTTCTGCTGACGCCGTTCGCGCCAGCCCGCGAAATCGTCCTCGAAGCGCGACTGGTGCTCGCGCCGGAAGTCGTCATAGTCGCGGTCGAGCTCGCTCATGTGGCGCTGCCGCCAAGAGCTGTAGTGCGGATCTTCGTGCCGCGAGCGGTCGGACCAGTCCGACGTACCGGCTCGGCTGGTCCGGCGATAGGGGTCGCGGCCCCATTCGCTGTCCGAGCGGTCGCGCTCGAACCGATCGTAATCGCCGAACCCGCGTTCGCCGCGGCCGACGCCGCTAGCGGCGAAGAATTGCTCGGACTCATGCTCCCTGCCGCGGCCGTAATCGCCGGTCATCGGACGATAGCCGCGGTCGCGGTCGCGGTCGCGGTCACGATCGCGATCAAAGTCGCGATAGCGGCCGCCGGACATCTCGCTGCGCCAGGACGGATTGTAATCGCTTTCGCTCCAGCCGCCGCGCTCGTTCATTCCGCGGGTCTGGTAAAAGTCGCGATTGCGGTCGCGGTCACGGTCACGGTCGAAGCCGTGGCCATAATCACGTCCGCTGAAACCTCGGTCGCGGGAACTGAAGCCGCCTTGGCGCTCGTCCCTCGTCCGGTCTTCGCGGCGGCGACGCTCGGCCTCCTCGTCACCGAACCAGGACGCGACCTCGTCGCCTGCCCGTTCGAAGAAGCCGCGTTCATCGCGGCCTCCGCCGTGCTCGCGGTTCTCGAAACGGTCGTCCGACCATCGGGAGCGTTCATCACGCGGCGCATTCCGCGTGTCGTACCGGTCATATGCCATGTCTTCCTCCAGCGGTTTGGGTCGGCGGAATCGCCGGCCGGATACTGAAGAGAAAACGAACAGCGGCTCCGGGCCGTTCCTGTTAAAGCCACGCTGCGCCGCAACAATTCGGCGAGGCGAAGGCCTCATGGGACAGGCGAAACGGGGTGGAGATCAGTGGACGCCAGCGCTGGTGGAGCTGAGGGGAATCGAACCCCTGACCTCTGCAGTGCGATTGCAGCGCTCTCCCATCTGAGCTACAGCCCCGCACCGGCGAAGCGGCTCCTTAGCGGCGCTCCTCACACCGCGCAATCGCCCTCATTCTCGAGCAGTTCATTTCTTGGCGACGTCATCTCCGGCGTCCATCACGGTCTGCTGAACGCCGGTCGATTTGGCGTCGACGCTGGCCTGGGTGACGAGGACCGTGGCGCCGGGCTGGATCACCGAGCGCATATTTTTCACGAACGCTTCGGGCAGGTGCATCTGCTCGACCCGCTCGGTCGAGATGATCTCGGCCGGTTCGCCCGTGAGATTGGAGACACCGACCGAGATCCACTGCGGCTTGGCGCCTCCGGTCAGGGTCATCACCTGAGGCTGGTCGGTTTGCTGGGCGACGACCGCGTGCGCGCGGCCGATCTCGACGCCATTGCGCAGCACGACGACCTGCTGGTCCTTGGTCGAGATGATGATCGATACCGGACCACCAGGCGAAAGCTCCGGCTTCCAGGTGAACTGGCCCTCCGGCGACAAGGGCATCGCAGGGACCTTGGTGACTCCCGCCATGACTGGCGCGAGCACGCCGGCCGCGGGCCGCTTGACCGGGTCCTCGTTGCCGCCGGCGATCACCACCGTGCCGCCCATCGGAGTGACCGTGAACAGCCGCTTGGCGAACTCCATTGGGAGCCGGACGCAGCCGTGGCTCGCGGGATAGCCCGGCAGATTGCCCGCATGCATGGCCACTCCCATCCACGTAAGCCGCTGCTGGAAAGGCATTGGCGCGTCGTCATAGGTCTTCGAATGGTGAACCACATTCTTCTCGAGGATGGTGAAAACGCCCGTCGGCGTTTCGTGTCCGTCCTTGCCCGAGGAGATGGTGGAAACGCCGATGCGAACGCCGTTGCGGTAGACGGTGGCGCGCTGGCGGGTCAGGTCGACATACACCAGCACCGGCCCCGACGGCGCGATCTCGGGTTTCAGCACCCATTCGCCGGGCTTTAGTTTCTCAGCCTGTCTCGCGAGCTGCAGCTGCGCCGAATTCTTCGCGCCCTGGGCGAGGACCTGCGGAGCCGCCGCGACGGTAAGAATGCCAAATGCGAGAAAGACGCGTGAGATTCTACGCATCATGTGCCCCCGTGTTGAGTAGCGTCCTATACTGTTGATCTGGAGCAAGAAAAAGACGGGGTAGCGCCCAGCGTCGGCTGCCCAAGGCGACGAAATGACGCCCCCCGGGCCGTCTTATACCGCACCGCAGAACAGTGTTCGAGCGCAGCCGGACCGCGCTGTCGCGCAAGCTCATGCCCGCTCGTCGGCGAGCACAGGCCGCTCGTCGACGGCTCCGGCGGCTCGCCGACAAGCTCATAGCGGCCGGTCGAGTTCTGCTGAACGCACTCACTCGCATGTGGTCATCTCTCTCCACCGGTCCAGACTCGCCGGCCGTGAAATGCGGGAGAAATGCGATGTTGAGGTTCTTGATTTCGGGTGCTTGCCTGTTGCTCGCCGCCAGCGCTGCAGCTGCTCAGGCGCCACAACAAATTGCTTCGGCTGGGGAAGCGCGTACGACGTGCGACGCCAAATATTATGGCTATCTGGTCGGCAAGGGCCTCGACGAGGCGCGCGCAATCCAGGCCGGCGAATATCGCGTCCTCCCCGCGAACAGCGCGCTCGGCGAGGCCAATCCCAAGCGCATGACGATCCTTTATGACTCCAGGTCAAACGTCATCACCGAGGTAGCTTGCGGATAGCGCAAAAAGGCCCCGCGATCGCTCGCGGGGCCTTCCTTGCTTCGGCACGCTGACTAAAGGTTACTCGTCGTCGCCCGTGAGAAACGCCGGGGCGAATTCGGGAGCCGGTCCCTCGTCGTTCCCGCCTTCGCGTTCACGGCGAGGGCCGCGGTCGCCGCGCGAACCACGATCATCGCGTCCGCCACGCTCGCCACGATCACGACGCGGGCCGCGGTCGCCACGGCCATGCCGGCCGCGGTCGCCACGGTCACCGCGAGGGCCACGATCGCCGCCTTCACGCGGCTCGCGCGGCGGGCGGGTGTCGGGAAGCTCTTCGCCGGTTTCCTGGTCGACGAGGCGCATCGACAGGCGGACCTTGCCGCGCTGGTCGACCTCGAGCAGCTTGACCTTGACCTCCTGGCCTTCGCTCAGGACGTCACGGACGTTCTCGACGCGCTCGTTCTTGATCTCCGAGACGTGGACCAGACCGTCCTTGCCGGGCATGAAGGTCACGAACGCGCCGAAATCGACGATGCTCGCCACCTTGCCGGTGTAGATGGTGCCGACTTCCGGCTCCGCGACGATGCCCTTGATCCAGTTGCGGGCGGCCTCGATCTGCGACAGGTCCGAAGACGCGATCTTGATCACGCCCTCGTCGTCGATGTCGACCTTGGCGCCGGTGGTCGCGACGATCTCGCGAATCACCTTGCCGCCGGTGCCGATCACTTCGCGGATCTTGTCCTTGGGGATCGACATGGTCTCGATGCGAGGTGCGTGGGCTGACAGCTCGGTGCGGGTCTCGCCCAGAGCCTTGGCCATTTCACCCAGGATGTGGGCGCGGCCGTCCTTCGCCTGGGCGAGGGCGGTACGCATGATCTCCTCGGTGATTCCACGGACCTTGATGTCCATCTGCAGCGAGGTGACGCCCTCACTTGTGCCGGCCACCTTGAAGTCCATGTCGCCAAGGTGATCCTCGTCGCCGAGGATGTCGCTGATCACCGCGAAGTCCTTGCCTTCGAGGATCAGGCCCATGGCGATGCCCGCGACCGGACGCTTCAGCGGAACGCCGGCGTCCATGAGGGCGAGCGAGCCGCCGCAAACCGTCGCCATCGACGATGAGCCGTTGCTCTCCGTAATGTCGGATAGGACGCGGATCGTATACGGGAACTCTTCCGCGCTCGGCAGCATGGGGTGAAGCGCGCGCCAGGCGAGCTTGCCGTGACCGACCTCACGCCGACCCGGAGCGCCGAAGCGTCCGACTTCGCCGACCGAGTAGGGCGGGAAGTTATAGTGCAGCATGAAGCGCTGGTAGGAGAGGCCCTCCAGGCCATCGATCATCTGCTCGGCTTCCTTGGTGCCCAGCGTCGTGGTGACGATCGCCTGGGTCTCGCCGCGGGTGAACAAAGCCGAGCCGTGGGTGCGCGGAAGGAGGCCGGCAATGGCCTCGATGGGGCGAACCGTCTTGGTATCGCGGCCATCAATGCGGCGGCCTTCCTTCAGGATCGCGCCGCGGACGATGTCCGCTTCGAGGCTCTTCACCAGCTTGCCGGCGACGAGCTGCTCCTGCGGGTCGGCTTCGGCGAAGGCCGCAGCGGCCTTCTCGCGCGCCGAGTTGAGGGCGGCCGAACGCTCCGACTTGTTGGTCAGGCGATAAGCGGCGTCGATGTCGGCGCCGATGAGGTCCTTGAGCTGCTTCTTGATCGCGGTCTTGTCGGCCGACGGCGCAAGCTCCCAAGGCTCCTTCGCGGCCTGCTCGGCGAGCTTGATGATCGCATCGACCACCGGCTGCATCGAGCTGTGCGCGAACATGACGGCGCCGAGCATCTCCTCCTCGGAGAGCTCCTTGGCCTCCGACTCGACCATCATGACCGCGTCGCGGGTGCCGGCAACAACCAGGTCGAGGCGGCCTTCAGCGATCTGCGCCTGGCTCGGGTTGAGGATGAATTCGCCCTCGGCCGAGAAGCCGACGCGGGCGGCGCCGATCGGGCCCATGAAGGGCACGCCGCTCAGCGTAAGCGCAGCGGACGCGGCGACCATCGCGAGGATGTCGGGCTCGTTCTCGCCGTCGTAGGACAGTACCTGCGCGATCACGAGGACTTCATTGTAGAAGCCGTCCGGGAACAGCGGGCGGATTGGGCGGTCGATAAGACGCGACGTGAGCGTCTCCTTCTCGGTCGCTCCACGCTCGCGCTTGAAGAAGCCCCCGGGGATCCGGCCCGCGGCGGAGAATTTCTCCTGGTAGTGGACGGTCAGCGGGAAGAAATCCTGACCCGGCTTGACCGATTTTGCGGCGGTTACTGCGCACAGCACCACGGTTTCACCGAGCGTCGCGATGACTGCGCCGTCGGCCTGGCGGGCAACGCGGCCCGTTTCGAGCTTGAGGGTTTTACTGCCCCACTCGATTTCGACAGTTTTCGTATTGAACATTTTCTTGTCCTTCAGTCCCGGCGGCCGGATGCCAGCCGGTTCAGCAATTGCAGGCTAGCCGGCCTGCTGCGGTTCGGGGCGTTCGTTCCTGCCCCATGAACGCCCCGCCGAATTGCGGGACTGAACATATGCGAAGCGGCCCGCAATGGGGCCGCTCCCGAATTTACTTTCTGAGGCCGAGTTTGGCGATCAGGTCGGTGTAGCGCGTCTCGTCCTTGCGCCGGAGATAATCCAGCAGGGAGCGGCGCTTGTTGACGAGCATCAGCAGGCCGCGCCGGCTATGATTGTCCTTCGCGTGGCTCTTGAAATGCTGGGTGAGGTTCTGGATGCGTTCGGTCAGGATCGCGACCTGGACTTCCGGCGAGCCGGTGTCACTCTTGCCTTGGGCATGTTCCTTGATCAGCGCCTGCTTGCGCTCCACGGTAATCGACATCGGTTCACTCCTATTCTTCTCAAAGGTTGAACCCCCTGACGACCGTCAGGCCGTCGGCCGTTGCTTCGACCAGCGCGACCGGAATTTCTTCCGAGGTCGCCAGCTGAAGCCCCGGCTTTGCGGGG